>JARKOY010000117.1 GCA_029975555.1 Spirochaetia bacterium | reverse complement strand
CGAGCTAGGACGCATGTCCTCCGCGATCAGGCGCGAGCCTTGCGGAAGATCAGCGTGCCACCTGCAGCACCGATGATCGCAACACCGGCGATGAGGAAGAGCATCGTCCCCTGGCCACCGGTCAGCGGCAGGCCCGGGCCGATCCGCTTTTCGTTGTAGATGGTCTTGGTGACGACCTCGGTAGCTCCTGCGACCAAGTCCACCTGGGTCCAAGCGGCATCACCGATTGGTGTGGTGTAGCCGGCCGGCGCCTTGGTTTCCTTCAGCCAGTAGGTCTCGGTGATGTCGTCATTGTTGCCGACCCACAAGGTCACGTTGATCTCACCGTTGCTATCAGTTGTGTAGGCAGCGGTACCAACCTGGGTGGTTTTGTTCGACAGGTAGATCTCGAACTCGGCGTCCTTGAGAAGCTTCTCATTGTCGTCATCCTGCTTGATGACCTTCAGCGGAGCCCAGTTCGTGCTCGGGGTTGTCCTGGGATCGATCGTGGTGTTGAAGTTGTTGACCACAGCCGACACGGTGTTCGGAATGATGCCGCTACCGTCGACCTCAGTGGTCAGGACCAGCACAACCGAGGTTCCAGCGACGAGCTTGCCGAGACCCGGATCCCTGAACGTCACAACGATGTTGCCGGTGACGTCGTAATCTGTGCCCTCCAGCAACTCAGTGCCACCGATGGAGACCTTGATCGAGTCATAGGTGAGGCGAGCGTCCAGCGGATCGCTCACGATGAACGTCGTGTACTTGGAGGCCGCCGGAACCGGAACAGTGATCGTCCAGTCCACGAGCGTGTCATCGGTCACAACCGTGCCATCAGGCAGCACAACCTGATTGGGGATGGCGACTGTCTTGGTGATGTCGGTGTCATCGACAAGGTTCTTCGGGTAGACATGAACGTCATAGATCCAGTCAGCGCTGTTCGGGTACGGCAGGCTCACTAGGAACGGCGCGACCGGGGTGGTGATGTTGTTGTTGCCCGGATCGGTCTCAGTGACCAGATAGAAGCCGATTGGCAGGCTCGTGGTCACGCTGCCACCCGCCAAGGTGGTAGCGGTCGTTGGGTTGCCCAGAGTGAAAGCGCTGCCGGTGGCAGTGACATCAGCCACCGTTGCGCCCTTGATGAGTTCCCAGCCCTCGTAGGTCGTCAGGTCG
>JARKOY010000107.1 GCA_029975555.1 Spirochaetia bacterium | reverse complement strand
TATAGTGTCTCGAATCCTGCAGAGAAAGATGAAGCAAAGGCTGAGGTTTGGTGCGAAGTAGAAAGGAGGAGGAGAATCCATGCACCAGATTCCTTTCTGTCCCAACAAAGACTGTGGCTACCATCACCAGGCACCCGCCGGGAAGTGGTATGTGGCTGCCGGCTTCTACCCGACGAAGACCTTCGGCAAGGTCCAGCGTTTTCGTTGTCGCGCCTGCGGCACATATTTCTCCACCCAAACCTTCAGCCTCGATTACTTCGCCAAACGGACAGTCTCCTACCTCCAGCTCGAAGTGCTCCTCAGCTCGTCCATGAGCATCCGTGCCCTGTCCCGATCCTTCCACGCCTCCTGTGCCACCATCCAAAACCGTATCGACCGGCTTTCCCGTCAGGCCCTGGCAGTCCACAGCCGTGTGCGCCGCTTTGCCCATCCCCATGAGGCCATCTGCCTCGACGGCTTCGTCTCCTTCGATGTCTCCCAGTACTTCCCCAACAACATCACCCTCGCCGTCACCGCCGACTCCCTCTTTGTCCTCGCCGCCACCCACGCCACCCTCCGCCGCAGCGGCAGAACCACCCCCGCTCAACAGCAGCGCATGCGCATGCTCTCCCGTGCCTGGTCCTTCGAGCCTCGCTGCCTCGAGCGCTCCTTCCGAGACCTGCTTGACCGCCTCGCCCGAGAACGCCCCCCACAGCGGCATTCCCCCCTGATCCTCATCACCGACGAAAAAAAGGAGTACCGTCGGGCCCTCGTCCAGCATGCACTCTTCCGTCACCAGGATGAGGCGCATCGCGTGGTCCACCTCACCGTCAGTGCCACCCAACCTCGCACCTGGTACAACCCCCTGTTCGCCGCAAACTACATGGATCGTGAGCTCCGCAAAGATCAGGCCGCCCATCGCCGAGAAACCCCCTGCATCTGTCGCAATGTCGCCAACATGCTCAACCGCTTCTGCGTCTACATGGCCTGGCATAACTACGCAAAACCCTTTCGCATCAAACAGGCGCACACCCCGCCCCTCACCCATGCTCAGGCCGCAGGCATTGCGCCCCACCACGTGGCCGCCGCACGAGCCTGGATGTTCCGAGAACGTGCCTTCTTCTCTCGCCTGTCCCTCGATCCCCTGGATGAAAAGTTCTGGAAACGCCGCTTCCCTACCCCTTTAAAAATATCTCCAGAATATCTGCCTCGCTATGCCCTCGCTTAACCATCCCCTCTGCAGGCTTCGGAACACTATGTA
>JARKOY010000085.1 GCA_029975555.1 Spirochaetia bacterium | reverse complement strand
TATAGTGTTCCGAAGCCTGCAGATGGGAGGGTTAGGCGAGGGCATAGCGAGGCAGGTATTCGGGAGATGTTTTTAAAGGTGTTGGGAAGCGGCGTTTCCAGAACTTTCTTCTTTCTACAACGCACCCAACCTCAGCCTTTGCTTCATCCCTTGCTTTTCTTCCCTTTCTGCAGGCTTCGAGACACTATAAATTTCTTGTTGCTGAATGAATGTTCATTCATTATATTACAAGGAGCGAGAAACATATGCGAGTTTTCGTAACAGGCGGTTTTGGCAATGTCGGCATGAGCACCGTTCGGGCGCTGCTCTCCTATGGGCACGAGGTCTGCATCTACGAGCATCCCTCTGCCCGGACAAGGCGAAATAAGCGCCTTCGTGAACTTCTGCGCGATGCGCGGTACCGGCTCAGCGTTTTCTATGGGGACATCACGGATGAGCGCGCGCTCTCCGAGGCCTTGGCATGGGCCGGCGACGGTGGCCCTGATGCAGTGATACACCTGGCGGGCATCATCCCACCCCTCGCCGACCGCGACCCCGAACTCGCCCGGCGCGTCAATGTAAGCGGCACGAAGGTCCTCCTTGATCTGTGTAAGGCTTTGCCGCGCGCGCCCCGCTTCATCTTTGCCTCGAGTGTCGCGCTCTACGGGGACAGGCTCGCGACGCCCTGGATATCGGTGCAGGATCCGGTCGCGCCGAACGATACCTACGGCCTCACCAAACATGAATGCGAGGAGATGCTGCGGGCCAGCGGCCTCGAGTGGACCATCCTCCGTCTGTCCTACGTCGTGTCGAGCGACTGGCTCCCCTTCTCTCCCCAACTCTACGACGTGCCGCCAGCGACCCGCCTCGAGGTGGTCCACACCGAAGACGCCGGGCGCGCCTTCGCCAGGGCCTGCGATTCGCCCCAGGCCGCCGGACGCACGTTCAACATCGGCGGAGGCCCAAGCTGCCGAACCACCTACAGAGCCTACCTGGACAGGCTCATGCGCTATTTCGGTCTAGGGAGTTCCTCATTTTTGCCGGACGATCTCTTTGCAAAAGGCAATTTTCACTGCGGGTGGTTCACCGACTCGAACGAGGCCGAGGCGGCCCTCCTCTTCAGGAGCAAAACGCTCGAGGACTATTATTCCGAAGTGTCCTGGCGCATGCGCGCCATCCGACCTCTGGGAAGCCTCGCCTCCTGGGTGGTAAAACCATGGATCCGCTCGCTCAGTCCATATCAGGCAAGGCCTGGCCGAGCGCGTTCTCCACAATTTGTTTAAAGAACGCCAGAATGTCGGCGGCGCTGATTTTGATGTCGGTCTTCGAGGCGATTCTGAGCGTCTCGAGCGCACCGAGCAGCAGCACAGTGATGCCCGTGTGGTACTGTCGAGGATCGACAGGCGAGATGGAAGGCGCGGTACACGCGGACACGAGGTCGGCGATCATGGCGGCAAGATATTGAAGCTTCGCCTCGAGCCTGGTGGTCTGGTCTGTCTCCGAGAGCAGGAGCATGATGAGGTCGACATCGCTGAAGAGCTTCGGGAGCGCACTGTTGACAAGAAAGGACAGCGCCCTGAGGGACTGCGTCCGCGCGTCTGCCGTCCGTTCGGAAGCCTTGTACACCGCAAGGCCCTCTTCGGTCCACATCCTGAACTCGTTCCACCCCTCCTCGATGATGGTCTCGACGAGCGACTGCTTGGAATCGAAGTACGTGTAGATGCTGCCCACAGGGATACCGATCGCTTCGGCGATCTGACCCATGGAGACATCGACATTTTTACTGGCAAAAAGGCGCTTCGCCGTCTCCAGAATGAGCGCGCGCTTCTCTGGGGCCTTCATCCGTGCCATACCCTATCCTTTGTCGTCGATTTCTTCAAAAATCCCCTGGGCCTTATTCTTGCGCACCTTGTCCCAGTCGAAAATCCGCCCGTTCATGGCGATATAGACGCCGCTCGGCAGAAGCTGAACAGCCGAGAAGGCAGTGCCGAAATTGAAGAGCGCATCGGAATCGAGAATCTTGTAGGGGATCATGGCTCCCGTCAACACAATGGTCTTGTCGAGCTTCGCAGTGCCGATGAGCCGCGCCGTCTCCGCCATGGTATCGGTACCGTGCGTAATGATGATGCGCCGCTCGGCCGCCCGCGTGCAAGCTTCGAGCACCGAGCGACGGTTCTCGTCCTGCATATAGAGACTGTCGATGAGCTGATTGAGTTCGACCTGGACAGGGATGGAAACGCGCGCCCGTTTCAGTATCTCAGGAAGATGTGTGTCGACGAAGGTCAACTCGCCCTTTATTTCATCGTAATGTTTGTCAAAAGTTCCGCCAGTAACGATGACGCGGATCGGTTCGATCTTCATAGGTCATATATCTTATCACACATGAAAACCAGTTTCCAGTCTTTTTAAGAATGCGTTGCTTCTATTTATATAATATTTTATATTAAAAATATTAAAATAATTTCTTAATTAACCCACTTGACTATTTTGATGAGAGCACTACTATTTTTATAGATTCAGAGTATAATTTATTATTTATAATACGCTGTTTTTTAAGGAGGTTTTTCAGAGTGGAGTCTGGGAAAAAATCTTATTCTTTTGCAAGACACAAGGCAGCAAGGCTTGTTATTGAGGCCTCCTTCTGTATCGCCTCTTTTTTTATGATATCGTCGGCAGCAACGTTATTCGAATCAAGATCATATTCGAATTCAAAGAAAAAAAATTCGAGCATATTTTTTTCTATAAATATTTTCAAATCATATAGTTGCGATGATCCAATTTTAAAATTCTACATCAATACAAACACAAAAAACCAAGTCTTGAAGTTTTTCTCTGCCATTACGAACTCGGAGCATGTCGCAAAGGCGATCCTCGACAATTCTGTCGAGCACAATGTGAGGCCCAGCCTTGCCTTTGCCGTCGCCTACGTTGAGAGCCGCTACGACCCGAAGGCTCGTTCCCAGAACACCGCTGGCTCGCGCAACAGCGGCCTCTTTCAGCTGAATTCATCCGTCTTCGGACGAACAAGCGACAAACTCATCTACGACCCCTACCACAACGCCGAACTCGGCCTCAGCCATCTCGAAGAGTACCTCAGTCTGAGCGACGACGAGTTCTCTGCGCTCGCGGCGTACAATGCGGGGATCACGCGAATCTCTCAAGAGGGAGTTCCGGGAATGACGTTCAGGTATATCTCCGAAGTCTCCATCATGGAGCGCGCTATCATGGCCTTGTTTGTCGCCACCATGGCGCTGAGCGGCAGCACGCCATAGGCCGCAGTCCCTACTGCTCTGTGCGTGCCTTCGCAGCACCGCGCATGCTCTGGACAAAGGGCGAAAGGGCCTCCCGCAGGCCTGTGGCCGCCGGCCGCCCGAGCACCACGAGGCGGAACACGGCCGCCTCCACCAGGGCAAAGAACATCTCCACCGTGCCTTTCACCGACGATACCTCGCTAAAATCGCCCCGCCGCTTGCCTTCAATGACGATGTCAGCGAGAATGTGACGCATGCGCACGGTCCTGCGGCGGACCTTTTCGTCTGGGGTTCCTCCCGAGGCCTTGAACCTCAAAAGATAGTCCATCACGACCGAGAGGAGCTTCGACTCCTTTTCGCAGGCCTCGACGACCATGTCGCCGATCTTGAGGAGCTTTTCTCCACTGTCCACACGCGCATCGTGGGCCACCACCGCGATCTCGGATTCGAGCGAGCCAAGAAAACGCTTGAGGCTCTCGGCAAAAATCTGTTTTTTATTGTCAAAATACAGATAGAGGATGGTGCGGGTTATGCCACAGCGCTCGGCAATTTTTTGAAACGTCGTGTCTTCATAGCCCTCCTCGATGAACACGTCGAGGGCTTTTTCTAAGATCTCCTGTTTGCGTTTTTCGTGCACGATTTGCCCAGACAAAATGACCTCCTCTGTGAATATGTTATTATACCATAGGGCGTATCTCTCGGACAACGCTCATTTTTTCACGCCCTTTTGTTGCCCGCAGGCGGAATACCGAGTATAGTTATCATAGGAGCAGAGCAATGGCATTACAGATACGTAGAACCTTGCGATCGCAGAATACGCCTCCTAAACACCTCTGGATGCCTTCTGGGGCAATCGCGATCCCCGATGCCGTGTCGGCGCGCCTCATTGCACAGAAGTTTCAGTTTTCTGCGGGTGAGCTGCGGGCCCTCGCCCTCATCGATGAGGCACTGCGGATCATCATCGAGCTGTATCGGACGCAGCGGTCAAAAATGCTCGAACAGATGGTGCGCCCGGCCTTTGCCTCTCCGGAAGAGCAGGCCGCGCTCATGCGCGTGCTTAAAGAGCTGGCGATCGAATTTCCGCCGGCATCGATTTACGAGGGTCTCGCAGAGCCGGAAGATTGGCTCGAATCCTGCACCGCCTTCAAAGAAGGAACAAAGCCCCACCGCGAACTCGCCATAGAGCAGCTCATGCTGATCCGTCTTTTCAACGAAAATCCGGCGTGCGGTTCCTACCGGATACTCTTCGACGACGGCGTGTCGCCCTCTGGGACCACCAGTCCCGGCACCATCTCCGCGAAGACACCATATCTGAAGGTGTTTGCGCGCCTGGAAGAGGCGCTGAAAACCCTCCCAGGCCTCTCGTACAACAGTGGCAAACCCCTCGACCTTGTCAGTTTTCTGAGAGAGCCGGCCAGGAAGGCGCCTGCCTCACTCAGGGCGCAGCTCGAGTGGATCATCAAGAACTGGGGCGATCTTCTGGGGGATTTCCGACTTGCGCTCCTCGCCGGCATCGATATGATCAACGAGGAGACCGCGCCGCGCTTTCCGCCAGGCCCAGGGCCCATACAGGCGTATCAGTATCGCAGCACGCTCCACGAGTACGAAAAATTCAGCCCAGACAGGAATTGGATGCCTTCTGTCGTGCTCCTCGCCAAAAATACGCTCGTGTGGCTGGATCAGCTGTCCAAGATGTACGGAAAAGAGATATCCCGGCTCGACCAGATCCCCGAAGAGGAGATCATCACCATGGCGGAGCGCGGCATCAACGGGCTCTGGCTCATCGGCATATGGCAGCGGAGCCCCGCGAGCAAAAAAATAAAAGAACTCTGCGGCAATCCGGATGCTGCGGCATCGGCGTACTCCCTCTTCGACTATGAGATAAGCCCAGAGATCGGCGGTTGGGAAGCCCTGGATGCCTTCAGGGAGCGATGCAGGCGCTACGGCATCCGGCTGGCGGCGGACATGGTGCCCAACCACACGGGCATCGACTCGCTCTGGGTCAGGACGAGGCCCGAGCTTTTCATGAGCCTGCCGTACTGCCCATACCCAGGCTACACCTTCAACGGCCCAGACCTTTCGAGCGATCCTTCGATCGGCATCTGGCTGGAGGATCATTACTTTAACCGCAGCGACGCCGCGGTTGTGTTCAAGAGGCTCGACCGGCACAGCGGGGAGGTCCGCTACATCTACCATGGGAACGACGGCACGGGCATGCCATGGAACGACACCGCGCAGCTGGACTTTCTCAATCCCGCAGCGCGCGAGGCGGTGAAAGAGCGCATCCTGCACGTAGCCTCACACTTTAGCATCATCCGCTTCGATGCGGCGATGGTGCTCGCGAAGCAGCACATCCGCCGCCTCTGGTATCCTGCGCCCGGAGCAGGTGGCGCGATTCCTTCGCGCTCCGAGCACGCCATGAGCGACGAGGCCTTCGACAGGGCGATGCCGAACGAGTTCTGGCGCGAGGTGGTGGACCTCTGCGCGGAGAAGGCGCCCGACACGCTCCTCCTCGCCGAGGCGTTCTGGCTCATGGAGGGCTATTTCGTCCGCACCCTGGGCATGCACCGCGTGTACAACTCGGCCTTCATGAACATGCTCAAGGACGAGAAAAACTCCCTCTACCGGCTGACCATCAAGAACACGCAGGAATTCGACCGTGGCATTCTGAAGCGCTTCGTCAATTTCATGAGCAACCCCGACGAGCAGACGGCAGCCGCGCAGTTCGGAAAGGGCGATAAATACTTCGGCGTCGCCACGATGCTGGCCACCATGCCGGGGCTCCCTATGATCGCGCATGGTCAGATTGAAGGCTTCAGCGAAAAGTACGGCATGGAATTCAAGCGCTCGTATTGGAACGAGATACCCGATCAAGACTTCATTGCGCGCCACGAGCGTGAAATTTTCCCACTGCTTCGCATGAGACCGCTGTTTTCGGAGATCGAGCACTTCTACCTCTTCGACTACATGCGGGACGACTCCACGATCGACGAGAATGTCTTCGCCTACACCAATGGACAAGGCGAGCAACGCGCACTCGTATGCTACAACAACCACTGGGAGCGCACTTCCGGGCGCATCCACACGTCCTGCGCATTTGCGCAGAAGACGCCCCAGGGCACCAAGCGCCTTGAAACCGTGACCCTCGCCCGGGCCCTCGGCGTGGAAGCTTCGCCGGACAACTATGTGATATTGCACGAAATCCGTTCAGGCCTGTGGTACATCTACCGCAGCGAAGACATCGCCGCACACGGACTTTCGGTGCCGCTCGAGGGCTATCAGAGCAAGGTCTTCCTCGAGATTGCGAACGTGCACGACACCGAGGGCCGCTATGCGCGGCTCTACGAGATCGTCGACTCGAAGGGCATCGCCGACCTCGACGATGCCCTGCTTGAAGCGGACCAGCCCGACCTTTTTCGGGCACTCCACAATGCGATCAGCAGTCTGAGCAATGTCGAAGCGGTACCAGACCTCTCCAAAGCCGAAGCCATCCAGCGGGCATCGATATTCTCGGAGATGTTCTTTTCGCGGCTCTGCGCAGTGGCAGGCAAGGATGACACCTATGCTGCATCCAGGAGCGAGGCTGTTCGGGATGCTGTTTCCTGGCTGAAAACCGTGCTCGCCACCTTGTACCGCCCGGGAGCAGTCGAGACGGGAGCAGGGACGCTGCAGCTCGATGATCCGCGCTCCAGGCTCATTCTGCTCGTGTATTCGTTTGTAGAGGCGCTAAGACGATCCTTTGCCGCGGACGGTTTGAGCACGGAGGTCGGCCATGTGATCGACGAATACCGCATCGCAAAAAAACTCAAAGAATTTGCGCTGGAGCTGAGCCGCACCATGCCCGAAGCAGAGGAAGAGCACGATGTCTCGATGAGCATCGAAGTGGCCATCGCATGGGCGTTGAGAAAAGACAGGCAACTCCCCAGGCTCGAAACGACGCTTCCTTTCGATGCAGGCCTAAGGCTCTGTGCGTACGAGATACTCGGGTGGGCCTTTTCCGATCCGCTCATGCGCGCGGCTCTCGGAATAAATCATTATCGTGGAATAGAATATTTCAACAAAGAGCGTTTTGAGACCTTCGTGTGGCTGCTGCCGGCCTGCGCGTGGACCGACTCGATCGGCCAGACTGAGCTCGGCGGGGAGAGGAAGGCACTGGCGTTGTGGAAAAACCTGGCCGCACTCCTCATACATCGGGCTGCGGATGCAGGCTACATGACGAATGTCATGCTTGAACAGGTGGCATCGGCTGCGCGCGCATGACTATGGAACGCTACGCCGCGCTCATCGAGACGCCTCTCGGCGCCGATATCCGCCGACACCTTGAAAATCCTGGGGCGATATTCGTATTTCCTTCCCAGGACAGCGCGGATTCGTGGGCTCAGGCGCTGGTGAAATCGGGAGCATGCAGGGCCGTAGCGCTCGACCGGTTCTTGGGCTTCGAACATTTCCTACGGTACTGCGCCACACTGCGGGAGCGTGAGGGTTTTCGCGCACTTCAGCCCGTGGACAGGTGGGCATGGGCCCTCGAAGTGCTCAACGCGCAGGAAGGCAGCCCCGGGAAAGCGCTCTCCCTGAAGCGACTTCTGCCGTCCACAGAGGCATCGACAACCCAGCTTTCCAGGCTCGTGGGGCTCATTCCGTGTCTGTACGAAGTCGAAGCTCTGCGAAAAGACCAGCGCCAGCCTCTCCCCTACGGCTTTCTGCAGGAAGAGTTCGAAGAACTCGGCCTGTTGGCGCACCACTACCGGAACTATCTGGGACAAAACCACCTTCTCGACGGGCACCTGGCCCCGCTCGCGCTGCCGTCGGGGACAGAGGTGCGGGCGTACGGGCTTAAGGCCGACTTCGCGCGGCTTGGCCTGGTGGAGGGGGCGTGGGAAGCCACCGGCGGCTCCCGGCTCGTCTTTCCGGACATCGCGCCACCCGGAGGGGAATACGCCGCCGTCGGGGCGCAGATCTTTTTTCCATACTACGAATTCGACTCTTTCCTTACAGAGATCGAAGGCGTCCTGAGTGAAATTTCTACACTGATCTCGGAGGGCTATGATCCCGAGGATATCGCGGTTTCGGTCTGCCGACTCAATGTTCAGAAAGCTGCGTGGATCCGACAGACCGCCGATGCTTTCGGCATACCACTCTCGGTCCGATGGGGAGAGCCGCTTTCGCTGACAGCCTTCGGGCGCCTTCTGCGCGCGATTCAGAATGCGGCGCGCGAAGGGTTGACCCTCGATACCATCGATGCATTCTGTGCCATCCAGAGCATCAAAAGCCGCAACCCCGATGGCTGGAATGCACTTCGCCACACCGCGCTGCGCGCACACATCCCCTCACCGTCGCCGGATGCGGCCTACGTCCACCGCCTGTGGAAAGAATCCGAACAGATCGGCCTCTGTACGCCCGAATGTGCGCAGATGTACGAAAGGCTCTGGCGGGACATCAGCGACATCGTCGGGGCGGAATCCTTCTCACGTCTCTACGCACAGGTGTTGGGTTTCATCGAACATTGGGCAGATACCAGCCGTTTCAGCGCTGACACCCGCACAGACCGCCCCATGCGGATGGCGCTCGACGAACTGCAGTCGTGGGTAGAGCGCGAGGCGGCGCTGCGGCTCGGCCCATTCATGCCTTTCGAGCTGTATATGATAGCGCTGAACGCAAAGAGCTACATCCCGCTTCTAGAAGAGAATATGGTCCACGTGTACGATTACAAGGCAGCCTCGGGGCTCGCAGCGATCGTCCAGTACGTCATTGGAGCCTCTCAGACAGGGCTGGCTTTTTCGCTAGGAAACCAAAGCGCGCTGCCGCCTGAGCTCTCTGCGATCGCCGGGCCGATGATGGATGCCGACGTCGTAGAGATTCTGGCGATGCACGGCATTGGGCGCACAGAATATTCTTTTGCGCGCGAGGGACTCGAGGGCTATGAGGTGGCGCATCCCCTCTTCGGCCCACCATCGAAAAAGGCGACGAGGAGGATGCTCCCTTTACGCCCGTCGAGGGCCTCTCCTGAGCGTGACGCCAGGACGCACAGCTATGCCAATCCACGCCCCGTCACCCCAGGGGTGTCGGCCCGATTTTTGCAGGCGACGCAGAGCTTCGACTTCGAAAAAAACGTGGCGGTGTTCAGCCCTCATTCTCTCAAAGACCGAATGCGCTGTGCGTTCCGGTGGTTTGCACAGAGAATCGACCTCGTAGACATCTACGCGAACGACGATACGGCGCGCATCATCGGTGACTTCCTACACGCGACTTATCAGCGCACCGTGCGGAGCCTGCCTCGAGACATCTCCGAAGCCGAAGCCCCGGCGCAGTTCCACAAGGCCTTCGAGGTTGCCGCCCGCACCACGCTGGAAAAGATCTTTGCGGAGCATGGGCCCGGCCTGCGCCCCACGCTTCAGACGCTCATCGATCGGGCCCGCCACCGCCTTGGAGAACTCTGGCTTTTTGAGCGCACAGCATTCCCAAACTACGCGCGCAAAGGCTTCGAAATACCGGTCTCGTACACATTCGAACACGAAGGCGCCGTACTCAATGGGAGAATAGACTGTGTCTTCAGTCGGATCGACGAGAGCCTCGGCAACCTATCATGCTATGTCATCGTAGACTACAAGAAAAATCGCATCCCTTCTGTGTCAGAGATGAGGCTCCGCGCACAGGAGCCTGAGCAGAACGACATCGAATCCACAAGCGGCACAGAGCCAGAAAACGATGGCGGAGGCCTCAGCGTCAAAGAGATACA
The DNA here is from genome assembly GCA_029975555.1 of Spirochaetia bacterium. GTDB lineage: Bacteria > Spirochaetota > Spirochaetia > Treponematales > Rectinemataceae > Rectinema. The sequence goes on along the minus strand of JARKOY010000085.1, from coordinate 18,427 downwards.
GCTTCCATCCTACGCACTCATGCTCGAAATGTCGGGAGGAATCGTAGAGGGTGCCCTGTACTGGTCGATAGAAAAGGCCGAGGCAGTGGCATATCTCAGACCGCCAGCTGCGGTGTCCATTAGGCCTGCCTACATGCGGAGAGAAGACACAGCCTCCGTGCGTGCAGCAATCCTTGACATGCTCGGGCGCGCCGCAGGAGCGGTACAGCGCGGCGAACTGCTCGACACTGCCCCCGACAGGGAGGTCTGCAGCGACTGTGCATTCAAACCGCTCTGCAGATACTGGTATTTCTTGGAGTTGTAGCGATGTCCCCCAATGGAGCTCTCGAGGCCCTGAGCCTTGACGAATTTCAGCGCAACGCAGCCTGCACCGAAGAGACCGCGGTCGTCACGGCAGGCGCGGGGGCGGGAAAAACGCGCGCCCTGGTCGGCCGTTTTCTCTACCTCGTGCTGGAAAAGGGCATCGACCCTGAACAGATCCTCGCCCTGACTTTTACGCGCAAGGCAGCCGCCGAGATGTTCCAGCGGGTGCATGAGGCGCTCAACTCGCTCGACAGCCCGCGGCCGGGCCTGGCAGACCGCCTCGTCAATGCGCACATCCAGACGCTCGATTCGTTCTGTCGCGAGGTCGTCGCGGGTTCAGCGGCCCTCTACGGCTATACGCCGGATTTTCAGCTCGACGATGTGGCCTGCGCGGAGCTTGCCACCAAGGTGGCCTATCGCTACGTGCTCGACAACCGCGACGCCAGTGGGCTGCAAAACCTCCTGAGTGCGTTCGGCTTCGACGTGGTGGTTCGCGATCTCTTCGCGTCCTTCGGGAGCGCGAACGTCGGGCCTCACTGGAAGGGCCGCCACATCTGCCGCGCCTCGGCGCGCCTCGGCGAGGAAGCATTCAGGCGTACGGCCTCGCAGGTGGCGGAAGAGATGCGCAGCATCGCGGAGCAGATTCTCGAAAAGGAAAAAAACGCCCCTCCTGCAGGCTTCAAAGAAGGAACTCGCCAGGCCATCCGGGCCGCGAGAGTCTTTCTATCTTCCGGTGCCCCGCCCGGCAGCCCAACCTCAGCGGAGCTCGCCGCATTCCTCGCCTACATGCAGCGCCCCGAAAACGCCATCAACCTGAGGAGCGTAGGCAAAAACGAAACGGAGTCCGCCATCAAGGCTCTCGCCAAAGAGCTCCGCGACGAGTCTCGGCTCTCAATGATCTCGCAGATCGTGGATTTCGAGCGATTTTTGCCCGATTACTACGCCATAATGGATCGTCTGGACGAGTACGCCGACCTTCTGTGCGAGGAAAAGCGCCGCGCCAACATCATGAACTACAAAGACCTCGGCGCGCTCGCGGTGGACATTCTTTCAAGCCAGGAAGAGGTGCGTCGGTACTGGGCCTCGCGTTTTCAGTACATTCTCATCGACGAATTCCAGGACAACAACGAGCTGCAGAAGCAGCTGCTTCTGCTTTTGAGCGGGGATGGAGAACAGGTCCGCAGGGGCAAGCTGTTCTTCGTCGGCGACGAGAAGCAGTCGATCTACCTCTTCCGCGGGGCGGACGTCAGCGTCTTCAAATCCCTCGCCGAGGAGCTTGGAGCCTCGCGGTTTTCGCTGGTGCGCAACTATCGGAGCGCGCGGCGCCTCATAGCATTCTTCAACGCAGCTTTCAGCGCAGTCATGCAGCCAGCAGACAGCACGCATCCACGGCACTTCGAGGCGACGTATCAGACCATGGAAGCCCACGCTGCGGAGGAACCGAAAGACTTTACGCCGCGCATCGAATACCACTGCATCACCGCAGAGATGGCGCCGCAGGAGCCGCAGGATCCGTGCGGCACGCTTCTGTCGACGAAAGAGACGCTTGCGTACCGCCTCGCGCGCTGGATTCGCGCCGCGGTCGAATCGTCAACCCCTCTTTTTGTCCGCACCCAGGCCCCCAGTGGGACAGTTCCAAGGGCTGAGGCACAGCCGGCCTTGAGAAAGGCAGAATACGGCGACATCGCCATTCTCATGCGCACGACGAGCCGTCAATATGAACTTGAAAAATATCTGCGCATGTTCGCGATTCCCTTTTTCACCGACACCGCCGCAAGCCTCTTCTCCGAAGAGCCCGTCAATGATCTCTATTACCTGTTGCGCCTGCTGCTCGACGGGCACGATCTCTTTGCGACCGCCGCGGTGCTCCGCAGTCCTCTGTGCCGGATATCGAACGATGGATACGTGGCGATCCTCACCGAACAACGGAGCCTTGCAGACCTTGAGGCTGGAATTCCTGAGACGCTGAGCGCCCAAGACCGTGAATCGGTGCGCACCATGCTCCAGTTCTACGATGCATTGCGGCAGGTCTCGGATCACCTGCCGCTCATGGAGCTCGTCGCACATATCTGGCAGCACGCGCAGCTCGAGCGCTCGATCCGCGCTGATCCACAGCGACGCCCTTACCTCGACCACTGGAACGTCCTGCGCACGATCGCCGCGGACACCGAAGCGCGCGGCGGTCACCTCCAGGCTTTCCTGGCCACCCTGCGCGGCTACATAGGGCAGCAACAGAGCTTCGACGCAAATGTGGCCCCTAAAGGCAAAGGCCAGGGCGTCCAGCTCCTCACCATTCACAAGGCGAAGGGGCTCGAATTCCCCATCGTCATCATTCCATGGATGGAGTCGGCGACGAACAGAAATGCAGGCAGCGAGCTCTGGGGGGTGCTCGAATCGACGCAGGGCAAGACCCGCTTCTACACGGTCGACATCGGCTTCCACGATCGAGTCGAAGGCGGCTCGAACATTTTGCAGACGCGGGCGACGGAGCTACGCAGGGAGAAAGAGCGGGCCGAGACCAAGCGCCTGCTGTACGTGGCCTGCACGCGCGCGATCGATCACCTCATCATGTTCGATGCGGCCCCAGAAAAACGTGCCTACGATCAGGACAGCTTCCATGCCATTCTCTTTCAAAGCACCGGCCGCATGCACCCGGCAGCCGATGTCGACACGCAAATCCCTGCCCACCTTGCGGGCATCCAATGCTGCTTCGAGCCACTGGCCTTTGAGCAAGAAGTGCGTGCCGCGCGAAGCGCGGGGGCGGCACCTGCACAGCCAGCGCCGGAAGAACCCCCAGAGTTCGTGGAACCGGGCATGTCTCTTCCTGTCCCACCGCCGCACCGTCTCACGGCGAGCGCCCTCAACGCCCTGGCGGCGGAGGACAGCCTGGCCGCCACAACCGCACGCGAGCTTTCAGAGACTTTCGTCCTGGAACGGCTCTTCGAGCCTCTCCCAGACGAATCGGGCGCAGAGTCGAGTGTTGCTACCGCCGAGGGCCTTGATCCCACTGTCTACGGCTCGCTCGTCCACGAGCTCTTCGTCCACCTCGCGTCGGGCAAGCCTGTCGGACAGTTTACGGCATCGGCGACGGTGGCGCGCGAACTTCGATCGACAACGGGGCTATGCTCGATCCTCGAGCGGGCCTGGCGTGAGCTCGATCCTCTCCTCCGGAGCGAGATCTTCTCCGACATCCTGCGCAAGGCAGCGCCGAAATTCGAATTTCCCTTTCTGCTCGGACTTTCCCCCTGGATCATAGAAGGCAGGATGGACATGCTGGCCGAATCCAGCGACGAGGTGGTCGTGTTGGACCTCAAGACGGACCGACGCTTCTCGCCACAGGAATATGCCCTGCAGCTGGGCATCTATCGAATCGCCGCCCGCGCACTCTTTCCGACAAAGAAAATCCGCACGGGGCTTTTATATCTCCATTTTGGAGAAGTCGCCTGGCTAAAAGGCGAGCTTGACGAAAAACTCCTCTTGCGCATCTGCACCATAATTTCGTATAACCATGGGCGACCGCAGTGAGCTTGCTCGAGACAAAATTGCAAGGAGGCTTTATAAAACGATGCCTATAAAAGCAAAAGGCGTCTCCAAAAGCGTCCCGCCGACGCCGTGGCGCATTTTTTTGACACTGGCCAAAATAAATACCCTTACGCTCGGAGGCGGCTATGTGATTGTCCCTGTCATCGAAAACTCGTTCGAAAAGCAGGGGTGGATCACAGAAGAAGAATTCTACCGTATTTTTTCGAGGGCACAGGTGTTCCCCGGTCCCATCGCGCTGAGCACATCGTTTCTCTGCTCGTACAGGATCGCCGGCGCGCCAGGTGCCATCGCCTCAGTGTTTGGGGTCGTCCTGCCTCCTTTTCTGGCCCTCGTTCTGGTGGGCGGTTTTATCAGCCTCTACGGCGATACCGAATTGTTCAAACGGTTTCTGGGCGGCGCAGGCGCAGTCGTGCCTGGCCTCGTAGGCTCGATGCTCTGGAGAACCGTGAGGAAGCGAAGATGGTCGGTCCGCACCGCGATCGAAGTGATCACCCTTGCAGTTCTCCTGGCAGTCTTCCCCTCTGCGGCATTCTTTATCCTCATTGGGGGAATCATCGCGCTCTATCTGGGGAGACTCGTATGGAAATCCTGAGTGTATCGTTGACCTTCTTTAAAGTGGGCATCGTAGCCTTTGGTGGAGGCTGGTCCGTCGTCGGCCTCATCAAACAAGAAATCGTACCGCACTGGATGAGCGCCGACGCATTCAATTCGCTCATCGCGATTGCGCAGTCGACGCCAGGGCCCATCGCCCTCAATGCAGCCACCCTTGTGGGATGGCAGCGCGCAGGCTTTTGGGGCGCATTGACGGCGACATTCTCGGTCATCGCCTTTCCTCTGCTCGCGATGAGCCTCGCGCTGGCGTTCTCGAAATATATTCCACTCAAAAAGAACCTGGCGGACGAAAGCCTCCGCTCCGGGAGCATAGCGATGATCCTCATGACGCTCTGGACCTTGCTGCCGCGCACCACGATGCCCATGTCGTGGATCTTCGTGCTTGCGTCCTTCGCCATAACCGCGTTCACGGAATTCAATGGAGTATGGGTCATTCTCGGCGCAGGCGCCCTCAACATGGTGCTCGGCGCACTGCACTGACCTCCTGCTGCACTTCCTGGACGGCCCGCACGAAGGCGGAGTATTCGCTGAGGGACTTGAGCGGCGTCAATTCCCGCGGCAGCGAGATCGGCATGACTCTCGCAAGCCCCTTTTCGGCGAGGAAGTTGTCCACATTGTCGAGCGCGCACTCGTGCTTTGCGGGGTCGTTGCCCGGAATATGCCAGCCCACCTCTCCGTCCGAGCCCGTGCCATAATATTTCTCTTTGAGTTCGAGCAGGGAAAGCCGGAGCCAATCGCTCCGATAGACGCGGATGCCGACATTCGTGAAGGCAGTGGGCGCCGCCTTTGGCTGTGAGGCGGCGAGCTTCTCGTGCCAGAATCCTGCAGGGAGCCCTTCTTTGTCGAGGTAGACGGGGTAGCTCGGTTTTTCGGTACGGGCGACAGGGATGAGGACGCCGATCTCTATGCCGCGCGCGTCGAACTGCGCAAAAGCCCGCAGGGCGAGCTCCACGGTGAGCCAGGAGTTTGCATCGCCGGCAAAATTCGTCACCACATGGCGCGCATGCTGCCACAGGGCCATGCACTGCATGGCAGCATCGCCGTGGCCAGAGACCTGGCCGTCGGCACCCGGGTTTTGAGTGAAGAATACCCTCCGCTCAGGCCCAATGCCTGCAGGACCGAGGGCCTGTGCATCGATCTCTTTTTCCCAGCCTCGAACCACAACGATATGTCCCCGAATATCGCGCACCGCGTCGAAGGCATAGGCGGCCATGGCGATCTGTCCTTCTCCTCCCGGGCTGTGAATAAAATCGGGCACGGGGAAAAGTCCCCGCGGGGCATCGAGAGGAAAGGCTCGGGCGACATCGCCCGCGGGCCAGGCATGGGGCGCTCGCCTAGCCTCGAGGAGCGAGGCCTTCCACCTCGTCCCTGCCCCCGCAAGAAAGCTGATCGAAACGACGCGCGCCGCAGCCTCCTCCGACAATGGCGGCAGCGCCGCGAGGAGCGAACGCCGCAGAGGCTCATCCGCAGGCCCCTCGGGGAGCGGCAGAATTTCGAAGCGGGGCCGAGAAGCCGCGCTAATCATCTGGGCATTCATGGATCGTTCCTGGGCCGCACTCCGCGGGCGACTCGAGCTGCGCAGGCATGAAACGTGCGTTGTCCGGATGGAAGACGCTGTACTTCTTCACGAATCCGACAGGCCGGTAGGTCATCTTCGCCTGCCTAAGACCAAGGTCGCCGAGGTCCTGTTCTCGGTTGATATATTGATAGTGCTTTGGAAGCGACTGTGCGAAGGCCTGATTGATGAACTGATAGATGCCCTTGAACCTGTCACAGGCCTTTTCGAAGTGCACTGCGAACATCTTGCCCTTGGCGAGCGGCTCCCCCAGACACCAGCCGACCGGCTCCCCGCCGATGTAGTAGACCGCGCCCCGGAGACCCAGCACATCGAAGTGTTCGAGCGCATCGCGCGCCGCAGCATAATCGCCGTCCACGCCCTTGGTCGCCCGCCACTCGTCCAGGACTGCCAGCGCATCGGGCACGCGGCATCTGTTGAGCGGGCGCTGCTCACAGCTGTACGTGCTCACAAAACCATTCACCAGATTGCGCTTTTTGTGATACGCACGGCCGTTGAGGGTCGCCAGAGCCTCGCGGTCGTAGAGATAGTCAAAATTGTCCCTGTCCTCGCGGACGAGGTAGCCGCGCGCCTCCAGTTCGATGCGGTGCTCTCTGGCCTGGGTTTCTGAGAGATGCCGCATGTAGTCGAAGCGCTGCATGAGCTCGTCGAACCGTTCGAGGGAGGAAAAGCAGCAGGGCAGATAGAAAAATGTCTTTTCTTTGAGGTGCCCGGAAATCACGAGGTTCCCGTCAGGCAGCTTGGAGACCTGGTACCCATAGGTGCGACGAAAAAGGTACAGCGCCGCAAAGGTGAACTCAGAGATGCCGTCTGGGAGCAAATTGAGCCCTGGATAGAGCTCATCCCGTGCGCCGAGCTCCAAGGGCGCGAATTCAGGATAGGTGGGAATGTGCATGGTTGTATGATACTCGGGCCGTCCGTCCTCGACAAGAATCCCGAGGCCACCCTTGCGCAAAGGCACCTTTCGGTGTCATAGTGAAACATCATGAATAAAGCAATCAATTTTTTGTCTAAACCCTATGTCGAAGCGCTGCTGAACCGCTTCCTCACCTATGTCAAAGTCGACACCCAGAGCAATCGACACATCGAAACGACGCCGACCACCGCGGGGCAGTGGGACTTGGCCAGAAAGCTCGAGCGCGAACTGCGTGAACTAGGCGTTTCTAGCGTCGAGCTCGACGACAAGTGCTACCTCATCGCGCACATACCTCCCAGCCCCGGCAAGAAGAACGCGCCCTGCATCGGGCTCATGGCGCACATGGATACGGCGAGCGACGTCTCTGGCAGCGGCGTACAGCCTCGCGTCATCGAGCACTACGACGGGAAGGCTGTACGACTCTCAGAGCAGTACGTCCTCGATCCTGCCGAATTTTCCGACCTTGCGGACCACGTCGACGACACGATCATCGTCACCGACGGCTCTACCCTCCTCGGTGCGGACGACAAGGCGGGCGTCGCTGAAATCATGACTGCGATCGCCTGGTTCATGGAACATCCGGAATTGGAGCACGGGCCCATCGACATCTACTTTACTCCCGACGAGGAGACAGGCAAGGGCATGGACAACTTTCCCCTGCAAAAGGCAAAGGCCATTGCCTGTTACACGCTCGACGGGGGCAAGGCCCCCGAAGTCGAGGCGGAGTGCTTCAACGCCTCCTCGGTGAAGGCAGAATTTTTCGGCAAAGTGATCCACATCGGCGCCGCACGGGGAAAACTCGCCAACGCGGTCGCCATGGCGGCGAGCTTCATAGAGATGCTGCCCCGCTCGGAGAGCCCCGAAGCCACCGACGGCTGGTACGGCTATTACTGCCCCATCGAGGTGTCCGGGAACCTCGACTACGCGTGGACCGACGTCTATCTGCGCGATTTTTCCTCTACGCGCATGGAAGAAAGGATTGCGGCGCTCAAAGTCTTCGCGAACGCGGTGGAGGCACAGTTTCCGCAAGGTAAGGTCAAGCTCACCGTGACCACGCAGTACCTCAACATGAAACAGAAGCTCGATGCGCACCCTGAAGTGCTCGAAAAGCTCGGCCGCGCGATCAAAACAACAGGCTACGAGCCGGTCATGAAGCCTATCCGCGGCGGCACCGACGGTTCGAGGCTTACGGAGATGGGTATCCCCACCCCCAACCTCTTTACCGGCGGCTACAACTACCACAGTCGCACCGAGTGGGCATCTCTGTCCGAGATGTCGCTGGCCGTGGAGACCGTGATCAACCTTGTGTTGATCTGGGCCGAATAGACAGCAGGCGGCACGCCGTCCAGCCAGGCCTTCGAAGCTTGGCTCTTTGGCCTGGGCTAGAATCAGATATGGCGGGCATCGGGCTGTGGCCCGATGCTAAATTCTAAAAATCCGCCACCATGGGCTGTATATGGATGATCTTGCAGTGCCGCCTGTTCGGCGCTGGCAGTTTTCTTTCATGCGACTTTCAACAAAAAGCTTGTAACCTTTTTCGCCGCAGATCATTCCCGAAAAGGAAGAATTGTATCCACGTCGATATAAGGTAAGTAGATACGATACACGCAAACTTTTTTATACAAGTGTATAAAATAATGGTTTACAGAATTGTAGCCATGCCTTATATTTATTTATGAACATTGAGAAAAAGGCAAAAAGGCAGGGGAATGTTTCCTTCATTCAACTTCAAAGAGTATGAATTAGTCACAAGCAACAGCGGTGCCTTCACTGGGGTCGAGATCGATCTCATGGTGGAAATTCTCAAAGACTGGCAGAAAGCACCGGGACAGCCCTATACGCTTCTCGAACTGCGGGATGGCAAGACCCTCGTCGCATTCGCCATTATCCAGCGGGTGTCCGGACGCAATTTCACCTTCGATATTCGTTTTATTGTGCTGGACCGCGACTACCGCTCCACCAGCGCCATTCAGCACCTCCTCGAGATGATCGACGAAGAATTGCTCAAAAAAATCCCATTTGCGGTCATCAGGGTGGAAATCTCCTCGGTGAAGCGAGCGAGCCTCGGCGAAAATGCGCTTGAAAATGCGAAGTATTGTCAGATCGGCCACATAGCGGCCTACTACGGCGAACACGACGATTTCTTCTTCTATATAAAAGCAATTTTCAGAAATCCACCCAATTTCATCAAAGTTTCAAAACCCTTCGAGGATGAACTGCCCGCAGCCACGCATCTCGAAGAACTGCATACTCAAGAAGAGGGCTGACAGCGTGGTTGTGGGAGCTATAGAAGGCGGCGGCACAAAGTTTGTCTGCGCCGTTGCGGTATTCGATCCAGATGACTCCAGCAGAGAACCGGAAATCATCGAACAACTTCGCATCCCTACGGGAGAACCGCAGGAGACCCTTGCGGCCGTCGCAGATTTTTTTCTGAGTGCGGCGGGCGTTCAAAGGAAGGGGCGGGGCGAATCGAAGGGAGGCGGCAGCCGAGCCGTGGAGGCCATCGGACTGGGCATGTTTGGTCCTGTCGAATGCGACACACGCAGTCTGCGCTGGGGATATCTCCTCAACACCCCAAAATCTGGTTGGGCCCACATCGATGTCGCTCAGAGGCTCCAGAGAGAGCTCGGTGTCCCCGTCAGGCTCGAGACGGACGTGGCTGCCGCGGCACTCGGAGAATGGAAGTGGGGTGCTGGCAGAGGCACAAAAGTCTGTGTGTACGTCACGGTGGGCACGGGTGTGGGCGCAGGTATCCTCGTCGACGGAAGGCCGCTGCGCGGATTTTTTCATCCAGAAGTCGGGCACATGCGCGTTCCGAGGGCAGGGGCGGACATCGCCGGAGCATCTCCGGCATCCGGCGATGCGGACTTCAAAGGCGTCTGCATTCACCACACCGACTGCCTCGAAGGGCTGGCGAGCGGCCCTGCCATCGCGGCCCGGTGGTGCACTGCGCCCGAAGACTTGCCCGCCGATCATCCCGCATGGCGGCTTGAAGCCGAGTATCTGGCGCTCGCGTTTACCAATATCGCGCTCACCGTGGCGCCCGACCGCATCATCGTGGGAGGAGGAGTTGGCCTGCGCGAAGGGCTCCTCGACATGGTCGCACAGCGCATGCACGGATTACTGGGAGGCTACATCCAGGCTCTTAATTCGGTGGAGGCGATCCGCAGCTACCTTGTGCGCGCCGAGCTCGGCGGGGCAGCGGGGATTCTTGGGGCTGCGGAGCTTGGGCGTGAAGCGATACAGAATACGTAGCATTCAGAACATATACGTGGTGAGGTTTCGTGGGCTGTCTTGGATAGTTCTTGGGCGCGAGGTGGCCTTGATTTAGGCGGCTTCTTTCTGCTATAGTACGCCCGGCTCATTTCGATCGGTTTATTTCGAGCCGAGATAGCTCATCTGGCAGAGCGGCGCACTCGTAATGCGCAGGTGCCGGGTTCGATTCCCGGTCTCGGCTATTGTAAGCAGCGTTTGTTTATCAAAGACACCCAGCCTGCTCAAGAGAAGCCTCGCCCAAGAGGCCCCACTTTTACGATATCCACATTGTTGCAAGCCATGGATCAGATGTATTCTTAAACACCAATAACCGACACGCCTGTACTATGTTCGCTGCACAAAAAGATTGACAATAAGACGCCAATATACTATACTAATGTATAGTATATGACGACGACAGACAAAATCGCCATTCTGGCGGATGCGGCTAAATACGATGCCTCGTGCTCGACTTCCGGGAGCGCGAGGAAGAACACGCCGGGAGGGCTGGGGACAGGCGCGGTGGCTGGCATCTGCCACGCATGGGCGACGGACGGCCGCTGCATTTCGCTGCTCAAGGTCCTGTTGTCGAATGTCTGCGCCTACGACTGCGCGTACTGCGTCAACCGGCGTTCGAACGATGTCCGCCGGGCTGCATTCGAGCCCGAGGAGCTCGTCAGGCTCATCGTCGAATTCTATCGGCGGAACTACATCGAAGGCGCCTTCCTCTCTTCAGGCGTCATAGGGTGTCCTGACGCCACGATGGAGCGGCTCGTCCATGTTGCGCGGACACTGCGCACGCGGGAACACTTCAATGGCTACCTCCACCTCAAGATAATCCCTGGCACTTCAGAGAACCTCGTACTGGAAGCAGCCCGCTGGGCCGACAGAGCTTCGGTCAACATCGAGCTTCCGAGCTCGGCGAGTCTCGCAAGCCTTGCCCCCGACAAGAAGCCTCAAGCCATCTTCGGTCCGATGAGGGTCCTCGCCAGGGCGAGCGGCTTCGAACCCCAATTTCTGCCGGATGCTTCCGTCGCGGAGGACAAAAAGCTTCCGGACGCGCCTCTGAAGCTGATGTCAGAGCCGGCGAGCCTTAGGCCGAGGTCTCAACAGGTGTATTCCTCTCCAGTTTCCAGTTTCGACGTACAAGACTCAGCAGGACAAAACCGCAGCCCCTTCCCGCGCTCTGTCATGGAAGCACGGCAGAGGCGCCTCAGGAATCCGGAGGCGCAACGCATCCCTGCCGGGCAGACCACACAGCTCGTCGTCGGCGCAAGTCCAGAGCCCGACGCGACGATCCTCACGCTTGCCGAGAACCTCTACCTCGCCTTTGATGTCAGGCGGGTCTACTATTCGGCGTTCATCCCCACAGGCGGAGATCCGCGCCTCCCTGCAGTGACGAGGCCGCCCCTCGTCCGCGAGCACCGGCTGTACCAGGCGGACTGGCTCTTCAGGTTCTATGGCTTTAAGGCCCAGGAAATATTGGACCCCGCTCACCCTTTCCTCGACCTGAGCCTCGATCCCAAATCCAGCTGGGCACTGCGGAACCTCGCCATGTTCCCCGTGGATATCAACAGGGCAGACTACTGGACCCTGCTCCGAGTGCCAGGTATTGGTCCCAAGTCGGCGGCACGCATTGTCGCGGCGCGCAGATCCGGCAGCCTCCGCGCCACAAGCCTGCCTGCCCTCGGCGTCGTCATGCACAGGGCACGCTGGTTCATTACGGTCTCGGGCAGACTCGCCGCAGATGAATGTGAGGACATCGGCACCGCCGACACTGTGGGTGCCAGCCGGCCTGCTGTCGAAAGCGGAATTTCGGTGAGACGCTGGAGATTTCTCGATCATCCAGAGCTGTTGCGCCGGATACTCGTCGATCCAGCCTTCAGACACGAACCGTCTTTCCAGCCTGAATTCCAGTGGGAGACGGGCTGAGTATGGAATATATGGAAAGACAGGTAGTCATGCGCTACGACGGGACTTTTGCAGGGCTGCTCTGCGCGGCACAAGAGGCTTCGCGCCTCACCGCAGTGCCGCACCACAGGCTGGACTTCAAAAGTCAAGATGAAGGCGAAGAACTCTTCGAAGAGCCATTGGACATTCAGACGGACCTCGGACTCGCGCGCCAGATTTGGAGAAAGGCGGCTGCACAGGGATACGCCGCAGGCCTCCGCACCTGCTTCGATGCATATTGCTCCGACAGCCCCGGCAAAAACAACCATACCGGCCGCGTGCTCTGTGCCATGCTGCGCGAGGCCGCGCGCGCCGTCGGCCCCTGTGCAGCACAGCATCTCGCCCGAAGCAAACTGATGTTCCTGGACAACCTGAATGATCCCGATATCCTTTCCGTCGTCACCGCGGCGAGGCGCTGCCGCAATCAGGCTCAGAAAATAACGGGGCTGATCCGCTTTTCCGAACTCGTCGATGGCCTGTGGTATTCAGCCATCAGCCCCGATTGCGATGTCCTTCCTCTCATCGCCCCCCACTTTGCGCTCAGGTTTGCCTCTCAGCGCTTCATGATCCACGACCTGCGGCGCTCAACTGCCATAGTGCACGAACCTGGCGCGGCGTGGCGCATCCTAGACGGCGTCTTTCTGCCCGACGGCATGCAGGTCTCCAACCTACCCTGTACGGAAAAAGAATTTTTGATCAGGGAACACTGGAGGCGCTATTTCTCCTCCATAGCCATCGAGGCGCGCAGAAATCCGAGGCTCCAAGCCAGCTTCATGCCTAAAAAATATTGGGCCGGCCTTCCAGAAATGTGCGATAATGGCATACTGTACACCTCACGATTGCCGTCAAAAAAGGAGGCCCTATGAATTCCATCAATGCTGAAATGCTTTTTAGGTGTGTACACACGCTGCTCTCCGAACTCGTCGACGGACCTGCGCCGGGTCAGGGAACCTGGATTCTGGACAGAGACCCCTCGGCTGGCCTTGCGGGCACCCTGGATTCCCTGAGCGCCGCCGAGGCCTCGCGGCGCATCGTGCCCGGCGAATCCAGCATCGCCGGGCACGCCAACCACCTTCTTTTCAGTCTGACCCTGATGAACCGCTGGGCCGCAGGGGAAAACCCTTTCCAAAGTGCCGACTGGCAAGGCTCCTGGAAACTCCAGACCGTCGACGATGCACAGTGGGAGGCCCTGAGGCGCGAGCTCAAGGAACAGGGCCACGCATGGATGAACGCACTCAACGGCTCCAAGGATTGGGACGAAGAGAGCCTGACGGGTTCGCTGGCCAGCCTCGCCCATCTGGCCTATCACCTCGGCGCCATTCGGAACATGCTGGGGGCGGCGAAGAAGGGCTCCTTGTAAACGGCTTCAATGCCCTCGCAAAGGACGCGGATGCCTCGCTCCTTCCCTCATTCCTCATCGGCATGGGAGCCATGATCGGCCTGCCTGTAGCCGTCGGCACGGGCGCGGTCAGAATCGGAAGCTGGGTATTCTGCCTCTACCAGGCTGCTGCCTCGGCCCTCCTCTGGGGCGCTGTCCTCGCCATCCTCGTCACAACGAAAAAAGAGAGCGTCGTCCTCTCGGCGAAAAAATAGGAAGAACTCACCCCTCGCCAGCGGCGGGCACACGCAATTCACTCGGGGATTCAAGCCACCCCTCCCTGATGCGAATCGTCCTCGAACAGAAGCGACTCACTTCCTCCTCGTTGTGAGAGACCAAGATGACAGGACAGCCGTAGGAGAGCAGCGTTTTCTTCAGCTCGTCACCGATGGCGTCCTTAAGCTCCGCATCCAGGGCGGAAAAGGGCTCGTCCAGGAGGATTGCCTCCGGTTGGGAGGCGAAAAGCCGAGCCAGGGCGACTCGCTGCTGCTGGCCGCCCGATATCTGCCGGGGATACCGGGAGGCCAAATGCCCTATGTGGAGCATCTCCATGTACTGCCTGCTGCATCGCTCGGCGCGCTGCCTCCACTCCCGGTAGGATTCTCCTTTGCTGCGTCCGATGCCACTCGCCACATTTTTGATGACGCTCATGTGGGGGAAGAGGGCGTAGGACTGAAAGAGGTAGCCTACCCTTCTCTCGCGAGCAGGCAGATCAATCTTCCGTTCGCTATCGAACAAAACCCTACCGTTGAGGCGGACATGCCCCCTGTCGGGGCGGATAATCCCTGCGATGCACTTGAGGGTCATGCTCTTGCCGCTTCCCGAAGGCCCGAGCAATCCGAGAATCTCGCCCTGTGCCACGCTGAACTGCGCCTCGAGCACGAAAGGCCTGTAGAAATCGGGAGAGTCCAGCCTCAGATACAGCGCCGCTTCAAGGCTCATCCCTTCCTCCCCGCGTCAAAGTGTGTGGTCAGCGCGAGGGATACGCACGAAATCGCCACGATGATTCCAACCCATATCCACGCCGTCCGCATGTCGCCCCCGGCAGTGGCGAAGTAGATGGCCATGGGCATGGTCTGCGTCTTGCCCGGAATGTTGCCTGCTATCATCAGAGTGGCCCCGAACTCTCCCAAGCTCCGAGAGAAGCTCAAAGCCAGGCCCGCCATGAGCCCTGGCCAGGCTTCGGGGATCATGACACGCACAAAGATCTTCCACTCGGACATGCCCAGGGTCCGCCCCGCCCAAATGAGCTCCTGGTCGATCTGCCTGAACGCGCCCCTTGCAGAACGGTACATCAGCGGAAAGGACACCACCGTCGCCGCAATGACGGTAGCCTGCCAGGAAAAAACGACGCCGCGCAGTCCCATCCTAGCCAGCAAGAGGCCGAAAGGTCCGTTCCTGCCGAACAGCACAAGGAGAAAAAAACCCAGGACCGTCGGCGGGAGCACAAGGGGCAGGGTGAGGATCGTCTCCACGATGGTCGCCCCCCTCCCCTTCATGGTATAGCAGAGTCGGGCCACGACCGTGCCGAGGACGAAGACGATCGCGCTCGACAGCAGGGCGGCTCTGAGGGAGATGTACAGGGGGGCGAGGTCGAACATAGGCTAGAGAACCGCAAAACCGTACTTAGCGAAGATATTGACCGCCTCGTCGGAGAAGAGGAAATCCTCGAAGGCCTTTGCCTCTTTGGGGTGGGCACTGTCCTTCACGACGCCGACCGGGTAGATGATCTTCTCGTGGCTGTTCTCCGGGGCGATGGCCGAAACGATCACCTTGTCGCTGATCAGGGCATCGGTGGAGTAGACGACGCCCGCGTCTACGTTGCCGGTCTCGACCCAGAAGAGGACCTCGCGCACATCCTTCGCCAGCACCAGCTTGCCAGAGATTGCTCCACTGAGCCCCAGGTTCTTGAACACCTGCTCCGCGTACTGCCCCGCGGGCGACGACGTAGGATCACAGATGCCAATCTTGGTCACCGAGGGCCTGCGCAGCTCTTCGAAGCTGGAGAGCCTGGGCCCGCCCTTGGGAACAACGAGGACCACGTGGTTTTCCAGAATGTTCTTGACCGTCGAGGCGTCCATGAGACCTTTGTCCACAAGGGCCTTCATCTGTTTGACGCCTGCGGAAAAGAACAGGTCGACGGGAGCTCCCTGCTCGATCTGCTGCTGGAGTGCCCCCGAGGAACCGTAGTTGCAGTTGATGAAGATCGACGGGTTTTTTGCCATGTAGAGGGCTTTCAGCTCATTCATGCAGTCGGTCAGGCTGGCCGCGGCGCTGACCAAGAGTTCGATCTTCTGTTTGGAAGCGCCCTGGGCGAAGCCGCCGGCGATACTCAGCAGGACAAAAAGGCAGACAAGAGATCTCTTCATAGTCTTCATCTCTCCTCTCTATATACATGTGAAACCACGGTGCATTCGACCAGGATTCCTTGCAAGGACAGTCAGGCTCTCCGGCCGATGCCTCGGCCGGAGAGCCTTCCGCTCCTCGTCGATATGCGCCATGGAGTGGTTCATCATAATGGGACTCATCTAGATCTACAGTCCTCCACCGCCGAATCCGCAGGTGGGGAAGGTGCAGGGCTCGCACTGCAGGCAGAGCCCGCCGTTCCCGAGCGAAGCGATGTCGCGGGCCGTGACGGGAACCTTGGCCACAAAACGGGGAAGCAGGACGTCGAAGATCGTCCTCTGGGCATACATGACGCAGCCAGGAAGACCGAGGACCGGCACATCGCCGAGATAGGAGACGAGGAACATCGCTCCAGGAAGGACGGGAGCACCATAGCTCACAATCCTCGCACCGCTGTCCCTGATGGCCTTCGGCGTCCTGTCGTCGGGATCCACGCTCATGCCTCCGGTGCAGAGGACCATCTCCGCCCCATCCGCAACCGCCTGTCTTATGCAGGCACTGATGTACGCCTCGTCGTCCCCGGTCAGAATCTTCGCGGAGACCGTCACGCCGAGCTCGGAGAGCTTTCGCTCGACGATCTGCGAGAAGCTGTCTTCGATGATACCCTTTTTGACCTCGTTGCCGGTCACGAGGATCGTACAGCGCCTGATAAGGTACGGCCTTATGGAGAGCAGTGGGTTAGATGGTCCGGCGATCGCCGCGACCTTGTGCATCTTCTCCGCATCGATGACGAGGGGAATGACCCGCATGCCGGCCAGCTTGTCGCCTGCCTTCACTCTGGAAAAGTTTCGGCGAGTGGCGATCATGACCTCGCCGAGGCTGTTTATGCGCATAAGCCGCTCCACGTCGACCTGCAGGAGGCCCTCGGAGGTAGCTTTCAGCTCGATCTTTCCCTCCTTGACCTCGCTTCTCTGCATGTGATCGTTCTGAGCGGCATCGCAGAGGATCTCGGCGGCCTCATCTTCATGGAGCATGCCTTCCTGTTTCTCCCACACGTAGAGGTATTCCTTGCCCATGGAGAGAAGGACGGGGATGTCCTCTTCCCTGACAATATGCCCCTTGCGGAAGCGGGCATCCTTGGTCACGCCCACGATGATCTGCGTCATGTCGTGGCAGAGCACATGCCCCACTGCGTCCTGTGTACGGATAAGTTTCACTGTTGTGCCTCAGGGAAATAGCGTTCGAAACAAGCCTTGACCGCCTCGTGCGCGTCTGCCACGAAGGCATCGTAGCGCTCCATGAAAGAGCGACCTTCCTTAGTGAGCGAAGAGCCCCCTCCCCTTGCCCCGCCGATGCTCCTCACCGTCAGCGGGTATCCCAGCTTTTTCTCTGCGGTACGGATGATCTTCCAGCCCTTGGAGTAGGACATCCCCATCATGTTCGCCGCCGCAGAGAGCGAGTTGGTGACGTCGATGTTGTGCAGAAGCTCGTTGACGCCGGGGCCGAAAAACGACCCGTTCGACGTAAAAGGTATACGAATATAAAAAGAAAAAGCCATTCACTCCACCGTTATGTTTTTAAAAACATAATGACATCGACGTCAGTATAGAATCCCTCCTCCATTCTTGTCAACAAAAACCAACAACAAAAAACTGGCGCACACCCCTAAGGCCGTCTCCCAACTTTTTGACGTGCACCTACGAGGTCTTCTCAAGGCCTCGGCGCGCCATGAAGGCCCCCACGAAGGCTGCTTCGTACCTCTTTGACCGGTCCTCTACTTTCCTTACGCCCAATATATCATTATTTTTACAATATGAGATGTTGAATATATAACAAACATCTCATAAAGGAGTTATACTATGTCATTCACAGTTCCCGAGTTACGATATCCCTTCGATGCCCTGGAGCCCTACATCGACGCCGAGACCATGCGCATCCACCACGACAAGCACCACGGCGCCTATGTCGCCAACCTCAACAAAGCCGTAGAGGGTACCGAATACGCCTCTTGGAGCATCGAGGCCATTGTGCGCGACTGGGGTAAGCTGCCCGAAGCGATCAGGACGACAGTGCGGAACAACGGCGGCGGCCACTACAACCACAGCCTTTTCTGGGAGCTCATAGGCCCCGGCGCCGGCGGCAAACCAACAGGCCCCCTCGCGTCCGCGATCGATCGTGACCTAGGCGGCTTCGACGCCTTCAAAACCGAATTCACCAGGGTTGCCCTCGCGCGCTTCGGCTCAGGCTGGGGCTGGCTCTCCCTCAGCCCCGACAAGAAGCTCCTCATCGAGTCCACCCCCAACCAGGACAACCCCCTCGCCGAGGGGCGCATTCCTCTCCTCGGCGTCGACGTATGGGAGCACGCCTACTACCTCAAGTACCAGAACCGCAGGGCCGACTACCTCGAGGCCTTCTACAACGTGATCGATTGGAAGGCCGTCGCGGCGCGCTACGAGGCGGCGATAGAATAAGGGGACACGCGCCCCTAGATATAACCTGGATATAAAAGAGAAAGATACAATGATGCACGGGGGCGGGGGGGGGGGGG
>JARKOY010000063.1 GCA_029975555.1 Spirochaetia bacterium | reverse complement strand
CCCGAGGGCAAAGACCAAAAAAGAGCGAAGACGATATGCATGGGATGCCCGGTACGGGCGCAATGTCTGGCAGAGGCGCTGGACAACCGTATCGAATGGGGCGTCTGGGGCGGCATGACCGAAAGGGAACGCCGCCAACTGCTGCGCCAACGTCCAGACGTGAAATCGTGGTCCGCGGTGCTGAACGCCGCAGCCATTTCGTCGCACACAGTCAGAGTTGTCGATGAGACCTTTGATGCGCCGGATGAGGCAGAGCAGTCCCAACAGACACAGCCGGTCGAAACTCACGGGTGACCCCGACATTTAGCGCGCCGGCCGGATATCCAGGGTTTCGGTACGTCGGTCGGTGCTCACTGAGAATGTCTTGAGTGCAGGTCTTTGGGTGTGCCGGGTTTTTCGGCTCGGTCACGATTTTGCCGGATGTTGAGCTGACATCACTGCGCCCCGGATGGCTTCCCAGCGCGCAGCAAGGGTGCCTGCGCTCGAGTCGGCCGCTGCCCGGCCCAGTCACCTCAATCAACGCTTTAACGTTTCATCGGATTGCTCGAGATGTTCCTGACAAGCGCAGATTAGCTGTTTCCGAGGATTCCTCGGCTGACCGTCGCAAAGCCTAGGCAAGATCGATTTCCATTGTTAGACTGACGAACAAACGCACGGGGCGGTGCGTTGAGCGTCTGGGGGCGGACGCGACTCAGGGATGAGGGGAATTCCGTGGGAATTAACGAGGTCATCATATGGATCTTGATGATTTGTATGGTGCTGGGCGGCTTGGACCGCGCAATAGGTAATAAGTTTGGCCTGGGGGAAAAGTTCGAAGACGGTATCAATGCCATGGGGCCATTGGCGCTCTCCATGGTAGGTGTCTACGCTCTGTCGCCGATTCTGGCGAAAGTGTTGGGCGTGGTCATCCGTCCGGTTTATGGCTTCCTCGGTGCCGATCCTGCAATGTTCGCAGGAACTCTGCTGGCCAACGACATGGGTGGCTGGCCTCTGGCGCAGGCACTGACCGACAACCCGGACGCACAGAAGCTGTCCGGCCTGGTCCTGGGCGCCATGATGGGTGCGACGATCGTGTTCACGATTCCGGTCGCGCTGGGCATCATCAATAAGGACGATCGCGGCTTCTTGGCCCGCGGTGTGCTGGCTGGCATCGTCACTATCCCGATCGGTGTGGTGGTCTCAGGTTTGATCGCCGGTATGCCGGCCGGTTGGGTGCTGCGTCAGACCGTTCCGATCATCTTGGCAGCCGCGCTGATCGCTGTCGGCTTGTGGTTCAAGCCCGATGCCATGACCAGAGGATTCGAGGCATTCGGCAAAGGCTTGGTCTTCATGATCTCGGTCGGTCTGGTGATTGGGATTTTCCAGGAGATGACCGGTGTGATGATCCTCACCGGTGAATGGGAAATGCTGCCGGTGACCGACGGCTTCGCCATCGTCGCATCGATCGCGATGGCTTTGGCCGGCGCGTTCCCTGCAGTTCACCTGATTGTCACATTTGGCCAGAAACCGCTGTCTGCTTTCGGCCATTTGATCGGAATCAATGACACCGCAGCCGGTGGTTTGATCGCAACACTCGCCAACAACATCGCGATGTTCGAGATCATGAAGAACATGGATGCCCGGGGCAAGATTCTCAACTGTGCCTTCGCGGTGTCAGCGGCCTTCACCTTCGGCGACCACCTGGGCTTCACCGCCGGTGTCATGCCAGACATGATCGCAGCGGTCATCGTGGGCAAACTCGCCGCCGGCATCACGGGTGTGATGGTGGCATATCTGCTGTTCGCCAGGACATTCCCTGCTGTGGGAGCGGACGAACAGGTCACGGTGGCCACGGATGGCACCTCGGAGGTCGCCGGCGACGACGCACAACCGGAGAGTTGATCGGACATGCGCATCGCACGAGTAGTCGGATCGGCAGTCTCGACGATCAAGGTCGACAGCCTGAGGGGCAG
>JARKOY010000043.1 GCA_029975555.1 Spirochaetia bacterium | reverse complement strand
CTGAGGATTGGTGCGTGCTTCCGTCCCGGGCACGGGATAAATCATCTCGTCGTCAACAACGACATCGGTCGTGTTAGGCACGGCCATCTCCTCTCGGATCAAACCCGACCCTCACACACCGATTTTCTGACAGTCTCAATGCAGCCAACGCCCGCTGCGTACCAGAGGTCATCGGAAGAGGATGGCCTCCGAAATTGTTCGCGTATCGAAAAACCCTAGCTCAGACACGGTTGTGGAACTCAGAAACGCGCCGTGGCTAACTGACGGGGCCTCTCGGCTAGGCAGAAATGCTTCTCACCCATACCCCGGCGATCAAAATTGCCCCAGAACTCTGCCAACATATCCTCGGTCAAAGGGAGCGTCCAGCCCTCAGGCCCGCGAATATCGTCCAAATCAAGATCGCGACCAAAAAACCGTACGCCTTCATCACACCATGGGCCTGTTCGGTCCGGAGTCAGTAGCAACCCCACTTCCCAATCACGCTGACCCCAAACTCCCCACTTGCCAGACGACCCAGCGATGGCGAGCACGTTCAACGTATCTCCGAGATTCCCTATAACCCCCGTCCCAGGCTCCCAATATAGGGTCTCCCAATACCTCTCGCGCACCGAGCATGAATCAAATCGGAGCGCAGGCCAAACCCCAAAAGCCGATTCATAGTACCTCGGTTCTAAACCAACCAGTAGCACCGATTTATCGCAATACACTCGAGCAAGTTGTTCCAAGACTCGCCCAAAATCTCCTAAGACATAGTCAAACTCAAAAATTGAGGCAAAACCTGACCGCGCCACGAAAGGCCACGCGGGGAGACGCCCCCGCAGATTCACAGCCCGTGCGGTCTCGGCTTCTATTAGCCGGTAGTCAGAGTTGGTTGCCGCGTATTGTTCGGGTATGTTCATCCAGAATATCCCAATCGTATTTTCAATGTTGGATTGTTCTCGCCCGCGGGGGTGAAGCCAGCGGTCCAGTTTCTCATGACATTTGCCGTTGCCGATCTGCGGCCGCCATCATTGGCAATAGCCACCAGGGCAACGGGTCCTGCCCGGCAGCGATCCGCTGCACCGCGGCCGCCTTCAACACCTCGACCTCGGCCGGACTATGCGCGGAACCCACATGCTCGATATCGCGGGAACCAAGCACCGACTTCCACACGATCTGAACAGCCGTCGCCCCCGACCCGGTGATCACCGTCCGCACATACGCCACACTGAGAGCTTCACAACCCCCCCATTAGTGCGCAACCCCAAACACGACACACCTAGCCAATCCCATGATCAACATCGAAACCGGGAATCGTGGCCCAAGTCAGGGCAGCTCCGTGTGCGAGCCCAACCGTGCTCGTTGCCGATCCTTCGTGCCGAGCTGCAGGCCCATGCGGAACGATATGAGGCCAGGCGGCGTAAGCTGAACGAGTGCATGGGCGGCCTCGATGAGGCGCGCGCATATCTGCGGGTCTTGAACCACCTGGAGAACCAGACTCGGTCCCACCCGTTGGTGTTTGACCCTTGCCGAGGGCAGTCAAAGCGCTATCCGATTTGAATCTGCGGGGCGCTGTGTGCGATCATTTACAGGTTGCTCCTTTGGGGCTGTTGTGCGTGCGCCGCGGATAAGGCAGATGAGCTGCCGAGGCCGGACGAACGGACGAGGGTCTCGGAGCGCAGGCTTCCAATGGTTGGCGTGTGGCCGCCGGTGAAGCCGCACCAGCTGGATGTGGGCACTGCCCACTGCGCTGGCGGTCGTCCTTCGGGGTGAGCGCTGCGGGCTGGCAAGCATCTGAACAGAGGGCTTGTGGGTAGTGCGGTGAGCCATGTGCGACACACCCGACCGCGGGGGTCGAGCAATACGGCATTGACAAGCGATGTTGGGCGGGATTTGGGCCATTTTCGGGTCCGGATTTCGGCAGGGACGAGTAGAAGGAACAACCGTGGCGGGACAAAAGATCCGCATCAGGCTTCGGGCCTATGACCATGAGGTCATTGACTCGTCGGCGCGCAAGATCGTCGACACCGTCACCCGGACGGGTGCCAAGGTCGCCGGC
>JARKOY010000037.1 GCA_029975555.1 Spirochaetia bacterium | reverse complement strand
GGGCCGGGAAGTGTGCCGGATCCCAGTCCTGTCACTAAGCCCAACGGGGCTCCAGACCGGAGCAGTCCTTGGTACGTGAGTTTTAGTGATACGGATGGCAAATTGCAGACGGTCGGCAACCTCGATGGGGTTCATGCTGAGGCTCGCATCCAAGAAATGCAGCCGGGAACGCCGATGAGTCGTCCTTTCGGCTGGCGTACGTTGGAATCCGCGAATGGTCCTGAGTGGGTCGAAGGTACTGTTTGTCAGCAGTGTCAGGTCTATCAGCGCTCCCTTTTTCCACCGGGCACGCGGGGGGCTTCGGGAGGGCCGTGGGGTGATTGAAAGCGTGAATTCGATAGCTGAGCGTCTGATTGACTCCGTTGACTGGGCTGAGTACAAGGTGAGCGTCGGACCGGCAACCAAGGTTGGCGTAGCGTTGTGTGCGCTCCTGTCGAGTTCTGATATTTCGGAGGCCTCAGCAGCGTGGAATGAGATCGAAGAGTTCGTCTTCTCGCAGGGAACCATCTATTCGGCAGCCGAGCCGACAGTGTCTGTGATGCTCGCGGCTCTGACGGAGGATCAGCCGTCCTGGCGAAGCGGTCGCATCTTGGATCTCGTGTTTTTCATTGTGAAACGGTGTGTCTGTTACGGATCCTTTGCTACAGCACAGATGCCGGAATCGTACACGCGAGGGGCTCTGGCTGCTTGCACGGTGGGCCCTTACTCATGAGGGTTGGGAGCGCGATAATGCTCTGGAAGTTGTCGATGTCGTGGCGCCGGACTTCGCTGATCTGATTCGCTCGACGGCGACCGATCTGTAGTAGTTATCTTGTCGAGCGGCATTTGTGGACACCTCCAGACGCCAATCAGGTTGTGTGCTGGTGATTGCGCGGTTGGGTAAGGCCACGTGCGAGGCGATCTGCTCTAGCGGGCGCGTCTGGAATGCGGTTTGGCCCCGCCATTTCGATCACGATCCGCGCTGCCTCGGCAATCTCAAGCCCTCCGGCAGATGTGACGTACAGCGGCCGTGTCGCCTTGCCGCGTAGTACCTCCATGGCGTGTGTCGCTGGAAGGAATCGGGTTTTAGCAATGCCGACAACCGGTATGCGGAGTTCCTCCGAAGCGCGTGCTCCGAGCCCAGGGCGGCCTTCGGGGTCAAGTGTGGCGTAGCCGTCGACCACCAGCAGGTCGAGGTGAGGACCGAGATCGAGGACTGCCAGAATGCCAGGGAGCTCCCGCTTGAACAATGCTCCCGACTCGTACGGTTCTGTGGGGGAGATGTCGGCTATGTGCTCGGACGTTGCTACGGAGAAGGTTAATTCGTTGCAGACCACCAATGCAGCTTTGGCGGCGCCACGATCGTCGTAGTGGACATCCGCAGCTCCCACGACGATTGCGTGATCCATGATGTCATTTTAGCGTGATTCTTCTGGTCTGCGACAGAAGGCGCCCGGCCTGGCTGGCAACCGGAGTGGGCCGGGGGTAATCGTCAGCGCCTTCGCGCAGGCCACTTCCAGCCGTGCCGTCGGTCTTCTTACCCAGCGACATCAACCCCGTCACCGACCTAGTCATCGATGGTGAAACCATCACCACCACCGAAGACCACCCCTTCTGGTCAGTCACCGACAACCAATACGAACCCGCCAACCAGTTAGCCCCCGGCGAACAAGTCCTCGCAGCCAGCGGCCACACCATGACCGTCACCGGACTCCAACCCACCACCAGCCGCCAAGCGCCCGCCTACAACCTCACCGTCCAAGGAATCCCCACCTACCACATCGGCCACACCCAAACCCTCGTCCACAACTGCGGGCACGGCGTGGCCCGCGCGGATAGTGCGATGAGTGCAGTAGGGCTACAGGCTCAGTTGGCCGGAGAAGAAATTGCTTCAGGTCATTCATTTGCCAAGCATGTTGTTGATGGCGGCGAGTTCGCGGGTATCTCGACTCGGTCACAATTTGCGGATCATATTGAAGGCGTCATATTGAATGGCGAAATGCGACCACTTGGTGGAGGACGGTCTGCCTACTGGAGCGATGGTACGATAGTGATTCGTAATCCGGGAGTACCCGATGGGGGTACCGTTTTTGTCCCCACGGCTGGATACCAGTATTTTCTTACAGTGCGATGAGGTGATTAGCATGCGTATTCTCGAATCGGATTTGCTATGTGACGAACAAGGCATAAGTGACGAAGAGCTTCCGGTTATTCTGACGCGGCGTGAGTTGGATGTTCTGGCGGGAGCGATAAACGAGACTCTCGAAGCACTTGATGATTGGGAGTTTGAAACCAGGATGGGCGCGACTCAGGCGGACGTTTTGAGCTTGCGGAGCCAAATCTTGAGCTTGCTTCGATGAGGCCAGTAAGCGGGCGTCTTCCTGAAGTGGCGATGTGGATTTACTGTGTTCCGGACTGACGCGCCGCGCGTGATGTGTGGCAGGAGAGGTACCGTGATGACGGCACTCGCGAGGCCCACATCGTGTTATCGTTGAAGGTGATCCTTCGTCGCCGAATGTGATCTACTACTGGGATCATGTCAACAATCCGATCAGGATTCGATAGAAAGGTAGTTTTGCTATGGAACCTTACGTGATTCATATTCGGATGGAAGCCGAGCCTTTGGCTCGGCTCCAAGAAGAAGCGAGACGTGCCGGAATGGCTGTCTACGTCGTCGACTTGTCCAGCATCGTTGATGAGGCAGAGCTCACCAGCT
>JARKOY010000025.1 GCA_029975555.1 Spirochaetia bacterium | reverse complement strand
TACCGGTAGCGCTCGATGCGTACCTTGGTGGGATCGAAGAGGACCGCTGCCGGGGTGGTGATGGTGTTCCAGCTGCCGTTGGGGCGGCGGAGCCATCGTTTCACCCCTTTCCAGCCCCAGCGGTGTTGCTCGCGTTGCCAGCAGCAACTTGGTGGGCCGTTCGGGTTGGCAACTAGAGCGCCCGCCGCTCGGGGGTCGCGATTGCGGGGAACTGGAACTTGCTCGCCCAACTTTGGCGCGCTGATGTCGGAGCGCCACCGCCCCAGCTTCTCAAGAGCTGGAATCGTTGCCTGGCAAAGCCGCGTGGCGTCCATCCCGGAGCCTGCATCGGACTAACGTGGTCCGTACAAGTTTGAGCGTCGCCGATAGAACCCGGAGATTCTACACAAGAGCAAGGAAATCGAACACGTGTACGATAGTGTGTGGATGTCGGCGTCGTGGAGTGTCTCGGAGCAAGGAGGTCGGGAGTGACAGCAGTAGTGGAGAACCAACCAATTCTGGGTACAGGGCAACAGATCGAGTACGTGCACCAAGCGGAGACCGCGGCGCTTCTGAGCGGCTTCGCCTCCAACGCCGCTTCGCTTTGCCATGCATTGTCTCGCGGGGTCAAGCCGGAAGATCTGCAACTCCTGATTGAGCGGACAGAGGCGTTCTCCAAGGTGATAGTTCAACTGGATATGTCGGAGCCTCGTCCGCGGACATACAGTGATTTGATTCCGTTTCAGGTGTGGCGAGAATCAACTGACAGTCATGATTCTGGGGAGACCGGGGGTAAGGTCAACGAAATTCTAGGTGCCGTCAAGGGCCGTGAGCTCGATGGTGACAAGCTTGACGAAGCCGCCAGATACTTTCGTACTCTCGCGGCGAAGCTTGCTGAACGCGGACAAACTAGTCTGTTTTTAGCAGCGCAGGATTCCCCACGGAGCTGAAGAACGTGGACCAGACCACGCTCTTGCTGTCTGGACTCGTCGACGTCCGAGACCGTCACCTCAGAGCGCTGAGCGGGATCGATGAGGCTGCTCTTGTTGCCTCCCCGGCGCCCAGGCAGTTCCTCAATGTGTATCGCGACTCTGTTCGAAACAGACTCCATTGGTACTTGTCTTCCTGTTGGGGAATACTTGACGCAATGGCGGCGATGGGGGAAGACGGTTGGACGGACAGCTTCCTGCTTGCTGACCTCGCTAGCGAAGCAACATCCAACTTCGTGCGCCTAGCAGGTCCCCACTTGGAACTCAGCCGCTATCTTCCCCCCAGTTCGCGAGTTCGTGAAGACCTCACATATCTGCTCTTCCGGGCGGGCGGCCTCTCGCTATTGAGTCGGACCCACGAAAGGCTAGTCAGTGTGGTTATCGAACGAGGGGTCGAATGGTCGTCCAGGTCCGACGAGGCAGCAAGGAGCGCTGTCGCGGTGTCGGTGCCATGGCTGGAGACGCTGACGCCTCTAAGGTGGCCATTCGCCGTTCATGAACTCGGGCACTACCTTCTTCCGGGAGGTGATCCCGTCCCGGAGCTTATTGACGAACTGCAAGACGATCACCGGTGGGGTCATGTCGAGAGGGGTGCTTTTGCAGAGATTCTCGCCGACGCGGTCGCAGCGAGATACTGCGGTCCTGCATTTGCCCAAGCATTGGCGCGCGAAGGGTATCTGGTGGTGTCCCTTGGTCTCAACCGGAGTGGGCGATCCGCCGCAGGGCCAGAATCGCTTTCGGTCCAACAGCCTGCGGCAAGGGATGACTACATCTCGGTCAGGCGTCGGTTGGAGCTTCTGGCTTGTCCAGAACTGCCAATGGAGGCGCTGCCGCCAGCTTGGAATCTGGGACCGCGGGGGAAAGAAGCAGCCAAGGAGCCGGTTCCAGACGAGGTGACCGTCGAGATGCGGGACATAGCGCTCGGCTTGATTGATGGTGGATCAAGCGGACTGGATTCGACGTGTATCGGTCGTGTGGCCGTGTTGATGGACCAGCCAGAACCAGTCGCGGCGTTGACTCCTGTTCCGGACCGGGGATTGGTCGAGCGACTTGAAATGATCCTCCGGAACGACGATTCTCCCTCAGAGGCCGAAGCAGGGGGCTTGATAGGGCTCGTCGTGCAGGAGGCACTTACGGATGCTCAGATCTTCTCCGCGGCATGGCGCAACGAAGTGGGCAAGGATCGTGAAGCCTATGTGAGTGCTCTGAGAATTGACCCTGATGATGACGAGCAGCTTTCGTCCGCGATCACTGAGGTGGCTACCCGTGATACCTGGCTTGCGCAATCGCTCCAATCCGCAGCGGTCCACCGCTGGCTCAATGACTGTCGACAGCTGAAGGAGGATTTTAGTGCCCCGATCCGAACTCGCAGCCTTGGAGAGTAGTCCCCTCGGAGGCCTGTCAATCGTAAGGCGCCTGTTGCTTCCGCACACGGACCGCGAACGTTTGGTTGTCACGCCGGTGGTTGACCGGCGACAAATCGGAACCAGCTCTATTGACCTCCGCCTCGGGACGGAGTGGGAGGCGAGTAGGTCATATCGATTCCGAGCGCTTGATCCCGACGAGGATTTCGAAACTGCCACTGAGTTGATGCAACGCGGGTTCGAAGATTTTCGCCTAACCGCTGGCCAGCGACACGGAGTGGTGCTGCACCCTGGCGAACTGCTGTTGGCGCTCACCCTAGAATACCTCCATCTTCCCTACGATCTTTGGGGGAAACTCGATGGGCGAAGCACTTGGGCACGACAAGGTCTACAAGTTCACGCGACGGCTGGAATGATCGATGCTGGATTTAGCGGATACTTGACCCTTGAACTGCAAAACACCGGCCCCATCCCTCTGGTTCTCTATCCGGGCTTACGTGTTGCTCAGATGGCATTCTTTCCAATCAATGCGACTCCATTTCCTTATGCAGCAAAACCTGGCGCCGCTTACCGAGGTCAATATCGGGCCAGGTCCAGGTTCGTGAACCAGCCAGAGCATGAGTACCGCTTCCTTTATGTGCGCCACGAGGAAGAGGAAGAGCGCAAGCGATGTGAACAGGGTCACACGTGATCTCGAGCGATTCTCAGGATAAACGATTGAAGCGTCTTGTTGAGGAACTCTCCGAAGAAGGCGTGGAACTCGGAAACATCCTACCAGCCGGCCTCTTGAAGGATGACACAGGGCTGAGTCTCGTGCAGGAGGAACTCCTGAATGCTCTTCACGTTCCGAAACATGAAGGTCGCAGACCCCCTTATGGATGCCTCATAACAACGCGAGTTCTGTCCGAAGTGGACCTAGTGCACACTATCGCTCTCGAACCCAAGGGGCGGCTCGATGAGGCCAGAGCGATCGCGGATGGACGCGATCTTGTGCTCTGTCGTAGCACGCGCGGGAAGATATGGCTTGTCAACGAACAGGTCATGGACGAACTCTCAGCGATACGGCTTGCTCGCAGCTTCGAAGGTGCGATGGTACAGCGCTTGGAGTCCGGCATAGTGAAGGTAATCGGTTCGCGGGGCGTGCTCTCGAGTGAGGGACGCGACTGGGTTCAGCGACCATCGGCCACCGCGGCTTTGGCTGGGTTTCCGTCAAGGCTTGTCATGCCGAAGGGAGGCCCAAGCCTTGAACAGATCTTGGCACTTCTCGAATTGTGTTTCCACCGCCTGAGCCCGCTGGGTATTGGCGCCACGTTCATTCTGGACTTGGCGGGGGATGGCGACGAGCTTCTTCAGACGCTATCTGATGCGGGTAAGCGGCCCGTGATGGGGCTCAATGTATTCGACACATCCAGCCACGTTGCGCTGCGCAACTTGCTGGCAATGGTCGATGGAGCGTGCATTGCCGCATCAAACGGCGATGTCCAGCGTTACGAAGTGAAGCTGCCAGCCAGCGAGCGAGCTCAGGGATTCGTGAGCCAGCACGGTGGGACGCGGCATACGTCGGCCAAGCGCTATACATTCGATCATGCGGAAGTAATCGCGGTAGTGGTCTCGGCGGACGGCCCCGTCACTGTCTTTTCGGATGGGGTCGAACTACTCAAGATCGACCCAGGATCACGTTCCCTTAGCTGGTTGCTGCGGGAACCAGTGGGAGAACTGCGGGAGATGGAGGAAACCACGCACGATGAAGAGTGCGCGAATTGCGGAAAGACGCTTCGGGTCCGAGTCGTTAAGAAGCACCGATGTACGGGCCAAACGGAATTGACTTGTCCGATATGCCAGTTCCCTATTACTTTACCTGGGGACTCGGTGGAGAGCGATGCCCGGCCGGTCAAGTTCTGGGAGCAGAGATTAGCGGATGCGCGTTTGGCCCCGTCCGCGGCCTATGAACACTAGGGCCCCACCGAGGACGGTTAGAGGCCTGTTCTTAGGGCGTGGGTGAGGGGCCCTGGTCGCGGGACAGCGAGTCAACCTCATCTTCCTCAGAATTCCAGAACCCATCCGACAGTCGGGAAGTTCCAGTCAAGTAAGGCAACGAATTTGAGACCTGCCGTATGCGACTAGGCGGCTGGTGGCGTCCTCCGCGGCTACTCTCCGTGGGTGCTTGCCACCTGGGTCAGCATCGTTCCGCTGGTGCAGTCACCGATCGCGTAGATGTTCGGCGGGTTGCTCCGCTGCTGGGCGTCCACGGTGATGTTGCCGCGCTGGTTGGCGATCCTGGCCGCATCCAGTCCGAGTTCGCCGGTTGCGCGGGGTCCGGCGGCGAGCATTGTGGCGATCCCGCGGCCGATCGGTGGCAGGATGTCGTCTTGAGGCCCCACGATGGTCACTGTCGAGCCGAGAGCGTGATAAATGATGGCCCTCTCGGCGCCGATGGCCCCGCGGTCGATGGTGACAAGCCTGTCCGGCAGCTTCTCCAGTGCGAGCGCTCCAAAAGGAAACGATGCAGTGAAGACCGTCCATGTCACGGCTGCACATCGCGATTGGGGGCGCAACCGGTGTTTGCTCAGCCGAATCAGACATGCCTGAAGTTTCTTCGCCTTCGGATCATAGTCAGCGGCTTACGGCATCTCGTGCGGTTGTCCGTCAAGATAGTCATAGCGGGCGACAATGCTCGCAGTCTGAGTGAGGAAGTGATCACTGTGGCGTCATGCAATTGTCAGTGTGCCTGGTGCAAAGAGGCGCGGGCAAACAAGTACTCGACACATAGCTGCAGCCAGATTCCGAAGTGCTCGGGATCCAAGTAACAGGCATACGGTTGCGCTCTGCACAGCCGGGCCCTCGGCGGTAGGTTGATTCGTGGAATCGAGCTTCTGACCGGCCTGTTGTGTGGGGGACCCGGTGGCGGGGCCAGACGCTTGTCGGTGAGCTGCTCGCGTGCCGTCGATGCTGACGGCTGGATGACCGGGCTCGCCGAGGCGCTTCGTGCCTACCGCCCTGCGCTCGCTCGCACTCGCGTTGCGGACTGTGAATTCGCTCAGCTAGCGGGTCGCCTTTTGGAGGTCTCCTCCGGGGGCTTGATGGTCTCTGAACAGACATCGTGGTCATCGTCCGCGCAGGTGCCACGAAACCAATCCTGA
>JARKOY010000018.1 GCA_029975555.1 Spirochaetia bacterium | reverse complement strand
TCCCGAAGAGCATGATCCTGACCGTGCCCGGGCTTGCGTTGATGCTTATGGCGACTGTTCGGTGGCTGCTGCGCGCGACGTCTCAGCTTGGGCGGCACAACGACCGGGGCGCAGCTGTGCCCGTCCTGCTCTATGGCGCAGGCGACGCCGGACATCAGGTTGCGAAGCTCCTGAAGCTGGCTGACAAGCCCCCGTATTCAATTGTGGGAGTGCTCGACGACGACCCCAACAAGCACTACCTGCGGATTGACGGTCAGCGCCTGGTTGGCACCGGTGACGACCTCGTCTCCCAGGCCAAAGCGCTTGAGGCTAAGGCTGTGATCTTGGCGATCACGCACGCCAGCCAGCAACTACTCACCTCCGTTTCCGAAGCTTGCGACAAAGCAGGAGTCAAGCTGATCGTTTTGCCGCCGGTCGATCAGATCATCGGTGGACGAGTGTCCTTGGGCTCGTTGCGCGAGTTCAACGTTACCGATCTGCTCGGACGCCGCCCGATCAAGACGGACCTCAGTCAGGTTGCCGGCTACATCAATGGCAAGGTCGTGCTGGTCACCGGAGCTGGTGGTTCGATCGGTTCGGAGTTGGCGCGTCAGGTGTTCAAGCTCGGGCCGAGCAAGCTGATCCTGCTCGACCGCGACGAGTCGGCGCTCCACGCCGTGCAATTGAGCATATACAACAGCGGCTTGCTCGACACTGACGACATGGTGCTGTGCGATATTCGCGACTATGAGGCATTGAAGGCCGTCTTCGACCATCATCAGCCAGATGTTGTTTTCCATGCGGCCGCGCTGAAACATCTTCCGATGCTGGAGCGTTTTCCGCTCGAAGGCTGGAAGACCAATGTGCTGGGCAGTCGTAATGTACTGCGTTGTGCCCGTGAGGTCGGGGTGACGCGCTTCGTGAACATATCGACCGACAAGGCCGCGGACGCCTCCAGCGTGCTTGGGCAGACCAAGCGTCAGGCCGAGCGGCTGACAGCCTGGGTCGCTCAGACCTATCACGTGCCCTACGTGTCGGTGCGCTTCGGCAACGTCTTGGGCTCGCGCGGGTCGGTGCTCTACACCTTCAAGGCGCAGATCGAGCGCGGCGACGAGGTCACCGTTACCCACCCTGACGTGACGCGTTACTTCATGACAATTCCTGAAGCTTGCCAGCTGGTGCTGCAGGCTGGCGCGATCGGGACGCCAGGGGATGTGTTGGTGCTCGACATGGGTGAGCCCGTTAAGATCGTCGATGTGGCGAAGAGACTGATTGCCGAGTCCGGCAAGGACATCAAGATTCGCTACACGGGGTTGCGGCATGGCGAGAAGCTGCACGAGGTGTTGTTTAGCAACCTCGAAGAAGGGACGGCAAGCGAACATCCCCTGATCAGTCAGGTGTCTGTGCCACCGCTGGATCCGGAGAAGCTCGTCAGCCCTTATGTCTCTCGTGACGCAGGCAGGCGCGAACCCTCAATGCAGGTGCCGCCGTCTTCACCGGCGAATCTGCGGTCTTTCGGTGAGTACGATAAGCGGTCCATCGGCACGAAGACGCCGCAAGCATGAACTCGGGCAAGGGGCTGACGGTCTAACGTGTCGGTAGCATATTGGGTGCCCGCACTGGTTGGCGGCCTAGTGTCCGTCGTGAGCCCGCTCATACTCCGGCCGATTTTGGAGCGACTCCGAGTCGTCGATCTGCCTAACGAGCGGTCGTCTCACGTCCGACCGACTTTGCGGGCGGGCGGGATCGGCCAGCTTCTGGGGGTCCTTGCAGCCGGCACCGCTGCAATTGCGCTCACTCTGTCATCGGCGGATTTCAGAACTTTCGTAACAGTGCTCGCAGCTGGAGTGGCCGCGAGTCTGATTGGGTTGATGGACGATCTCTCTCGCGGTCGAGGGATTAGCGTGCTCTTGCGGGCGTTCCTTCAGCTAGGGGTCGGCACCGTGACAGCTCTGCTCTTGGACGTACCAATCGGCCTCTCAGGATGGGCACTCGTTGTCGCCGCGGTCTTTATCGCGGCGTACATCAACATGGCGAACTTCATGGATGGCATCAATGGAATTTCGTCTGCGCACGGCGTGGTTGTTGGTCTTACGCAGTTCGCGATCGGTCTGATCTTCGGACTGCCGTGGATGCAGGTACTGGGCTTGGTGGTGGCGAGCACCTTCCTGGCGTTTCTTCCTTGGAACCTAGCGGGTGCGGGGATGTTCCTTGGGGATGTCGGAAGCTATCTTCTGGGGGCTCTTGCAGGCGCAGGAATGGTTGGGGCAGTGTTCGCTGGTGTCCCGGTCATCGTCGCAGTGAGCCCGCTTGCGGTTTATCTTGCGGACACAGTCATGACAATTATCAGAAGAGCCGTCCGTGGTGAACCCGTATTGCGGGCGCACCGGAGCCACGCGTATCAGCGACTCATTAACACCGGGATGAGTCACCTGACTGTGACGGCGATTGTCACAGCGGCCAGCCTGAGTTGCGTCTTAGTGGCATTTGCGACGCGCGCCCATGAGCTACCGTCAGCGGTCGCAGTCTGCGCGATGCTCGCAATCTGCGCCGCATACCTCGCGCTCCCGAGGCTGCGCGGCGATCTGCTTCCGCCCGGTCCGCGAGTACCCGTGCTTCCAGGCCCGCCACCCGGAATGATCCGGGAGCGCCCTGGCTTTAATCCTCAGCGCTGGGCTGTGTTTGGGGCAAGCGGTTTCATTGGTGGCGCCGTTGTCGCTGATTTGCGGTCAAGGGGAATTGATGCTATTCCTCTTTCTGCGCCCCGGCTACTTATGGATCCTCGCAGCGACGGAAAGACTGTGGCCGTGCTAGCCTCAGAGCTGCCCGAAACGGAGGAGCTCGCAGCAGCGCTTTCAGGGGTCGATGTTGTCATCAATGCTGCCGGCTTGGCTACGCCCGATGCGCCGGATAGCCCCTCCCTGTACGGCGCGAATGCCTTGCTCCCCGCAGTGATATACGCAGCTGCACAGCGTGCGGGTGCAACCAGAGTGGTGCATCTGAGTTCTGCAGCGGTCCAGGGTCGAAAGGCCACGCTGGACGAGTCGGCGGAGGTTGCCCCTTTCTCGCCTTACTCGCGCTCGAAGGCGCTGGGTGAACGGGCGACGATTGCAGCAGCTGAGTCCGGGATGCCCGACCTAGTAATCATTCGCGCCACCTCGGTCCAGGGCGATGGACGCCGTACAACTGAGAGTCTGCGCCGCATTGCACATTCCTCGCTGAGCTCTGTGGCAGCACCGGGCACCCAGCCAACGGTCGTAAGCAGTCTCACCGGTCTATCTGAGTTCGTTTTCTCGGTTGGTAGGAATCCGCATTCGCTTTGCCAGATTGTGCTTCAGCCATGGGAGGGGCTTTCGGTTAGCGACGTGATGCGCCTAGCTGGCGGGCGTGAGCCGCGGGTACTTCCCAGATCTCTCTGCAAAGGGATCGTGTTTATAGGCACGGTCGTCGGGCGGGTGGTGCCTGAGGTATCAGGTGTCACCCGACGAGTGGAAATCATGTGGTTCGGGCAGCGACAGGGCGACTCGTCAGTGATCGGTAGTGAGATTGCCGACCCAGGCAGCATTCGCGCGCTCCTGCAAGGAAACGGGGCGGCGGTATGAAAATCGGCATGCTGAGTCAATGGTATGATCCCGAGAGTGGCCCGGCCGCTCTGCCCGGCATCTATGCGCGCGAATTCATTAAGCAAGGCCATGAGGTTAGCGTGCTCACCGGGTTTCCCAATTATCCTGATGGAAGGTTGTATTCTGGGTATTCAATTCGACCTCGCAGCCACCAGGGAAGAGTTCCGCTGCGGGTCACTCGGGTTGCGCTTTACCCTAACCACAGCAGGTCCGCCGCGGGGCGACTGGCCAATTACGCTAGTTTTGGGCTGACTGCAACATTACTCGGTGGCCGTGCTTTGCGAGGTGCCGATGCCATCTGGGTGTATAATTCGCCGGTCACAGTCTCCGCCCCACTACTCGTGCACAGCCGGATGGGCCGCATACCGATCTTCCTGCACGTGCAGGACCTGTGGCCCGACTCGCTAATTGAGAGCGGTATGCTCCGTGAAGGGCGCACATCACGCCAAATAGGCAGTCTGGTCTCGGCGCTCGTTCGGCTAACTGAGAGAAGCTCTGCCGTCATTGGCGTGATATCGAAGAGCGTGCGCCGAATTCTTCTCGAACGCAATCCCATAATTGATCCCTGGAGAGTGGTGTATGTCCCCAACCCCACTAATGAGGAGTTGTTCCGCCCTGTTGGCGAGATTAGAACAGAGATGGGAATCGTGAAACGTGATGGCGACGGAGTTGAAGTTATGTATGCGGGGGCAATTGGAGATGTCCAAGGGCTGGACGACCTGATTGATGCCGCTCAGATTTTGCGCTCTCGTTCGGAGATACGATTCACGCTAGTGGGAGATGGAATCAACCGAGACAGGCTGGAGGCACGTGTTAAGAAATTCCAGCTCACAAATGTTGAGTTTGTTGGTCGCGTACCTCAACGAGACATACCTCAGCTGATGGCTCGTGCGGACATTCAGCTTGTCAGTCTCGCTTCGAACCCCTTCCTCGCGCATACGACGCCGAGCAAAATCCCATCGCTGCTCGCGTCAGAGGTACCTATAGTTGCGCAACTGGTCGGAGACGGCGCCCAGCTGCTTCGGGAATCTGGCGCTGCACTCGTCGTGTCTCCAGGTGAGCCGGAGGCACTGGCTGGAGCGATTGGCTCCCTTGCTGATGCCGGAGCAAGCCGGAGAGCTGAGATGGGGAGAGCTGGTCGGCGGTTCTACGAGTCTGAGCTTTCCGCCTCGTCTGCGGCTAGACGAATAACGGATGCGTTGGTTTCTGCGGGAGTGGCGACAAGATGACTCAATGTCGGAATGATGATTCAAGTAGGTCTGGAGCGACGGAGGAACAGATGCGACCGGTGGAAGGGTCCACGGTAGCCATTACCGGGGGAACAGGTTCTTTCGGATCTACGATGGCTAGACATCTGCTGCGGCGAGGTGTGGGCCAAGTCAACATCTTCAGTCGAGACGAGGCAAAACAGGACGACATGCGCCGCCGGTTCAATGACGAGCGGCTGAAGTTCTTCCTCGGCGACGTGCGAGATGCATCAAGCATCGCCCCGGCGATGCGCGGCGTGGATTTCGTCTTCCACGCGGCCGCGCTGAAACAGGTGCCGTCATGCGAATTTTTCCCGCAGCAGGCGGTTCTCACGAATGTGAGGGGAAGTGATCATGTCATCAAGGCTGCAGCTTCCGCAGGCGTGAAGTCGTTGGTCTGCCTCAGCACCGACAAAGCCGTCTATCCGGTCAACGCCATGGGTATGTCAAAGGCGCTGATGGAAAAGACGGCTCAGGCGTTCGCTCGCAACTACCCCGAGTCGGAGATGACGGTCGCCGTT
>JARKOY010000007.1 GCA_029975555.1 Spirochaetia bacterium | reverse complement strand
CGATTACGCCTTCACCTATCCCGACGGCGCGAGCTCCGGGAAATCCCGCTCCCAAGATCTTCCTGCCCAGCGCCTCAAAGACGCCAAGCCCGTCCTCCGCGACCTTCCCGTCGGATGGAATCACTGGCCGCGCCCGGCCCCCGCCTCTTGATCAACACGGCCTAGCGCTCGGCTCTGAACGCGGTGCGTCGATGCATCGCGTGAGTGCCTGGCGGAGCTGCTGGCTCTCCTCAGGTGTGCTGACCGTCTGTTGTTCGATGCCGTGGATACGGCTGGTGACTTGCGATGGCCCTCAGATATGAGTTTGATAGGGGTCTCGCATGGCGGGTGAAGTCTCCTTTCGGTCTACTGGTCCTGCGGCACACTTCCACACGAGATCCGTGATACCCAGCCGTGGAGCAACGCAGGGAGACGTGAACTGCTCGGTCTCTGCTGCCTTCTCAAGGCTGCTATTACACGGGGAGCCGTCATCATTCTCAGGTAGTCTCTTGAGTCGTAGCCGAATCCAGCAAATGTTGAGGTTCCCGCGACTTTATCAAACCCATGCCTGGTGGGAGCGGCTTTGTCGAGAAGACTGGTGAATTCACGTAGGGTGTATGCTGAGGCGTATTGACTGGTGAGGTAGGCACGTTCGTCGTCATTGATGGCGTGGGAGAGCCCTAGTTCGATGTCGTCAGCGTTGATGTCAACGATATACATCAAGCCGACTGGCGACAGTTGTCGCACGGCATAGGCGAGCAGGCTTGAAGGTTGTGACCAAAGTCCGAGGTTCAGGTGGATCAAAATTGCGTCAAATGGCCCCGCTGGCGCTCCTTCCTGCTGGAGAATGCGCGCACCTGGCAGCGTGCGACGTGCCTGTGCAACTGCCGCAGCGACCGTGTCAGTGCCGGTGAGAGAGATGCTCGGGTTGCCCGCTGCGATCCTAGCGAGGAGACGTGCATCGCCGCAGCCGATGTCGAGGAGGCTGCCGGGTGGCGACCCGTGTAGCGCCTCGTATCGGCTGATCAGGAAGGCTGCTGACAGTTCTGCGGTTGCTGCTGTTTCTCGCTCGTCGTGCCCAGCACTGACTTGCCGAGCGTGTTGCTGAGTAAACCAATCTTGTGCGTCAGCTCGGGTTGACTCAGATGGTGCGGAATGGGTCATTGGAGTCACCATGTATTCCGTGATGTCGGGGGCGTTGCAGCGGAAATCTGTGCAGGTCTCACCGGTTCGAATGCGGCTAGTACGAGGTTGTGGAAAATGTGAACTATGATTGCAGCGAGAATTCCACCGAGCAATGCTGCGCCCCAGAGGATGGCTGTGAGTATGGCCATATAGGCCAGTCCGGATAGGCCGTTGTTCTTGCGATAATGGAGGGCTATGAAGCCGAGGGCTGAGAGCGCGAGGGCCATTATGTCGGGGAGTCCCCAATGGATTAGCAGAAGTGGTGCTGCTGCTCGCCACAGGACTTCCTCGCTGATAGCCGCAGCTGGCAACGTGGCAAGCTCTGTGGCGCGCCTGCGGCGACGGATGGACCGCCCGGAGGCCCACCAGAATATGCATGGAAGCAGCGCGCCGGTGGTCGCCCAAGCTGGGATTAGCAGTGGGTGGTTGAACCACTGCGCTTCCGTGATCACGATTGGAACGGCTAGGACCGCCGCTCCGATGGTAACCAGATCGTAGTGCCGCTGGGGTGTGGAGAGTGGTCGCGGTTCTTGACGCCTGCGTGCGTGCTGCCTGACTGCGGCTGCGGCTGCGGCTGGAGCTGTGAGGTGTAGCACCAGCCCTATGGTCGCGAGCAGCGTGGTGATCATCGGTCTCCAGGTACTCCGGCCACGAATGCGTACAGGGGCGCAGTATCGACTCCGTTGTGGTAGCCGATTAGTTCGGATAACTCGTCGTCGATGAAGCCGCCAAATGGTCGGCCGCCGAGATCGATTGCCGGTGCGATGAGGCTCAGGTTCTGCATGATGTGGCCCGCGTCGAGGAAGACGAAGCGTCCAGAGCGTGGGCCATACTTGAATCGGTTTCGCCAGAAACTGGCGGAAAGTACGACGGTGGCGGAAGAGGTGGACACCATCTCTTCCTGCAACAGGGCACTAGAGAGGCGTTCGTCGGCGAAGTCTCCAAGATGTGCCAGGCATGTGCGATAGGGATCGTAGTGATAGACACCGTGTTCGAGGTCGGTCACATGGCTTGCGAAAACGTAGATGTCAATTGGGTAAAGAGCGCCACCGGAGGGTACGCGACGGCGCAGCCCCTCGGGTCGGTGAGTGACGCCGTAGCTGAAGTCTAGGAGAGTAGACAATTGAGGGAAGCTAATCTCCTGACCGGTGAAGCGGTGCACGCTGCGGCGTTGGTCTGCGGCTTCTTGTAGACTCATTGTTGGGGTCAGCGGTGCTGGCAGTGGCACGGTCGGCAGGTCGTCAAACCGTTTCCCCGCGCGGGTAGCGATCATCTGCAAAGCGGGAGATCGGGTGAGGCGACTGACGCCGGGGGCATCCCACGCCATCGAAGCACGGTAGACCTTGGTTGCTTCGAACCAGTTTTCGGTCGGGTCGTCGTAGGTGAGGCGTTCGTTTCCGTAGACCACGTCGACGAGGTTTGTTGCGTGTCTTTCAAGCTCGCTCATTGGTTGCTGTCCTTCTCCGTGCAGGCCTTACGGGAATGGGTGTGGTGCTTGATTGAGCCGCTCTACAGTGAATGGCTGTCGGCATAGTCCGAGTTCGTAAGCGTGGGTTAGCAGACGTCGGCCGCCCATGAATCGGGCGGCGTAGGAAGCGTCCAAGGGCCGCAGGCCCGTCACTACTGTCTTGACGACGTGCGCCCCAGCGTCGCGGATGTCGGGACTGGTCAGGTCGAAGGTGACGATCCGATGGCCTTGTTGGGCCAGGTGCCCAACAAGGCTGTCCCACAACGTGTCGGGACGGTTGTCGTCGAAGCGTGGCACGTCAGCCACGTGCCGCCGGTCGCGGCTGGTCGTCAGGAAGTCCGCCTCTGCCATGATCGGTGTTCCGGCGTAGAGGCGGATGTGATCTTCGAAAGTGCGCAACGACTCCGACAGGTCCGAGGTGTCGTGGATCGTTCGTCCCTCTCGCTGCTCAGTTTTCATCCAAGTTCTCGTATACATGGCCTCGGTAGCCGCCTTGATGCACGCCCGTTCGACCGTTGCTGCGCCTGCCGCACCGATTGCGAAAGGCGCCAACTTTGAGGTACGACTTCGCACGACGGCGAGAACAGCCGGTATCCCGGTGAACGCCGACATGTCAACTAGATGAACATCCAAGCCGGTCGGTGTAAAATGCCGATTGATGTAGTGCTGCAGGGCGAGGCTTGAGGTGACATCAATTTGAGGGAGGCTCAACTTGTTGTACCAGGTGAGCATAAAGCCGTCCCGTTCAACCACTTCGAACAGGCCTGAGAGCGCCGCTTCGGCCTCTTTGATCCCGCAGGCGAGACCATTGCTTGTGGCGTAGCCAATGGCCGGTTCGTTCCGCCATTGGCCGGCCATGTGGATCAGCTGCGCCGGTGCCCAGACGGGCGCCCCAGTGATGGCGTCGCGTCCTTGACGCCACCATAGTGGCAGATCATCTGTCCAACGTTCATACCCAAATCCGGGGCTGCCGTACTGCTCGTCGGCAAACAAGGCGAAGTCCTCAGCACCTAACAGGTCCAGTTCGTGGCGAAGGTCGTTGGCAGTGCCGTGCCGCACGGACTGGGAGTCAATTGGTGCGTAAGCGGCGCTGTAGCGTTCCACAGTCTCGCCGATCGCAGCGAGTCGGGCGCTGGTCATATCGGGTGACCCACCGCCGTTGTAGGTGTTGCCGGGCACTCCGAAGAGCAGGCTGCTGTCTGTGCCATGGGCGCCAATTGAGTGAGCAAGAATGTCGTCGACGTCGCGTAGTTTCATGTACTCGCGACGCGTTATTCCTACGAAGGGATCGGATAGTGGCAGCAACACCGCTGCTGCCTCCTCTGTGCTTGTCCATGTGCTCATCGGATTGTCCCTTGAGTTGGGACTTCGATAGGTTCGCCGTGGAACCAGACTTGCGGGAATCCTGTGTCCGCCACTGGAGAACAGTCGGGGCAACGCGGCACGCGGAATACGCGTCGAGTCTGAACGTCCAACCCAGCATCGTTGATTGTGATGGTTGTCAGTCCCCCGGGCATTGTGCTCGGCCCGTGGTTACGCAGAGCTACGCTCTCCAGCAGGAAGTTCGCAACGATGCCAGCCTGAATGTAATGGACAGGATTCGGGCCAAAGTCAGGAGCCGGATCATCAATAGGCCTGATTCGCAGCAATTCTGGGCGGAACACATCATCGGAGAAGTTCGCCGAGCGGCGAAGCTGGAAGCACTTGACGCAGGCAGACTGGTGCGGGATGCAGTATGGCCCAACCCATGCGGTTTCAGCATCGAAGGCGATCACCGGAAGCAGTGGCGTGTTTTCTGCCAAGGATCGCGTGTTGGCTTGGAAGAGCATCGGGTCAAGGTAGGAGTTTGCGACCACGACAAGCAGGTCGCCTTGCGCCTCCGGGACGGAGTCGAAGGCCTGCACCTTCATGCCTTGCGCTGTGATAGCCAGTCGGATGGTGTCTGCCAAGGCACTGCCTGGCCGCGATACCAACGCGATTGTCGTTGTGGTCAATCGCTGGTTGATGACGTCATCCGTCACCTGACGTCCAGCACGGAGGGCGGCGATAATCACTGCCGGGGGATACGCGTCTTGGCTGGCAGTCAGCAAGCCGGCTTCGGTGAACCGGTCGAGAACGATTGAAACCTGGCCGACTGGTAACGCCATCGTCTCCGCCAGGTTGCTGGCTGATACGTACTTGTCGGCACCAAGTTGATCCCGTAGTGCGGTCGCGAAGCGCGTCACCCCATCTCCGTCGATGGCGGTAATGGATTTCGCCGCAAACACTACCAGCGCCTCGTCAAGGGAAGCAACCTCGGCGAAGGGATGGCGGCGGTAGAACCGGGTTTCAGATGGATGGTTATCAGTGTGGTTCGAGGTCATTATTTTCGGTCCTGGTAGTCATGAGGGATCAACTGTGCGGTAGAGGGCGTCCTGCCGAGCAGTGCAGACAGGACGCTGGTAG
This sequence comes from Spirochaetia bacterium, assembly GCA_029975555.1. Classification (GTDB taxonomy): domain Bacteria; phylum Spirochaetota; class Spirochaetia; order Treponematales; family Rectinemataceae; genus Rectinema. The sequence goes on along the minus strand of JARKOY010000007.1, from coordinate 6,255 downwards.
TTGGCGGGAGTTCTGGGCTTGAACTGGTGTTCTGGTACTCGGCTACCCACCGCGCCACGTCATCGGGCATCCCGTTGGCGAGTAGCTTTTCTGCGAACACATCCGGTGGCAGGCAAGAGAGCTGAATGTCCTCACCAAGCTGGTCGGCCATGAGGTCGCGCAACTGGGCCATAGAGACGCAATCGGGGCCGGTCACGTCATACACTTCCCCCCGTCGTGTTCCGATATCGGCGGCAGTCATCCGGCTGATTGCCTCCGCCAAGTCGACGGTTCGTATCCACGCGACGCCTTGAGTGTGGAACGCTGACATGAGAATTCCGGTGGCCTGCGCCCATGCCCACAGCAGGGGGATGGACAAATCCAAGGGAGCGCATCGCAAGATGATGGAGTTCGGGACTGCCGCCAACAATGAGGACTCAGCGTGACCGAGTTCATCATTGAGGTTGTTGCGTCTTGTGGAGATGATCACGCTTTCGCGGGAAGCGCTCGCCGCAGCGGTGACTTGCGGTAACGTCGGCGCGAAACTGCCTACTAGATCAATGATCTGCAGCGGTGCTGAGGTGAAGCGCCGTAGTGCCTCGGCAAGGCCCTCGCGGCCACCGATGTAATGGCAGGCTGTGCCTGATGGCAGACGATTGGTGTTCATCACGATCCGTACTCGCGGTCGCCGTCGCGGTTGGCGAGGATGAGACAGATGGTCGTCAGTCCGATGGTCCAGGCGAGGAAGCCGATGGTGGCGGACGTGAGGTAGTCGGTGCCGCCGACCCTCGCGACCCAGCTGCTGAGTTCGAGGGCTGAACGAGTGGGCATGATAAATGAGACAGTGGCGAGCCATTCCGGGAAGGCGCGCGGTGGGATGAACAGACCGCCTCCGAAGGCCAGGGCCAGCATGAGTACTTGCGCGGCGGCGACGGCTGCTTTGGAACTCATCAGGTAGCCGACGGCGATGCCGATGAGCATGAACGGGATGGCTGTGATGAGGAGAGCTGCAATGCTGGTGAGTAGGCGTGGCACCGAGAGCGTTGCTTCAGTGGTGAGGGCTGCGAGGACGACCAGCGGGATCACCGAGACGGCTGAGAGCACACCCGAGGAGAGCAGGTAGGACAACAGGCGTGAGCCTGCGCCGGATGGCAGTGTTCGGGTGTAGGCGCCCCAGGGGCGTTCCCTAGCCTGGGAGACTTCGATGGCGAACTGGAACAGCGAGTTGACCATCATGCCGAACACGGCCAGGCCGATCACAGCAGCGGTGGCCAGTTCAGGATCCTGCGCGATGGTCCGCTGTGGAATGACGAAGAACAGCAGGCCGATACTGGGCGCAAACAGCCCCATGATGATGCTGATGGGAATTCGAACGGCTTCGGTGAGTTGGAACCTGGCCTGCACCAAGGCCAGGTAGACGGGGTTCTTGAGTGCAGTGGTGTTCATCGGTTCTCCTCCGTCTGGTGGCGGCTGGCTGCTGATAGAGCGTCGTTAACAACCTCCACGTTGTTGAGCGAACCGGTCTTGCGCTGGATCCAGCGCAAGGTTTCGTCCACGTCGTCGGTGCTGAACTCCAGGACGCCGTGGCGGTACTGGATTCCGCCGCATCGATAGACCTCCTGGTAGATGTCTGGATCGCCAGTCGACAGGCGCACTTTGGCTAGTCGGTTCGCTGAACGAATATCGGAAATGGCCGCGTCCTCCACTATCCGTCCACCTTTGAGGACCACCACGCGCGCGGCTAGTCGTTCGATGTCTTCGAGGTAGTGGCTGGTGACCAGCAGCGTGGTACCGGCATCGACCCGGGCAGAAACTCGCTGCCACAACAGTTCCCGCGAATCGCCATCCAGCCCCGTGGTGGGTTCGTCAAGCAGCACCAGCTTAGGATTGCCGGCGAAGGCCAAGGCCACCGACAGCAGCCGTTTCTGTCCACCAGACAACCCGCCCACCTGCTGCCTGAGCAAACGCCCGATGTTGAACTCCTCCACCAGTTCGGCAATGCCCACAGGCTGCTGGTAGAACGCCCGCACGTAAGAGAGGGCCTCACCCACCCGCGCGGTCTCTGGCAGGCTCAGCGCCTGGGGTGCCATCCCGAGCTGGGTGCGCGACCGAGGGGCAACCGGGTCCCCGCCGAATAGCCTCACTTGGCCGCGGGTCGGACGCCGGAGACCGGCAAGCAATGCCAGCAGTGTGGTCTTGCCCGCGCCGTTGGGACCGATCAACCCCACGGCTTCGCCGGCATCGACGCCCAGGGTTACATCGGTCAGCGCCACATGGCCGCGATAGTCCTTGCCAATCGCCTCGAACCGGGCGACCTCCGGTCGAGAGCTTGTCGTGTCTACCATGCAGCGATTACATCACACGCAAGCGTGCTACAGCAAGCACTTTGCGATGCAAGGTAGATCACCATCCGTAACTGTGCTTGCCGCAACGCCTGTTGCCACATGTACCTTGCACTGCAAGCCACTTGTGACCACAGGGCGAGTGGGGTAGTCTGCGGCTTGCGGACCGCATGTGTCGGCAACCGTCGGCGCATCTTCAACAACGCCAACGAGAGGAGGGGAGCATGGCAGCCATCAAATTGCCGGATGTGTCCACGATGACGATCACGAGCTTTGGTGAGGGACAGCATCTGTTCGAGCCCATGGCGGCTCGGTGCACGACTACGACCATCATCTCCAGCTCCAGCTGCTTCTGAGTGCCATGGGTCGTCATGACCCGGTCTGAGTAGCATGTAGCTGCGTGGTCTCGGCCAACATCACGCAGCTACATGCCCCGACCAGCGCAACCTGTGCGCATCGTTGAGAGGAGGCCTGTTGAACGAGAGTTACGATGATGCCCGAGGTATGCTCGGTGATCTTTCGGTCGCAGCTAGCCGAGCCCGACAAGCGATTGACCCACGCGGCCATCGCCTGCTACGCGTGTGGGGTTTCGTCTACCTCGTTGGTTTCGGTGCGTTGTGGGCAGACATCACGTTCCGTGACGGCCCCAGTCCGGTCCTTGGGCTCGCCTGCCTGGGCGTTGCTGGACTCGTGGGGTTGGCGTCAACCACGCGTGAACTGCAACGGCTGCACGGTCTTTCCGGCGCTTCTCAGCGCGCTGTTCGCCGCTTGTGGACGTCATGGGCACTGACTCTGGTCGCATGGGGGCTCTTGTTCGGCCTGCACGTCAGTCTTCACCCCGGGCGACCAGCAGCCGCCACGACGGCGACGGCTTCAGCTCTCGCTGTCGTCCTTACCGGCGCCTGGCTGATGGCCAACCCCGTCCAAGTCTTACAAAGCCGTATCGGCCTGAGCTTGGTCATTGCCGGGCTGATCGGACTACAAATACCCTCCGGCGGCTACGCAATGCTCTTCTTGTGGGTCACGATCTCGCTCGCACTGTTCGTGGGGTCGGTCATCGCGAAGCCAGCCCCAGCCCAGCCCGCAGGTGCGAGCCATCGTGATTGACCTCAACGTCGATGAAGTGCTCCACGCGCCAGTTCGGCTGCGCATCATGGCCGTACTCGCCGAAATCGGTGAACAAGACCGCATCTCGTACCCGCGCCTTCAGGAACTGCTCGACATCACGTCAGGCAACCTCACCTCGCACCTACGCAGGCTCGAAGCAGCCGGCTATGTCGCCCAAACCAAGAAATTCGTCAAACGGACCCCGGTCACCGAGATTCGACTGACGCGACGTGGCCGCCTGGAACTCGAAACATACGTCGAGCAACTACGGGCCTTCGTCGCCAGAATGGACGAGAACAAGGCAAGAACTGAGAGCGCCGTACAGCACACGGAGATCCGATAGCAGACGATCCCGGGGCCGCACCATCCTCACTCACGCTCGGAGCTTCACGGTGGTGCAAAATTTGCGCCACCGTCCACCCCGGTGCCTTGGGACGACGGTGACGGAAAATTTCCCGCACCGTCCAACCCTGTTGGTGCCGAAGTGTGATGTCGCCGATTGAGCGGCACCAGCGGGCAGGCGACGGGGGTGCGAATTTTGTCTCCCCGTTCGGGTTGCTCCATCGGGGGTGCCGATTCGGCGCCCCCGCGACCTGCCCTTTGCGAGCCTGGCTCTCGTCAGGCTCGCCGTGAATCTGCATATAGTACCTCAAGCGTGCCGTGAATGCTAGATGTTGTGGTCGGGAGTTGCGCCTGTCGCGCTGACAGGTCACCGGAGACCGTCTCGATACCCTGATCCGCGCACGGATGGAGCGTCGCACCTATCAGCATGAGCACCCCAGTCGCTGCCTCCGCCAGCCCATTCGCCGACCCCCTGTCACCGACGTTCCAGGCTGGTTCCACGCTGGGAGCTCGCTTGGCCGTCGCCTCGCGGCAAGCGCAGGGCCTCTCCTTGGCGGTGGACGATCCGATGGTGCTGAACGAGCTGCGGGAACTGTGTGCTGTGCCTCGGCCCGTGAGGCGTAGGGTGTGACCGCGACGCGGGAAGGCCTCGCATCCCGAACGCGTTAGGGCCGGTCAGGACGCGAGGCCATAGCGTCTTGCGGGGCGGGTGCTAGGCGCGCCAGACGAACTCGACCCGACGGGCGAGAACTTCCGCCCGGTGAGCAGCGCGGCGGGCGTGGAAGGCTTCGATGGTCTCGTTGCGGCGTCTGGCTGGGGTGGCTCCGTTCATGCCATCGGGAAGGGCGTGGATGAGCACGGCTTCCAGGATCAGGCTCGCGGCCTGGTACTGCCACAACGGAGTCCTACCGGCCCATTCGGCGGCGACGGTGGTCACGTCGATACCCGCCCCGGCGGGTTGCTCGGGCATCGTGGCGGTGTACTCGCGGCGGGTCCGTTCGATCCGCTCCGCGATCCTCGCGCGCTGACGCACCCACATCGCCTTGTCGATCAGCCCGTCATAGTGATCGTCATCGAGCTGGGCCAGGCGTTCCCGGTCGGCGTCCAGCGTCGCCGCCAGCCCGACACGCGCCGTCCCGTCAACACCAGGGGTGTTGCGTTTCGTGGGGTGGAGGGTGATCTGCTCGAACGTCGCCAGCACCGCCTCTTCGACCAGCTGGGTGATCTCGGTGGAGCGGATCGAACGGTGACAGCCACCCGGCGCGCGCTGCACACACTGGTACACCTCGCCCCGGTGAACCATCGCCCGCCCGCAGGCCGAGCAGCGGATCAGGCCCGAGAACGGATACATGCGTTTCGCCGCCCCTGTGCCGGGTTGGTGGAAGTTCCGCGCCCGCTTGCGAGCGTCGAGCACATCGACCACTTGCTGCCAGGTGTCCGCGTCCACAATCGCCGGCCACACCGCTTTCACTTGCATCTTCGAGGTCTTCGCGCGGGTACCGTCTGGGAGGATCGGGCGGTACTCCCGTACCGCCTTGTTGGAGGGGTTCAGCAAGATCAGCTTCAGGGTCCGGTCGGTCCATTTGCAGCCGTGCATCGTCGAGATGCCGCGCTGGTTCCAATCCGTGCGAATCCGGTACAGCGACTCACCCGCCAACACCCGCTGAGAAGCCTCCCGCACCAACTCGGCAGCCTCCGGATCGACCACGAGCGTGCCGCTCTCGGCGCGGTACCCGAACGGCACCATGCCCCCATGCCACACGCCCTCGATAGCCTGCTGCTTCGCCGCCCGCGCCACCCGTCGGGCAGTGTCTGCTGAGGACTTGTTCGCCATCGCCACCAGCACCCTGGCCATCGCCACATCAGAATCCGTATCCAACCGCAGCGAACCGGTGACAGAGCGGACGGCGAACTCGCCCAACACCTTCGCGTCGATGAGGTCTTCCATGTCACGCGGGTCGCGCACCGCGCGATCCAAGTCGTAAGCAATCATCACCTGCGCCTGACTGTCGGTGAGGTGTTTCAGCATGGCGCGGAACTGCGGGCGGATCACCCGCCGTACACGCTCGCCAGATGGGAGCGTGATCGTGCGCTGTTTGAACGCCGACGTGTCATTCTCACGAAACACCGCTGCGACTTCCCAACCGTGGGCGGCGGCGTAGGCGCGGCAGTCCGCCTCCTGCCGGTCAACGCCGCGCGCGGTGCCCTCGGGGTCGTCACTGATGCGGACGTACACCACCGCCCGCAACGGCTCCGTGGTCTGTTCCTGCTGATCGTCGTGGCCCATGTTCCGGCCCCACCTTCCTACTTGTGTGAGAGGTAGGTGCGTTTACAGAACCTCGGCTAGCCGAGATCGACATGCTCGGCCACATACGACGTTGGAAGCACGATACTGCCGCCGAACCTGCGTCCACGCCTGCGAGCCCTGATGGTTCCGTCGTCGCGCACAGTGGTGCCGGTTCCGTAGTCGCGTGCGATGGTGATG
>JARKOY010000153.1 GCA_029975555.1 Spirochaetia bacterium | reverse complement strand
CGATAGACTTCACCTTGAAGGTGCTCCTTGATCTTGCAGAACAGCGACTCTTGACAAGCCCTATTCTCCCAAGCCAGGAGCATCTTCACCTAATCCCGCAACCAGCCCTCAAACCCCCAACGACGAAATCTCGAGGCTAGGCCTCGAGGGTGTCTTCCGCCCGAAGCGCTGCGATCGGCTGGTCCGACGGCCTCGAGTCTGCAGGCCAGGGTCTGGCCCCGGATTTCACCTGTGGTGAGTTAGAACTGGCGCGAGGGCCTCTTCGGAAAACTGCGACCCATTTGGCTCGTGGCACGTCAGCTCGCTGGTTGAGATGTTTCCACTTGTCGCTCAGCCAAGCTGGGCGCTGCTAGGTTAGCGCTAGATCTGGCTGGCCGGTGCGATCAAAGTGGACCCCCGAGATGTGCGGCAGTCCGGACACCCATGATGTTTCGGCGAGGCGACTCCCCGGTTGCCTTTGGTTGGTCGAGGAGGATCTTAATGTCGGGACGTGCGCAATCTGCGTTGCCCCTGGCCGTGGTGGTGCTGTGTGTGCTAGCGGTTACGGTGCCCTTAGCAATGGCTCCAGTCGCCCGAGCTGCGGCCAGAGCATCGATCTCACAGGACACCGCCACTGAGGATATCGAACAGGTTGGAGTTGCGGCCACACCCCAGTTCACGGATCTCGGGGTCAGGCAGGTCCCGTTACTCTCCGAGGAAATAGGCAGCGAGATAGGAAACAATCCTCCCAAAGAGCTAGTGAAACTACGGATCAGTGAAATCCGTGATGGGCTGGGGCTCGCTGATCTGGATCTTGCGCGACTCTTGGGCGGCAACAAGGCAGATCTCACGGCCATCCGGCAGTATACTCAGTCCATTTCTGACGAGTTCTACATGAAACATGAGACCGAAGTGCTGGATTTGGCGGCTTTGTACATGATCGAGTGGGCCAATGGTTGGCAGTCCGCGTATCCCCTGAGCAATGTCGCCGCGTATGGGCTGTATGAACGCGTGGCACAGGTGTCGAATAGTTGCGACGCACAGATGAGTTACGCATACGTCAGGTCCCTTACATTGCTTCGGGTCGCATCTGACGACTATGATCCACGCCCGAGGTTTTCCAACAGTCTTGCCATGCTCACCGCCCCAGAGTTTCCCTGCGGGGAGGATCCAACGGTCTTGTGGCTTGTCGGGAACCTTCAACTGGACTATTCACTATACCACACCTTTAATCCTGTGTTCGCCCCGCTGGAAAGCGACCTGAAGGATGCTGTCGCGACATTTGAGCGATTGGTGGAACTCTATCCGGATTCGCCGGCGGGCTATCTGGGGCGGGCCGAGGTGCTCGTGCGGGCCGCCGAGATCAACGATGCGATCGCTATGCGTCCGTTCACCGCTAGGTCGTATTGGGAGAGAGCTGCCGGATACTTCTCGGATGCCCGTGAGCGAACAAGCGCCGGTGAGGTGACATTGTTCCACGCCTACACCCTCGCCCGCGCGGGAAAGACTGAACGAGCCGTGGAGAATCTGGCTGGAGTCGATCGGCTACTCCTAGAGTCGAACCAGAGGGCAGCAAAGATGGCGCAAGATATCTACTATAGGGCGGGTGAATACAAGATCTCGGCCATGCTAGAGCCCCCCAACAACCTTCCCACTCGTGAGGTTGTCGCATACAACGGAGGCACTGATGCTCGAGCTCTGTGGGGGTTCGAAGCAGGACGGGTGGGTTTGCTTGGAGCTGGAGGGCGAATGACCAGCTTTATTGGCTTTGTCGAGAATGGAAGCGCCAATCCTACCGCGGCTGCCATGAGTGATGAAGCGTTTGCGGCATGTCTTCAGCAGAAGGACTGCGGAGATCTTGTCCCTGCATTTGTACATGCAGGCCAGTTCGATCGCGCTTTGCAGCTCGCAGAAAGTGATATCGAATCCGCTGAAGAGCAGTCGGATAGAAGGTTCATTTCGTACTACTACAACGCGTATGGTGATGTGTTGTTGCATGCGAACCGCCCTTTGGACGCCGTCACGCAATTCGAAATTGGTGCTGCGCGCGCGCTCGATGGTGACTGCTGCCGGCCGAGAGAAATCAACACCTATGCCATGTTCGTATTGAAGCTGGGCTATGCGATGCAGATGGCTGGCGATCTGGCCGCAGCAGAAGCGCTCTATGAACAGGTCCCAGGCGCGTTGCAGCATCCGAAGGACCGGACGATCGACAATTGGGGCCCAGAGCAAGTCATGTTCTTCACCAACTTGTTGCTAGGTGAGGTGCATCTTGCTCAGGAGCGTTACCAAGAAGCACTTGCTGAGTACCTGGCTGCGCAGGAGTATGCCGCCACGGCGAAGTTCCCCTATTTGGATAATGGGGTGGCCGCGAGCAATGCAGCGCTTGCTGCTGTTCAGCTCAAAGAGTATGACATCGCCCTTGAGCAGGCCGAAATAGCAGTCGCCCTAGACCCCGAGTCGCCGATCTTCCTGGAGACACTTGCGGATGTGTCGCGACGTAGCGAGGGCTCATCCTGCGGTGAGATAGATGACGCGATCTCCACTTACCGAAGAATTCTGGCCGCGGACGATTCATCAGCGGTGGTGTGGAACAACTTGGGAGTCGCTCTTGCCGGTTGCGGCTTCGCAGGCGAAGCCTCGGATGCGTTCAGAGCGTCGGTTCGGGCGAATCCGCAATACGCAAAGGGCTGGTTCAACCTCGGTTCCCATCTGCTGATGCAGGGTTCGTGGAGCGACTTCTTGGTAGCCCAGGGTGCCCTGGGTATTGCTGGCAGCCTGGACGATGCGCTGCGCGGCAAGGGCCCAGGTGTGACTGCCGATGACGACATCTATGAGAGTGGCCTGGACCTGTCCAAGCCACTGCCTCCCAACCTGGAGTTGGGCCAACTCGAACGCCGTTCCGTTATGCCATTCACTATCCTGTTGATTGCGCTTGTGGCAGCGCGCCTCGTTGCGGCCTTGCTGAAGGATCTGGGCCTGGGCAACCTTGCCGAACGTATCATTGCTGGTGTCGGCTCTGGCTTCCCTTATCGGGTGCTGCCTGCAATCCTGGGTGCGTTGATCAGCGCGACACTGCTGGTTTGGCTGAGCCCATCCGTGTCCAAGGAACGGTGGGTGTTGGTTCCGATCGCGGTGGGTGCGGTCGCTCTACCGTCTGCGATACGCGCTGCGACCGGTCGGGCCGGCAAAGAAGCAACTCCCGTGCCCATCGTGCTCGGCTCAGCTCTCCGGGCACCGTTTGGAATCGCACTGCCGCCCCTCCCAACAGCGCGGCATGGTTCGGGTCCCTGGCGCGCCGTGGCGCTGGTGGGAGTCGGAGGTCTCGTCATGCTTGCCTTGCTGGTCGCCAGACTCGCCCCGGTCCCGCTCGAGCGCGCAACAATGCTCGTCCTGGTCGCGGTCCTCACCACGATGCTGCTGCCGATGGAACCCTACGACGGCTCTAGGCTGGGCAAGGTCGGGAGTGGCTTGGCCACCATCGGCCTAGCCGGGATCGCGACGCTGCTGGCGCTCAACTGGATCTAGCTCAGGCGCGGTCGAGTAGCCCGCCCAGGGCAACCTGCTTCGCATTTCCGCAGGCGACCTCGGATCCATAAATGTAGGAAGTTGGTCGCAAGTCGGATTGAGGAGTTAGTAGCGTCCAGTACTGTGCCGCGTCCAGCTGCAACCAGCTAGGGGATTGGTTCCGGGCACCAAACCTGTTGAAGTCGCGGGGGCGAACTGACGCTCAAACCGACCCCCCGACCCACCGGAGAATCGAGTTCGTCGTACAGGTCTCCAACCCTGGAAGGTCGATCCCAAGCCCCATGAGTTGACAGACCCGGGCCCAAGGCGACATCCGATGTCTGCTACAACGGGTGCACCCGGGAAGAAGGAGCGAAGATGATCGTCCCAGACAGGCATGATCCGCGGACGGTGGGGGATGCCACCTGGGCGGTGCATGGTGGCAACGCCGTGGATGGCGGATCGGGAGCGATCCGTACCCCGATCATCATGGCCAATGCATACCTCTTGCCTGATGATCCGAGCGGCATCGACTGGTCGAACCCTGAGCAGTTGTTGTATACCCGCACGACCGGCGCCAATCAGCAGGCGTTGGAGGCAAAGCTTGCGGCGATGGACGGCGGCGCTGCCGCGGCCGTGTTCGCCTCGGGGGTGGCTGCATTGCACGGGGTGTTCTTTTGTTTCTTGGCCAGCGGTGATCATGCGATCGTGTCCGACGTTGCCTATGAGGCGACGTGGCGGCTGTTCACCGAGTTGTTGCCGGCGAAGTACGGCATCGAGGCGACCTTCGTCGACACATCCGATCTGGACGCGGTGCGCTCAGCGCTGCGTCCGAACACCCGGTTGATCCACACCGAGGTGATCGCCAACCCGACGACGCGGGTGGCCGACATCAGCGAGTTGGCCGGCATAGCGCACAA
>JARKOY010000128.1 GCA_029975555.1 Spirochaetia bacterium | reverse complement strand
AAGGATCACTACAAGCAGGGTGTCGACGAGCACATGCTGTACAAGCAGCTCGTGGACGAGGCGGGTTTCGACTCGCCCAATGTCTCGGTGATCCCCTTCGATGAGGAGAAGCACGCTGAAGGCGCGCGGAAGCTCATCTTGTCGCAGATGAGCGATGTTTTCCGTGGCGTGGACGACGACTGGGTTGACGCCCTGTTCGCTGGCTACAAGCGGAAGGAACTTGGCGACGTGAACGCCAAGTACAAGATCATCTTCACTGCCGAGTGCGGCGGTCAGGTGGTCGGCATCGCTGGCGCTACACCCAAGAAGGGTCAGCCCATCAAGCTGATGCCGCTCGTGGCGTCGTCGGAGGCAGCGTTCGAAGCGCTTGTCATCGACCTTCAGGGACTGCTGGCGGACTACGGTCACAAGCTGTATGTTCACCTCGTTCCCGAGCCGTGGCAGGTCGCCTGCCTCCAGCGTCACGGCTGGACGCTCGAAGGTGTGTTCCCTGGCGGATACGCACCGAACAGCGTCGTGCAGCAGTGGGGACTGAACTTCAACAAGGAAGGAGCAACCGTGCGTAAGATGCGCATCAAGCGTCCGTATTTCGACGCGATCATGTCGGGTCACAAGACCCTGGAGGTTCGTGTCGGGTACGACAGCATCAAGCGCCTGAAGGCTGGTGAGCTGTTGCAGCTCGAAACCGGTCACACGTCAGGCGTGGTGCGGATCAAGTCGATCCGTGTCTACGACAACTTCGCTGACATGTTGGCGATCGAGTCGTGGCGAGAGATCGTCCCGCAGGTCAACAACGAGGCGGCTGCCCTCCAGCTCCTGCGTGAGATCTATCCCGCGCACAAGGAGCGTCTCGGTGTTCACGTCATCGAGGTCGAGAAGCAGTAGGACAACGCAGGGTTCGCATCCCTGAAACGGAGTAATCCGATCGATCATGCGAGTGACTTGGGCCAGTGTCACTGATACCTGATTTAAGGTATCGAACAACTGGCCTGTTTTTCTTTGCAAAGATTTTTGCATACAATTTCATTTTGCTAGTGTTTTCGACTTCGCTTGACTCGCTATCTTAAAACCATAGGTACTCCAAAGTACCTATGGCACTTCTAGGGTATTTAGTACCCCTAAAGTACCTTATTGTAGTAAGT
>JARKOY010000116.1 GCA_029975555.1 Spirochaetia bacterium | reverse complement strand
TTCGTCTGCACGAACGGTGTCGGATCATTAAGCGAGTTGTCATTGTGCGATTCGGCGGCAAAGTGGACGACCACGTCAGCAGCCCTCACCAGCGAATCGACGAGCCCGGCATCGCAGATGTCGCCCACCACGAGTCGAACCCGACGCACGGGCAGACCAGCGAGCGACTCCCTCCGCCCGGCGTAGGTCAACCTGTCGAGGACGACAACGTCCGCGTCGCTGTGACCCAGCAGATGACGCACGAAATTGACGCCGATGAATCCGGCTCCGCCAGTGACGAGGTAGGTAGTTGGCATGCGGTCAGACTAGTATGCCGCCTTGCTGCGGCCAGCACCCGCCCCGCGCCGGGCCCCTCAAAGCCTGCGCCGCAGGGTATGACAGGATACGCACATGCGCGGAATCATTCTGGCGGGCGGCGCAGGCACCCGCCTTCACCCCATCACGCAAGCAACTTCCAAGCAACTTGTGCCTGTCTACGACAAGCCGATGATCTACTACCCCCTGTCAACCCTCATGATCGCTGGCATCAGAGAAGTGCTCGTGATCACGACCCCTCACGAAGCCGAAGCCTTCCGACGACTACTGCAGGACGGCTCGCAGTTCGGTATCTCCATCACGTATGCCACGCAACCTGAACCCAAGGGCCTAGCGCAAGCTTTCACCATCGGCGCTGACTTCGTGCGAGGGCACAAAAGTGCGCTTGTTCTCGGAGACAACATCTTCTACGGGCCTGGGCTCGGCCAGCAACTGACCAAGTACCGCGACGTGGACGGAGCCGCGGTGTTCGCCTATTGGGTTGCCGATCCGACCGCTTACGGCGTCGTCGAGTTCGATCAAGACCATCGCGCTGTCTCTCTTGAAGAGAAGCCCAAGAGTCCTCGTTCGAACTATGCGATTCCGGGGCTCTACTTCTACGACGAGAAAGTGGTTGACATCGCCAACACCCTGACGCCTTCTCCGCGTGGCGAGTATGAGATCACCGACGTCAACCGTGCCTATATGGATCAAGGACGTCTGCATGTCGAGGTTCTCCCTCGCGGCACAGCATGGCTAGACACGGGAACGTTTGACGCGTTGAACGACGCAAACAACTTCGTGCGCACGATCCAGGTGAGACAGGGTCTGCAGATCGGATGCCCGGAGGAGGTCGCCTGGCGCATGGGGTTCCTCTCAAGGGATGAGCTTCGCGTTCGCGCATCGCAGTTGAGCAGCTCCGGGTACGGCGGCTATCTTCTTGGCCTCCTGGAGACATCACAACTCTGAAGAGCTTCTTGCGACGAGTAATTGCATCGGCGAGGATACGGGCACCGCTTTATCGTGATTGCGGTTGGCTGGAAACCAGGCTTGGCCCCAAGCACTCATCGTGACCCCGCTTTCCCGGCGTCCCTCATCTGAGGCCGAGGGCCTTCGGCCGGCGCATGCCTCGTGAGTCTCGCCGCCGTTTTGACAATTCCTCCCGGTCGCATCACGATTGTGGTCAAGACTGTAGGCTTCGGGCTGCGGCACGATCGCGCCTACTGAGATCCTTGGAGGTCGCATTGAGCAAGGCCGGGCACGGGGCCGATAGTTCCGACCGAATGCAGCAGCCCACGCCGCCTCCGCTTGAGATCATCATCGTCAGCTATCGCTCCGAAACACTGATCCCACGGTGTCTGACGTCTGTTCAAGACTACGCTCCACGCAGCACGCAGGTGTACGTCGTCGACAACGCATCACCAGACGACACTGTTGGAGTGATCCGCAGGGACTTTCCAACGGTGCGCCTCATCGAACGCGACGGTAATGATGGATTTGCAGTCGCCAACAACGTAGCGCTTCGCCGCGTTGTGGCCCCTTATGTCCTCGTGCTCAATCCCGATGCCGAGCTGGCGCCGGGCGTCCTCGACCACTTGATCAGTGTGATGGATCAGCAACGCGACATAGGTGTGATTGGCTGTCGCCTCCTCACCGCCGACGGCACACCAGATCATGCGGCCAAGCGATTTATTCCCACGCCTCTTGAGGCCGCTCACTATTTTCTCGGGAGGCTATTTGGGAAACATGTCTCAAGATACACAGCCCCGCATGTGAACGAATATGACCTGGCTGATGTGGACGCTATCAATGGAGCCTTCATGCTAGTCCGCAAGTCCGCGATGGATCTCGTCGGCCTGTTTGACGAAGGCTACTGGATGTACGCTGAAGACCTCGACTGGTGCACGAGATTTCGGGATGCAGGTTGGCGTGTCGTGTACGACGGACGTGTCACGGCCTTCCACATGAAGGGCGGGGTGGCAGGCGTCCGCTCACTGCGGTTGAATTACGAATTTCACCGCAGCATGGCACGATACTACCGGACCCATAACCACTCACTGGCCATCGCAGCAGTTCCTGTGACCACTGGCATCTGGTGCAAATTCGTCATAACAGCTACTGGCGACCTAGTGCGTCGCGCGGTCCAACGGAAGCTGGAGGACACATGAGGCTTGGTTCAAGGCAACCGATACTGTCCCCGGTTGCCGCAAGGTCCATCTCTTCATTCTTGGAGTAATTTGAATGCCCCCGAAAGTCGCCTTGCTGTGTTTTGATAATCCCTTCCTCGACCCAATGGAGGGCGGCAAAAGGGTGCTGATGTCTCATATCCGTACACTCTCGGAATTGGACATTGAACTGGATGTTTTTCTGCTCAACAAGCCTAGCGAAGGTTTCATCGGCGCCGACACCATAACGATGCCCAACTCGGTCAAGATACATGAGTACCCAATGAAGCCAGGCGGTTTTCGAGACCTGTTTTCACAGTATCCGCTGTCATCGGTCAAGAGATTCACCGAAGCTGCAGCGGCCGAATTGAGCAAGCGGTCGTTCGATGTTGCAATCTACGAGGGCGAGCATATGGCGATCTACCGTCTAAAGGGGATCGTTTCTGCGCGGCACCATGTCCTCTACTTTCACGATATTGAAAGTGTCTATCGTGCCGAACTCAGCAGATCGGCACGAACTCTCCATATGCGGTTGGCACAATGGCTAGAGTCGCGTAAGTTCGCCCGTCTGGAGAAAGGGATACGGGCCCATTTCAGCCCGACGCTTTTCATCTCACGGGATGAACTCGCATCATTCACGGTAGGTGCGGAGGGAATCTACAGCCCCTATATCGCAGAGACGATAAACCCCGGATTGTCTGGAATACGCAACGGTAACATCCTGTACGTCGGGGATTTATCCCTGGATAGCAACTTTCGATCCATCGAGTGGTTCTGCAGGACCGCGATGCCTCTTATCGAAAGAGCTAGGCCCAGTGTACGCCTCGAGATAGTCGGACGAGTGAGCGCCAGGAAGAAGACAGAGCTGGAGACGCTTTCACCTTCCAACCGGATCACATGCTCAGGGTACGTTGACAATATCGAAGCGGCATATGAGCGAGCAGCGCTGGTCCTAAGTATCGTGCAATACGGTGCGGGTGTGAAGATCAAGACAATCGATGCTCTTGCGCGCGGGCAGATAGTGGTCGCAACAAGCAAAGCGGTCGAGGGAACCGGATTTGAATCGGGGCGGCACGTCCTTGTGAGCGATACTGCCGAGGGATTGGCTGCAGCCTGCATAGACGTCCTCGCAAACAGAGACGGTTATGGCCACTTGGCCGAGGCCAGCCTTGCATTACTGCGCGACGAGCATTCAAGGGAACGTCAGCGGAAGATATTCGCCAACTTGGTATCGTTGTGACTTCGACAGCGGTCGCCAACTTCGGGTTTCTGCGTCGATGTCGGACTGCACAGCCAGGTCGACTCCTCGAGCCGAGGTCTCCGCTGTGCGGGGCTTCGACGCAAGGGACTACGGCCGGGTCTTCTCTGCGGTAAGGATGGGTAACGGTGTCCCCAATTGATCTGAGCGTAATCATTGTCAGCTACAACGCCGAACAGGAGGTGTCGGATTGTTTGCGTTCCGTGCGCACGCACAACGATATTGGCAGCCGCCTCGAGGTGATCGTAATAGAGCAATCGCCAGACGCTGATATTGCCAGTCGTTTGGAGGACGAGTTTTCGGAGTTTCACGTCGTGCGGCATCCGAATCGCGGGTTCGGCGCGGGCAACAACCACGGGACTCGCCTAGCTCAAGGACGATTTCTACTCTTCTTGAATCCAGATACACTTCTGGTCGAGCCAGTGTTCTCATTTGCCGTTGAGACATTTGAGCGACTCCCCCGCCTCGGACTGTTTGGGGTTCGTCTCTTGGATGTGAATGGGCGACACAACCAGAGCTTCTACTTCCGCGACACGATCGGCCTCACCCAGGGAATCCGGTGGCGGTTACTTGATCGGTTCGATGTCTTCCTGCCCGACAAGATGTACATAACGGGAGCAGACATGTTCGTCCGGAGATCTGCCTTCCTGGAAGCTGGGATGTTCGATGAACGGATGTTTCTTTATCTGGAGGAAGTTGATCTCTGCTCTCGTCTACAGAGGTCAGGCTACGACATCTCGTATTTTCCGGCTAAGCGTGTCATTCACTTAGAAGGACGTTCGATTATGAAGGATGAGGCATTTGGGCATAGGTTGGAGTCCATGAGGGTCTTATCCGAGAAGAATGGATGGAACCACGCGCAGCTACTTAGAAGATGGCGTCGCACACTCATGCTGAAGCGCCTTTGTTGGCCATTCACCCCAGGTTTGGGTATGCAACTCCGACGAGTGCAGGACGAGATGGATCTCGGCTCACTCGACCCAAGGAGGCAGCAGCCTTGAGCGCATTGTTCTGGTTGGTAACGATACTGTTCATTTTGGCTGCTTTGTATCGTGTCATTGTACTGCGGGACTACTTCTCCATATATACCTACGTGCTTCTTGGAATCTATCTTCCGTTGCTGTTGTACTTCTGCCGATGGTCGAGCCTCATCACTCTCGAGCCACAGCGGGGATTCTATGGACTTTTTATCCAGTTCGGTCTCGTACTGCTAGTATTTCTTGCGACGGATCGGTCCGGCCAATTACGCTATAGAGGCCTGGGTGTGGCGAAGGCTCGACACGGGCTAATCATCATTATAACGCTGATCTATCTTCTGAGCTGTCTCCTGGAGAATTACTTGGGGTCGGGCTCCCTATTGCCCAGCTTGGCGGGAATTGATATCCACACCTATCGGGCGCCCGTCTTGTGCTATTTTACAAAGGCAATCTTCGCTATCTGCGCGACGAACTACCTCGCGAGCCGAGCGGCGCCACGTCGCGTCTTGAGGGCAACTCACTGGATTCTCATATTGAGCATCTTCTTGCTCTACGTTGTGGGCAAATCGGCGCGACTCGAGGTGGCCATTGTTGCGGTTCAGTTGGGGAGTCTCGTGCTCCTTTTGAACCTGTCTGCCGTGCGAACTTCTCTTGCCTCCTTCCGGCCTCGACATATCATCGGGCTTGCGATCGCGCTCTTTGCGGTGTCGTATGCATTTGTGAGCGTTGGGAACTTACGTTCTACCCAATTCGGAACATACGAGGTCACAACGTATGCAGATAGTATCGGCTACAATGGCCCAGATTTCCTCCGGGACCAGTTTGCTTGGTATTACGGCTATTTTCCGATGTCGTTTGACAATCTGAACATGAGCATTGCTCAGGCGCCCTCTGGTCTGGACCTGTTGGGCCTAACCGTGTATAAGGCAATCTATTATGGCGTGCTGCAATTCGATAATCTCCTTGGCCTAGATCCTTACTACGCCGAATCCGTGGGCGTGTGGCAGGTACCGCAAGCCATGGTGGCCACGGGTTTTTGGAATATTTACTTCGACTATAGGCAGCTTTCTCTTCTAGTCTTTGTCCTAGTTATGCTAGTCTATCGATATCTACGGAGGCGCGCGCAGGCGTACGGCGCGACGATTGCGGACTACGTCATCTACGTTTATTGGGTTGCCACTTGGCTCTTCATGTCGTTCCAGCCATTCCCGTTGGACGTCTTCGTCCTCACAGATATCGCGATAATATACCTGCTAGTGCACGGCCTGATCGTCGAATCGGTTTCGAACTCGCTACCAGCCGCATTGGGCCCCAAGGCGCAGCGATACCAGCAATGGAAATGAGCGGCTGTTTCGTGGAGGACCAGCGCCGCGTTTCTGGAGTGGTGTCGCCTTCATGACCATGAGGTCGTTCTGAGCGGTTTGCTGCTAGGTTCATGGGACCACCTAGACCGCCAGTCGCGGGGCATGGCAGCGTGCCTTGCCAGGGTCCTGGATCGTCTCTTTGGATCGCCTTGCCAGCATTGTGTCGACGCCGCTTGAAAAATGAACAGTTTTGCCGGTGAAAAGTGGACACTCGACAACGATCGGAGAGTGATCACTTTGGAGGATTGGGCGTTGATCAGGAGGCTTGCCGCGGAGGGGGTGCCGAACGCGCGGATCGCTG
>JARKOY010000093.1 GCA_029975555.1 Spirochaetia bacterium | reverse complement strand
GAAACAGCAGCTCCCGGTAAGCGATCGGACGCTTGAGGTAGTAGTGGGTGGAAAAAGTCTGGGTGGAAAACCGTCTGCCGCAGCGCGGACAGCGAAACCTGGGGACCTTGCCAAAGGCCTTGGTGGTATACCAGCCTATGGTCCAGGCCCAGGGCCAGGATGGTGCCTGGCGGTGGTAGGCGCAGCGCGGGTTGGGACAAAAGGCAAACCAGTGCATGGTGTTCCTCCATGACCACGATTATGGTCATAGAGGTATTCGCGCTCTCCTGCCCCTTTCGCTTCAACCTTTACCCAAGCTTGAGAGCACTAATATTGCATTACCCCCGCCGATGTCTTACACTCATCAATAGATGAATACAATTCACGATCCTGTAGGCATATTCGCTCTTTTGCTCGCAGGCCTGCTCTTCTCCGCATGGCTTTCTGATGTTCTCCGATTCAATATTGCAGTCATGCTCATGGTGTTCGGCATCATCGCAGGCCCCGAAGTGGCTGGACTCATCGACAGCGGCGCGGTGCTCCAGATACTCGGATCGATCGGTATTGTGTACATCTTCTTCTTTGCCGGGCTGTCGACACGGATTTCAGGCCGCTTTCCAGGACGAAATGAATATAGGCCCCTTCCTGCCTCGGCCAGACTCTACCAATTCCTTGTCTGGACTGTCTTACCGGCGTTGGCTGGGATCATCCTGGGACTTGTAGGCGGAAAATCGGCTATGGAGGCAGTGGCTATGGGGCTCCTCTTCGCGTCTGCGGGAAGGGCTTCTTCTCTAGAAGAGAATCGCATGAAATTTTCGGCCATGGAGGTGTATGGACTTCCTGGCTCGGCCACGATCTTCGTCGTTTTTGTGCTTCTTGGCCTCGATGCGATTACGGAAGGAGCCGATGTGCGTCACGCTGTACTCACGCTGGCCTTCGGCTGCATAGTCGCCGGACTCGTCTGGTCTCTGTTTCCCCGCCTGACTTCGATGTTCCTGCGTCGTGTGAAAAACATCGGCATTATTGAAGGCTGGTTTCTTTTCTTTCTCGCATTCTCTGCCTCATATGCGGCATCATTCTTGTCCATTCCGTATTGGTTCACCGCATATGTCGTGGGGCTCTCTCTCTCTTCGGCCGCAGCGCCGGTGGTCAGAGATAATGTTTTTGGCCCTGCGGCGTTTTTTCTCATGGGTGTCTCGATTCATATTGGAGAGCCCTTTTCAGGTGTCCAGTGGCTTGTGTGGACCGGTCTCTTTATAGGAGGCGGGCTCGCCGCACGGATGCTCGTGGCGTTTCTTTCAAAGGCAACTTCTCCGGCGAAGGGACCCATGCTCGGCCTGGCTATTCCTTTTACCACATTCTCTCTCGCGGTAGCATGGACTCTGTACAGCTCGGGGCTCATCGACCCGCCGCTATTCTTCGGTACAGTCGCGCTCGCCCTCGTGAGCAACATCATATCCAACAATCTCCTTGAAAATGCACGCTCTTCTGCAAAAGTTCTTCCTTCCAATCAAAGAGAAAAGACAAGCTTTATCATTCCCAACAGAATTTTGATCGCCTTGGGCAACCCTTCGTCGATTCCTCAGCTACTCGAGCTGGGTGCCATCCTCCACGGCACGGAGAATCGTTCGCCCTTGTTTCCTGTCACGGTGCACAGCCCTGAAGAGAGCGAGGTTGCCCAGTCGGCGGGATCGGAAACTATCCTTGCCAGTGCGGTGATGAAGCTCTCCGAAATGCAGAAGCCGGTGCTTCCCCTCAACGTTGAGGCAGTCAATCCAGGCCAGGGCATTATAGAATCCGCCGCTCAGAAGAACGCCGACACGATCGTCATCGGATGGAGCAGTCCTCCACGGCTGGCGCACGCTTTTTTCGGGAACATCATCGACCAGATCGTCTCCGGCAGTCCGAGCATGGTCGTCGTGGCCCGCGGCCGCTTCCCATGGAAATCGACAAAGCAAATACTCACTGTCTTCCCTCCTCTTGTCGAGGCGCACGCGGGGTATGAAGCAGCCCTGCAGTGCATAAAGAGGCTCGCTCAGGCCTCGTTCGCCACACTGCACTGCTTCATTTCCGACGAACGTGAAGAGAATATCACAGGTCCATGGAGGATCGTCTTCTCATCGATCAATCACAAGACGAGTAGGTATTCGACGTGGCGTGAAATCCCTGAGCTCTTTCAGAAGGCGACGGCGGCGTACACTTCGATTGTGCTCATTTCCGCCAGGCCTGGAGAGGTCTCCTGGAGCCCAGCATTCGAACGTCTTCCCCACATGCTCGCCGAACATATGCCCGATTCGAACGTGCTGATGCTCTATATGCCCTCGTCCGGCGTCCAGGCGGCCCCTCTTCCGGAAGTCGCATTCGAGCCCTCTGTCTCCTCTTCTCTGCGCACCGATACTTCCAGTGCAGAGGCGCTCCTCTTCGAGGCAGTGAGGGCGAGACGGATACAAGTGAACATGGAGAGCAGCGCCCTTGCGGAAGGATTATACAAAATCATCTTCTCAGCCTTCCCTGTGGGGGATAAGAAGCAGCTCAGAGCCCTCGCCGACCGCTGCATCGAAATGTTGCAGCGGCAGCCTATCGAGATTGAGCCTGGTGTTGTGCTCCTGCACGACAGGCTCGAAACCATTACGCATCCTCTTGTCTGCTTCGGCGCCCAGAAAAAGGGGTACCGCCTCAGTACGCTCGAGAACCCCGTTCAGATCATCGTGCTCATTCTCGTGCCTCTGCATCAGAGCGCCGAAGAGCATCTCCGCTTTCTCGCCGAAGTTGCCAGCATGTTCCGTGCCCACAACCTCAGACAGCGCCTCTTGGACGCCAATACGCCAGAAGATCTGTTGTCGCCCCGGTGATGGGCCGACGGCCGTCCCGAGCTCTGGGCTTTGTTTGCCATGCGCATCGCCTGAAAAACCTCATCGTCAATAGTGCTCTCAACCTTGGGTAAAGAATGTAAAGCGAACATTGTGCAGGGCGTGCTGCAACCCTGTGTATCTATCTCACCAAGCACAACGACATCGAACTCTATCATCCTCCGCTGGCCGGCGGTATCGGTACAAACTTCCTACAACATGTCGAGAAAACGCTTCTTTTAATTGCATATCTTGTACCCAAGCTTAGGAGCACTAATCTCAGCATTAAAAATGGGCTGTCCACCTGCGTGGACAGCCCCCTTCCCCTTTCGCGGCGCCTCTCCCTGCTACTGATTCTTAATCAACACGAACTCGACCCGCCTGTTCTTCCAGCGGTTCTGCACATCGGTGAACGGCACGACAGGCTCGCTCGAACCTAAGCCCACCACACTCAGGCGGCGCGGGTCGACGCCGTTCTCCACGAGCATTTTGCGCACCACTTCCGCGCGTTCGGTCGAGAGAGGAACAAGCTCATTCACTTCCTCCTGCTGGATGCGCGAAGCGCTGTACCCGAGCATCTTGCCGATGTTGTTGCCGTGGCCTTCGACGCGCACACGGTAGTCGGGGAATTTGCCCAAAATCTGCGCGATGCGCGCGACCACCTTCTCGTTTCTCGAGACTATCTCGCTGTCGAGGCCTATGAAGTCGGCGTGATTCGCCCTGAACACGATGGAAGGCACCCTGATCTTGAGCCGGTCACCATCACGGATGACGAGGACGTCCACCGCAATGATGCCCTTGACCTTGGTCTGATTGCCGAGCGCATCCCAGCACGTGAACTCGAACGGATAGTCGGTGGCAGACTCGACCAACTCGCCCTTGGGAGACTTGCCGTCCCATCTGATCTGTGTGGGGGGCGTGCCTTTGCCGTTCCACGCCATGAAGGTGCGGGTCGGTTTCGCCTCCTGGGCCGACGCTGATTCCACAACCGCAGTCTCCATCACCTCGAGCTTCCACTCGGTGATGCCCGCGTTCTTGTCCGCCGCAATGCCAAAGGTGAGGATGTCGTCCACGCCGTCGCCGTCAGGGCTGAAGTACTCGGGGCTGACGGTGATGTTCACCGCAGGCGGCGCGATCTTCACGACGATTTTCCCGCTGCTCGCTTCGGCGACATCGCCTTTGAGGTACTTCACCGAGAGTTTTCCGGTAAAGCTGTCCTCGATGACCTGGCCCTGCAGGTCGCGCCCATCCCAGACGAGTCGCGTCGGCACATCCGAGCCGCTGCCGCCGAAGAACGAGCGCTCCACCCCCTTCGAGTCCAAAAGCGAGAAGCGCCAGGACTCGACGCCTTCTCGGTTTTCGACTGTGAGCGAGAATGAAACGTCGTCGCGGATGCCGTCGCCGTTCGGCGATATGCCCGTATCCGAGGCCGTGACGAACACCCTCGGCTTGGTGGCGTCGACCGTGATGCCTTTGATCAGCGCGGAGGCACTGTTGCCGGCCGCGTCGACGCTGACGACTTCGTAGCTGTAGGTCCCGTTCGGCACGAGCTTTTTGTTCGCATCGGTGCCGTCCCAGGTGAAGGTCTTGGCCTGCCCTTTCCAGCTGTAGCTGCGCACGGTGGCTCCCGACGCGCTCCGTATTCTGCCTGTCCAGTCGTCTCCTGGCTCAGAGTTCTGCGTTATCGTGATGAAATCCTTTATGCCGTCGCCATTCGGCGAGAACAACAGCGGATCGGCCGAGACCGAAATCTTCGGCGCGACGGTATCCACGACAACTGGCACTGGCCCGAGGGTATAGAGGTCGCCGTTCGCGTATTCGAGAGAAAGGTAGACGCTGTACGTGCCGTCGGGCACCTTGAGCCCTGCGTCCGTCATGCCGTCCCAGGTATACTGAGACCTGATGTCGGTCGCGCCTTTCCAGCTTCGGACCGGCGCCTGCCCCTGCCCTGCCCTGGCTCCGGAGAAAATCGCCACGGAATAGGACACGAGGCTGTCCTGTTTCGGCGCATTGATGTTGATGTAGGTGACGTCCTTGACGCCGTCGTCGTTGGGGCTGAAGGCGCTCGGGTCGATCCTCATGCTCACATTTTTCGGAGCTGCGTCCACCACGATCCGCTGTCGCGGTAGGATGAAGGAATTTCCGGCCTCGTCGATGGAGCGAAGCTCGTAATAGTACACGCCGTCAGGCACAAGTTTGCCGCTCTGGTCCTTGCCGTCCCACACGAAGTCCGCGAGCATGGGGTACCACTCCCACGTTCGCACGATTCTGCCCGCCTCGGAGCTGATCTGGCCGTTCCAGCGGTCGCCGTAGACGCTGCTCTGCGTTATTTGCACGGTGTCCGCGCGGCCGTCGCCGTTCGGCGAGAATATCGTGCGGGAAAGGCTGACCGTCGCCTGCGGCGCGATTCGATCAACGGTCACCACAGCAGGTCCATCTTTGGCGAGCGCATCGTTCAGATACAGCACTTCGAGGCTCACGCTGTAGTCGCCGTCAGGGACCGCCGCGCCCGCATCGTTGGTGCCGTTCCAGCGGTACTCCCGAGCGAGGTCGGCGCTGCCTTTCCACGTCCTGACAGCCGTTCCGTCCTTGGTCCGAATGACGAGACCGTACTCCTTGATGCGGTCGCGCGCGTCCGCCTCGACGTTGATGACCAGCTCATCCTTGATGCCGTCGCCGTTGGGGCTTATCGCCTTGTCGCTGAGGCGGAGCTGTACCGCGCGGCGCCCCGTCTCCACCTGAATGCGATAGGGCCCGGCAACCGTCCGGTTGCCCGCCGCATCCTGCGATTCCACCGTATAGTCATAGAAGCCGTCCTGGACCACGGCGCCACCGGCGTTGCGGCCATCCCACACGAGGTCTTTGGCCTCTGTCTGCCAGGTCCAGGTGCGCACGACGTTCCCTGCCGCGTCCTTGATCGTGCCTTTCCAGTCGTCTCCAGGCACCGACGTCTGGGTTATCGTGATGGTATCGCTGCGGCCGTCGCCGTCCGGCGAGAAAATAGTGCCCTGCACCTTCACGTCGATCTTCGGGAACTGTCGATCGAGGAGGAAGGTCCCGGTCGCACTTTCAGCCTCGTCGCCGTTGCGGTAGACGACCTTGAGAGAAGCCGCGTAGTGTCCGTCCGGTGCAGGGACCTGGGAGTCCGTCTCGCCCCTCCACTCGTATTTTGCGAGGGGAGTCTCGCCTTTCCATGTCCGCACCGCGCTCAGCGCCGCTGGCCCATCCTGCGCGACCACCTGCAGCACGTATTCTTTTACTTTCTCGGGCGAAACGACGGCCGCGGTGAACACCTGCACATCTTTGACGCCGTCGCCGTTCGGACTGAAGGCCCTGTCACTCAGCGTCAGGCGCACCGCCTTCTTTTCGGTCTCTATTTCAAAAGGTGAGCTCGTATAGCTGAAGGCATTGCCCGCCGCATCTTTCGATTCCAGCCTGTAGCGATATGTGCCGTCGGCCGCCACGTTGCCAGCGCCGTCCCTGCCATCCCACACAAAGGACTGCACCGCCTCTTCCCATGTCCAGCTCCGCACCTCTTTCCCCGCTGAATCGAGTATTGTTCCCCGCCAGGTATCGCCCGGCACTGAGGTCTGCTCGATGGCCAGGGTGTCATTGATGCCGTCGCCGTTCGGCGAGAATATCGTGCCGCCCACCTTCACCTCGGCCTTGGGCGCCACGCGGTCGAGCACGAGAGGCCCCAGGCTCGCCTCGCTGACATCTCCATTCGGATACTCGGCGCGGAAGACTGCGGTATACCTTCCATCTGGCAAGGGAAGCTTCGCCGTGCCCGTGCCGTTCCATACGATGGACTTAGGAACATTTCCTGTCCCCTTCCACTCCATCACCGATTCCTGGCCAGCCAGGATGGCAAGCCTCCATGCCTGTACGCTCTCCGGCGCAGTCACCGCGATTGCGATCGACATCTCCTCTTGCATGCCGTCCCCATTCGGACTTATCGCCGTGTAGTTCGCCACCAGCGAAGACTGCTTCGAAGCAGTGTCGATGCCGATCTTCAAAGGCTCGGAGGCAAAGCTGTTGCCCGCCGGGTCGACGCAGAACAGACGGTAATAATAGACCCCGTCGGGCAGCAGGGCGCCGTCCGCCGTCCTGCCGTCCCAGACAATTTCTGCTGGCTGGCTGTCTTTGAACTCCCACGCCCGCCTCAAGGCTCCCTGGGCATCGCGCAATTCGCCGGTCCAGAGCTGCTCCTTCGATCCCAGCTGCGAGATGATCACCTGGGCCTGCTGCGAGCCACCCCGTGGGTTGAAAACCTCACGGGAACGCGAGACCTGGGCCCTCGGGGCGACTGTGTCGACGACGAAATCCTGGCTCGACGCCTTCGTGCTCCAACCGTTCTCGTACGCGAGGGAGAGCTCAAAGTGGTAGGAACCGTCCAACAGCGGAGCTCCCTGTGCTCTGCCGTCGAACTGAATCGATACCGGAGGAGGATTGCCGCCGTCGCCCGAAAGAAGCGAAATGCGCGGTGCATCTCCACTGGCAGTCCCCACGACGTCCAGTTTCCAAGACACAAGGCCTTCGGCGCTGTCCAGGCCGAGCCTAAGGCCGAGGACATCGGCGACGCCATCGTCGTTCGGGCTGAATGCCTCGCGGTTGAGCGCAAGGGAAGCGCGGGGCGTCCTCGTGTCGACAACTATGGGAGCATAGCGCGTATGGAACTCATTGCCCGCGACATCGGTGCTCGCGACCTCGAGGGTATAGCTGCCGTCTGCAATCCGGCGACCGGTCGAATCCCTCCCATCCCACACGAAGCGTTCGGGCAGCGCGTCGCGGTACTGTTGGGTGTAGACGGATTCGCCTGCCCCGTTCTTAATGTCGAGGCTCCACAGCTCTTCCCTGCTACTTGTGAACGTAAAGGCCAGCGTATCGCGGCTGCCGTCGCCATCGGGACTGAATATCGACCGCGCATCGTCGAGCGCGATCTCAGCCGAAGGAGGCGTCGCGTCGAGCACAAAGGCATCCGAATAGACGATAGGAGCATAGCCGTTGCGGTATTTCATCTCGATGCCGGCCCGATACTGTCCGTCGGGAAGGACTTCCCCCGAAGCGTCTCGCCCACTGAACGTCAACGAAGCGACAGGAGGATTGCTGCCGTCGCCGGAGGAAGACCACACGGTCTTGCCGTTCTGGTCCTGAATGACTTCTTTCCACGAGACGAGATTATTGAGCGACTCGAGGTCGAAGGAGATGTCGATTGTACCTGTCTGCCCTTCTTTTGCCGGGCTGAAAGCCTTTTTGGCAGCCGCCACGCGGACGGAAGGCCTACTCGTGTCGACCACGATCCAATCCGACTTGTCGGCGGCGAGTCCGATTGTTTTAGAACCTACATTTCCCGCAGGGTCTACGCTGGACAGGCGGAACCGATAACGCCCATCAGGCACACGCTTGCCCAAATCGTTGGTGCCGTCCCACACAAAATCGCGCGGCGCAGAGCGCCCTTTCTGGGTGATGGTGCGCACGGCCACGCCGTTCTCGTCGAAAATCTCATACTTCCAGTTGTCCTCTATGGAGCCCTGAGTCCTGAAGGAAATGGTATCTTTGTTGTTGTCCCCATCGGGGCTGAATATCAGCGAATCGTTGCCCTGGAAGAGCTGCTCGTCGCCCATCACCCAGGCGTTCACTGTGGGAGGGCTGCGGTCCACCACGAGATTCATGCACGAGTCGTAGTCGATGTTCTTATTCCCCAGGTCGTCCCATGCATAGAAGCTCGCGATGTAGGTGCCCTCGGGGACAAGCTCGCCCTCGTCGTCCTTGCCGTCCCATCGTATGGCGTCGGGGACGAAGACGCCGTGCTTCGAATAGCCAAACCCCTCTTTCAGGGTAGAGAAGGAATCGATGCGCTCCGGCAGATCCGACTGCTCGGAGATGGTCCGTACGGTCTTGCCCGAGGAGCGGTCCTCGATTTTAAAGAGCCAGCCTGCGATGGTCCTCTGTTCATCCTTTATCGTGAGGGGGACTTCGAGCCAGTCCTGCTTACCGTCGGCATTGGGTGAAACATACACGACCGGCGTGCCGCTCGTAGTGGCAGGCAGCTGCAGCTTCACCTCAGGAGGGCTCTTGTCGCGCTGCCCCCAGGTAAGCTGCGCACCGAGGCTGAACGCATCCAGAGAATCGTACAGTGGCATAACGCCTGCTGCAGGCGCCATTTCCGACACGCTCTTGTTCTGAGAGCCTTTCTTCCCCAGAGGAATGCTCCCCGACAGTGTGAGCGACGGCCACAGACTTCTTCCCGCCTTCTGTTGGATATCGTAAAGGCTGCTCGCCATTGACAGGCGGAAGGTGAGGATGTTCCTATACGAGAAGGCCAGCCCCAGTTCGGCCTCGAGGTCGTTGAACGAGGGTGCCCGCAGGTCTACATTCGCCCGCATGCGAAGGTTGTACTCATTCACGAGGTCCGCGCTGAATCCGAGTCCAGGAGTGAAGGCCGCAGGAAAGCCCGTCGAAGCGACGCTCCCCGCCGATATGCCTACGGGGGGCGTCTGATAATTGAATTCCTTGCCCATTCCGCTCAGCACAAAACCGAGCCTAGAATTCTTCAAAAAGCCCAGGTCTCCCAATTCCTTGACGGCGCCGATATCCGACCAGAGCCCCCAGCCGAAGCTCCCGTTCCCGCCCATGGCCAGCCACGCCGACGCACCGACCGACAGGGTGCTCGATATTTTTTTGGAAAAGCCTCCTCCGGTGGTCACAAAGGTCCCGAGCGGCATGCTCGCCATGGAGCTCGGGGCACTGAACAGGCGCACCGAAGCGTTCCACACACCATAGGATGTAGGCAAGCTGAAGGCGGCCATTGCGGCGCTCCCCCAGCCTTGCGGGCTACCTGCAGACATATCGGCAATACCCGTATATGACAATGCAAGCTCGGGAAGCTCAGTCTCGGCCGTGGAGGCGGGATTGAGCAGAAAGCTCCATGCGCCACTGCTCTGTTCCGTGAGCGACAAACCGCTGCCCATGGTCCAGGGGCTGTATATCCGACCGAGCAGCGATGCCCCCTTGGGCGGATCATAGGCGGACGCCCCGCTCAGACCCACCATGAAAAGCACAAGCACCATCGCAAATTCCCGGGCTTTTTTCATCGATATCCCCTCTATTCCAACAAGCTTCTTCAGGTTCAATCTATCACAGCGGAAGTCGAACTTCAGGACATCCCCATCACTGATACATGACAAGACTCGGCCTTGGGTCAAGCTGCATGACCTCAGCAGGCGACATGAGCGGCATGTCGAACCCCGCCGCAGGAAAATCCGACTTGAAAAAGAGCTTGAATCCTTTGATCGGCATGTTCAGGGCTGCCGCATTGCGCTGGTACGTCGCTTTCTTCATCTGAGGCGAGCCGAACCCATCCGCGGTGTGGATGAGGATGACGCGGTCTCTGTGCGACACCACAGTCTGACGAGCCTGGATCATCTTGTCCGCAAACTGGTGAACCACGAGCATCCGGATGCCTGGTATGTCGTGCTCCCTTATATAGTCGTCCATGTAATCCTGGGCCTCGTTCAACTCCTTTGCCGTGATAGATCCTATTTCCTTCATGGGAGCGAGCGTGCGCCACTCTGGATCGATCGCGAGGTGTACGTTGGGATACTCCAAAAAAGGCAGAATCTTCTCCATCGCCTCGCGTACGCTGTACTTGCCTATCTGGTGGTCGACGAACACCAGCATGCCTTCGGATTGCGCATACTTGATGTAGTCGATCAACGTTGTATCGTCGAGGTAGCCTATTTCGCCGCCAGGCCAGCAGGTCCCGTAAATAATGTAGAAGGCCGGAATCACGCCGTCCTTGCCATTGACCTGGTCGTACTGAGTCGCGGTCTCTTTCACCATCGCCGCGATTTTCTCCTTCGGGTAACGGCCTAGAATCCCCATCCGATCGGAGAGGGGGCTCCCATAGTACGCCACGATGGTGTTGTTCGCAACGAGCGGTACGCGATCCCACAAAAAACCGCCGCTCGACTGATAGTTGGTCAGACTCATGTTCTGGTCGATGCGGGAGACATTTTCCTTTCTGTACAATGCTGGAAACAGTCTATAGGAGAAGGGCTCCGTCGCGCTCGCCGAAGACGGCAGCAGCGCACACGCGAGCACTGAAACCCACAATACCTTCACGATCGAATACTTCGCACAACCCATGCTGAACCCTTTCCACCTGTGTTGATTCATTATTGTATCGGCATGGAAAGCAGATATCTGTAGCGCCCCTTGCCTCATCGAAAATCGAAGCGAAGCGATACGGAGCATCCATGGCCAGCAAAACCACTCCGTGGAAAAAGAAAAAGCCGCCTTCCGCGGCGGCTTTCCATTGTGGTCCTTTCATGCCCCATGGGGCGCGGCGCACTATTCGCGACCGGCACGCAAGGCAATCAGACGTACTTCTCTACTTTTCCGGATTTGAGGCAGCGGGCGCACACCTTCAGGCGACGTACGGTTCCGTTTTCCATAGTGCGAAGCTCAATGAGGTTGGGGTACCAGGTCCTGCGCGTGCGGTTTTTCGCGTGCGATACATTATTCCCAAAAAGAGTGCCTTTACCGCAGATTTCACAAACTCTCGACATAGTGGTCTCCACAGAATATAGTCGATGCACTATAACGGAATCGGCGCAACATGTAAAGTGGTCTGGCGAGCGGTTCCGAAAGACCGCGGCGCCTCCAGCGTCCTTTACTGCACTTCTATTATGGTTCTCCTAATTTATGGGGTCTCCTACGGATTCTTGCCGCCGAACATCTTCGCCATTGCGCCCTTGTTTTTGACCATCTTCTTCATCATCGCCCTGGATTTCTCGAACTTCTTGAGGAGCCTGTTGACCTCCGCGACCGAGGTGCCCGAGCCTTTGGCGATGCGGCTCCTCCGAGAAGGGCCGATGATGAGGTAGTTCTGGCGTTCCTTCTTGGTCATGGAGAGAAGAATCGCCTCTTCGTACTTCATCTCCTCAAGGTCGAGGCGTTCTTCGTCCACCTGGCCGGCCAGGCCTGGAATCATCTCGAGCATGGACTTCACGGAGCCCATTTTCTTCACTTTGCGGATCTGATCGAGGTAATCCTCGAGCGTGAAGGTCTCCTGGCTTATCTTGCGTTCGAGTTCGAGCGCCTCTTTCTGGTCGTAGACTTCCTGGGCCTTCTCGACGAGCGAGACGATGTCGCCCATGCCCAGGATGCGGTTGGCGATCCTGTCGGGGTAGAAGGGCTCAAGCCCGTCGATGCGCTCACTGACGCCGATGAACTTGATCGCCTTGCCGGTGATGGACTTGAGCGAAAGCGCAGCCCCGCCACGAGTGTCCGAATCGAACTTCGTGAGGATGACGCCGGTCACCCCGATTCTCTCGTCGAAGGCCTTCGCGATGTCGACCGCCGACTGGCCCGTCATGGCGTCCGCGACGAGGAGACTCTCCACGGGAGAGAGCGCATCGCGGATGCGCGCGAGCTCCTGCATGAGGGGCTCGTCGACCTGGAGCCGTCCTGCGGTGTCCACGATGACCACGTCGTGGCCTTCGCGGCGCGCGCGGGCCAGGGCGTTGCGCGCTACCAGCACGGGGTCTCTGCTGTCTTCACGGTGGACATCGACACCCACCTGGGCTGCCAGCACCGCGAGCTGTTCGGCCGCAGCAGGCCTCACGAGGTCGCACGCCGCAAGGAGCACCTTGCGGCCCTTCTTTTTGAGGAAGCCGGCGAGCTTTGCAGCCGTGGTGGTCTTTCCAGAGCCCTGGAGGCCGAGCAGGAGGATCACACTTTGGGTGTCGGTCCCCTTGAGCGCAAGGTCCTGCCTCTCGTCGCCGAGGAGCGCCACCATGCGGTCGTACACGATTTTTATGAACTGCTGGCCCGGCGTCACCGAGCGGAGCACTTTTTCGCCCTTGGCCTCTTCCAGAGCCCCGTTGACAAAGCGTCGGACAACCCTGACGTTGACATCGGCCTCGAGCAGGGCGATCTTTATGCGCTCGAGCGCATCCTCGACATTCTTCTCCGAAATCGAGGCTTTGCCGCTTATGGTCCGAAAGACATCGGTGAAGGTTTCTGAAATTTTTTCAAGCATGGCATCTTCCCACCGTATAGAATTATAGGTTTCCCTTGAGCCCTATTTCGGCCGCGACATCCCTCAGGGCCAGGATCGTCTCGCCGATGAGCTCTTCGAGAGAAATGCCGAGCATACGGGCACCCTGCTCGATGATGGTCCTCCGCACGCCAGCGGCGAAGGCCGCCGATCCCCACTTTTTCTTCACCGACTTCACTTCCATGTCCAGCACGCTGCGCGAAGGCCTGACATAGGCACATGCGGCTATGAAGCCCGTCAACTCGTCAGTGGCAAAAAGCACTTTCTCCATGACATGGGTGGGCTCGACGTCGGTGCAGATGCTCCAGCCGTGGCTCTCCACCGCATGAATAAATGCGTCGTCAAAACCAGCGGGCTCCAGAATCTCTCGGGCATGGCGCAGATGTTCCTCGGGGTATTTCTGATAATCGACATCGTGCAACAGCCCCACGAGCCCCCAGTACTCTTCGTCTTCCCCGTATTTTCGCGCAAAGCGACGCATCACCGCCTCGACCGAAAGAGCGTGACGCCACAGCGATTCATCGGAATTCCACTGATTCCACAGGGCGACGGCTTGATCTCTTGTCATGATGTGCACCTCTGACCGCTTGTGATTCTGAGCTTCTATTGTAGCCGAAGCACTATTCTTGTACCAGCCTCCACCGTGGTACCCGGAGGAGGACTCTGTTCGACGACATAGCCATCGCCCACAATATGGACTTCGATGTCGCGGCGCAAAAGAAGGGGCAGAAGCTGACGTTTTGAAAAGCCCGTCAGGTCAGGCACCGTTGTGCCGATCGTCGCAGGGGCCGGCTCCTGAATCGTCACGAGTCCTCCATGGCTCGTGATCAGACTCTTCCCACGCGGCAAACCGAGGATGCTGATGGCGGATT
Source organism: Spirochaetia bacterium (assembly GCA_029975555.1). Classification (GTDB taxonomy): domain Bacteria; phylum Spirochaetota; class Spirochaetia; order Treponematales; family Rectinemataceae; genus Rectinema. The sequence continues at coordinate 30,017 of JARKOY010000093.1, read as the reverse complement.
CGGCCGCATCCCGCAGGACGGGGGCCGCGATCTGGCCACCGAAGTAGGAATCGCCCTTTGGCTTCACGATTGCCACATAGATCGCGACTTTTGGGCTGTCCGCCGGGAGTATGCCGAGCGTGCTCGCGATATAGTCGGTGTTGGAGTAGGCCTTCGTCTTGGCATCGATCATTTGGGCCGTTCCGGTTTTTACCGCCATGCGCACATCGGGGACCTTGGCGCGCCAGCCGGTGCCCTCGAGGCTGCCAGCCGACTCCATGGCGGAGATGATCGCCCTCGATGTTTCGGGCGAAATGACTCGCCGCACAGCGACGGTCTCGTGGGCATAGAGAACATTGCCGTCGACATCCGCGATGCGCATCACGGTGTCGGGCTTGAGGAGAATGCCGCCGTTGGCGACCGCCGATGCCGCAGTGATCATCTGAAGCGCCGTCACGCGGATCTCCTGGCCGATCGCCACCGTGGGCTTGGTGCGGCCGGACCACTTCGCCGGTGCCTGGAGGCTGCCGGGGTTTTCCCCTGGAGAACCTATCCCTGTCTTCTGCGTAAAACCAAAGCTCAAGATGCGCGAGTAGAATTCGCTCTCCGACATCCGGTCCGAGGCGTAGCCTGCACCGGCGTTGCTGCTCTTTGCCAGAATACCGGCCAAATCCAACATGCCGTACGAATGTAGATCTTTTATGACGACCTTCTCTCCTGAAGGCAATATCCTGCGGTATGCTCCGTCGCAGTTGAACATCGTTTTCGGCGTAATGAGCCCCGCATCCAGAATCGACGCCATGGAAAAAATCTTGAAAACACTCCCCGGCTCATACGAGTACACCGACATTCTGTCCTCGCGCTCCGACTCCTTGAAACTCCCGAAGGTGTTGGGATCGAAATCGGGCATCTGGACGTATGCGAGCACCTCTCCGCTGTTGACGTCCATCGCGATCATGAAGAGCGACTCCGCCTTGTTGTCGCTCATCGCTTTGCGCGCAATCTGTTCCAGCGTATACTGAAGGCGCGCGTCGATGGTGAGATAGACATCATTGCCGCGTGCCTTATCGCTCCCTGCACCTGAGAGCGTAGTGTCATACTTATATTCGATCCCCTCGAGCCCTCTGTTGCCTTCCCCGGTAAACCCCAGAAGGTGCGACGCCAGCCTTCCTTCCGGATAAATCCGTCCATTCACCTCTTCCAACACGAAGCCCGCCAGCTGCCCCTTGTCCTGCTTTTCCTGCAGCGGCTTCACCGTATCCAGATCGAGCCTCTTGGCGAGATATACAAAATTCTGACTGGAGTCGCGGATCTTTTGTTCCAAGATGGCGGCATCGATGCCGAGCGTGCGGGCGATGACAGCCAGGTCTTCGGTGATGTGGTAGGGATCGACTTCATTCTTGCGGATCGCGAGATTGAATTTGGGGATATCGAAGGCGAGCACCTTGCCGTTTCTATCGAGAATCCTTCCGCGCTCCACTGGGTTGGTCTCGGCAACGGCGTCCGTGTCCGGGCCTTCGAGCGCCAGGGCCGCGTATCGAACAAACACGACGGCTGCGAATATGCCCAATAGGACCACGAGGACAAGGCTTCTTCGACGAAAACGGGCCTCTGTGTAATTCTCCATCAGATTACCTCTGGGGAATGACCTTTCCGACAACCGCATCGAACGGCACAGGGCCAAAATCTCTCGAATCGACGGACTCGATGCCATTGTCCCCAATCAAAAAATATTCGGGCGAATCCGCGCCGCCTCGGATCTCCCCGATTCTCTTTATCACCATCTTCCGAGAATCAGGACGCAGTGCGGCGACGACGTCTCCGCGCTCGGGGAGCTTCCAGCGCACCACGTATTTCCCTCGGACACCGCGGATTCCGTACGCGGTCTTCAGAATTAAGACCACGCTGTCGTTCCGGTAATGCGGCAGCATCGATTTTCCTTCCACGACGGCCGCATCGAGGACAAACGTCCTCACGGCGAATGCCGCAAGGACGACGACAATCACGGTGCTAGCCGTGCCGTCACGCTTTTTCCTCCTGTGCCGAGCCGCCACATCGTTCATTTAGACAAACTCTCTTTCAGTCTCTTGCGTTCTCATTTCCGGCAATTTACGATAAATTATCGGCGTATATCTGCCGATACAAAAGGTGCGATGAACTCACGTTATCAATCGGACGACGCCGTGCTCGAGGCGGAGAGGGTCCTCCACAAACCACTCGTATCCGTGCTGTCAGGCGAAAACCTCATTGTAAAAACGAAAGAGGCAAAGCGCTTCCCTCTTTTTGAAACGCAGCGTCGAACGCAATCTCAAAATAAGAATAACGATAGCGCCTCCGTGGGACTCAACAAAAGGGCGGCCCCAAAACCCCAAAAACCCTCAGACCCCCTTTCCCGTGGCCCGCTCTTTTCCCCTGCGGCCCTCACGCATACCTACGAAGAGTCCACAGAGATCAGGCCTCCTCAAAAGCCTGCGCAAAAACAAGCACCTATCCGTAACATCCGAAAAACACTGCCGCTCGCGCTCATTGTCGTCGCAATTGCGCTTTCGATAGGCGGCGCAGGCGTGCTCGCGGCCTCGCTCATCTCGCACTCGCATCCTGTCATCGCGCTTCCCGACGAAGATTCGGCCCAAGCGGCGCTCATGGCTATGCTCGAACCAGAGCCTTCGGCGCCGACGGAAGACGAGGCTGCCCTCCCCCCCCTGCCGTCCCTCCTCGTTGAGAGGACGTACACGGTGCGTCGGGGCGACACCCTGCAGAGCATCGCGCGTCGCTTCGGCCTGCGGGAGGACACGATCATCTCGGCCAACAACCTCAGCTCGAAAAATCAGCTTGTGGTCGGCAAAACCTTGAAAGTGCCCAACATGAACGGCGTGTACCATACCGTGAAAAAAAACGAAAATCTGTCGATCATCTCGAAGGCCTACGGCGTGGATGTCACGCGCATCGCCGACGCGAACAATATCTCTTCGGCGACGCTCCGGGCGGGGGATCGGCTCTTTATTCCCAGTGCAAAACTCAGCGCCTCGGTGCTGCGCAATTTCTATGGTGAAACCTTCATCTGGCCGGTTCGCGGTTCTATATCTTCACCCTTCGGCTACCGCAGCAACCCATTCAGCGGCCAGCGCACCTTCCACTCAGCGATCGATATCGTCGTCAATCGCGGCACCCCCGTCAAAGCCACCCGTGAAGGCAAAGTCGCCGACACAGGCTACAATGCGGTGTTCGGCAATTATGTGATAATCCGGCATGCGGATGGCTATCAGTCGCTCTACGCCCACCTCGACACAGTGCTCACGCATAAAGGGGCGAGCGTAACCCAGGGAGACGTGATCGGCCGATCAGGCAACACAGGGCAGAGCACGGGGCCCCACCTTCACTTCGGCATGTTCCGCAACGGCCAGGCGGTGGATCCGCGGAAATATATGCCGTGAGCGACGCGAGGTGACACAGCATCGAAGCAGGCAGCACTGTCTATAAAAGAAGACAGCGCCGCCTGCAAAAAGTATTTTTTATCATACATACAGGCCCCAGGATGCCGCCCATGGCGCCATGCCCACCACGGATAAAGCATATTAATTCAATATAAAACATATAATTATCTAAAAATAAAAATATTTATCATATTTGGCACTAAATTTGCTTAGTATTCTTTCGAGAACTATCCTTGGAGGAATACCATGACCGTTGCCGACAGCGACGAAGGGCTCGATCTCTATTTCGATTCGATCCGCAAAATCCCCCTTGTGAGCCGACAAGAAGAATCGATGTTGGCCAGAAAAATCGCGAAGGGGGACAAAGCCGCCCTCAAGCGCCTCGTGGAAGGCAATCTGCGCCTCGTGGTCCGCATCGCGAAATCGCTGTGGACTCCCCCGTATTCGCTTTTGGACCTGATTCAGGAAGGCAATATCGGGCTTGTGAAGGCCGCCGAGCGCTTCGATGCCTCCCAAAACGTCAAATTTTCGACCTACGCCGTCTGGTGGATCCGCCAGTCCATCTCTCGCTCCATGGTGAACACGGGGCGTCAGATCCGCCTTCCGCACAGGAAGGAAGACGCACTGCGACGGATCAACGCCATCAAGATGCGCAAGAGCCTCGAGATGTCCCGAACCCCTACGGAAAAAGAACTTGCGCAGGAGATGGGATGCACCGAGGCCGAAATTTCGGCCATCCTCCACATGGGCGACCAGCCCGTGGCCTTGGAACAGGCGGGAGACGACGACCGCTCCGTCCTCGATGTGTACGAGGACTGGCGCTACAATCCGGAGCGACAGGCAGAAAAATCGAGCATCGCGTGGCAGAGCTCATGGCTTGTTTCCACCCTCCCTCCAAGGGAAAAGGAGGTGATATCGAGGCGGTTCGGCCTCCGCGGAGAGCGCGAGCAGTCGCTGAAAGCGGTGGGTTCGGTGGTCGGCTGTTCGGCGGAGACCGTGCGCCACATCGAAAAAAAAGCGCTGCAGGCGCTGTGGCACAGGGCAGTGAGCGTGGGCCTGACCGCATAGTACACGCAGTGGTACATCCTCGACCCTGCGCCGTCCGATTTTTATGCACGCTCGCCTTGATGAATGCCGCCGTTCAAGGTACCATGGCCTCGTGAGGAAAAAACACGCTCATCCGAGCCTTTCATGTGCGCTGATTTTGGCGGGCGCCGCGCTCGCGGCATTCGCCGCCTTCGCGATAATCAATGCCTGCACGCCGAAGAGTTCGGCTCAGAAGACCCCCAAAAGCCCCTACGGCACACCAGAATATGTGATCGAACTGCCGCCGGGCTATGAAGATTTGAAGGTCATCTCCCCAAACGAAGCAGAAAAAGAGGCTCAACCTCTCTCCAATGCCGCGCCCGCCGTCGGCGCTCGAGGCTCTTCTCAGGGCGAAACCACGGAGGCCACGCGGCTTGCGCGGCTTCAGGAGCCACGGAAGGAAACGCCCGAGGTCACAGGACACCCCACCCTCATCATCGTGATCGACGACGTGGGCTACAGCATGGACGAGCTCAGGCCATTTCTAAAGCTTCCCTTCCCCATCACATTCGCGGTACTCCCCCAGCTTGTGCACAGCAATGACGCCGCGCTCGCCATCCGCGATGCGGGCAAAGAACTCATCCTCCACCAGCCTATGGAGGCCCTTGGGGGCAACGACCCGGGGCCTCACGCGGTCTACCTCTCGATGGACGAGGCGACGATCGAAAGGACGGTGGCCGAAAACATCGACAGCTTTCCCTATCCCCCCGTGGGGATGAACAACCACATGGGTTCGGCAGTGACCCGGGACGCGCGCGCGATGAGGCCCATCCTGAAACTTGTCAAAGCGCGTGGCATGTATTATCTTGATTCTCTCACGGCGCCGGGAACCGTCACGGTCCAGCTGTGCAAGGAATTGAGAACCTCGTATATGGAGCGAAATGTGTTTCTCGACAACAACACCGACCGCGAAGCGATCATCGCGGCGATCGACGAAGGCAAGCGGATCGCGCGGAAGAACAGCGCCGCGGTGATGATCGGCCACGTGTGGTCGGCCAACCTCGCGGCCACGCTGATGGAGATCTACCCGGAACTGGTCGAAGAGGGGTACTCGCTTTCGACCATCAGGGAATACATGCAGATGCAAGCCGAAGAGAACGCAGGACATGCGGATTCTGGGAATTGAGACTTCCTGCGACGAGTGCGCAGCCGCGGTCGTGGAAGACGGACGGCGCATCCTCTCGAATGTCGTCATGACGCAGATTCCCCTCCACGAGCGGTATCAGGGCGTCGTGCCAGAGATAGCCAGCCGGGCCCACATCGAGTGGATCATGGGTGTGGTCAGGCGCGCCATCTCTGATGCAGGGCTTCAGGCGGCGTCGATCGACGGGGTCGCGGCGACGGCCAAGCCGGGCCTCATAGGCTCTCTGGCGGTGGGGCTGTCCTTCGCAAAAGCCTTCGCGTGGTCGCGCAATCTCCCTTTTAAGGGCATAAACCACATGCTCGCGCACCTGTATGCACCGCAGCTCGTAGAGCCCATTGAATATCCGTTTTTGGGGCTCCTCGTGTCGGGAGGCCACACGATCATCTGCCGGGCCGACGATTTCGACAGAGTTACGGTTCTGGGCACGACGATCGACGATGCGGCGGGAGAAGCCTTCGACAAGGTGGCGAAGCACTACGGCTTCGGCTATCCGGGCGGACTGGCCATCGACCAGCTCGCGGAAAGGGGAGACGAGCGTGCGTTCACCTTTCCCCTACCCTCGCTGCACAAGGGCGAGCACCGCTACGACGTCTCCTACTCAGGCTTGAAAACCGCGGTGATCCACCATCTGCCATCCTACCAGCGCCCCGGCGCGGCGGCGACGCCCGAGAACATCGCGGCGAGCTTCCGCAAGACCGCCATAGACATTCTTCTTTCGCGCCTCTACAGGGCCGTACGCGACACCGGCATCCGGACCGTCGTCGCCGGCGGGGGCGTCGCGGCCAACGCATACCTGAGGCGCGAACTTGCGAAGAAAAACGAGCTGCGCGTCTATTTCCCGCCCCTCTTTCTCTGCGGCGACAATGCCGCGATGGTGGCCGGCATCGCGTGGCACTACTTTGCGCGCGGCGAGACCGACGGCTGGGGCGTAGTCCCAAGCTCGCGGGACATGGATTTCAAGCGGCGACAGGAGTGAGTCCCATGCCTTCCCTCTCCGAAACGGCGCACATCGCGCTCGCTCAGTGCCTCGAACTCAAGGAATCGGAAAAGGTCCTCATCGTCACGAATCCAGACACGGAACAGGCCGAAATCGCCGAGGCATTCCGCGACGAGGCCGCCTCGATGGGCGCGCGGCCTGAACTCATCTACCAGCCCGTGAAGGCGCAGGGCGAGTTCGCCGAGGACTATGTCGTCCGTGCGATTGAGGCGCGGCCCGACGTTGTGCTCTCGATTTCGACCGAAAAACTCGGCAAGGACAGAATCAGGCTCGCCGCGCCGCTCGTCGGCGCCGACGGCCGACCATACGACCACATCTTCGACTATCTTCTGCACGGCGTGCGGGCGCTGCGGGCCATCTGGTCTCCCAGCATCACCAGAGACATGTTCCTCCGCACCGTCCCCGTCGACTATGCAGCGATGCGCGACGCGGCAGACAGGCTTGAGATCCTCCTGAACGAGGCGGCGGTCATCATGGTCCGAAGCCCGGCGGGCACCGACATCAGTTTCAGCGTCTTCGGCAGAAAGGCGAAGCGCGACGACGGCGATTTCCGCTGTGCCGGCAAGGGCGGCAATCTTCCGGCCGGCGAAGTCTTCCTCTCGCCCGCAGTCAAATCCGCCGAAGGGACCATCGTCTTCGACGGTTCGATCTCCGACGTCGACGGCGACATCGTGATCCAAAGCCCCATCGTCTGCACCGTGAAAGGCGGCTACGTGTTGGGCATCGAAGGCGGCGACGAGGCGCGCAGGCTTGAAAAAGCGCTCGAATATGGCCTCAACATGGCCTCGAACCTCGTCCGCATCCAAGGAATGGCCCCCGAGCTCGCCCTCTCTTACGGCACCAACGCGCGGCATCTGGGCGAATTCGGCATCGGGCTCAACCCAGCGGCGCGCATCGGCGGCAACATGCTGGAAGACGAAAAGGTCATGGGCACCGTTCACTTCGCGATAGGCGCGAACTACGACGACGACGCGCCAGCCCTCATCCACCTCGACGGACTTGTGAAGTCGCCCACGGTCGTGCTCCTCATGCCGACCGGCGAAGAGCTCGTCGTGATGGAACACGGCGCCTTCGTCGATTCCTTCGTTGACTAAAGGGGCTCAGGTCCGCCCTGCAGCCTGACTTTTTCGTGCTATTTCACAACTGTATAAAAATCGTTATACTCGCAAAATATGGAACAGAAGAAGACCATTCACTGGGCTGACCAGACAGCCGAAAAAATTATCGAGACCTGGGGAGAGAAAGACCTCTACACCTGCGCATCCGGCATCACGCCGTCCGGAACCGTGCACGTCGGCAATTTCCGCGAGATGATCTCCGTGGAGCTCGTCGTGCGGGCGCTGCGGGACCTGGGGAAAAATGTCCGGTTCATCTACAGCTGGGACGACTACGATGTGTTCAGGAAAGTGCCCCTCAACATGCCCAATCCGGAGATGCTCGAAAAATACCTGCGTTTTCCCATCACGATGGTGCCAGACCCATGGGGCCGCGACGAGTCCTACGCGCGCCACCACGAAGTCGATGTTGAAACAATCCTGCCGGAAGTCGGCATCTATCCTGAATTTTTATATCAGGCGAGCAAATACCGCTCAGGCACCTATGCCCAGGGCATACGGCGCGCCCTCGAGATGCGCGAACACCTTAAGACCATTCTCGACAAATACCGCGACGAAGACCACAAGATCCAGGGTGAATGGTGGCCCGTCGCGGTGTTCTGCTCGAGCTGCAACCGCGACACGACGCAGATCGACGGATGGGACGGCGAATGGGGGCTCACCTACCACTGCGAAACCTGCGGGCACTCCGAGACCGGCGACATCCGCACGCTCAAAGGGGTCAAGCTCGTCTGGCGAGTCGATTGGCCGATGCGCTGGGCATACGAGAAGGTGGACTTCGAGCCTGCGGGCAAGGATCACCACTCGCAGGGGGGCTCCTTCGACACGTCGAAACACGTCGTGGAAGATGTCTACGGACGGAAACCTCCTGTCACCTTCCGCTATGACTTTATCGGCATCAAGGGGTCTCCGGGAAAAATGTCCTCGTCGAAGGGCAAGGTCGTCGACCTGTACGACCTTCTGCGCGTGTATCAGCCTGAAGTCGTACGCTACCTCTTTGCGGGCACCAGGCCGAACACAGAGTTCGTCATCAGCTTCGACCTCGACGTCATCAAGATCTATGAAGACTACGACCGGACCGAGCGCATCTACTGGGGGGTGGAGAAGGCAAAAAATGAAGATATAGAGGCGCTCGAGCGCCGCATCTACGAGCTGTCGCAGGTGGACAGGGTGCCCGAGGAAATGCCCTATCAGATACCTTTCAGGCACCTCTGCAACCTCCTCCAGATTCACCTCGGGGATATCGACCAGGTGATCGCGGCATTGCCAGGCCTTAAGCCCTCGCAGGAAGCGCGCGTGCGCAGACGCGCGCAGTGCGCGTGGTACTGGATCACCGAGTGCGCGCCCGAGGACTTCAGGTTCTCGCTCCGCCGCCCCGGCGAGCGCGCGGGGCTCTCGGAGACCGAGGCCAGCGCACTGCGGGCCCTGCGCGACGAGGTTGTGGCGAATCTCGAGGCCTACGGCGGCGAAAGCGAGGTGGCCGAGGCCATCTATGCGGTGGCCCAGCGCTGCGGTATAGAACCCAAACAGCTGTTCCGCGCGTCCTACCAGGCGCTGATCGGCAAGGACCAAGGTCCGCGGCTCGCGGGTTTCTTGCGCGCGATAGGCAAAGAGAAGGTGCTGGCGATTCTGGAGCAGTACTGAGGTAATCCATTCGACTGCAACAAAAAGGGGGCCTTCTACCGACATTGGACGGCGGCGCCCCAAAGGAAAGGGACGGCCACTGTTGGCCGTCCCTTTCCTTTGGCTCTTTGCCGCAGCATCTGGCGACACGTCGCGCGTTCCGCGGGCCGAGCGCTCAATGGGACGTGGCCTGCTCCTCCAAAAATGCCACCTCGGGCTCAAAGGCCGCCATCGCGCTCTCCCAGAAATCGGGCGTCTCGATGTCGAAGCCCGCGCGGCGCGCCACTTCGGCGGCGGGCAGAGAGCCTGTGGCGCGTAGAAGCTCGCGGTAGCGCGCGGCGAACGGCGCGCCTTCTTTTCTGTATAGACTGTACAGCCCCACGCCGAAGAGCTGGCCGAAGGCGTACGGAAAGTTGTAGAACGATAGGCTTGGAATGTAATAGTGGCCTTTGACGGCCCACATGTAGGGATGGCGCTCGTCTTCCCGCAGCGCATCTCCGTAGGTCTTCGCCTGCGCCTCCAGCATGAGCGCACACAGCCGCTCAGGCGTCAGCTCTCCGTCCTCGCGCTCTTTGAAGACCTCCTGCTCGAAATAAAAGCGCGAAAGGATGTCCACAATGACCTGACAGGCATCCTGGAGGTGCAGTTCGACGAGAGGCGCGCGGGCCCCAACCTCGATTTCGGCCATCGCCGCATTCGACACGAGGGTCTCAGAGAAGATCGACGCCGTTTCGGCCAGGGTCATCGGATACTGCGAGAGCATCTGAGGCATGTCCTTGATCATCTCGTAGTGCCAGGCGTGCCCAAGTTCGTGCGCAATCGTGATGAGCGACGAGTATGTGCCGTCGAAGCTGCAGAGGACGCGTGGCTGTTTGGCAGCCGGAAAGTGAGTGCAGAAGGCACCGCCCACCTTGCCTTCGCGCGGAAGGGCGTCGATCCACCTGTGCTCGAACGCGTACTTTGCAAAGCGGGCCATATCGGCATCGAAGGTCCCAAATTGCCGGACGATGAAAGCCTCCGCGTCCTCCCACCCGAACGTGGGTACCGCGGCTCCGGGCTCTTGCAGTGGCGCAAAGATGTCGAAGAACGAAAGGCGCCCGAGGCCCAGGAGGCGCGCCTTCGCGCGCAGGTAGCGCCGCCACATGGGCAGCGAGGCCTCCATGACACCGATGAGGGCATCGAGGGTGGCCCTTGAGATGCGCGCCTGCGCGAGGGAACTGTCGAGCGCGCTCTCCCAGCCTCGCCGCTTGTTCAGCGTGGAGACCGTGCCCTTGACGCCGTTGAGGGCGGCCGCAACGGGAATCTCGTAGGTCTTCCAGATGCCGAGTTCGAGCCTGTATGCCTTTTCGCGCACGGTGCGGTCCGGATCTGAGGCGAGGTTCCGAAGCTCCACCATGGTCTTGCGCTCGCCGCTCGCCTCGTCCCACAGGACGCTCGCGTTGGCCAGAATCGACTCCTGAAGGCGCGACCATGCGTCCGCCCCCGAGCGGCCCAGGTCCGCGGCCAAATCCTCCAGCTCCGTCGCCATCTGGTGTTTCTGGAACAGCAGCGCTTCCTCGAGCACGAATGCGTACGCCTTAAAGCGTCCGTCGTGTTCGACGGCACTCCTCACCCTGTCCTCGCACCGCGCGAGGAGGTTTCGGAAGAGCACCCGGACGGTGGCCGTGGGCACGAGCAGCGCCTCGACCCTGTTGAGTTCGGCGAGCACCTCTGGGTTTTTGGTCTCGGTGCAGAAACGCGCGTAGGCGTACGCCGACAAGGTGTCCGCCAGCACTTCGAGGCGGTCGAGTCTGTCCAATAGGTCAAAGAGCCAGTCGGAGAACTCCATCTCCCCTTGAGGCGGCTCAGCCTCAGCAAGATGACTCCGCATGGCCTCGAGCGCAGTCTTTACTTCATCCTTTGCCCTTCGGTATGCCTCTGATGCAAAGCCGGGGAAGACCTCGTCGAGGCTCCACGTCGGGATGTCCAGTTGTCCTGTCATGCTGCATCCTTTCTTCCAATGATTGGATTTTTCAATGATCGAATTCTTTTTCTGTGTCCTCATATCCAGTCTTTATTCCCGTCGGACCACTCCACGAGCTCTTCGGGCCTAAAAAAAAGCCCGATCTCCCGGGCCGCCGCCTCCGGAGAATCCGACGCGTGAATGATGTTGAAGTTCGTGTGCATGGCGTAATCGCCGCGGATGGTGCCGGGCAGCGCATCCTCTGGCCTTGTGGCGCCGCACAAGAGCCGCAGCATTTTCACTGCGCCCTCTCCTTCGAGGACCATCGCGACGACGGGACCCGAGGTGATGTACTCCACGAGCTCGCCGAAAAACGGTTTGTCTTTATGCTCGGCGTAGTGCCGTTCCGCCAGTTCACGCGGAATACGCATGATCTTCAGCCCTACAATGGAGAATCCCTTGCGTTCGATCCTCGAAATGATTTCGCCCACGATGCGCCGGGGCAAAACTCCTGGTTTGAGCATCGCATAGGTGCGCTCGAGCGCCATCCGTAACCTCCAGATTTTAGACCTACGATACCACGATTTTGGGGCCAGCGTCAGCATGGGCACCACGGACGGCATCCATTGATTCGGGGCAGACAAGCGTTCATGATGGTGCCGATGAATAGAGAATTTCATTACTATGTGATCTGGTATCTCGCCCACAGCGCCGGGTTTTCTCCTGAAGACGCCGAGACGATTGCGATTTCGAGCCAGATGGTGGACGATGCGAAGCTGCCTTGGAGGATCGAGCGCGCACCGGATGAGGACGCCTTGACGGAAGTGACGCAAAACTATCTCTTCTGGGATCAGAATATCGCGAAGAATGTGTATCTTCCCTTCCACTTCGTGCCGGGGGACCCTCAGGCTGTCGCGGCAATGCGCTCCGACAAAAGGAGCCACGAGCTTGCGGTGAGTCAAGACAGCGACAATGCGCGAAGTCTCCTCATCGAGGCCTTGCGGAGCGAGGACCTCTACAGGATCGGCATCGCGCTGCACGCGTATGCGGACACCTGGGCGCATCAAAATTTTACGGGGACCATGGACGAGTTCAACGCCTTTTGGGTGAACACCACATCCTCGGCGATGCAGTTTGCAGCCTCGGCCCTCCCTGCGGTGGGGCATTTGCAGGCGGGGAGGATTCCGGATATACCTCAAGCCACCTGGGAAGACCCGCGCCTCGCTCCTCCTTACCGCTCCATCAGCAACAGCGCGCGATTTCTTGAAGCGGGGCGCATGATCTACCGCTTTTTATCTACGTCGCGCCGTTCATCCTTCGACGATGAATCTTTTGTCCTCGCGCCCCTTGAGAAACTCTGGGAGGACCGACGGATGGCCAGAAACGACGAACTCGCCATCGCGAGCGATTATGTGATATATTTCGACGTACCTGCCTACGATCCTGACAGGTGGTTCAGAAGCCTGGGAGCAAAGGTAGTCAGCACCCGTGAGATGCTCGGCGCCGTTTCTGTCGAAGGGTTTACGGACGAGTGGCGCCCCGCCCCCCTGCGCCGATCCATGGTGCGTGGCGCGATCTCTGCCGCGGACTACCGAAATTCGCCCTTCGAACGATGGAATCTTGCGGTGCAGGCGCACAGGAAGGCGTTCGCAGACTTGATGCACAGAAAGGGGATCCACATCGTATGAAAACTTCTTTCTACAACGACACGGCGTTGCGCAAGACGCTCATGGCAAAGCTTGGGACGCTCAGTGTCCTTTCGACGGTCTTTCTTCTGGCGATCGCCTGCGCCTCGATACCGCGAGAGGTATCCCTCGCGAGGCTCTTCGATCACTTTGAAAAAGCGCCGCACGTGCTCGTCAGAGCCAAGAGCACTTTTCTGCGCGACATGGCCGCATCCTTCGACTATTCCACCCTCGAGTCCATCATGACGGCCGTATCGGCCACAAAAAACGGAGCGCACGGACCTGTCGACCGAAATCGTCTCGACAAGACACTCACGAGAGCCGATGCTCTCGGCGTCGGAATATCCTGGAACGGCACTCAAAATCCGGCAGTGGAGATGGTCTTCGCCGGTAACTTTCCGAGCCTGCTTACATCCCTCTCTTTCAGCTTCGACAGCAATTGGGAAAGAATTGCCGGAGGCTATGCGGCCAAAAACGGCAGACTCTACCTCCGCGAACCTTCCGATGGACAGCTGCACTTCGCGACGTGGGCGGCCCAGAATCCACCGCCTACCTCGGACGCAGCCGCCTCAATGGCCAGGCGCAGCGGCATGGTCGGCAGCAATGCCGACATGGTGGTGTACCTCGACGCACAGTCGACCCTGGTTTCACAGCTACCCATCCTCGAAGGCGTCACCTTTCCCTTCGACGGCATACTGTTGAGCGCGACGCGTGATGCGCTCTCTCCCGCCAAGGGCAGTCCCGATGCGCGCTACAGCATCGTGTTCCAGATTCAAATGAAGGACGAGCAGACCGCCCGCACCTATAAACCCATCATGAAATTCATGTGGGTCTTGGTTTCGAGCAGGCTGAGCGCCGCGGGCATCCCCATTTCGCCCGACAACAGCATCGAACAGCATGGCGCCCTCTTTTTGAGTCAGCCCATCGCGATGAGTGCACAACAGATCGTCGATGCCGTCCTCGGGCTTGTTTCAAATCGTGGGAGCAGCGGCCCCCTTCAGGGCAGCCAGTCATCGCGCTGATCCCCTGAACCTTCGTGTTCCTTAGTGCTCCGGAACTTGTTCCAAGGGCGGAGTAAAGGACAGAAGGCCCTGCGGTCCTGGCTGTGCCTTGGCATAAGAGGCGAGCAAATCCGCAAGCAGCGTGGGGACTCTGAAGGATGGGTCGGTGAAGGCGGCGTAATTCTCATCTTCGCTGTGCACCTCCTTGAGCGCGTAGTTCATGCCCGGCACCACGCGGACGCCGGCCTGCGGCTTCGCGGAGGTGAGCCTTGCAAACGCAGCCCTGCTCACCTGCATGTCCTGTTCGCCGTACACAAGGAGGACCGGCACGGTGACTCTCCTCAGCGCATCGACAGGATCGAACGCGAGCCATGTCGCGAGCCAATCCTTGCGTCCTGGCGAGAAAAATGTGGCGAGGTCGTCCGGCACATCGATCAAGGTCCCTGTGTCGACGAGCGCGTGAGCGGCCTCGAGGGCTTTTTCGCGGCTTTCCTGGTCGAGCCCTTCGACGGACTGCCGCAAGCGCTCCATAGGGCTTTCACCGCTCGCATCGAGCACGACGAGGCCATCGACGACCGAAGCCCCATCGCCCAATGCATTCAGGGCAGCCATGGCCATCCAGGCCCCTTCGTTCATGCCGGCGACGATCAGCCTACCCTGTCGGGGCAGCGCAGCGACGGCCCGTATCACCGCGGCGAGGTCGGCAACGTGCTGGGAAAAACTCGTCATGATGCCGGGGGCCTCGAGCTTGTAGGCCTCCCCCGTCCCTCTTCTGTCGTACCGGAGCGTGCCTACGTTGCGCTCCCTCAGCATCTCCGCCAGCTGCTTGAGGGAATTGGTTTTGCCCGGCACGTCGACGTTGTTGCCGTCTCGGTCGGCCTTCCCTGCCCCGGCGACGAGAATGATGAGGGGAAAACTCGCGGGCACCTCAGCATCGAGCGCCGCCTTGCTGCGGACAGGAAAGGTGAGCGTCGCAGGGAGCTTTCCTCCCTCGACCGGAAGATCGATGGAAATCTCGCCCTGGGGCGGCTCCGTCATCTCCTTCTGCACCGAGAACGAGCCGCTCCACGAGCGTCCCCGGACCGTGCCGACGATACCTCCCTTGCGGTTGCCGCCCTTCGGCACAAAAGAACTCAAAAAATTTCCGGAAAAGATGAGCTCTTCGTCGGCGCCAAACGCATCGAGCACAAGGCTGATCCGCTCAGCGTCGATGGAGTATCGGTCGATGGGATACGAAAAGAGGCCCTGTTCTGGGATGTCGATGAGAATACCTCTGTCTTCGGCGAGTATTCTCATGACAAGGCCGAAACTGAACTGACTCTGCTGCTCCCCCTGCGACAGCTGAGCCTGACGCAGCACCAATGTGCCGACCCAGCTGCCAGGTTCGATCTGGCCTGAGGCCCCCACCGCCTGGGTTTGCTGTGCGGCGAGCATGCCGTGCGGGAACACAAGGGGCAGAAGACACAACAGCGTGCCGCAGAGCAACAAGAACGCTCCCCGCTTCAATGGTGCGGCGCCGGATACCTTCATTTTTTCAGGAAACGACCTATTTCCGAAATGAATGTGGTGTAGACAGTCTCGGCATCGGGGCTGCCATCGATGCTGAGGAGCCGGCCCTTGCTTGCATAATAGTCGATGAGGGGCTCCGTCTCTTCGTGGTAAGCCCGCAGTCGTGCTCTGACGGTCTCTTCTCTGTCATCGCTGCGAGTGTAGAGTTCTCCGCCGCAGAGATCGCAGACGCCGTGCACCTTCGGAGGTTTGTTCACCGTGTGGTAGATCGCACCGCAGCTTCTGCACACGCGCCGCCCCGTAAGCCTAAAGAGAATGAGCTCATCCTTGACTTCAAAGTCCACCGCCGCGTCGGGCGATGAAAAGGCGGCGAGCGCCTCTGCCTGCGGGATGGTCCGCGGAAAGCCGTCGAGGATATAGCTCAGCCGCACATCAGGCCAGGACAGCCGCTCTTTGACAATGGCGATCGTGAGCTCGTCGGGCACGAGCCCCCCGGCAGCCAGGATCGACTGAACCTTGAGCCCTAGCTCGGTCTTTTCCTTTACCGCAGCGCGGAACATGTCGCCCGTGCTTATCTGCGGGATGCCGAGCCTCTCGGCGGCCATTTTGGAAATCGTGCCCTTGCCGGCCCCGGGAGGCCCCAAGAATATAAGTTTCATAGACTGGATATTCATGTGTTCTATATACACTATTCCTGATCGGATGACCAGCTTCTGTGGATATGGTAGCGAAAAATTATTTCCATTTTGTCGCGAATGGACGATGTCGGCAGTACAATGGTGAACGCCTGCCTCGTCCGAAAGTCGGTGCTCGAGGGGGTGGCGACGATGCTGGGGTCCAGGACGACGTCGACTCCTTCGGCCTGAATCGCTTCGATACAAGAAGGATCGAGGACAGCATTCCCCCGTTGGACCACATGGATCCTATGAATGTAGTCTACGCCGGACTCCTTGGCTTCTTTCCTCCACGTCGACATGTCCTGGCGGATATACCGTGCGGCAATGGGCAGGACATCGGATCCTATGAGGTGCGTCAACTCGAGCGCAAGCCCGCTGTGCATCCCAATGAACCTCCTCACAATCTCGATTGTGTCTGCCTGTACGCCGAGATCGAGCACTTTGATGAAGGGATCGAAGATGCCTTCGATCTGCATTTTGGCGATCGAAAGTCGAAAGGGGTAATCGGTCTTCAGCGGTTTCGCCGGATCGGGAGAGCCCTCGGGTACCACGATGACGAAGTCTGCATTGCTCAGCTCCGACGCGAGGAACCGGACCGCCACCGTCAGGTGGGTGAGCTGAAAAGGATCGAAGGACCCTATGTAGATGCATGCGCGCACCCTGCCGTCGTTGGCGCGGATGATTTTCGGATAGTCCGAGAGCTCCATGGGTTTGAGCGAGCCACCCTTCATCCTGCGGTCTATGCCCTCAAGCCCTTGGATGAGAAGACTCTCGTAGTACGAGTAATCGCGTATCTCTTCGCAGGAGAAGTATTCCGTGCTGGCGTTCTGGTCGAATACACGCTTTACCTTGCGCCCCACGGCCTCCACGCTGGGATGGAAGAAGCGCAAAGGCCATTTGGGGCGGAGACAAGGCACATCGGACCAATTCGAGGACGGCATATATTCACAGTATTCAATAAAACAAAGGGCAAGGCAACCCTCAATTTTTATGAATATTTTTTTATCAATAAAAATTAAAATATCGTCTGCTTGTTATATAAAAATCCAATGATATAATTTTATAGATAATTTTTTCTTGACAAATCGAAAAATCGATACGAAAATATATAATGGGTTGAAGGAGGCAATATGCCCAAAGTCATAGCGAATGCAAAAACGCAGAGCCTCGAGAGCATCATCGAGTCGTGGAAGGGGAAAAACGGCAACCTACTCGGTGCTCTGGAACAGGCCCAGCAGAATGATCCTCAGAAATATCTCTCGGAAACCACGCTGAGAGAAATCTCCAGAAGGCTCAACGTGCCGCTGTCGCAGGTGTATTCGGTGGCGACTTTCTATTCGTTCTTCAGTCTGAAACCCCAGGGTGAGCACGTCATCGTCGTGTGCCGGGGCACCGCCTGCCACACCAGGGGGTCTCTGGTGCTGCTCAACGAGGCCCTCGCGCGGCTCGGCATAAAAGAATTTAAGGAAGAAGAAGAAAATTCAGTCACCAGCAGCGACAGTTTCGCGACGATCCGCACCGTGGCCTGTTTTGGCCAGTGCGCCCTCGCCCCCGTCATCATGGTAGATGGCAAGGTGCTCTCGCGGATGACTGTCAGCAAGCTCGTCTCGCTTCTGGAAAAGCTCAAGAAAGGAGGCGAGGTATGACGAAGACTATCGACCTCGGCTTTCTTGCAGAAGAGGGCATGAAGCATTTTTATGGCAATACGCCCTGGATTTCGGTGGGAATGGGCACCTGCGGCATCGGCTCCGGCGCGGACAAAGTCTGGGATGTCCTCACGCAAAAGAGCACCGAGGCCATCCGCGTGCGGCGCGTCGGATGCTTCGGTTTCTGTGCCGCCGAGCCAGTGGTCATGACCTGGAGGCCGGGCAAGCCCGTGCTCTTCTTTACGGACGTCGATGCACCGAAGGCCTCCCGGCTTCTGAATGGCCTCGCCGACGATGCATCGTACGATAAAATCGCCAAACTCGCCGAAGCGCGCATAGAAGAGTGGGACTTCAGAACATCGAAGCTCGAGTTCGGCCATGGCTACGAGCATCTCCCAATCTGGAAAGAACTGAATTTCTTCAAGAACCAGGAAAAAATCGTCCTGCGCGACGCCGGCATGATAGATCCCGAATGCATCGAAGAATACATCGCCGTCGGTGGATACCGCAGCCTCGTGCGGGCGCTCACCTCCATGCCGCCTGAGGCCATCATCGAAGAAGTAAAGATTTCCGGCCTCAGGGGCCGCGGCGGCGCAGGCTTCCCCACCTGGAAGAAGTGGTCGATCATGCGCCAGTCGCTCCTGGACAATCCTGGAGAGGGCTACATCATCTGCAACGCCGATGAAGGCGACCCCGGCGCCTACATGAACCGAAACGAGATCGAGTCCGACCCGCACATGCTCCTCGAGGGCATGCTCCTCGGGGCCTACGCCATGGGCGCGACCCGCGGCATCGTCTACGTCCGAGCGGAATATCCGCTCGCAGTCACCAGGCTCACTAAGGCGATCGAGGCTGCGCGCGAATATGGCCTTTTAGGAAAGAATATCCTTGGGACGAAGTTCTCGTTCGACATAGACGTGGTGACCGGCGCAGGGGCCTTTGTCTGCGGAGAGGAGACCGCACTCATCGCTTCCATCGAGGGCAACGCAGGGCGCCCGAGGCCGCGGCCGCCCTTCCCCGCCCAGAAAGGTCTCTATGGTCGGCCAACGTCCATCAACAATGTGGAGACATGGTGCAACATCCCCGTCATCGTCGCGCGGGGCGGCACATGGTTTTCGGGCTTCGGCACCCCCACGAGCACGGGCACGAAAGTCTTCAGCTTCGTCGGCAAAGTGCGCAACACCGGCCTCGTGGAGCTTCCCCTCGGCAGCACGCTCGACAGCGTGATCTACGGCATCTGCGGCGGCATGGGCCCTAAGAAGAAAATCAAAGCCGTACAGTGCGGTGGTCCTTCCGGCGGCTGTGTGCCCGCAAGCCTCTTCAAAACCCCCATCGACTACGAGCACCTGGCGGAACTGGGCGCCATCATGGGGTCAGGCGGCATGGTCGTCATGGATCAGGACAACTGCATGGTCGATGTCGCCCGGTACTTCACCGGCTTCGTGGTGAGCGAGTCCTGCGGAAAATGCACGCCGTGCCGCGAAGGCACATCCCAGATGCTGCACATTCTCCAAAAGGTGTCGGATGGCGAGGCCACGGAAGAAGACCTCGACACGCTTCAGGACCTCGCCCTCACGGTCAAGGACTCTTCGCTCTGCGGCCTTGGCCAGACGTCCGCAAATCCTGTCCTCACCACGCTGAAGTATTTCCGCGACGAATACATTCAGCACATAAAAGGCAAGCGATGTCCTGCTGGCATCTGCGAAAACCTCTACATCGCCCTCTGCGAGTCCTCCTGCCCCCTGCACATGAATATTCCAGGGTATTTGCAGCTTCTGAAGGAAAACCGCATCGAGGACGCCTTCGAGCTCACCCTGAGGGAGAACCCCTTGCCCGGCACCATAGGGCGCATCTGCCACTTCCACTGCCGCATGCGCTGTCGCCGCGACATGCTGGACGAGCCGGTCTCCCAAGGCGAAATCCACCGCTACCTCGCCGACACGATGTACAAGATGGGCCGTGAAAAGCAGATATACACCAAACTGATCAAGGAGAAACTCCCTTCCAGCGGCAAACGCGTGGCCATCATCGGCGCAGGGCCCGGAGGGCTCACCGCGGCGTCCTACCTGGTCCGACTGGGCCACGAGGTGACGATCTATGAAGCGAGCAGCGAGCCTGGGGGCGTACTCCGCTGGGGCATTCCTTCCTACCGGCTTCCGAAGGACGTGCTGAAAAAAGAAATCAGCTTCATCGAAAAGCTCGGCGTACGGTTCGTCTACAACACGCGCATCTCGGCGCCTGAGCAGTGGCAGCGACTTGCCGACTCGAACGACGCGATCATCGTCGCCGCCGGCGCATCCTCCGAACTCACGCTCGGCGTGCCCGGCGAAGACGCACAGGGTGTCTACAAGGCCTGCGATTTTCTGAGGACACTTGCACGAAAAGAGAAGATACACACCGGCGGCGACGTGGTGGTCATCGGCGGCGGCAACTCCGCCATCGATGCGGCCCGCTCCGCCCTCCGCCTCGGTTCCACGGTCACTGTCGTCTACCGACGGTCCAAAACCGATATGCCCGCCAACGAGGAAGAGCTGAAAGGCGCGCTCGAAGAGGGCATCAACCTCATCTGCATGGCCTCCCCCGTCGAGATACTGACAAAACAGAAAGACGGCAAGCACATCGCGAAGGCTGTCCGCATCCAGCGCATGAAGGCCGGCCCCGTGGACTCTTCGGGCCGCCCCACACCCATCCCTACCGACAAGTTCGAAGACATCCCCTGTTCCACGGTCATTCTGGCAATCGGCGAAAAAGTCGACATCGCCGGCATAGAGTCGATCGGGGTCGAGTGCCTGAAAAACGGGCGCATCAAGGTCGACCCCTTCTCCTTGGTCACCTCGAATCCCAAGGTATACGCCATCGGCGACGCCACGCTTGGGCCAGCGACGGCTGCGGAAGCCATGGGCCAAGCAAAAACCGTGGCCGAGATCGTCGACCAGGCCTTGAGCGGGAAAAAACGCTTCGACACCCTCTTCCGGCGCTTCGACTACAAGATGGAAATTCCGCTCAAGATCAGCAAAGAAAAGATGACCCGCGCCGCAATGCTCCCCGTCAACGCGCGCAAGAGCAACTTCATGGAGATCAATCTCGGGTATACCGGCGAACAAGCGCGCATCGAAGCAGATCGCTGTCTGCGCTGCGATGTCCGTGAACACAAGCGCGAGCCGCGGGGCATCCCCGTCAGCGAATAAAGGAGGCGGACCATGGAAAACTTGATAGAGATCACCATAGACAATCAGCCGGTGAAGGTCGACCCGTCCGAAAACATCGTAGAGGCGTGCGCGCGCATCGGCGTCAAGATTCCCACCCTGTGCTATCTCAAAGGCATCTCCAAAAATGCCTCGTGCGGCGTCTGCGTGGTCGAAGTAGAGGGAGCTAAGTCCCTCGTGCGCTCCTGCGTCCAAAACCCCACGCCCGGCATGAAAATACGGACATCCAGCCCCCGCGTGCTGCGGGCGCGCAAGACCGCCATAGAGCTTCTGCTGGCGAACCATCCCACAGACTGCCTCTCCTGCATCAGGGCCGACAGCTGCGAACTGCGGACGGTGGCCAACCTCCTCGAAGTCCGTGCGGACCGCTTCCCCGGGTACAAGAAATACCCTCTCCCCGACACGACGTCGGAAGGCATCGTGCGCGACGACAAGAAATGCATTCTTTGTGGCCGCTGTGTGGCGGTGTGCGAAGAGACGCAGGGGATCAACGCCATAGCGTTTACAGGGCGAGGCGCCCGCACGCGGGTCGCCACCTTCATGGACCGAGGCCTTGCGCAGAGCGCCTGCGTCCAGTGCGGGCAGTGCTCGGTGGTCTGCCCTACCGGCGCGATCACAGAGAAAGACGATTCGAGAGACGTGTTCGGTGCGCTGCAGGATCCAAAGCTCTACGTCGTGGTCCAGACGGCCCCGGCGATCCGCGCCTCGCTCGGGGAGGCTCTCGGTCTGCCTCCGGGAAGCCTCGTGACGGGCCAGATGGTCGCCGCGCTCAGGCGCCTTGGCTTCGCTAAAGTCTTCGACACCCAGTTCGCCGCAGACCTGACCATCATGGAAGAGGGCAGCGAACTGCTCGAGCGCTTGTCCCACGGAGGAACCACTCCGATGATCACCTCGTGTTCGCCCGGGTGGATCAACTTCATCGAGGGGTTCTACCCCGACCTCCTCGGCCATGTCTCGACCTGCAAGAGCCCCCAGCAGATGTTCGGGGCTGTGGCGAAAACGTACTATGCGCAGACGGCCGGAATCGCACCCGACAAGATGCGCGTCGTCTCGATCATGCCCTGTACCGCAAAGAAATATGAGGCGCGGCGCAAGGAGATGGACTCGGCCTGGGACTGGTGGAGGCAGAAGGACCAGAAGCTCGCGGGGGCCCGCTCCTTCTTCGACGTCGACTGGGCGCTCACCACGCGGGAGCTCGCCCGCATGATAAAGCTCGCCGGCATCGAGATCGGACGCCTGCCTGAAGAGGACTTCGACGATCCTCTGGGCCGTTCGACAGGAGCAGCGACCATATTCGGCACGACGGGCGGCGTCATGGAGGCCGCCCTCCGCACCGTCTACGAAATAGTCGAGAAAAAGCCCCTCGAAAACATCGAATTCACGCAGGTGCGCGGCTTTGCATCGATCAAGAGCGCCGAAGTCGTGCTCGGCGGCAGCCCAGTCCGCGTCGCCGTGGCGCACGGGCTCTCGAACGCCCGCATACTCCTCGACGAGATTCGTGCAGGCAAGAGCCCCTATCAGTTCATCGAAATCATGTCCTGCCCAGGCGGCTGTGTCGGCGGCGGCGGGCAGCCGGTGCTCTCCAGTATCGAGAAAAAGCTTGCCCGGAGTCAGGCACTTTATACGGAAGATCAGGTCCTTCCCATACGGAAATCCCACGAGAATCCTGCCATCCAGACCCTCTACAAGGAGTTCCTCGTGGAGCCGCTCGGGCACCTGTCCCACGAGTTACTGCACACGAGCTACAAGGCGCGGGCCTTCTGAAGACGAGCCCGCCGCGCAAGCACTTGTTGCGCGAGGATGCGCAGCGCAGATTCCCCAAACAAACCGCCACCCCGTGATCGGGTGGCGGTGGACAGGGGCTCTGCGCATCCTGTATATAGTGTATGTGCAGCACAACGTACGGATTCGGGCTGTGGTATTCGATGTCGACGGCACCCTCTACCCCGCTTCTTCTCTCTATAGGCGGTGTATCGATCTCTTCCTCGCCCACCCTGGAGCTGTGATAGAGTTCGCGGCAGTCAGAAAACAAGTGCGGTCGCTGCAGCAACAGGAGGAGTATACCCCTCAAAACAGAGAGGACCTCCACATATTGCAGGCGTCGCTCATGGCCCGGGGGCTGGGCATGGGCCAGTCGCGCGCGCGCGAACTCATGGAAAAGCTCTTCTACCTCGAGCTTCCAAAACGCTTTGCCTCGATCCGCCCCTACCCGGGCGTGCGGGCTGCGATCGAAAAAATCCGAGGCAGCGGCATCCGCGTCGCGGCGCTCTCCGACCTCCCTCCATGGGAAAAAATAGCCGCGCTCGGCCTTTCGGACATCCTCGAGTCCTCCTTCTGCGCGGAGGATGCAGGAGTGCTCAAGCCCCATCCACGGGCTTTCCGGGACGTGGCTGAAGCGCTGGACATGGATTTTCCCGAAATTCTCTACGTCGGCAACAACACCGCCTACGACATCGACGGTCCGAAACGGCTCGGCATGCAGGCTGCCCGCCGGGGTAGACGCTGCCCCGGCGCAGACTTTTCCTTTTCGCACTGGGACGAACTGGCCGATTGGGTGCTTGCCCGAGCATGCCCAAGGGGATGCTGAAAAACTTCTCTATTTCCTTCCGAGACGTGAGGCGAGGCCGGCGTCGATCCTGCTCACCTCGCGCGCGGCAGGTGGCCGTCATCCAGCCAGACTCTACTCTAAAGCCTTTTGAACATAACCTGAAAAGAGGCGAAAATCATCCAGATGTTCCCATGCAATGGCATATACGATATTCCAATCGATCCTATCGTACTGATGGACCGCCAAATTCCTAAAACCAACAGATCGTGCAAGCTGTTCTGCTAAGGTTGGAGGTATTAACCTTACCTCCGCAGCCTCGATGAAAACGGCGGCCATGCTTTGAGGGGCAGGTCTGCCTAATGAGCTGATCCAGTGGATGCAAATATCGACACAAAGCTGCACGGCCCGTTCAATGTTCAGAACAAGAATATCCTGAATATCAATATCTTGGCACAATGTTTCTATAGAATTCGGTCTTTTTGCTTCGATTCGTCGGACACAACGCATAAGAGATTCAAGCTTGTTGATAATAAGCGCTTTATCTACCATTGACGAATTCCTCTATTCGCAGGCTCTGCGCATGCTGAACTATGGGGTGTATGTCTTCGATGTAGATAAGACTGTTCTGGACAAGTGTATTATAGAGCTCGATGTCCCGGTTGATGATGAGTATCCCTTTGGATAAAACTCGATGCAAGAAAAGTCCTCCTATGGTCCTTAGATCCGACAGGTCAATTTCTCGTCCGCATAGCCGACTCAATGTCAGGATATAGTCGAGTTTCTCATCGATTGACAGGGGGCGATGTAATGCAAGGGCAATATCGATATCGCTATCGGCACGCAGTCGGTCCTGTGCTGCTGAGCCATGCAAAATCAAAAGTCGTATATCATCCCGAGCACGACAATGCTCAATCAAACGGGTAATCGTTTCTTCCTTCGTTCGGACCGAGCTGTAGCTCATATAAATAAGGATATATCATTTGAAATGGCCGTACAATCACCTGCAACACCTGGCCCGTTTGCCTTATGATGAGGTAGCGGCGCAGTTGCTAGAAGAGACGTCCGAAGCAGATACCTTGACCGATGAAGAAACCGCGCGTAAGGGGTCAGACGATGAACAAACGTGAACCAGCCTCAAGAAATCCTACAATCACAGAACCAGGAACCGCTCACGTGTACCCGGGTGGAGAAATCGTGCTGTACGAAGCCCCGGATGGACAGGTGCGGCTCGATGTCCGGCTCGAGCAGGAAAGTATCTGGCTGAGCTTGAATCAAATGGCAACTCTCTAAGGCTATACGGTCAATGTGCGACGGCTGGAGGAGCTCCAGCAGACCATACAGCTGGTTGCCAACGTGGCCGATCAAAGACAGCTCAGCGGTGATGAGGCAACGGCTATGAAATGTACAAGTTATGGCGAGCTACTGAAAAACCATTGTCAGAATTTCTATTTACCTTTTTGAATAGGAGGTTGAGCGATGGTCCTGCTGAATATGCGTAATCTTACCAAGTCCTATAAAGACAAGAAAGCCGTCGATTCGCTGTCGCTGACGGTGAATTCCGGGGAAATACTCGGGCTTGTCGGCCCCACCGGGGCCGGCAAGACGACGACGATCCGAATGATAACGACGATTTTACCGGCCGATTCCGGGTCAGTGGAAATATCTGGTGGAGCTGTCCCGGGACATTGTCTATCGTCTGCCAGTTCACTATGCATCTCTGGGTATAGTATCGGTGGTCTTTGTCGTGTCGGTGCTCGTCGGCTGGCGCGCATTCAGCCGAATGTTCAAATAAATGCTTTCTCTCTCACAGTCTATCCTACATTGAATTCCTCGCCCGGCTGCACGAACCGAAGCTCCCCCACCCTCTCCATCTTTCTGCTCATGTGGATGCCCCGGAGGCGCTCGCCGTCGGCACAGGACAGGCCCTGCGCCGCCGCAGCGGCCAAAAGCTCCTGTGGGCTCATGTGCACCCCGTTCTCCTTCTCTCCATTCGTATCGCAGAGGATGAGCTTCGCGCCCGAGCCCAGAAGCACCCGGACTCCTTCGAACATGGAGGTGTCCGAGCTGTAGATGAAGAGGGCCTTCTGGAGGTATTCCGAGGACGAGGGGAGCGCCGCACCCTGCCCCCTCTCCCCCGCGATCAGGGAGAAGGTCGGCAGAGAGTGCGCCGTGCGCCTGAATCCAAACCAGAGATTCCCTTTGACGGGGACGACATCGTCTTCATCGATCTCGACGATCTGGACTTGCTGGTCGAAGTCGCGCAGGTATTGGTGTTCGGGCGGAATCGCGAGGTGCATGAGTTCGCGCAGGTGGCCGGCAAGGCCTTGAGGGCCGATGACGACGAGCCGCGAGCCCCTACGGGAGTGGGAATCAGCCTCTCCCCAATAGAGCCAGTTGAAAAAGAAGAAGGGAAAGCCGAAGCAGTGGTCGCCGTGGATGTGGCTTATGAAGACGGTGTCCATCTGGGTGGGACTCATCCGGTGCTGCATGAGAGACTGCAGAATGTCGGGGGGCGTCTCCACGAGTACGTGGCCGTCGATCGCCATCGCGTTGTACGGCAATCCCTCGTTGTAGAATCCTCCGTTGCCGAGAATCTTTATGGTCATACCCGCCACACCTCCGCCACCGCAGGCTGCTTTTTCAACAGCGCGACATCTTCATCGCTCGCCGA
Source organism: Spirochaetia bacterium (assembly GCA_029975555.1). Taxonomy (GTDB): domain Bacteria; phylum Spirochaetota; class Spirochaetia; order Treponematales; family Rectinemataceae; genus Rectinema. The sequence goes on along the minus strand of JARKOY010000093.1, from coordinate 3,754 downwards.
GCAGGTCGTATGAGGTCCCGCCTCGATCAGGGCCTCGCCTCCCCCGGACAAGGGGAGGTGGAAGATGACCTTGCACTGGCCATGGAGAGAATATACCGCGTCCCTGAGCTGATACAACCCCGATTCGCCGAGCTCCGCGGCACCGCCCGCTTCCGCGCGGCACAGCGCCGGCGACAACTGGATGTGAAGCTCGCGCCAGGACGTCTTCTTCAGGGCCTCGGGGTCGAGTATCTCCTGGATTTTGAGCGAAGGAGCGCGACGGGAATTGTCGAAGGCGCCCCGCACGCAGAGCACGCGGTCCTTTACAAAGGCTTCTTCGTTCTTTTCGAGTATATCGGGGAAAACCACGATGTCGATGGACCCGCGGTAATCCTCGAGTTTGCCGAATGCCATCCGCCGCCCGTTCTGCGTGGTGTGCACGCGGAATTCCTTGAGGAGCGCGACCACGGTGTATTCGCGGTTGGGGCTCGCCTGGTCGAGGTGTCCCATGTCGAGGGTGGACGAGCGCTCCCAGATCATCCGGTACTCATCCATCGGGTGCGCCGAGAAGAAAAATCCCAGAAGCTCCTTCTCCGACTGCAGCATCTCCTGGTTGGAGAACTCCTCGGCCGGTTCGAATACGAAGTCGGGGTAGGAGCCCATGTCCTCCATGTCGAAGAGCGAACCGCTGCGCGATGCCTCGAACGCGCGCTTGCCTTCGACATACTCCATCGCGCGTTCGAGGTTGTTCAGAAGCTGGCGGCGCCCGTGCTGCAGCGAATCGAAGCAACCGGCCAAAATGAGCGACTCCAAGGTTTTCCGGTTGAGGCCCGCGTCGTGGAGCCGCGTCAGAAAATCGATGAAATCGACAAACGTGCCGTGCGCTTCGCGCTCTTTCTGGATGGCCCTCGCGATGCCCTCGCCCACGCCCTTGATGCCCAGAAAGCCATAGACGATCTGGCCGTGGTCCACGCTGAAATTCGCCTCGGACCGGTTGATGTCCGGCGGCAGGACGGACAGCCCCATCTGACGGGCCTCGCTGATGTACTCCGTGAGCTTGTCGGTGTTGCTTATCTCGTTGGTGAGGTTGGCCGCCATGAACTCTGCGGGGTAGTTCGCCTTGAGGTAGGCAGTCCGGTAGGCGACGACCGAGTAGGCGGCCGCGTGCGACTTGTTGAAGCCGTAGCCCGCGAACGGTGTCAGTATCTCGAAGATTTTCTTGGCCTCTTCCTTGGTGTATCCGCGGGAGACCGCGCCCTCGATGAAGGGCCCTTCCTCTTTCTGGAGTATCTCGGGCTTTTTCTTTCCCATGGCGCGCCGCAGAAGGTCCGCACGCCCTAGGGAGTACCCCGCCACCTCGCGCGCGACCTGCATGACCTGTTCCTGGTACACGATGACCCCGTAGGTCCCTTTAAGATATTTCTCGAGCGAAGGATGAGGATACGTGATGGCCATCTGGCCATTCTTTGAATTGATGAACTGATCGATATAGTCCATGGGACCAGGCCGGTAGAGCGCATTCAATGCGATGAGGTCTTCGATGCTCGAAGGTTTCGCCCGTTTCAGCACCGACTGCATGCCCTGTGATTCAAACTGGAAAATGGAGGTGCTCTTGCCCTCGCAGAGCATCTTGAAGGTCTTGGGGTCAGCGTCGGGAATATCTTCCTCTTTGATGTCGATGCCGCGCTTGCGGAGCAGCTCGAGCGTGTGTCGAATCAGGGTGAGGGTTTTGAGGCCCAAGAAGTCCATCTTCACGAGGCCGCAGTTTTCGAGGTACTCCATGGTGTACTGCGTGGCCACGAGGCCTGTCTTGGGGTCTTTGTAAAGCGGCACATAATCTGTGAGCACCGATTTGCCGATGACGATGCCCGCCGCGTGGAGCGAACTGTGCCGGTGCAGGTTCTCCAGTTTTGCGGCGATGGAGAAGAGCTCGGAGTACCGGGGGTTCTGGACGAGGGCAGCGAGCTTGGGCTCCATCGCAAGGGCCTTGGCGAGGGATATCTTGGGATCTTCTGGGACGAGTTTTGCGATCTGATTTGCTTCGTCGAAGGGGATGTCCAGAGCGCGGGCGACGTCTTTGATCACGGCCTTCGCCTTCAGTGTGCCGAAGGTGATGATCTGCGCGACGCGGTCGTGACCGTACTTCTCGGCGACGTAATCGATGACCTCGCCTCGCCTCTCGAAGTCGAAGTCGACGTCGAAGTCGGGCATGGAAATGCGCTCTGGGTTCAAAAATCGCTCGAACAGCAGGTCGTACTTTAAGGGATCGATGTCCGTGATGCGCATGGAATACGCGACGATCGAGCCGGCGCCCGAGCCGCGCCCAGGCCCCACGGGGATGCCGTGCTCCTTCGCCCAGTGGATGAAGTCCCACACGATGAGGAAATATCCCGTAAATCCCATCTTGATGATGACATCGAGCTCGTATTCGAGGCGCTCGAGGGCCTCTGGACTGGGATTCGTGTAGCGGGTGTAGAGGCCCTCCCGCGCGATGTGACGCAGATATTCTTCGGGCGTCGAGAAGCCTTCCGGCACCTGGTAATCGGGCAAGAGCGGGCCGGGGAACTCGATCTTGAGCTTGGCCATCTCGTTGATCTTGAGCGTATTCGCAAGCGCCTCGGGCACCTCGGCGAAGAGCGCCTCCATCTCCTCCGGGCTCTTCAAATAAAACTGGTCGTTCGGAAAGCGCATCCTCGAGGGATCGTTGCGCTTGCGGTTCGTGCCGATGCAGAGGAGGATGTCGTGGGCCACGGCGTCCTCGCGCTCGACGTAGTGGAGGTCGTTGGTGGCCACGAGAGGAACGTCGAGCTCTTTCGAGAGTCGGATCAGCTCTCTGTTGAGCACCCGCTGTTCGTCGAGGCCGTGGTCTTGAAGCTCGAGGTAGAAATGGTCCTTGCCGAACAATTCCTTGTAGAACTTTATCTTATTGACCGCTTGGTCGAGCTTGCCCGCAAGGATGAGGGAAGGAATCTCTCCCGCCAAGCAGGCCGAGGAGGCGATGAGGCCCCTGGAGTTCGCCGCAAGAAGTTCATCGTCGATGCGCGGCTTGTAGTAGAAGCCTTCGGTGAAGGAGCTCGACGTCAGCTTGAGCAGGTTGTGGTAGCCCTCCAAGTTCTCTGCGATCAAGAGAAGGTGCCAGTATTTGTTGCCATTCTCGGTGCCGGTCTTTTCGAGCCGAGAGCCGCCGGCGACGTAGAATTCACAGCCGACGATGGGATTGAGCCCTGCGTCTCGGCACTCCTTTTCGAAGGCCATCACCCCGAACATGTTGCCATGGTCGGTGATGGCGATGCCTGGCATGCCGAAGGACTTGGCTTTTTTTACCAGCCTCGAAACGGGTGCAGCGCCGTCGAGGAGGGAATAATCGGTATGGTTGTGGAGATGAATGAATTCTGCCATGGCTCTGAGTATACTCCAGCGCGGGCTCTTGCTGAACCTCTTCATTAGTGTTCTCAAGCTTGTGCAAAAGTTGAAGCAGAAGTGAAGAAGGAAGGCGTCTTTCATAGTGAGGAGACCGACTGCGGTCTCCAAAGGAGGTATCACCGATGCAGCAATTCCCTTTCTGCCCCAATCCCGAATGTGCCTGGCATACCCAGGCACCAAAAGCCCCTTGGGCTCACGCAAAAGGAAGCTGTCTCACCAAGGCCTTCGGACGCGTGCCGCGCTACCAGTGCCCCCGCTGTCACTCCACCTTCTCTGTCCAAACCTTTCGCCTGTCCTATTACCTCAAGCGCCCCATCCCCCTCGAACCCCTCCTGAGCCGCTTCATCAGCGG
>JARKOY010000089.1 GCA_029975555.1 Spirochaetia bacterium | reverse complement strand
TACGTTGCCTGTGCGGCTGCTGGTGCGCCAAAACGGTTTATCCCCGCATGCGCGGGGAACATGCTCCCCGGTCAAGACCCGACAACGTTCGTTACGGTTTATCCCCGCATGCGCGGGGAACATTTATAGCCAGCGTTACCCGGCTCATGGTCATACGGTTTATCCCCGCATGCGCGGGGACCATGAGGAGGTCTTTGCCGGCAGGTATAACGAGGACGGTTTATCCCCGCATGCGCGGGGAACATAGCGTCAAATATGTTGTAACATCTACAGGAGTCGGTTTATCCCCGCATGCGCGGGGAACATACGCAGCGTCGAACTGGGTACAATTCGACGAGCGGTTTATCCCCGCATGCGCGGGGAACATCGTTGCAGATGACACTCGCTGATGAGCTTGAGCGGTTTATCCCCGCATGCGCGGGGAACATTCGTCAACATCATACTCCTTGCCATTCTCATACGGTTTATCCCCGCATGCGCGGGGAACATGCGCTATACCCTCGGACGCAGCGGCGCGGAATAGGTTTATCCCCGCATGCGCGGGGAACATTTATCAAATGTTTGTATTTCGCTAACAAGAACCGGTTTATCCCCGCATGCGCGGGGAACATTCAATGGGACCTACTCCGGCACGGCAGGGAAACGGTTTATCCCCGCATGCGCGGGGAACATTTTTCGTCTCCCGCACCATTGTGCATGGCAAGCGGTTTATCCCCGCATGCGCGGGGAACATTTATAGCCAGCGTTACCAGGCTCATGGTCATACGGTTTATCCCCGCATGCGCGGGGAACATTCGTACTCAATTTTGTGTTTTTCACACCACATCGGTTTATCCCCGCATGCGCGGGGAACATCTCCGCCTCTTTGGGCGCATTTTCAGACTCAATCGGTTTATCCCCGCATGCGCGGGGAACATTCGACCGCGGCTGCCGGGATGTAAAAGCGATGCGGTTTATCCCCGCATGCGCGGGGAACATCCGTCATGGCGCTGGCAGTCCTGCTCGGCCAGCGGTTTATCCCCGCATGCGCGGGGAACATCACGTGCACCTGTCTCGTAGGTTGCCGCATGACGGTTTATCCCCGCATGCGCGGGGAACATACGTTGGACAGATTGACTGCCGCGCGGGTTATCGGTTTATCCCCGCATGCGCGGGGAACATATCTGCCGACGGAAAGCCCACTGCTGTCTATCCGGTTTATCCCCGCATGCGCGGGGAACATGTCGATCTGCCGATATGGCCTATATCGGCACACGGTTTATCCCCGCATGCGCGGGGAACATGCACTGCCATTGCGCTGGTAACAACCGCAATACGGTTTATCCCCGCATGCGCGGGGAACATGTTAGGCATCACGCCGGAGCGCGCAAAAGAATTCGGTTTATCCCCGCATGCGCGGGGAACATTCATGCACAGCCTGAAAAAGCTCCGATATTGGCGGTTTATCCCCGCATGCGCGGGGAACATTCTGGCGGACAGAATACCGTCCTCTATGATGACGGTTTATCCCCGCATGCGCGGGGAACATGTTTGCCTCGTTGTAACCAAGCGAATAGTTGAAGGTTTATCCCCGCATGCGCGGGGAACATTGCTTCGCATCCATAGTCTTTCCTTATCTTGTCGGTTTATCCCCGCATGCGCGGGGAACATACTTCTGATGATATCTATTCAAGACAATGAATTAGAAGAACCTAGAAAATCTACCGAATTTATGTCTTGATTTTTACCCTTCTCTGATGATGTCAAAGAACATGGTATAGCCTTCATTTCTGCTTGGCTTTCATCCTCATTAGGAAGAAATGATATAAGTTTCAGCCCATCAAACCGGACAGGGATTCGTCTGTTTTTCCCGATGGTTTCAAAGTCAAATCCACTTTCATTATTTGCTGACCATGCAATGACTACATTCCCCTCTCCTATATTAGTTGTAATAGTTTTGACGAGCATCTCTCTTACTCGTATAGAATATCTGCCAATAAAGACCCCTGCTCTAACCTCCAGTAGCCACCGGCTCAGATAACCACGAAGACGAGCTGGGATAGCCTCAGTTACGATAACCAGCATCACCTATACCCTCTTTATTTGGAATTGCAATTGGTACTGCTTCCGCACTGGCCTCCGGGGGTTTGATTTCCCCAGCAGCCAAGATATTTTCAATGGTAGGAATAAGCGTTTTTAACAACTTTGATTCTTTGAAACTATCCCGACATTTTAACCGCACATCTCGAACTGGATTGGTACTGTTGCCCCCGATTACTTGGAAAGCCAAAGGTACTACTGTCTCAAACTTTACCAGGTCGGCAATATCATACACAAATGAGAGAGGTTTACCTGTATGAATAAATCCTATTGCTGGCGCGTAGCCAGCGGCAAGTATCGCAGCCTCACAAATACCATAAAGAGCATGGTTCGCCGCACTCAAAGTCTGGTTAATGGGATCAGCGCTATTCCAATTATTCGGATCGTATTTTCTGTGCTTCCAAGGGACTTTATATTTTTGGGCAAGTAATTCATACATGGTCCGTACTCGAGCACCTTCTATGCCGCGTAGTTGTTCAATGCTGCGTCTTGCTGGCGGAGTATCTTTAAAACGATACTGGTACATTGCCCTTACCACTTTAATTCTCAAGCTATCTTCAAGTGCTAACTTTGCTTGATATAGAAGTTTATCAGACCTCGCGCCTCCTGGTTGACCGGCAGCATAAAGTCGCACTCCTCCTTCTCCTACCCACACGAGCAGTGTCCCCACGTCTGCGGCAAGATTTACTGCAGCATGAGTGATGGTTGTTCCTGGCTCCAAAAAGAGGCAGGCAACACCTCCTACTGGAATTTGTATCCGAACACCATTCTCATCGACTAATACAAATGCACCATCCTGGACATCAAGAAGTCCATATTTTAAAAAAATCATCGAGTTGCGTTCTTTAATGGAAATGGGGGAAGAAGGAATTCTCATGGTTTTAACGCCTTTTTATCATCATCATGCCACAGCCAAAGGAACGCGAATGTCCAATACCTTTGGATAAAAGTTCAAGAAACGAGGTCGGTTCTATTACTTCAAGTACCCCGGACAAATCTACAGAGCTAAATTGAATTTGGGCGTTCTTTTTACTAATTCTGTGCTGGAGATAAGAGGACACCTCAATGGGGCTTTTTATAGTATAACCAAACCGATCCCCTTTTTCTATGAACCACTTGATTACAGCATTATTCATCATCGTCCGTATTATAGACTTATCAGTAATGCCTTGTTGTTTTGCCAATCGTTTTGTCTCCATCAATACATCATGCTTTGATGAATGATTTTTCCCAGAAATCAAGCGGGCAATGACAGGATTAACCCGAACTTTAAAATCAAACTCCATTCCACATGTTATTTTGGGATTATAGTCTTTTACATCGACAATGAGTTCATCTGTGAAAGACAGTGGTTGCCTCTCAGATACAACATAAAAGATAGGAATTCCTTTGGGACCTCTTGGAGTTTCTAGCTGCTTATATTCGTATTCTTGTCGAAATAAAAAATCCCTCTTTGTAGCTGGTTGATTAGAGAATAGTTGCCAAATTAATTGATGAACAGAATACATATTCCCTTGAAAAAGTCTCAGTATCTTGTAATTCATACAAGTTTCTGGGTTAATTCGGATACGAGAAAAATACATTATCCTGACTCCTTGTCTGAAAAGTAATTTTCCTGTCGGGGAGCGAATTGCCATCTCTCTCGATCAACAGGTTGATCATAGCGCTCATGGACCTGCTGAGCCTGCATATCAAAGGCATCACCATCCCAATAGTATCTGGCTCTGATTTTTTGAAAGAACCACTCTGTTTCGTCTTTCCCATCTTGTGTGGTGATAATAGGAGGGAAAATGGCTCTATCGAAAGAGTCTTTAAAACCTTTAGCAGAAATGAGTTGTGGATTTAATGGAATAGAAAGAGGACAACTTTTCCTCCCTAAATACAATACAAATGTAGGATAAATGAGCTTCTCTTGAATTTCCTCTAGAGAATACGGCGATTGAACCCGTTCTCTTATCGATACAATATTGAGGGAATCGCAGCGGTATTCTCTTGTAGAAAGAATTGTCCCTAGACGATCTTTCTCGCATAACAACTCATCCCTACGGGTTGCAAATATCATTTTGCATAGAGAATCAGGTACTTGGATAGTATGATAGTCTCTAAGAAGATATCCTGGATAAACGTTTTTAATGCAGATATCATAACCGTCAAACAACGCTGTTAGCTTTTCTTTCTCTGTACGCCTGATCCCAAGAGCAGCCGAAATAATACCTAGTATTGATGATCGTCCTGGATACGAAGAACTATGACGAACTTCTCCAACTGCGATCTCCCCCCATGAAGCCATAGGTCCATAGAGACGGAAGACAAGATATTGAGCCATTGATTACTCCTGTATAAACTTGACCAACTCTGATAATTTGCCTTCCCCTGTGAATGCATTAAGGATTCGCCTTTTTATGGTTTTCGCATCTATTTCATATGCTTCATCTATTCGTTTATAGGTATTCTCAAGAGCTTTATAGGCGTCTTCGCCGTAGTTCTCTCCACGAATAGGTTTCAGAAATGCTACAGAAAGGGAACGAGGCTGAATGGAACCTTTTTCAACAAGGACATACGATGCATACGCTCGACTGGCAAAACTATTCTGTTTGCCTGTAGGGCTCACTGTAAGAGCTGCCTCCAGTAAAGCACCCAGGGTCTTATTTGCAAGCTCAGTATTGCCACCAAGATTTTCGACCAGCTGTTCTCGATCAATGCATACATAAATATAAAAAAGTGCAGATGCAAAACCGGCTTCGTCAATATGGCCAGCACCAACATCTTCTTCCCCAGTATTCAAATCGTCCACTGCAGTAAAATAATCATCTTCAATAACGACTGGATGAACACTAATAGCATGGGCAACTTGGCAAGAAGCTTCTTGTCCATACTTTGTTATATTTCTATTCAATGTATCTTTTGTAAGCATACGACCAAAAAGTGCTATGTCTGCTGCACTTTCCGGGATACGTAAAAGATTGAGTTCATCATCTTTAGGAGGCCTCTTTTGCGATATAAGAGTATCACAAAGCTTATATACAGCATCCCATTCTTCTGGTGAGATATGAGCTAGTTGTTCAATTTCGAGCTCTTTATGTGCGCTGGCATTCTTGGGATCTGCAGATTTCAGTTTTCCAAAACAGCCTGCTATTTTTTGAGCCCATTCTTTTGCCTTTTGTTCCTCTATGCCTTTTTCAACAAATTTATTATATACTCTATGCCCAAGATTTTTCGTCCGATCACCGATATGTCCGCTTAAAGCTGTTTGAAAAACCGTGGAGGTTCGCCAGGCTCTTTTCAGACTTTGCGACGATATCCTAAGTCGATCTACACCACCCATTTTTGCTGTCTTGGGCCTTCCCAAATCATCGCGGTTTAAATTAGCTGGTGGAAATGACGTTAAGATGTGAAGCTGAATAAACTTATCCATTTTCTTCTCCTTGTCTTTTAATTTTTGCTCTGCTTTTTGCCTATATTTTAAGGGATTGGAAATATTCCATCCCCCAGCGCACCAAAATATGCTTACGAGGATTGTTATCCTTTTCTCCTTGTAAAGTCTCTACATACCAATGTAAAACATCATCAGCAACAGATATGATATTGGCCTTATTCTTCAGTATATGCAGAATACGCCTCATCCTAGTGTAGAATTCATCAAGCGAATGACTTTTCTGTAATTGAGAAAATCGCAATTCACTGACAGGGGGACCATCTGCTCCTGTTGCACAGGCAGAAGCAAAAGAAAGGTTACCATCTGTATCTATATATGCCAAAATGCCTGCAACAGCAGCAAGACCAAGCAAATTTTTTTCTTTAGCCCAATATGAGCCAACAAACTCTCGCCAAAGCATATGGAAACCTTCAGTTAAAAAAACTGCTTCAGGCTTTTCGGCACGACGCAACTCTGCTCTGACAGCTCGGTTGCTATGCATTGTGTTCCACCACTCCATGAGATGCTTTTGATCGTCTGGATTACATAGAACTACGATATTATTCATATACACTCCTTAAGTGCCTGCATCGATTTCATATTTTTGCTTCGCAATTTACTCATAAGTGATTTTTCTGCAAGGGCGATACGTTTCATGTTCCGTATTTCATCAGTATCTTGCAATGCGAATTGATCAAATATTTTTTCAGAAAATGAAATCAGTGTGGAATGCCAATGCAATAAATGCCTACAAAGGCTTTTGCCACTAAGAAGACATTTTTGAATAGAGTTGGCAACTTCAAAAAATTCTGTTTCTGTCTCTTGATAAAATATTCTATCAATGAACGAATAATCCCCCTGTGAAGGATTGCTTGACCAAGCCTCTTTAATAGCCTCTTGTAATACTTTTATACATTCCTGTGTTGCTTCTGTAAGAAGTTGTATTTTTTCTATATATTCACCTTTTTTCTCTTCAGGAATTACCAGCAGTGGCAACTTTTGCTCATACCAACAACGGGCTTTCATATTGTCCATATCATATCCAAAGCACCAAACTGAAAAATCAAATTCATTGAGTTTCCATAGTTTACTCGAGTTGAATGATCGAACTACTGCAGCAATCTCTTGTTGCTTTGGATTGGTAATGAGTGTTAATGAAAGCCAATCATGATAACTAATCCCTCCTTGTTTGCCTTTGATTGCTATAAGGCTTGTGCTTTTATCTTTTTCAATTTGCCATCGATATGGACTAAGCGAGTGAGTCCATGTCGAGCTATAGCTGACTCCATAATTTTGTGCGACATAACTTGAATATAATTGGGTAGCATAAGAGCCACAAATATCACATATCCCACTTTTAGATGGCTTATTAAGTCGAATGCGTCTAGGCATCCCCCAGTATTGCTGTAATTCATTTACGTCCATTGGGTAGACTTTTTTATCAGCTCTACTATCACGTGTAGGCCCCATCCAAGGGAATACTTTATCATCTGCCTTATCGGGACATTTACCAAACTTATATTCAAGGGAGAGAATATTGAGCCAGATTAATTTCCACAATGAATCAGCCGTATTAGATATGACTAGGGTCGTAATAGGCCCACCGCCACGTAATCCAGTTCTATGCCCTTGTCCCCCTGATGGAGCATTTATCTGCAATGTAAATAAAGCGGACGCTGTACAAGATTCACAAAGATTTGTAATTACACTTCTTTTAACGAAATGATCTTTATTCTGCTTAATAGTATTCTCACCAGGAGAATCAATTAGCAGAGACTTAATTTCATTATTATTTTTTGTAAAATCCTTTTGCATATCGTAATCTTGCATAAAGGCAGGTCCATTTTCATTATACAGCTCAAAAGCAACCGAATACTTCTCGAAAGCTTTTTTAAGCTCACTGCAAGACGGAATAGTTTCCCAGTGCTCTAACCATTCATCATCGTCTTGAGGAGCATAGGCTGTCTGTAGAAGACCGATCAAAAACTGGTAAAGTGCCCCACGAAAATCTGGACGAGGAGCACTTATTTCCACAACTGGATTGTTGTCAGCGCCAATTTCCCAAGGAGCAATTTTAGATATAGTATGATCTTTCCGTTTCGCTGGGATCCATTTATCCTTAATAAGATTCAATGCGTTTCCTCCTTCTGAAAATCATCTCCCCATCCAAGTCGGGGATCATATAGTTTTGATATTCGTCTTCCACAAGCATGTGCAGAATCGGAACGTTCATCTACAATGACAAAATTAGAATAAGACAGTCGATGATTTTTTTTCTTAAGCTCATCAATCAAATTTGTTAAATCAGGCGGTAAATGGTATTTACATTTGTCCCATTGTTTTTTTGATATTGACAAACTACTCCAATCCCATGGGTAATCTTCTACTTGGGCATATGGAAGTAGTTCATTGTTTAAATATACTGCGAGTACTATTTCAGTGTTCTCTTCTGTAAGCCTTGTAGGTATGTGGTCATCTTCATTCCATTGGTCAAAAGTAACGGCATTGCGACAGTAACCATTCCGCAATATTAAAGCATTCAAATCTCCCATAGCCTGCTTTGAACGATTCATTCCTTCCGCTTCATCTACAAACTTAGTTAGTCCTTCGGGAACGTTGTAACTATTCTCCTCGCCATATACAAACTCAATCAGATATCTAGCATCATCAGGCATTATCCAATGCTTTTTTTCAATAAGTACTTTTTGCGTCCTCCACAGTTTACCTCTATCAGTATATATGGCCGCAGTACCAGAAAAATCACCGCTTAGCCACGTTTTATCTGCCGATTCAACGAATTCAGGTGCGTAAACATAAAGAATAGGATCTGGTCGTTCATCTCTGTTACAGGAATCAGCTAAAATATCTCCATTTTTTGAACGAATATGGCGATGTAATCGACCAGCTCGTTGTATGATTAAATCAATAGGAGCAAGGTCAGAGATTAATTCATCAAAATCAAGATCCAAAGACTGCTCAACTACTTGACTAGCGACTAAAACACGTCCATTCCGTTCCTTTGAGCTTGATCTTTTTCCAAAATAGGCTATTGTCCTATTTTCAATTTGCACTCGGTCCACCATAGCAAAACGACTATGGAAAAGATCAATTTTATCCAAGGGGATCCCAATTTTTATTAAATCGAAAAATGCTTTACGGGTATCATCAACGGTATTTCTTATCCAACAGACACATGATCCACTATCAGATTTTGCTTTAATATATTGCAAAACATTATCATAGTAATGGAAGAATGCAATATTAATCTTATGCTTTGCTTCATCCTTTGTCGCTATAGGATATGACTCTATCCCTGCCTTATTGACCATGGTAATAAGAGGGAATTCTGTTTTCTGTAACGTAGTAACATCTATATCACTTTCAGACAGCCCAGCATAGAAATGCTTGATTAAACTAACCCGTTTATCTATAGGAAGCGTTGCGGATAACAATATTGCTGACCCACCTGCTCTCGCATGAGCTTCAAGCAAAACACCTAAAAGCTGTAACATATAGGGATCATAAGCATGTATTTCATCGACAATTATGATTTTCCTATGCAATCCTACAAGGCGCAAGGCTTGATGCCGTACTGGCAATACTGCCATAAGGATTTGGTCTATAGTCCCTACACCTACATCGGCAAGGAGAGATTTTTTCCGATTATCAGCATACCAAGAGTTACAGTTTGCTGAGGCAGTGGTCTCATGATCTGAATAAGCTGCACTTATCTCTTCTTGATTATTAATCACAATTGATTCTGTAAAATCGGTTGAAAGGTGCCTTGCACCGTGAGACAAAACCAAAGATGGCCGCTCTCCAATAGCAAATAAATTTCTATAAGCTGAGCTCATACGGCTATACATTGCATTCGCTGTTGCCATAGTAGGTAAGGCAATATAAATGCCATCGGCTTTGTCTTCTGCCAGCATCCGTGCTGCAAGCACAACAGCAGCTTCTGTTTTTCCAGAGCCAGTTACATCTTCAATTATAAAAAGTTTCGGACCTTGAAAAATCGCCATACTCGTGACACAAGCCTGCAAAGGTGTCGGATCCGAGATAAATGGGAATAATGTATTGATCCCAATAAATTGACGGCATTTTGTTGATGTCCACCGAATATGATCTAGTGCTTTTATGGCACGTGGTATTGCATAATCTTTCCAGTACTTCTCAAGCGGAACTACTTTTTCCATGTAAGGGAAAAAAGAAATATCTGAACCTATCCAATCTGCAAGAAATCCAACTCCCGCAATTTCCCAGGAGATCTCCTTTAGCTTGTCTTTAAAGGATTTTGGGTTTAGAGGCAACTCAGGAGGTTGTAAAAACACAATACATTGCTGAACAAATTCTAAAACAGCATCACAATCTTCCTTATCAAAGAATCTACTCACCTTCAAAGGTAGGGCTCCACCTTTATCGTCTTCTTCCGGAGGAACGCCATGGTGTCCTAAAGACGACTTGATTATTATATCTAGAAAATCAGAAAGCTCTTTATTTTGACTAGCAATATATTGTTTTATCTTTTCTCGCCATATAAGAAAGCCCAATGTGTCATGTCGTTTAATATATTCCTTTTGTTTTTTGTTAGGGAAAAGGATAGTAAAAAGCTTAGGATTGAGAGATTGAAATGTAACTGAGAATTTCCCAATATCATGAAGCATGAAAGCTAATACGACTAAACAGCTAATCTGCTCTTCGCATAAGCCTGTACGTCTTGCCCATTCTGTACAATATCTGTGCTGCTGATAAAGCAATAAATATATAACCGCCGCAACATCAAGACAATGATAGGGCAAAGGATGATAGTGTATGGATTTTTGGTCTTTTGTATCAGCTTTACCCCAATATTGGTATATGTTATTTTTTTGTTGCATTCTATTTACACTCAATAGCGCAATAGCGCATTACAGCTATTATCAGAAGCGAAAACATTTCGCCCCTCTCCTCCTCCAGAACATTTCTCTCTAACTCATGGGTTACCAATAACCTTATAGTTGTCGTGGCAACACAGTGTGTAGCCTAGAATTTCAGAGCCTTCTTCCAGAGAGATAAGCACAGACACCAGTAGATGCAATTTCAGTTTATGTGAATCATCCCTCCCCTTTCGAGGAGTATGAGCGTTAAGTTGTTCTAAAACGCTCATTGTATTGATGTTTTCCATAAATTATGGCTTTCTTCAAATATTGTTATTCCCATATTATGAATCTTGGACTACCTTAAACTTCATGTACGAAAAGATTACAACCCTCTGAAATCAATCTACTTTCCTCCATAACTTGATTATTTATATATGATTGATTATACCACCTCCTCTTCACGGCGCAAGAATGTGTTTGCTCCACGGCTCATGTCCTCCCGGCCATGACCAACGTTGGTGCCAGGTCTCGGCCTCAATCCCCCCCTCACTTCCACCACCCCAGCACGTCGTTGTAGGGCATCGAGAGTGCCTTGAGGCCGCGGATGTCGAAGACTGCGGTGATGGGACTGGCGTTGTAGGGGGTGCAGCGGGCGACGAAGGTGGTGCCTTCGCCCAAGCGCCGCACGAGGTCGAGGGTGTAATGCCAGGGACAGAATGAGGCTTTGTTGTCGGTGGAGTTGCTCCACAACAGAGTCTCTGGCTGGTCGGAGTCGACGCGGGTGGTGACATATTTCTCTTCGTACTTATAGTCGTTGGTGTCGTTGCCGAGGTAAGTGTCCCAGTTGATGTACAGCTCGAGGTCGTCTCCGTCCGAACGCACGATGAGCGTCGGCTTGTTGCCGTACTCGTTGGTGCCGCTGTCGGCTTTCAGCAGAAAGAAGTAGCGCCGTTTGTCGGTCAAGGGATCGACCTTCTGGTTGAACACCCACTTCGAGGGGCCCTGTATGGTTCCGCCTACCGGCGCTCCAGGGTTCTCTGCGATGCCGAAATCCCGCATGAGGGCGTCGTACAGGGCGAGCCTGCGCCCGTCGTTTTTTTCGGCTGCCGCCTGACGTAGCGCGGCGACGAGTTCTTCGTAGGAGCCGGTGGCCTGAGCGTGGGCTGCAACGGTCACGGCGACGAGCATCAGGACTGCAAAAAGTTTTTTTAAGAAAAAGGCCTGCGTTTTTTGCATGCGTTACCTCCTAAAACCCAAAAACCGGCGGTGTAGGTGCCTGGGCTTCCGTGCGCCCGCACTCCCCGCATCCCGTGGCGGCATCGCCATCATCGGTTGCTTTGCGTTCTCGACCTCGCTCTCCTTGGCAAATTTTATTATACTCCATCAGGTGGGACACCCGTTGTCCCGACAATAAAAAAAATCGCTAGACGGCCTGCTCCGCGCGCGAATTGTGGCGGGAGCTGTCGGCTTGGTCAGCGCGTCGGCGCTGGCATACTCAAACAACCCCAACGATCTACGCTGCACAACGCCCCGAATTGCGGAGCGCATCGAATATTGCAACATCTCAACGATCTGCTTTTTCCGCCAGCGCCCTCATCTTGGCTATCTCCTCGGCCCAGCGGGCGCGGAATTCCGGAGGTCCGATCACCTCGCAGTTGGCGCCGCAGCGCAGGGCGCGGCCCAAAAGTTCGGTCCAGTCGTGCACGGGGATGCTCATGTCGAGGGCTGGGCTGCCGTCCGGAGCGGTGGCGTTGGAGAGTTCTTGGTCACGGTGCCAGAGCTGTTCGCGCACGGCGCGCGCCGCGCCTCCGTAGAATCGCAGGGTGGCGCGGCCTATGGGCTCGCCCTTGAAGATGCCGTAAGAGGACGAAAGAAAACTGTCGATCGCTTCTTCAGAGGGAAGACTCGCCACGGAAATGGGCTCTGGTGCCGGGATTTCGCGGCTGCCTGGCGCCTCGGAGGCTTGCCCTGCGGCCTCAGATGCTGATCCGGCATCCGTTGGGGCGGCTATCGCAATGCGCGACACGGCGAAGGTTCGAAGTTCGCCGGTTTTTGAGTCGAGGGCCGCGCAGTACCACTTGCCCGCATAGTTGACGAGCCGGACGGGAAGTATGGAGCGCGCGCTTCGTGCGCCTTTCGCATCGACGTAGTCGATGGACAGCGGCACAGCTTCGAGGAGGGCCCGGCACAGGGCGAAGGCGACGCTGTCTTCGATGCGCTCGAGGTCGGGCAGTTCGTACTGAACCTTGTTGGCTATTGCAGCGTAGTGGCTTGGTATTCGTTCCTCGATGAGGGCGATGAGTTCCTTGGAGAGCACGGGGATGTACGCGTACTGGGCGAGGATGGATTTCAGGAATGCGAGGGAGAGGAGTGACTTCTCGTCTGCCCCGCGGAGACTGTCCCATGCCTGGGAGTATTCGTACCGGCGACGGGCAGCGGACCAGACGATGGGCGCTCCGAGTCTGTCACGCATGTACTCTATGTCGCGCTTCACCTGACGGCCGCAGACTTCGAATCTTGCGGCCACGCTGGCGACAGACACGCCCCCGCGCTCCCTGATTTCGCGATCTATGTAGAAAATTCGTTCGGTTTGGCTCATGGTAACCTTCTGTCATCCCGATTTTGTTTTTATTGTATCGTCCGCGCAGAGACACCAGCTGTCCCTGTTCAGATATATATAATCAATTATACCATCATTTGAGAGATGTGATCTTATTGGTCATTCCCCTCCGTACCCCGAAGCCGCCTCGACTTCAGCCTCGAACTGCCTGAAGTCCGCTTCGCATGATTCCAAGGCTGCCTCGGCCTCCTTGGCGATGTCGACTTGAAAAAAGTCGCGGGCGCGGAGCTTAGGTAGCCACTGCCGGAGCTTCGCGAGGTCGACGTCGTTCTCCTCGAGCTCGCCGAAGGTGAGATGGTTTTTGGCCCGTTCCTTGGCCAGCTCCGTATGGAATTCCTCGCACTGTTCGATGAACTCTCCGTACTCGTCCTCCATCTGCCGCTTGAAGCGCGCGATGATGTCCTCCCGTTCCGCCTCGTCGAGGAGGCTGATATGGAGAAGAATCGCCGTACCCCTGCGGCTGAGGATTTCCTCGTGGAGCTGACGCAATCTTTCTTCCACGGGGCTTATGGACGGCAAGATGCAGAGCGAGTTCTGGAGGTAGAGGGCCCCCAGCGCTTTCAGCTTCCGCCAAACGTAGGAGCGGTGGGTCGAGGGGCTGGCAGGCACCTGATAGGCGAAGAGCAGCCATGTGCAGAGAAATTCCATGGCATAAGTATATCGGCCGATTGTATGCAACACAAGTTGCATATACTATCAAAATAGTATATGCTCGATTGAAACAGGTGTTGCAAGGAGCGCATCGTATGGAAAGCAAGAAAAAGGCGGCGTACACGTTTCTCGTGCTGCTCGGTATAGTGAGCCTCTTCTCAGATTTGACCTACGAGGGGGCGCGGAGCATCCTGGGGCCGTACCTCCTTTTGCTGGGGGCTTCGGCATCGACGGTGGGATTCGTCTCGGGCCTCGGCGAATTTATCGGCTACGCGCTGCGTCTGATCACTGGGTACATCAGCGACAAGACGAAGCGATACTGGCTCATTACGATCGCCGGGTACGCGATCAATCTGATCGCAATCCCCGCGTTGGCGCTGGCTCCGGGGCTCGGTTGGGCTTACGCATGTGGGCTCATTGTGCTCGAGCGCTTCGGCAAGGCAATACGAAATCCTGCAAAGACGACCCTTGCCTCGTTTGCCGCCACGGAGGTTGGAGCTGGCAAGGGCTTTGCGCTCCAAGAGGTTCTCGATCAGATCGGGGCCTTCATAGGTCCGCTCGTGCTCTTCTTTGTGCTCACGCTGAAGGGGGGCGGCGACAAGCTCTCCGCCTACGCGTTGAGCTTCGCGATCCTCGCCATACCTGCGGCGGTGACACTGATGATACTCCTTGTGGCAAAGCACAAATACCCGCGGCCGCACGAGTTCGAGAGGGAGCAGGCGCGTGTGGCTGGCCATGGACTGCGGTCGGCGTATTGGTTCTACTTCGCGGGGATCGGTTTTCTGGCTCTGGGGTTCGCCGACTTCCCGCTCATGGCCTTCCACATGACCAAGGTGAAACTCTTCCCTGACAATGTGGTGCCGGTGCTCTACTCCGTGGCGATGGGCGTAGATGCGCTCTCTGCGCTTTTCTTCGGGAGAATGTACGACCGAAGGGGGATGACGGCCATCATCATATCGTCGGCACTTGCCGCGCTTTTTGCGCCGCTCGTGTTTCTGGCGGGCACTCAAACCATGGCGGTTGCGGGCGTGGTGCTCTGGGGCATCGGCATGGGTGCGCAAGAGTCTATCTTAAAGTCGGCGGTCACCACGATTGTGTCGAAAGAGCGGCGCGGCACGGCCTTCGGCATCTTCAATGCAGGGTTTGGCGCTTTTTGGTTTGTGGGAAGCTGGATCATGGGGGTTCTGTACGACAGGTCCTTGACCCTCCTCGTAATCTTCTCGGTGGCTACACAGCTCACCGCCCTGCCTTTCTTCTTTAGGACGAGGAGCCTTCTGCGGCAGTCCACCGGCGCTGACGTCCCCGCATGACCCCCTATAAGAGCAGAACACAAGGGACAGGTGGCCATCCAAAGGCCACGCCGCTGGTATGCAGGTCTGCCCCTTGCTATGCAAGTCTGAAGAAAAGGGCTCAAAAACTCAAGCGACAGATGTGGGCTCTTTTCCTCGCCCTTAAAGCTCCGCAGACGCCTTGGGCCGCCAAGCTCCTCATTGGCGCCACCGTGGCCTACGCCCTCAGTCCCATCGATCTCATCCCTGATTTCATACCCATCCTGGGACAACTCGACGACCTTGTCATCCTTCCTGCCATGATAGCCCTTGCCCTAAAACTCATTCCGCGCGACGTCATGATCAGGTGCAGGCGCGAGGCTTGGCGACACCTAGCGACAGGCGACCGCGTCCGAACGCCTGCCGCTACGGCCGCGTCCATCGTGTTTGTCGCGCTGTGGGCCCTGCTTATCCTGTGGATCGTGCTGAAGATCATCGCCTGAGCGCGGCAGCCCTGCCCGTAGGAGGGCAACTTCCTCGGGAAGCCGTGGAGGCGAGATGCTTCCAAGAGCCCCCGAAGGATCTACCCGAACATCAGGAAGCGAGCTCTACGGGCTGTCTTTCGGCTCCGGCCCAGCCACTGAACTCAAATATGATCAGCTCTGTGCTGGCCTCAGAGACCGGAATCGGCGTCGAGAGCTTCGCCTTGAGGGCGGCGATTTCACTGCTGCTGAGGCCTATGCTCTGGAGATACCACTCCGCGAACTTTGCGAGCGGAATGCCGGATATGTCGGTGCCTTTCGGAAGTCCGCAGACCACAGTGGTCATCGACGCCACAATATTGCTGTTCGCAATCGCATTGTATTGATCGGTGCCTTTCTTTACGCCGTAGTAGTTCTCGTAGCTCATCATGTAGTCGGCGACGATCTCATCGAGGCTGGCGCCCATCAGGGCCTCGAACACGGCGCTCACGAAGCCGGCGCGGTCTTTGCCCTCGGTGCAGTGCAGGAGGAAGGGCCCGTCGTGGGCGATGAGGAAGCGCACGCCCTCGGCGAGTTTCTGGCCGAATTCTGGCGCCGCAAGGTCCACACCCATGTTGAGCGGCACGACGCTGTCCGCCTCATAGAGCGATTTGTAGTATTCGGACTTGAAGCCCGGCGCGGCGAGATAGCCTGCGATATCCTTCGCCGAGTCGGCAAGATTGAGCACGGTCTTGATACCGGCAGCCTTCGCGAGCGCATCCGCGTAGGCGGCGCGGCCGATCTCATTGTTGACGGGGCTGCTGCTGCGGTAGATGAGCCCCGGCGCGATACCCGTCGTCGCGATGCTGCGGAAATTTGCGAACACCGAATCGGTCGCGTAGTCGGAGCGGACGTTGGTGCGCTTAAGCTGGCGGATCAGGTACTCTGAGAGATAGCCCGCCTTCTCCTTGAGTGCGAAGCTGATCTTATCGCCCACTTTGACATTGTACTTGGTGGAGAAATTACCCATGTTGATGGCCACGACGAGCAGATCGTTCTTCTGATCGTCGCGGAGCACGAGACTCCCTGTATCCACATCGCTGTAGGACGTGCAGAAGGGGATAGATAAGACGTTGCCGCTCACCATGACCGTGAGCACATCGCCAAGCGCAAATCCTGCATCGTAGAGCGCTTTGGGCTTCAGGTCCATCGTCAGGTTCCCATATTTCTGCACCTCGACGACGGTGCCCGTCAGCGTCTGAGAATTATCGGCTGCGAGCGCCATCATTGGCAGGACAAAGGCCATGATGGTTGCGACCACCCATGCAAAGATATTCATGTTGGCTTTCTTCATTGTGTGCCTCCGAAATGCAAAGTATAGTCTCTTAGGGGACGCGTTACAAGGATTTTTATCCTTACGATCGATGAGTTCAAGATTGACAGCCGGCACACTGAGTGTCATCATATTTTTTCCAGATTGTGCTGTGGGAGGCAGGCCATGAAAATGTTGAGGTTCATTCCAGCGATCATCGTCATGTTTCTTGTCTTAGGATGCGCGAGCGCTCCGCCGCAGGGGAGTGCACCGGCCCAGGCGACGCCTCCGTCAACCGCCGCTGCGCCACCACCTCCTGCCGCCCCACCGAAAACCGACATCTGGCCTAAAATCTACGACGACGAGACTTATTTGACGATGTTCGACTCGAATTGGTCCGAGGCAGAGGCCGTGGGCGCCATCAAGAACCTTCAGAGCTCATTCGTGGAGTTCAGCGCCGGAATCCATCTCTCTGATCTCGACGTCGACCCCTATGGGCTCCGGGCAAAATGGCAGTGGAGCGAAGGCAATTTCATCAAGAGCGCAAGCCTCATTATTCCGTTCGATCAGGTGAGCTCGATTTTGCTAGAGCACTATCCAACACTCAACAAAGAATACAAGTGGGGCCTTCTCGTCTATCTGACGGGTGGCAATAAGTCCTCGCTCCGCACTCCCACCAGGGATGCCGCCGAGCGGCTCGGCAAGGCGATCGTGGTCCTCGCAAAGGCGCGCAAAGCTCCGCTGACCATGCCAAACCCACGTTTTGGCGCGGCGCTCGGGGCGCTCTCTGACGCTCAAGCACAGGCAGCGGGAATCCTCAAGAATTCCGGCGTCATCGTGCTCTGGATATTCAAGGAGAGCCCCGCTGAAAAGGCAGGGTTCTCTCCGCAAGACATCATCACCGCCGTAGGCGGCAAAGCTGTTCACAGCACCGAAGAACTCTTCGCCGCAATCGACGCCGCAGCGATGGCTGGCGCAACGCAGCTCAAGATCGACGGTATACGGAGAAGCTACAAAATCGAGAACGGCAAATACGTCGAAATCTTCGTGCCACTCACCTACACGCTCCCGATCGAGCAGAAAGGAGGCGCACAATGAACACAAACACAATGAATACACTGAAAAGGACATTGCCTGTCCTGGCCGTCATCGCCGCACTCATGGTCTGCAGCCCAGCCTACGCCGACGGCGCCGATCCGAAAACCGTCACGCCCGCGTGGGTCACCGAGCAACAAACCTCTCAACAGCAGCCGCAGCAACAGGCTCAGCCTCAAGCCGAGTCGAAGGCTCCCCAAAACACCAATCTCTTTTTCATCGGGTACGATTACCCAAGCCTCTCCGGCCCCCTGGCGAGCCACCTCGCGACGTGGGCCAGCCCCTTCAACTTCAGCCTTGGCTTTGAATCTTTCGGGACAAGCGGTTCTTCCTTCCTCTCGGGGCTCGGGCTCGAATTCTTCGTCACCCCGAACGACAACGGCGTGCGCCTCCAGATGAACGATATGGTGATGCTCGGCTACTCGATCGAGCTTGCAAAGATCGCGCGGCTCAATCTGGGAGCGCGGCTTGGCCTCAGCATCCTCGACGTGACTGACTACGACAACTCGAAACCATCCTACATGCTGATAGGGGGCATCGCAGGGCCAGAGGCATCCCTCTATGGCCAGCTCGCTAAGGACTTCTGGCTCTGGGTGCGCGGGCGCTACACCATGGCTTATTACTTTGCTTTGGATTCAAGCGGCGGCGGAACGAATCCCATCGACGCGGGCGACCGCACGCTCAACTGTCTGAGCCTCGAGGCGGGCCTGGCGTTCAGGATGTAGGATTCATGGAATGAGGTGGCTGCTCGCCCCTGTGCCCCGGCGCTCCTTGGCGTCACTCACCGGAGAGGGTCCTCGCCGAGCTTCCCAATGTGCCCAATGAAGGATCATTTCGTGGTGGCCTGGTCGTTAAAGGCGCGCTTGCATACTCACGACAGCCCTGCTTCATCGAGCGCTTTGCGCAGAGCCTGAAGGCCAAGTAGGTAGCTATAATATCCAAAACCGCTTATCTGCCCGATACACACAGGAGCGATGACGGATATATGCCTGAAGTCCTCCCTTTTGTAGATATTTGAAAGATGCACTTCGACTGTCGGTATGCCTACTGCGGCTATCGCATCGCGGAGCGCGATGGAATAATGCGTGTAGGCGCCCGCATTGAGAATGATCCCATCAGTATTTCCCTTGCAGGCATGGATGTAATCGATCAGGCCTCCCTCCGAGTTCGACTGGAAAAAGGAGAGGTTGAGCCCGTAGTCCTCTGCCTCGCGCAGCATTTCATCGTTGATATCTTGCAGGCTCTTGGTGCCGTAGATATCTTTCTCTCTTATGCCCAGCATGTCGAGGTTAGGGCCGTGGATCACTGCGATACGAAGTTTTGTCATATCTTTTCCCCTCTCCTTGTCAGTATACATGGCAGCTGAACCTGCCTCAACAAGGCCCGTCGTCGACTCTGTTGGCCCGTAATATTATCCGCGCCTGGACGCCAAAAACCACTCCCTCCGTATCCCGAGCTTTTTCATCTTGCTCTGGAGGGTGCTCGGTTTGAGGTTCAGGGCCGCCGCCGCGCCGTCCGCGCCGTATATCTTTCCTCCGGAGGCCTGCAGGGCCTCCTCGATGCGCCTTTTTATTGTGCTCTGGAGGGGAAGCGCGCCCTCGCCGCCATCTTCCGGGTATGCCGCCTGTCTTTCTGCGGCGGAGGCTGGCTTCGCCGAGGAGTGCTGTGCCAAAGTCGCACGCCATGGTGGAGAGTGAAGCCCGAGCCCCAGGTGCTCTGGGCGGATCTCGCTATTCCCCGCGAGGATCGCCGCCCGCTCGAGGGCATTCTTCAGCTCTCGGACGTTGCCTGGCCAGGGGTGCGAAAGGAGCACACGGAAGGCCTCTTCACTCAAATGTAGCCCTGAATTTCCAGGCCTCTCCCTGATGAGGTTGAGGAAGTGAAAGGCCAAAAGCTCGATGTCCGACGCGCGCTCCCTCAGGGGAGGAAGGGTGATGGGGAACACCGAGAGGCGATAGTACAGGTCCTCTCGGAAACGGCCGCCTTGAATCGCCTGCGCCAGATCGACGTTGGTTGCCGCGATGATCCGCACATCGACCTTGACGGGTTTTTCCCCACCGACGCGCTCGAAGATGCCGTCCGAGAGTGCGCGCAGCAGTTTCGGCTGCAGTTCCATAGGCAGGTCTCCCACTTCGTCGAGGAAGAGCGTGCCCTTATCCGCAAGCTCGAAGCGCCCCTTGCGGAGGGCAAGGGCGCCGGTAAACGAGCCCTTTTCATGGCCGAAGAGCTCACTCTCCGCGAGCGAGGCAGACAGAGCCGAGCAGTTGACCGGGACAAAGGGCCTGTCGACGCGCGACGAGAGCCTGTGGATCGCACGGGCGACTTCCTCTTTTCCCGTGCCAGTTTCGCCCAATATGAGTACCGGCGCTTCGGTGGCGGCGACAAGCCTGATTGCATCGAGCACGCGGACCCACTGGGGAGAGTTGCCGATTAGGTTCCTGAAGACGTCCGAACCGGAGGCGAGCAGGCTGTTGCGCTCATTGAGGAGCCGTTCGGTCCGCTCGATGAGTTCGTTCGAGACGTCGAACTGCACCAGGAGCGCTGCGACGAGCGTCGATATCATCTCAATGAAGCCGATGATCTGTGGACTGAAGCGGTTGCACATCCTGTGATCGAAGGTGAGCAGGCCGACGATATCATCGCCGAGGATGAGCGGCGAGACTAGACAGGAGTGGTTCAGCGGCAAATGAATGATGTCCGCGTAAGTGTCGATGTGCTCTTCCGATTCTGAAAAGAGGTGCGGCCTTTTGCCCTGCAGAATGGCCGCAAGGTCCTTACGGTTTTTCAGCGAGATCGCGTACCCCGTGAGGGCCGAATGCGCCAGAGGCCCGGCAGCTTTTGTGACACTGAGCATCTGCTGTGCTTCATCGTACCGCAATATGACCGCAAGCTCATAATCTATGAGTTTGCGGATGGACTCGAGGATCAACGCGAGCATCGCGTCGGAACTCATAACCGAAGTATTGACGTGCACCAAGGGCCTCCACCGAAAATCTGGTGAAAATATACCATTATTTCGGTGATCCGAAAACCCATAGAAAACCCATACTTCCTCTTTAAGGATTGTTTTGCTTATATTGTATCAAAATAAGATGTTTAAAAATTTTGGCACATTTTTTGCTTTTACTTCTTACGGTAGCGCCACTGTGTTCAGGCTACCGATCTTCAATGTTGGAGGTATAACTTTATGGAAGAAAAACGCTTCTCAATGCCGCTCCTCGGCGATGATTTTCCGGAAATGGAGCTCGTGACCACGCACGGCATACTCAAGCTCCCGCAGGACCTGAAAGGTTCTTGGTTTTTGCTCTTCAGCCACCCCGCAGACTTTACCCCTGTCTGCACGAGCGAGTTCGTCGCGTTCGAACAGCACGCAAAGGAATTCGAGGACCTGGGCGTCAAGCTGATCGGCATGTCGGTCGACCAGGTATTCAGTCACATCAAGTGGACGGAGTGGATTAAGGAAAAACTCGGCGTGAACATCAGCTTCCCCATCGCCGCAGCGAACGACAGCATTGCAGAAAAACTCGGGCTTTTGCACCCCGGCAAGGGGACCAACACGGTCCGCGCCGTATTCATCGTCGATCCGCAGGGCAAAGTCAGGCTCATCGTGTACTACCCGCAAGAGATCGGGCGCAACATAGGCGAATTCGTGCGCGCGGCGAAGGCCCTGCAGGTATCCGACACGGGAGTTGCTCTTCCCGCGGACTGGCCGAACAACAGCCTCATCGGAGACAGGGTCATCATTCCACCCCCCAAGACGATCAAAGAAGCCGAGGAAAGGCTAAAAAAATACGAAGGCTTCGATTGGTGGTTCTGCCACAGGGCGCTGGAAAAGAAGTAAACTACCACATAATATCGGGCTGCAGCGGATAGGTTATGCCGAAGCTGCGGCCGGTGTTATCCATAGGCCGCAGCTGGGGCGTGCCAGCGCCGCAGTTCGTTCTTTCTTGCTCTTTCTTATGAAAACACGAAGGATGCTGAAAAGTGACCCCGAGCGCTCATCCGCTCATGGGGCTGCACGCAGCGGAGGGGGAAGGGGCACGCCCAGCTCTTCCCCTATCCTCTTCAGCTGATCCGCTACCTTTTCGCTCAAGGGTACCCCGAGGCGCGCGCTCTCGGCTTCCGCCTCGTGCTCTTTAAGGCCCGCGTAGTAAACTTTCGCGCAGCCTTCGGCGGGCTCGGCGTGTTCGAGTTCGCTTAAGAGGCGATCCATGTCGGACTTGATGTCCTCCGGATCGCGGAACAGGTCGAGGCGGATCGCGCCGAAAAAGTGACAGACGCGCGCCGATGTCGCCTGGCTGTCCACCACCGACTGACCAAACACGCCGCCACTCAAGATCGCGGTCATGATGTCGACGACTTCCGCGAGCCCGTAGCCCTTGTACCCACTGAACAGTTCTCCCTCGCCGCCCAGGGGCAAAATGCCACCGCCGCGCTGGTAGAGCATGTCCTCGAGGAGGCGGTGGGCATCAGTGGTGCCCACGCCCCTGGTGTCGACGGCCCATCCTGCCGGCAGCGGCTTCTGTTCCCGGTCGTAGACCTCGATCTTGCCCCTCGTGACCACGGTGGTCGCCATGTCGAGCGTGAACATTCGTCCGTCGTGTGCAGGTATGGAAAAGGCGATGGGGTTCGTGCCGAACATCGCCTTGCGCGCAAAGGTCGGAACGCCGAGTGCGGCCGTGTTGGTCATACAGACCCCTATCATGTCCTGCCTGGCCGCCATCTCCGAATAATACCCCGCGATGCCGAAGTGATTGGAGTTGCGCACCGAGGAAAATGCCGCGCCGCTCCCTTTCGCCTTTTCGATGACGCGCGCCATGGTGCGCTTGCTGAGGCTCAAGCCCATGGCGCCGTTCGCGTCGAGGACGAGCGAAAGCGGTGTTTCGCGCAGCACCGTGGCCTGGACGCCTCCTGCCATGATTCCCCGCTGGAGCCCGTTCTTGTACCGCCAGAGGCGCCCTACGCCGTGGCTCTCGATGCCGCGCGCATCCGCGGCGACCAAAATTTCTGCCGAATCCTTCGCCTCATCGGGAGAGAGGCCGAGCTTCATAAACACCGCCGCGCAAAACTGCTCGAGTTTCTCTCTTTCGATCCTAATTGTAAGGCTCATCTCACGACTCCTCTCCAAAGTCAACCGGGCGCTGATCTGTAAACCACGTCAAGTCAGCAACGCCGGGACCCTTTTAAATATCCACCAAACGCAAACGCAGCAGGCTGCGGTGCAATCCCCGCGCGGGGATTGTAAGCCTGCAGTCCAGGCAGTTGGCGGACTCCACGCAGACGAACTGGTTCCAGGCTTCCCGTATTTCAGGATTCGCGGCGCCGGCCCGCGATCCAGGGTTCCACAAGAGCGTCGAGCCCATGTGCTGCTGCTCGATACGTATTCTGCGCTCCTCTACGAGATCCACAAGTTCCAGAACCGGCGGGACATGCATGAAGGCGTGCACCATCTCGTCTTCAAAGCGAGCGGGCCCCAGCTGCACCGCCCGGACGTCCCCTTTTATCCTGTCTATATATTCTACCTCATTCAATCCCGTCACTTCACACTGCCCGGGGTCTTCTACCCTAAAATAAGTGTGAAATCCATCTTCGCAGGTGACCGGCACGTCCTCGAGGTTTTGGATGATGAGGGCCATCTCCAGCGCCTCTCCTACCGTCATGGACAGCTGCAGTCTGAAGCGGTACGGCCAGGCCTCTGCAGGCGGGTCCGTGCTCTCTAAAGAAAAAACGATGGTTGTTCGCCCGTCGGCGAGATCTTCCGCCGACTCTATGGACCAGATGCGTGTCCGGACAAAACCGTGCAGGGGAAGGTCCTCTCGCCCTTCGCGCTTGCCGAACCATGGAAAACAGATGGGAATTCCTCCGCGAATGGGAAAACCTTCCTTAAAAAAGCTGTAAGGGCTCAACCACAACAAGTCCTTTTTGCCTCGAGGCGTGAAGCTCACGACATGCGCCCCGTACACATAGATCGAACACTCCGCATGGCTGTTCCGCACGCGCACGCACGGAAGCCCGCCCATTCCTGCGTCGATACTTACACTTTCCGGCAGCGCACAGCGCTGGTGATCTCGAATCTCGATCATTTTTTATCTTGACAACCTCTTAATCGATGATATCATATATCTTAGATATTAGCAAGCTTCAAGGAGGCTTAGAATGAAAAGAAAATTCGTGTTCTTCGTCGTTTTCTTCCTGATCGCCGGTATCCTGGTCGTCTCCGCACAGACAGAGAAAAAATATGTGCTCAAATTCAACCACGTGCTGACAACGCAGGACCCCTACCACGAGGCATTTCTAAAGTGGGCGGAGGCGGTATCTGCGAGGACGAACGGGAACCTGAAAATCGAGGTCTTTCCAAGCGCACAGCTGGGCGTCGAAGAGGACATCCTCGAACAGATCCGTCAGGGCTCAAACGTCGGGCAGAACACCGACGCGGCGAGACTCGGCCAGTATGTGCCTGCGATCGCAGTCATGAATGGCCCCTACTTCGTTGACAACCTCGAGGAAGTCGAAAAATTGAATACCCTTCCGTCGGTCGCCGCATGGAAGGCAGAGCTTGAGCGCACGCAGGGGTTCAAGATCCTCTCATTCATGTGGGTTCAGGGTTTCCGCCAGATGATCACGAACAAGCCGATCCGTAAACCTTCTGACCTCTCGGGGCTCCGCATCAGGACGCCGCCCGCGCCGATCTGGCAGGAGTCCATCCGGGCCATTGGGGCCACGCCGGTCGCAATGGCCTACGGCGACATGTATTCCGGGCTTCAGACAAAGGCCATCGACGGTGTCGAGCTGTCCTTCACCGCGGCCGCGAGCGGAAAGTTCCAGGAAGTGACGAAATACGCCTGCGAGACAAAGCACATCCTTCTCATCAACTTCGAAGTCGTATCGAGCAAGTGGTTCAATTCGTTGCCCGCCGAGTACCAGAAAATCCTCGAGGAGGAGTGCAACAAGGCGGGGCTCGAAGTCTCCAGGCGCTACCTCAACGAGATCGATCCGAAGAACCTCAATGTACTGAAAGCAGCGGGCATGACCATCATTCCCGCGAGCGACATCGACATGGCCGCCTTCAAGGCCGCCGGCGAAAAGGCATACCAAAAACTCAACTTGCTCGCCGTGCGCGATCAGGTCTACAAGGAGCTCGGCAAAACGAAGTAAGTCCTGTCGGGGCGGCGCCCGATCTACGGCGCCGCCATCGTTGTCCGCCTGATCTTCAAAATCGGGCGGTCTTTTTAATTCCAGGCAAGATGGCGGGAGCGATATACATGAAAAAAATCTATCAGTTTCTTGGCAAGGCGGAAGTCTTCATCTCGGCGACATGTTTTACCGTTTCGCTGGTGCTCATCTTCTCCAGTGCGATCGCAAGGACGCTGAAACATCCGATAAACTGGTCTCAGGACATGTCCCTTTTTCTGTTCGCGTGGGGGGTCTTTCTCAGCGCGGACGCCGCAATGAGGGCCGACAAGCTCATCAACATCGATCTGTTGGTGAGCCATTTTCCGCAGCGCATGAGAAGATACATCGCGATCGCCATCTATGCCCTCATTCTCGGATTCCTCGCGATCCTGATCTACAACGGCATCAAGCTGAGTATCTTTTCGCGCAGGCGGGTGTTTCAGGGCATCCCTGGCTTCAGTTATTCGTGGGTGATCCTCAGTATCCCCGTGGGCAGCCTTCTTCAATCCGCGACCGTCATCCTCAAGCTCAGACGGCTGCTGCAGAGGGGGTGAAGGGTATGCTGCTCGTGGCGATTCTTTTTATCGTGTTTCTGGCGGCAGGCATGCCGATCGCTTACGCAATGGGCATTGCGGGCATGGCGTTCTTCTTCCAGCACCCAGAACTGCCCTTTACGATGGTAGTCCAACTTCCGATATCCCAGACGCAGAACTTTACCCTGCTCGCGGTGCCCCTCTTTATTATCGCGGGCAATTTGATGAATGCCTCCGGCATTACGACGCGGCTCATCAGGCTGGCCTCGGTGCTGACGGGCCACATGCGCGGGGGGCTGGCGCAAGTCAATGTCGTGCTCTCCACACTCATGGGCGGCGTTTCCGGTTCGGCAATTGCCGATGCGTCCATGGAAGCCCGCATTCTCGCCCCCGCGATGATCAAGCAGGGCTATTCCCCGGGCTTCACCGCCAACTGCACCGCGTGGACGGCGCTCATCACGGCGACAATACCGCCTGGCGTGGGCATCATCCTCTACGGCACCACCGGCGAGGTCTCGATAGGAAAGCTCTTCGCGGCAGGCATTTTTGTCGGGCTATTTTTGATGGTGGTCTACATGACGACGGTGTGGACGATCTCGAAACAACGAGGCTACAAACCCGAGCGCACAAAAGCGAGCCTCAGAGAACGGCTCGCCGCAATAAAAGAAAACATCTGGGCGCTCATGTTTCCGGTGTTGCTGCTGGTCGGATTGCGGGTCGGCATTTTTACACCTTCGGAAGTAGGTTCCTTCGCCTGCGTGTATGCGATCCTCGTCGGTGTGTTCGCGTATAAGGAGCTGACGCTCAAAAAGCTGATCCACACCCTGGCCTCGAGCGTGTTGGACGTGGGTGGCATCATGTTCATCATCGCCCTGTGCGGCATTTTCGGCTACGGCATTCCTTTCGAGAGGATCCCAGACCTTCTCTCGGGGGCCATCCTCGGGCTTTCGATGAACCGCTACATCGTCATGTTCATCATCATCGCAATACTCCTGGTGCTTGGGATGTTCATCGACGGGTCCGTAATCATTCTGCTTTTTACGCCGATCTTTTTGCCGCTGGCAGTAAAGGTGGGATGGGACCCCGTGCACTTCGGAATTCTCTTCTGCACCATCATTACGGCGGGCAACATGACGCCGCCTGTGGGGCTGGCCATGAGTGCGGTGTGCACGGTCCTCGATGTGCCGATCTCGGAATACATCAAAGAAATGTGGCCCTGGGTTTTCGCAACAGTCCTTGCGGTCTCGGTGCTGATATTTTTTCCGAATCTCGTGCTTGCGATACCACGGTTGCTTTTCTGAGGAAGGAGGGACAATGGAACTGCAGGGAAAAGTTGCCATAATCACCGGCGCTGCAAGGGGGATTGGCTTTGAAATTGCGAGGCTCTTCGCCCGCGAAGGAGCCTGCGTCGTGCTAGTCGATCGAAGCGGCGCGGAGAAGGCCGCAGAGTCACTGAAAAGCCAGCACTACGATGCGATCGCCTGTCCGCTCGACATCACGGACGCGGAGGCGGTGCACAGCGCCGTAGAGGCTGTAGCCGGCGCGAGGGCGCGCATCGATATCCTCGTCAACAATGCGGGCATCATCGCCCGGGGCACGGTGCTCGACCTGACCAGGGAGCAGTGGCTGCAGGTCATGGATGTGAACGTCAACGGCAACTTCTATTTCTGTAAGGCGGTCGTGCCCTTCATGATCCGCCAGCGTTCGGGAACCATCATCAACATCACGTCCATTGCGGGGAAAATGGGCGACATCACGGCGGCGCCCGTCTATGGCACGTCCAAGGGGGCGATCAACACGCTGACAAAATCGCTCGCACGCCAGCTCGCCGAGTACGGCATCCGCGTCAATGCGGTCGCACCCCACGCCATCGAAACGGACATGAGCGCCGACTGGTCCGAGGAGAAAAGGCAGGAAGTCATCGCGGCGATTCCCCTCAAACGGATGGGCAAGCCGGAAGAAGTCGCACAGGCCGCCCTCTTTCTCGCCTCGGAGAGGTCCTCGTTTATTACGGGTGAAATTCTGAACGTGAACGGCGGACAACTGATGGATTGAAGGACCAACGCGCGCGAGGTCTTTCCGGAGCCATCAAGCCCTCAAGATCACACCACGTGGGCGAGACGAACACGCGCTCGGCCCTCGCGCAACGCTCAGCCTGCGGCATCCTGAATGGCGAAAAACCTACCGCTCAGGATGTTCTGCCTGCTGATGCGCAGGTGTCTCTCGATAATGTTGACGGCCGCCGTGGAATGGGCCGCCAGGGCTTCGACCAGCTCAATGTGGTCTTTAAAAGTTTGCGAGACGTTCGGCGTGATGCCGATATCGTACATGTAGTGCATGTTGAGGCGAATGTTCAGCTCTTTGTAGAATTTGTCCACGAATTGGTTTCCCGCAAGGCTGCAGAGGTCCTTGTGGAACTGCCAGTCGTATTTAATGTATCTTTTTAAGTTAATGGGCTCTTCTGTGATGGCCTCTTTCATCTTGCCGATGATCTCGCGCAGGATGTCAAGCCGCTCATTTTCGATGGATGCATAGATCGACTTTACGCTGTATATTTCAAACATCTCCCGCGCGGCGATCGCGTCCATGATCTCTTTCTTCGTGGGGGTGCGCAGGAGGCACATGGACCGGGGTTTTATCTCCACGACCCCTTCCATCTCGAGCCTCTTCAGCGCCTCCCGCACGGGCATCATGCTGATCTGGAGCTCTTCCGCGAGGCGCTTGGTGTTGATCGTGTCGCCATACTTCAGTTTGCCGTTGCTGATCGAATTGCAGAGGTATACATAGACTTGCTCCGCCAGACTCCGCTTTTCTATGACGATGGTGTCGGATTCTTCTTTCATATTAGCTCCTTTTGTCAGCATACTGTAATTCTACTTTGAAATCAAGAATATCAGCAACTGATATCTATCATCTATTTATCTTGTGTGCCGCGGACCACGGCACAATATTCTGCGTGTAATGTCTTGATTTGTTCTCGAAAAAAGAATACACCTTAAACAACAACTTTATGCACTCGGTGTTTTTGCATCAGTCGACTGAACAACGACGCAATTTTATCTTACAGGGCTCGATTCCACCCACCCTCGCCTTTCTCGCCGCCCCGACTTTGATGCTCGGCGTGGTGCAGGCGCTCATGCCCCTCATGGATGGGCTTTTTGTCAATAACATCGCGGGGACCCTCGTGGCGAGCTCGGTGACCTTCAGCGAGCCTGTGATCAACATGGCCATGGCATTGGCGCAGGGGCTGAGCGTCGCCGCCATGGCCATCATAGGGCAGCTCAACGGAGGCGGCAATTTTGAAGAATCGAAGCGCACTTCGACGCAGATCGTCGTCATGGGCTCGATCCTCGGCTGTGCATCCGCGCCTCTTCTTATTCTTGCGGGCGGAGTCATTTCTTCGCGCGTGAACGCAGAGATATCGCACAACGTCTTTCTGTATCTCTCGCTCTACGCGCTCGTGCTCCCTTTCTCTTTCCTGGAATCCATCTACAACGGCATTAAGAATGCGAACGGCAAGCCTGAGGCCCCCTTCATCAGGATGCTGCTCATGCTCATGCTCAAGATCATCTTCAATTTCGTGTTCATCTATGCGCTGCGGCTGGGTATCGTGGGGTGCGTCCTTTCTTCCCTCTCCGCGAACGTGCTGATCACGGTGTGGATGTTCTGGGAGCTCTTCGTGAAGCAAGACCCCGACAGGCTCGAACTTCGCGGCTTCAGGTTCGACGGTGCGATCGCGAAGCAGCTGTTTCAGATAGGCGCTCCGGCGATGCTCAACTCATTCATTCTGAATCTCGGATTCTTCCTCATCAACACCGAAGTCGAGAAATACGGGCCGGTCGTGCTCAACGGACAAGGGATCGCGAACAACATCACCCAGGTCGCCTTCATCCTTCCTGGCGCCTTCAGCTCGGCCGTGACCACGATGGTCAGCATGAACATCGGCGCAGGAAATCCAAGCAAGGCAAAAAACTCCATGATCGGCGGCACCATCCTCAGCGCCATCACCGCCGCGATCATCATCGCGATCATCGTGCCTCTGTCGCCACACCTGACGGTTCTGTTCACGCGGCGGCCAGACGTCCTCGAAATCGCGAACAATGCGCTGCACATCTATACGTATTCGGTCATCGGTTTTGGCATAACGATCACAATTCAGGGCGCATTCATCGGCTTGGGGCGCACGAAGATTCCCCTCGTGCTCGGGATCTTGCGCATCTGGTTTTTGCGCTATCTGTTCATTCTCTTCACCGAAAAGTACCTGCAATACTATGCGGTGTTCTGGGGCAATCTCTTCTCGAACTACATGGCTTCGCTCATCGCGATATTCCTCATTTCAAAGACGAAGTGGGAGTCAGCGATCAGTCGTCATCCGCATGAGCCGCAGCAGGGAGTGTGAGGAGCGAGGGGGACAAGCGCGGCAGGTGGCGCACCCGACCGTGCACGCACATCCGACATTTCTCCGCACAAGCGTTATAAGAGAATCTGTTCAATAACTTTTCGATCGAGCACCTCGCCCTCGCGCAGGCCGCACACATCGCGCAGGATACCCGCAAGGCCTTTGGGCACCTCCTTGGCGATAAATTCGGCATCGCGCGGGAAAAGGCGGCCTTCTCCGTCGACGGCGCGGAAGGAAGTGGCGGCGCGAACAGCTTCGGCGATGGTGCCGAAGGGACAGTTGTTGCGCGCGGCAAGGAGGGCCGCGCCGATGAGCCGATCATCCCGGGCGAGCTTGCGGTAGAGGTCGCGGCCGACGCGGTAGACGGTGTCGCCGAGGGCCTTGTTTGCGAACCTCCGCAAGAGGTCCTCGATGTAGACGTCGAGGGCTGGGGTGGTGAAGTCCTTCGGATAGGCTCGGACAAGCGCGGCTGCCGACTCGCACATGGATTTTCTGGCCCGTTCGGGCACGCCCGGCACCTCGAGGGCTTGCCAGATGGCGCGGGTGCTCGGGGACCGGATGAAGCTGCAATAGGCGACGACTGCGTGGCCCAGATTGTGGATGAAGAGTTTGCGGTCGACATAGGCGCGGATGTTTTCGACGGCGTGTAAGGTCGATATGGCCGGAAGTGGACCTTTGAACCCATGTTTGTCGACGATGAGTTCGTCGTATTCCTCGGCGAAGAGCAGCAACGGATCGGTGGCCAGCGCTTCTTTGGGCATAATCGGCACCATTTTGCCGATGGAAGTTTCGACGAGGCCAATGTTTTCAAGAATGGACGAGTCGGAGCCGAGGAGCTGCCCAAGGGCCTGCCGAAAATGCCGAGCCCCGTGGTGGATGTTCTCTGCGATGATGATGTCCAGAGGGCGATTTGGGGAACGTTGAGCGCGCAGCGCAATGCCCTGTGCAATTGCAGGGAAAATATGTGGCAGGGCGCCAAGTCCCACACTTGTCGCGACATACTCGGCTTCAGCGACCGCCTCGGCAACCGCCGCGCCGTCATCGGCATCGATGGCGCGCACATTGCAGACGGTGAGCAGCTCATCGGGCGCATCGCTTCTCTTTATGACAATAGAGTATTCTCGCCGTGCGTTGAGCGCTTCGACGAGCGGCTTTGCGACATCGACAAATACGACCTCATAGCCGCTGCTCGCAAACAGTTGGCCGATAAAGGAGCGGCCGATGTTGCCGGCGCCGAACTGCACGAGGGTCGACATATGCTTGGTGCTACCTTGGTGCATCTTGAGTAAGTGTATCCGAGCCTGCTTTAGCCGGCCGCGCCCCACCCGAGCTACTCATCGTGAGCTGTTCACGGTAAAGCTTGTAATACCGCTCAATGCTCTGCCGCTTTTCGCCAGAATGAGTCTCTTGGTAAGTGCCACCGATGTAAAAACACGAAAAACCTCCAGAAACGATCGCCATGGAGCAGGCATCGACGAGATCAAGCCTTCCGCGCTTCTCGCCTGCTTCAAGCTGCAGCGCAATCGATGCCAGGAGCCCCCCAACGAAGTTGTCGCCACAGCCGGTCGTATCGCCGGTTAGTTGTTCCGCACTCGCAAGGACACGGCGTATCTCCGCCGACACAGGCAAGCTGAAGGTTGCTACACCATCCTCCCCGAGCCTCCTGAGATGCAGCTCTGAGACTGCTGGCGCCGAAAACAACGAGCCATCTGAATAAAAAAGGATGTCGCGGGCCCCATCGGTGATGATCGCCGCCCCCGTTCCCTGTGCATGGAAAAATGCAAGCGCTGCTTCGGAGCTCTTCGTGCCGCTCAGCCTGAGTGCCTCTTCCCTGTCAGTCACGAGCACATCGATGAACCGGTACGTTTCATCGTTTTCTCCAAGCGGCCAGCGCCTGCCGTTGCTTCGCCCACCTTCCAATGTGCCGGCCTCCGACAGGTTGCTGCCTTTTTGTCGGCGCACTTTGGCTTCGTTCCGGAAATCGTAGACGGTGTTGACGACAACCACTGCACCATTGGCTCGCGCGCGCCTGCACAGCGACGTCAGGTTGTCGTGGATCTGCGGCACCAGCGCAGTACCCCCAAATGCGACGATGTCGGCATCAAAAAAGGAATCCGGCAGGTGCGCAGGCGCAAACAGGTCGGCGACTCCCCGCTCGTTCACAAAAGTGCGCTCGCCGTGGCCATGATCGTACGTAGGGTCCGAAAACACCTGCGTAAACGGCGTATGCCCTTCAAACACACGATACCCGGAGCCATCGAGCGGCATTCGTTCGACAATATTCATTATGCTATCAGCACTTTCATCATTTCCCCGCGCCCCGAAGAACCGCACGCGCACATCGTGCCCTTCGAGCATCTGCGCTGCATGGATGAGCGAAACGATGGAAGGCCCACCGATGTTCGCCCTGTCCGGCCTTGCGCCGCCCGTCAGCTCTTTCAAAATCTCCGTGAATGGCTTACCTGCAAAGCGCTCGAGGTCTTCGACAAACACGAGTTTTCCCGGCTCGAGCCCACCATCGCCGCCTGCCCTCGATCGATAGCGCACAAATGCCTCCGCATCGAGCCGGACGTCCGCGTACAGATAATCCATGAGTGCGCAGCCGGTGCCTGAAATGGTCAGCATATGCCATACCTCCTCAACTTTTCGAGCAGAGTTTTGCGGGTAATGCCGAGCGCGCGGGCTGCGCTGCTCTTGTTGCCACTGGCCTGTGCGAGCGCGGATTCGATGCGCTGGCGCTCATAGAAGGCAGCGGCCGCCTCGCCCAGCTCCTTGAGGGAAGGATAGCGGCCAGGCTCGAATGCATCGGCTCCGGGTGCTGCTGGCCCGGCTTCCATCTCAGCCTTAGCCACCTCATCCCCACAGTTCAAAAGCGTCTCCGCCTCGATCCTGCTGCCCGTGCAGAGCAAGACTGCCTGATGA
Organism: Spirochaetia bacterium; assembly: GCA_029975555.1. GTDB lineage: Bacteria > Spirochaetota > Spirochaetia > Treponematales > Rectinemataceae > Rectinema. Next base: position 8,053 of record JARKOY010000089.1, on the reverse strand, counting down.
ATCACATTCTGCAGCTCGCGGATATTGCCCGGCCAGCGATACGAAAGCCAGCGCTGCATCACCTCGGGGCTTATCCCATCGATATGCTTTTTGTATCGCTCTGAATACGTAGTGATAAAATACTCAGCCAGATAAGGGATATCTTCGATGCGCTCGCGCAAAGGCGGCAATTTGATCTCGATGATGGCGATGCGGTAGTATAGGTCACTCCTAAACTTTCCAGCCCGGATGAGCTCATGGAGGTCGTGGTTCGTGGCGGCGACCACTCTGATATCCACGTTGATGCGCTTGGTCCCACCCACTCGCTCAAAGCTGCTTTCCTCAAGCACGCGCAAAAGCTTTGCTTGAATCGAAAGCGACATGTCGCCAATTTCATCGAGGAAAAGCGTGCCATTGTCGGCCAGTTCGAATTTGCCAATTTTGCGTTCGATTGCGCCGGTAAAGGCGCCTTTTTCGTGGCCGAAGAGCTCGCTCAAAAGCAGTTCTTCCGAAAGCGCCGCGCAGTTAATGCTGACAAAGGGGCCTGCGCTCCTCGCGCTCGTAAAATGGATATACCGAGCGAAGACTTCCTTGCCGGTTCCACTTTCGCCGGTTATGAGGATCGAAGCGCTGCTATCTTTCACACTGTCGAGCCTTGCGAGAATATTGAGCATCTCGGGATTTTTGGTGATGATCTGTCGTTGGTAGGTCTTTTGCAAGAGTTCTTTTTTAAGGTATCGGTTGTCGCGCTTGAGTTGCGCCACCTCGAGGTTGCGGCGCACGAGCGCCAGCAGCGCTTCGTTGTCGACAGGTTTGAGAATATAATCGGAAGCGCCGCGTTTCATCGCCTCGATCGCGGATTCGATGCTGCCGTACCCAGTGATGACGATGACGGGGAGGTCGCCGTCTTCGCGTTTGAGGCGAGCAAGGAGCTCGAGCCCGCTCGTAGCTCCCTTCAGGCGGACGTCCAGAATCGCGATGTCGATTTTTTGTGTAGTACCAATCGTTTCGGCCTGGCCGGCGTCCTCGGCGCAAAGCACCTCGTACCCTTCTCCCTCGAACAGCCGCCTGAGACCATGCCGGATGCCCTCTTCGTCGTCGACAATCAACACAGTCGATGGTCGTATCATTGCAATCCTCATTCCGCTGTAGGCAGCCTGATGCGCACCGCGGTTCCTTTGCCTTCCTTGCTCTCTACATCGATGAGGCCTTTGAATTTCGATACAAGGCCATAGACTACCGAAAGTCCAAGGCCACTGTTCCCTGAGTCGACCTTCGTCGAGAAAAACGGATCAAATATCCGCGGTAACAGGGCATCCGGAATACCAGTACCGGTGTCGCTGACAATGCATTGTACCATGGATTCAGAAGGCAGGAATGAGGTTTCTATGCAAATGCGGCCCGACGTCCCGATCGCTTCCAGCGCATTCTTGATCAAATTGAGAATGATTTGTTTGTATTCATCTTCGCCAATGGCCGCAAGGGGGAGCTTTTCGCCCAACTGCAGCTCAATGGCGATGCCGCTCTCTTTTCGGAGTGAGTATCCGACAAGCTGGACAATGTGCCGAATCGCCGCATTGATATCGGTTGCAGGCTTTTTTGCGCACTTCGAAGAGGAAAACTCGAGCAGGCTTCGAACAATCCTTGCGATGCGCTTGGTCTCTTGTTCGACGAGCTGGAGGTCTTGTAGGCGCTCAACATCTCGTTCGGCTTTGATGAGATTCTGCACATTCGTCAGAATCGAGCTGAGGGGGTTGTTGATCTCATGCGCGACGCCGGCCGAAAGCATGCTGATGCTCGCCAGCTTTTCTGCCTGGCGTATTTTTTCTTCATAGGCGACCTTGGCAGTGATATCTTCGATGACCATAATGCAATGAATTGACGGCCCAGCGACGTTCTCTTCGAACAGAGAATAAAATTTAATTTCGAACGAGAGCCCCGAGGATGTGCGGCGAACCTGCACGTCTGAGGATTTTCCGCCAGAAATGATGGCGCGGATACTGGTATGCACAGGCTCATCGAACAGCGCGAGCGACAATTCGTCAATATTGCGCCCCAGCACGGCATCTTCAGCTTGGCCGCAGTATTCCAGAAATGCCCTGTTGGCTTTTTCGACCGAAAACTGTGCGTTGATAACGAGTATTTTCTCCTGAATTGAATTGAATATCTTGTCGTTGTATTCCTTTATCCGTGTGATTTCACGAATGTGGGCGGAAAGGGCGCGGCTATCTTCCGCAATCTGGGCAGCCATATCGTTGAAGCCCTGGAAAAGGTCGGCAATCTCGCCTTTTTTAGGTCCAAAAAGGGGTGCCGGCTTCTCTCCTGATTTGAGGCGCATCATGGCCTTGCGCAGCTGGCGTATAGGGTCAGTCACCGCTTTGCTGAGCCCTGCGCTCAACAAAATCGTAAACAAGGTTACAAAAAGCGAGACAAGCAGTATCGAGCGGTTGATGGAATTCACTCGCGCACGATATTCCGAAAGAGAAAGAAACGTGCAGATGGATAGGGTGGCTTCAATCTTTGGAGGCAAGCTTCCAAGCGAAGTCGGTGCGTCGACCGGAAAACCGGAAATATTGGTAGATGAAACAGACTTGCCGGCAAGGCGCGCGGTGCCCGATTGCTGGATAACCACCGCATATGGCACCCCTTCTTCGACGAGCTCATTCACGACTGTATAAGATGTGCTAAAGCTTCTGCCCTGCATCCATGCAAGGAAGCTGGTGCCAGCAATCGTCCCTACGACAAAATGACTATTCAGCGATACCAGTGCTCTCACCCTCGGATTGAAACTGAGCTGGCGCATGAGCGCATCGTCCACACGTTTGAGAATGAAAAGATCAAGGTACCGGCCATCGGCTGCGCCCACTCTGACCGAGCCGCAAAAATAGAGAACATTGTCGGCAAGCACCATCTCGACATACGGATGCGGCCTGTCGATAAAAAAGTTTTGCGCCGCGGGACTCGGAAGAGGCTTTTCAGTGAGCACACGGACGGCGGAAAATGTTGACCAGCTGTTCTTTATGATGAGGAATTCCGCCCCCGCCTGCAGTGCAGCCTTGCGGAGATATGCGTCGAGCGGCTCGTCGGGCGCGATATGCTTCTGAGCGGCGATCATGTGCCGCAATTCCTCAGATTTGCTCACGTCGACAATTGCTCCCCACAGCGCGCGCTTCCACGAATTGAAATTGTCATAGACGTTGAGCGCTTCCGCTTTTAATTCCTTCTTGCTGTCTTCCTCTTGGCTCCTCGTAATGCTGCCGGAAACCAGCAGAATGACCAGAATCGCCTGCAGGACTATTACCGAGACGAAAGAATTGAATGTTTTTGCAAAGAATCTCATTGCGATCTTTTTTCGACAGACTCGGCTCCGACAATGAGGCTGACAACTTCCTCACTTGTCGTATCCTTTACCAGGCGCTCTCCCGCTTTTATGCCCCGCCTCATGACGATTATCCTGTCGGCCACCGAAAAGACATCATACATCTGATGGCTTATGATGATAATCGCGATCCCCTGCTTCTTGAGCGAACTCACCAGCTCAAGCACTTTTTTCTGCTCTGAAATGCCGAGCGCAGCAGTCGGCTCGTCCATGATGAGCACTTTTGCATTCCAGTAAATCGAGCGCGAAATGGCGACCGCTTGACGCTGACCACCTGATAGGTTACGGATGTTGGCCTTGAGCGAAGGAATTCGGATATCGAGCCTGTCAAGGACCTTGCGCGATTCGCTCGACATGTGCTCATAATCGACGACATTGATGCAACCAAGGACTTTCTTTGTGCGTTCGCGGCCAAGGAAAATGTTGGAGGGTACATCCATGTTCTCCGCAAGCGCAAGGTCTTGATAGATTGTCTCAATCCCGTGCGAGATCGCATCGATGGGCGAATCGATGTGAATTTTCTGTCCATTGAGAAAAATTTCACCTTCATCAGGCTTGTGGACGCCGGATATTATCTTTATAAGAGTGGATTTCCCTGCGCCGTTATCTCCGACGAGCGCCACGACTTCGCCTGCATCCACATGAAAGCTGACATTGTCGACCGCGGTCAGGCCGCCGAATCGCTTTGTGATGTTTTTCGCTTCCAACAGGTGCGCCATTGTTCCCTCCTACCTGATTTTACCGGTTCCTATTTGGGAAGACTTGGTCAATGATAACTGCAAGAATGAGGATAACGCCGACTAGGATATAGGTCATGAATGTTTGCATGCCAATAATGCGCAGACCCGTCTCGAGGATTGCGATGACCAGTGCTCCCAAGATTGTGCGCCCCACCGTTCCCGAACCACCCGCCATACTCGCACCGCCGATCACCACTGCGGCGATCGCCTCCAGCAGCATGTTCGCGCCAGCATCCGGCTTACCCGTAATGTATTTCATGACATAGCTCAGGCCCGCCAGCGACGCAAACAGAGACGAGATGACATATGCCTTTATGAGGTCTCGCTTTACATTGATGCCCGAGCGGATGGCTGCATCGATATTGCCGCCGATCGCATACAGGTGCCGCCCGAACTTCATTTTCCCCAAAATAAATGCAAATAGAAAAATGAAAAGGAACGACAAGACCACCATATTCGGAATAATTGCGAGGACTGTTTGTCCGCGCGCCACCTGCGGCCTGGAGAAAAAGCTGATCACTCCGCCTGGTGCAACATACATGAACGAGCCATTCCCGATATCGCCGGCAAGCGCGGGCAGGTTTTTCGTCGGAACACCCTGGGTCAGAAGCTCGGAGATGCCGTGCGTCACCCCTAACATGGAAAATGTGGCGATAAACGCAGGAACCCTGAGGTAGGCAACGAGCCATCCGTTGACGAGCCCTGGAACAAGGCCAATGAGAAGCGTCACCGCGCTCGCGGCCAGGATACTCCAGAATGGGGAAAGGCCAAGCGCGACGCACGCCACCATCAATTTGGAAGAGGCCACCGTCGCAAAGCCCATTACAAAGCCAACGGACAGGTCGATGCCCCCGGTTATAATGACAAAGAGCTCGGCTATGGCGAGTAAAAAAACCTCAGTCCCATTGAAAAAAATGAGCTGGACAGTATCAAAGCTAAAAAAGGCGCGAGTCACCAGCGAAAAAAAAGCCACAAGCAGCACAATAAAGAGCGCAATCCAGTTCCGCCCCAGCATTTCGGGAAGATTGTTTGTTTTCTTCGCAGCTTCGGTTCGCATGAGGCCTCTCCTCTCTCAGAATAGATCCGGGAATGCGCGATCGATGATCACCGCGATCGTGAGCAGCACGCCGACTCCGATGTACCGGTAGAATGCCGATACCCCAATGATCTGCAGGCCGTTTTCCAGCACCGCCAGCACGAGCACCCCCACCGCCGTGCCCAAAATGCGCCCCTTTCCTCCGGTAAGACTTGCACCACCTATCACCACCGCAGCCACCGCCATGAGCTCATAGTTCGCGCCCGAAGGCGTATAATTTCCTATACCGGTCTGAAAAAGATTGAAAAGACCCGCGACGCCGGAAACAAATGAAGCAATTACATAGATCATGATAAGGTGCCGTTTCACATCGATGCCCGAGCGAACTGCCGCGTCCATGCTCCCGCCGATCGCGTAGGTGTGCTTGCCGAACCGCGTCCGCCCGAGTACAAACCCTAGCACCAGCAGCACCGCCAGGCTCAAAAAGAGCGAATTGGGAACAAGCCTCAGAATACTTCTGATGTCCGCCTGCGTGATATATGAAGGCTTTGTAAAAAAGCTGATGGATTTCGATGGATCAATATAGAGAAAATAACTGTTTCCTATTGCATTGATTTCCGACGGGGCGCCCATCACCGGCATGAACCCATCGGCAAGAAAGAGCGTAATGCCGTTGCAGATGCCCCACATGCCCATGGTGGCAATAAAAGGCGGCACCTTGAAGTGGGTGATCAGCACGCCGTTCGCCAGCCCCGGCAAAATCGAAACAGAAAGCGCCGCAAGACAGCCGAGCGCGATCACCTGCCAGACGGGCATACCGGCGGCGCCTCCTGCGTACAGAATCTGCATAACCTTCGCGCCTAGCACCGATGAAAGCCCATACACATACCCGATCGATAGATCGATGCCCCCCGTGATGACGACGAGCAGCTCAGCCGCAGCCAACAAAAATGCTCCTGTCGAGAGGTGAATGATGTTCTGGAAATTGACGATGTCGAAAAAGCCAGAGCTTCCGATGCTGAACACGACAATCATGAGTATAAGGAAAAGCAACGCCCAATTTCGCGCCGAAAAGCGCCCTAAGGAAGTCTGAAAAAAACCGCCACTTCCAGGCGAAATGTATTTGAATCGTGCATCCTTCAACGTGCGTTCGACTGCCAATTTGCACCTCTCTCGTTGATACTCTCATGTCTCCCCTTCGCAGGGAAGAGGAGACATGAGAACCCGTTACGGGACTTTCAGTTATTCTTCTCGTTTAGTACTCACTGATAGATGTACTGCTGCATGTTCGGATCGTTCACGTTGTCCTTGGTGAAGAATTCGAAGCCAGGAATGACTTTTTTGGGCACTGACACTTTCTGAGTCAGATACTTGTACAGCCATTCGACACCGAGCGACCCCATCTCTCCAGGTTTCTGGGCGAGCACAAGGTCGATAACGCCCTTTTTAAGATTTTCGATATTGGTGATGGTCGCATCCCACGAGGCTATCTTGATCGCCCCCACAAGGCCTGCATTGACGACTGCCTGGTTCGCTCCCTGTGCGCTGAATACATTGGTGCCAAAAATTCCGACAATGTCCTTATCCTTCTGCAATGCGGCGAGCGTCTGTTCCTGCGCTTTCTGCTGGACATCGAGGCACCACTCTACGCCCACGAGCTTCATGTTCGGGAATTGGGCGATGCCGTCGCGGAAGCCTTTGACGCGTGCGGCCACCGACGAGGCATCGGGGTTTGTCGCTTCGCAGAACACCTTGCCTTTTTCCCCAACGAGCTTCGCGAGATGCTCTGCGATCATTTTCCCACCGAGATAGTTATCCGAGCCGATATACGAAAGCGGGAAATTGTAGTCGGTGTTCGGTTTGGAATAATCGCCATCCCCGATGAACGTATCGACGGTGATAATCTCAATTCCTTTGTCGTAGATGGCTTTGAGTGGAGCCTTGAGCGCATCGACGGATGTCGGCGCTATGAGCAGTCCATCGAAGCCGCCGCGCTGGGCATATGCCTGAAGAATGGGCACCTGATACTCAGGCCCCCACGCTTTCGGATATTCCGCGACAATCAAGTTGACCCCGAGCTCTTTGCACTTCGCCCTGACGCCCTTTTCCATAGTGGTATAGAAGGGGTCTTGCACGCCAGGCATGAAAAGGAAGGTCAGCTGCTTCTTGGCTGCCTGCCCAAACACTGGGACAATTGCCAAAAGAATGAGCAGAATGGCGAACACTGCTGAATACCGTTTTTTCATAGTATCCTCCTTGGATTGTATCCGGAATTCGCCGCCCACAGGCGCAAAAACTCCGGAAATTGGTTAACAACCGCGTATGTAGAAGCAAAACACATGCCAGAATATGGAATTATTGAACGATTCGTCCGGAGCCAGGATTGTGCGCCGCTCCCAGCACTTTCAGCGCCGCACCAAGCCCGCTTTTAGAGCCTTATTAGTAGCGCCTTCAGATGCCGTCCCCTCATGGATTGGCGCCATGATACGCGCGTGCACAAAAAAAGTGGATAGCGAACTATCCACTTTGCTGTATACCTCTCTATCCAGAAGTGCGCTGCACGCAAGGGGGGCCTCCAACGCAATCATTAGTGTTCTCAAGCTTGTGCAAAAGTTGAAGCAGAAGTGAAGAAGGAAGGCGTCTCTCATAGTGAGGAGACCGACTGCGGTCTCCAAAGGAGGTATCACCGATGCAACAGTTCCCCTTTTGCCCCAATCCCGAATGTGCCTGGCATACCCAGGCACCAAAAGCCCCTTGGGCTCACGCAAAAGGAAGCTATCTCACCAAGGCCTTCGGACGCGTGCCGCGCTACCAGTGCCCCCGCTGTCACTCCACCTTCTCTGTCCAAACCTTTCGCCTGTCCTATTACCTCAAGCGCCCCATCCCCCTCGAACCCCTCCTGAGCCGCTTCATCAGCGG
>JARKOY010000049.1 GCA_029975555.1 Spirochaetia bacterium | reverse complement strand
TGGACGGGCACGGCCCTGCGAGTGCAGGTGGTCTTCTTCGCGGCTCGGCCGGAGCAGACGAAGTAGGCGTAGGTGGTGCCTTTGGGGTTGGTGGCGAAGTCGAGCAGCATCCGCGACCCGCAACCGCCGCAGTGCAGCAGTCCCTTCAGATGGTGCGCGTGCTGCACGTGCCGGGTTGCGTGCGCGTTGCGCGCCTTCAACAGCGATTGCACCTGATCGAACAGCACTGGCTCCACGATGGGCTCGTGCGCGCCGGGATGTAGCACACCCCGGTAGCGAATGACTCCGGCGTAGTAAGGGTTCGTCAGCACACGGTAGAGGGCGTTCTTCCCAAGCGGCTTCGCCGGGCGTTTCGGCGTCGGCACGGACAGCAGTCCGCGCGCGGTGAGGTCGCGCAGTAGCCCGGTCACGGAGGTCTCGCCACCTGCGTACTGTTCAAACGCCCACGCGATGAGCGGGGCTCGTTCGGGATCGACTTCGACGGTGCGTATCTCGCGACCAGCCTCGTCGGTGCGGCGGACGTTGAGATAGCCGATGGGTGCGCGTCCGGGGGTGCCGCCCTGAGCGACCTTCTGCGTCAGCCCCTTAGTGACTTCGGTGGCCAGGTTCCGGCTGTAGAACTCCGCGATGGACGACATGATGCCGTGGACGAGCATCCCTGAAGGTGTCTGGTCGATGGACTCGGTTGCCGAGACGAGGGTGACTCCGGCGTTGATGAGGGCTTCGTGAATCTTCACGTCGTCGGCGCGGTTGCGGGCGAGCCGGTCGAGCTTGTGCACGATGCAGAACGTGACGCGAGTCGCGGCGATGAACCCCAGCATGTCCTGCAACCCATCACGATCCGCCGAGCGCGCGGACTCGCCCGCGTCGATGAACTCGCGCACGACTCTCGCCCCCAGCTCGTCTGCCTTCCGAGCGTTGGCCTCGCGTTGTGCGGGGATCGAGAACCCTTCGTCGGTGCCGCCGCGTTCGGCCTGCTCCCGCGTCGACACCCGCAAGTAGGACACCGCGAGCAGCACGGGAGCCTCGGCGGCCTGTTCGGACGTCTTGGTGTCGAGTGTCGCGGTGCTCATGGTGGGCCTCCTTGCCGTTGCTTACGTCTCTGACTCATCGGTGCTGTTTGACGGTCCCGCAAGTCTTGCGGGACCGTGTTCCGGGTTCGCGATCTGACGGACGCTCTCCGGGACCGGGAGCCCGTAGGGGTCTGGCTCGCCATTCAGCCAGGCACGGTGCCGGGTCTCGGCGATGCTCAGCACCCACTCGATCAGCTTGCCAAGATCAGGCGCATGTGTCCGTGTCACCCGAAGGCGTAGACGCCGATCCTCAGTCCTCATGCCAGGTAGGTGCGCAGCACTTCCCAAAACGCGAGCACCCGAGCGAATTACTGCCCTCCACCGCGACCCTGATCCAGACGACACGCCTCTTGCAGATCAAGGACCGGACTAGTACGTATGGAATTGTGATGAGGCCAGACTACCGCTCTTCGACCGCCTCAGGCAGAGCGAACTTTGGCAGGTGGAGCAGTCCCCGCCCGAGAGCCGCGGTGAACAGTTCCTCCGCCAGAGCATCGAACTCCGGCGCGAGGAACTGTGCTGCCGCGTCCGCGATGTCGAGGTCGGCGCCTGGCTCGTCAGCCCGCAGTCGCACGACGATCACGGCAAGGATGTCGTCACACCAGTCCTGGGTCGCAGTCGCCAGCGACGGGAGAGCTCCGGCGACCGCGTCGGCGAGGAGCCTGACCAGAGCTTGACCTTCCTTGCGGGCGAACAGTCGATCCAGTGCCGTCACGATGTTGGCCCGTACTTCTTCAACCCGGGAGCCTTCGGGCGTGGGGCTGCCGTCGAGGAACGCGATCGTACTCGCCCGCATGTGACTGATCGCGTCCAGCGCCAGCCCCTCTTTCCCCTTGCCCGGGAAGTGGTGATACATGCTTCCGTGTCCCACCCCGGAGCGCTGCTGGAACATCTGCGGGCTCGTCGCCTCGAAACCCCGCTCCGCCAGCAGCGCGCACGCAGCAGCGACGAGCTTCTGCTTCGAGTCATACGCCGGACGCCCCGGCCCACGCCGCATCTCCACCATCACGCCCACTCCTCGCCTCACGGCCCAACCGGCAAGCCACCAATTTCGTACAGACTAGTACGGACCTTGGTCTGCAAGACGCGTGAGACCTCCCAGATGAGGCTGGCAGAGACGCCGGAAGCCGGGTGTGCCCCGAGGGGGGAGTCGGGTGTCGCCGCTACGATGGGAGCTGGTTCAGTGGGTCCCGGCTGGGTGGATCCCAGAAGGAGAGCTCCGCGATCGAACATGGCACATGCCGCTTCGTGCGAGCGAGGGAGGCGAGAGTGTCACGACTTACCGAGTTACTGCGGCAGGCGCCCAAGGCGGATCCGCAACTCGGTGGTCACGGGGAAGCGGAGATCCTTGCACCTACCGAGTGCTGCAGAGCGTTGGCGGCTGCCGACGGGCCTCCGCGACGCGCTGGGGATGCGCCCAGCAAGTTGCGCCTGGTGTCAGGCTGAAAGATGAGTGTGGACGAAGCACTGGACCCCGAGGGCATCGATGAGCACGAGTCGGAGGGTCCCCTACCAGAGGCAGTCGCCGGCGCGATCCAGATCGGCCTTGCCGAGTTGGCAAGGCTCGACGCGGTCGTGGCCGAAGCGGAAGCGCGCTTCGCAACTGCGCGTGATCAGTTGAGCCCTCGTGGGCGATTCGGGGTTCGGCGTGAGGACGGCTTCTCCAAGGTCCTGGAAGGCGTGGTCACCGATCTCAAGGACGGACTCGTCGAAAGCCGCCGCGTTGCGAGCACGTTCAATATTGCCTTCTTCGGCAGGACAGGTGCCGGAAAGAGCACGCTCCTCTCCGCACTGGGTGGACTCAGCGGAGAACTGGTTTCAGATGGTCGCAGTGACTTCACGACCGACGTCCAGCCCTTGGACTGGCAGGGATGCCGCCTCTACGACACACCCGGCATCAACGGTTGGGGCCGCACCCGCTCCCGCGCCGAACTGGAGGAAGCAGCGCGGAAGGTCGTCGAGGTCGCTGACGTTGTCCTTCTCTGTTTCGATAGTCAGAGCCAGCAAGCCGCTGAGTTTCGTAAGGTCGCGGACTGGGTTCGTGGCTACCGGAAACCTGTGCTCGCTGTCCTGAATGTGCGCAACGCCATGTGGCGTCATCCGGCGAGGGTGGCGGCAGCAGCCCAGCGGAGGGGGCTCTCCCTGACAGCCCAGCAGCACGCCGACAACATCGCCAGCGAACTTGAAGCCATCGGTCTTACAGACATACCTATCGTTGCTATCCAATCAAAGCGAGCGCTGTTCGCCCGAGCTGCGACGCCTTTCGTTGGCCCTGCCGCCAGAGAACTCGAAGCGGAGCGTTCCAGCTATGGGCGGGAGTATCTCAATCGCTGGTCTAACCTGCCGATGTTGGAGCAGTTGATTGCTTCGTGTATCACGGAAGGTGCGGCTGACCTACGTCTCGCTGGACTCCGTGAAGGACTTCAAGCGGGTCTCCGGCAATGGGCAGACGAGATCGATAGGACAGCAGCCGAGCAACAGGACCGCGGCGTTGCGGTCGAGAGAGTCATTGCCGATTGGCTGGCCGTCCTTGGCTATCCCGACGAGTCCTGGCGCGGGGCTCTCCCGAAGGCGCGCGATGGAAACGACCTTCTTGCACACCTGGAAATGGCCAGGGGCGAGCCGTTTGGCGCTCCTGTTTCGGGCAGGCTTGAAGGCCATGTGCGTCATCTGCTTAAGTCGCATGTCTACCCGCTCCGAGTCAAAGCACTTCGTGATGCCGAAGAGCTGATCATTGATGCCTTCGACGACAACAAGAGTGTCTCGGACGCCGAGTTTGCGCGGCGCGTGTACGAAATTCCGTCGATTGCGAAGACCATTGCCCTGGTCGCGAGTCAGGCTGGCGACTTTGTCACGGACTCGCTGAAGCTGTCTGGGCTCAACGCTCAGATCGATGTCGCCGAGATCGACCGGGCCGCGGCAGAAGTGCGCGGAGACACTGGGTCCATCCGACGACGCCTGGCAACCGCGCTGAGGACGAGCGGGCTGTTGGCGGGGTCAGCGAGCGCAGTTTTAGGCATTATCGCTCTCACGAACTTCTGGAACCCGGCGGGCTGGGCTGCAGCCGTGATCCTGGTGGGCCTTGGCTTCGTGAGCGCGGCTCTGAACTTCTTCGCCAAACGCACCAGAACCAGCGCCGAGGAGAAGCGCATCGGGGAGCGCGCAACGGCAGTTGCCGACGCGCGTTCAGCAGTTCACGCATACTTCGACAAGTGCGAGACGGAGCAACTCCACAAGATTCTTGGTGCCGCCAGATCACTCGCCATCCCGCGACTGGACGAACTGCTGAAAGAAGCGACCCATACGCGGCGCGGGTGCTGGAGCCTTACCGAGGAAGCCAACTGGCTTCGTGACCAAGCTGACCGACAGCCTCCGACGACGTCACCCGGAGAGGTCATCCGGCGGGCAACTCAGCAGGTGCGCTTGCTAGGCGGTGGGGCGACAAAGGAGCCCAGCGTGTCCGCATTGCTGCTTGGCGAAGACTGGATCGTTGATGAGTCCGAGGATGGCGCGTCTATCGCAATACCGGCAGCGGGCCTGGAGATTCTGCTCCGAACTGCCAGGCAGAACCAGAGCGCCTTCACGAAGTACTTGGCAGAGGCAGCAACAGATGCCATTCCAGTGGAGGTGGCGGAGTGGATCGACACGGTTCTCTCTTCTCAACACCTCGACCATGAGGGGCGAGCCGGAATCGAAGCGGCGCGAGCGCTCATGACCGGGCGTCCTGCGGTCGTCGTGATGGGCGACTACAGTGCCGGGAAGACGAGCCTCATCAAGCGGTTGCTCGCCGAAGCTGGTGCACCAACTCCCCCCGACCTACACGTTGCAGCGGGGCCGGCAACTGGGACCACCCGCTCGTACGCTTTCGGCCCCGTCGAACTCGTCGACGTGCCAGGCTTCCAAAGCGGTCGCATCGAGCACGACAAGCGAGCAATCCAAGCGGCGCAGAACGCAGCATTGGTGATAGTGGTTCTGCACGTCAACTTACTTATCGGTGACACCGCCGGGATCGATGGTCTGCTTCATGGAAATGCGCAGATCGTCGGCAAGGCACGCCGCACGATCTTCGTGATCGGGCGTATCGACGAAGCGGGGGCAGACCCGCGCATCTCCGCACGAGACTTCGTCGTACGTCGGGAGCGGAAGGTAGAGGAACTCGTCACGATCTTGCGGTCCAAGGGCATCCACGTCGATCCCGCCCAAGTCCTAGCGATTGCAGCAGACCCGAACGGTCTTGTAGGTGATCGCACGCCAGTAACTCGTGAGGACTACCCCAGTGACGCGCGGGACTGGGACGGAGTGGCAACGTTTTCCGATCCTCTCCTCTCGCTTGAGGGACAGGGACTAGCACGGCTCGGCGCCGCGGCCGCACTGGATCGAGTTCGCTCAATCCTTGTAGCTGAGACTCACCGGCTGGCCTCGGACATCGAAGACCTCGCCGCAGCCATGTCGCTAGGCGCGCGGGTAGAACGGCTTGTCGAGGCATCGCTAGCTGAACTGCGGCTCATCGAGCTGTCGATCGAAGGACGCACTAGGCGGGTGATCGAAGATCACGCTAACGAGGTTCTGGCCGAAGCTCTCGGTGCTCGCTCCACTGAGATTGAAGCGATGTCACAGCGCTTGGCGACTTGGTGGGAAGACCCTCGCCTGGATAGCGCGTTGGAGGTTCTGTCCGAGGAGATCGGACGAGACCTCGACGAGTGGTCGCGTAGACACGCATCGGAGTATGACCGGGAGCTCAAGCGCTTTGAGTACGAATCCACCACGCCCCGCAAGGACGACAAGGACGTATTGGCTGGCGGCGTCCACGCGGCAGCGATCGGAGTCAAGCACGTCGGCGACGTCGTGAAGGCGGTCGGAAACCGCGACGCGGTATACGCGATTGTCAAAGCGTTCGGAGGGAAGTTCAAGCCCTGGGGTGCCGTGAAACTGGGTGCCAAGGTCGCCAAGGCCGGAGCCATCCTCGGAGTGGTTGCCGTTGGCTTCGACGTCGTGGACTGGGCCATGGATGCGCGGAAGGAATCAAGGCGGGAAGAGGCCCGCAAGACAGCCGCGGAACTCATTCGCTTGACAACTGACAACGTCGTCCGGGAGATTCTCGACGACGATGACGGGCCGATGGAGTACACGCGGGAGCAAGTAACCAGCTTCACCAACCACCTGCATGAACTCGTGGAGCAGCGTGAGCGCCAAGGGCAGGCGAGGATCAGCACCGAACATCGCCGAGATGGGATCATGGAGTTACAAGTGGCTGGCGAGACGTTGGCCGGAACCTCAAGCGAAAGAGTGTCACGATGACGTCGGCATTGGCGGTGGAGTACCAGACTTGGATTCGCGAGGTCTCGGGGGAGGCAGATATCTCTCAACTCGCGAGCGAGTGGGGTGACTTTGCTGCGGAGAAGCAGCCAGTCCTGACCCTGTTCGGGGCCTTCGATACGGGCAAGAGTTCTATCCTGCGGCGACTGCTCGTGGACGCTGGTCAGCCTCTTCCCGAATGGTTGACCGTCAGCGCACGCCACGAGACCTTCGCCGAGAACGCGGTCAGGGTCAACGGCTGCCTCATTCGCGACACGCCGGGCCTCTCGCCGGAAGGACGGGATGCGCGATCGCTGAGCAACTCTGACATAGCACGTTCCGCGCTCGACCGGACCGACGTCCTCCTCGTGACCTTGAATCCGCAACTCTCGACGGGCGAGCACCCTGAGCTTGTGGACGTTCTCTCACGCGGCTGGGCGAAGGGCGAGGTGTGGTTCCTCATCTCGCGCGCCGACGAGGGCGGTGTTGATCCGACGCTAGACCCGGAGGGATTCGAGGCGTGGTCTGCACGGAAGCGTGAGGAGTTGCAGCATTCGCTGAAGCTCGTCGATCCGGCTCACATCTTCGTCCTGGTCCCAGACTTTGCCGGGCTTGGAGCCTACGAGCCAGACCCTACGCCAAGCGTGTGGGAGCCTTCCCGCGAGTGGGACGGGATGGCTGAATTGATGGCTGCGTTGGATGATCTCGCAGCTCAGGACATGTCGTCGTATCGGCACTCGGCCGAGCTACGGTTCTGGAGGCAAGCTGTGTCCAGCCGCATTGGTGACGTCCAGACCGCACTCGATGACCTGCGCGTATCCGGTGAGGTTGCAGATGTATCCCGCCAACGCAGGGACAGCTTCCTCAACCAGATCGACAGCCTGACCTCGGCAGCGGAGGCCTCACTCGCGGGTGCGGTCGAGGATGCTATTCAGCGCGCTGCGAGCAGACCAGAGGTTGATGCGGACTCGATTCGGAGCGCCGTCGATCCGGTGCTTGAGGAGTGGTGGCAGAGGCAACAGGCAGGCCTAGCTCGCATCCGACAGGAAGCGATCCGAGGCCTGGAGCAGCAGCGCGAAGGACAGGGGTGGGCTCGCTTCGAGTCGGTATATCTTCGATTCACGCAGCCCGAAGGTCTCGGCCCCGAGAAGAAGTCGAGTTTTGTTCCAAAGATCGAGGCGCTCGGCAAGAAGGTTGCCGGTGCTCTTCAAGGGTTCGACCGCGTGCTGAAGTCCGACCAGGCGGTCAAGAGTCCGAAGAAGTCCGCAGACCTCCTTGACGCGACGAAGAAGCAGTCGATGTCGAAGCTCGCCTTGGCTGCTGGCATCGCTGACGCCGCCCTCCCCGTCGTGCTGGAACTCGCCGCAATGATCGAGGAGAAGGTGCAAGCCGAACGTGATCGCGCTCTCCAGCGCGATCACCGGGAGAAGGTGCGCGCAGCCGTGTCGGAGGTGGTCAGTGACGTGGCCAGTGAAGCCATGCGGTCACTGGAGCCCGAGATCGACGCCCTGCGTCTTGAGGTCACCGCTCAGACGGTTGACGAAGCGGAGGTTGCGCGCATCAGCGACGCTTCCATCGAAGCCAAGAGTCTGCTGGAACGGGGCGAGAAGCTCCTCGCGCAGTAGATGGCCCGCTCATCTGCCCGAACATCTCCGGGTGGTTCGACGTGGTTCGACTCATTCGGACTCTTCATCCTCGCTCAGGTTGCGACCGCGTCTTCGCCCACACGGTGCCGCGATGGACACCGTACTGGCGGGCCAGCGCGTTCACGCTCACGCCCTGCGCCTGGGCTGTTCGCATAGCGTCCACTTCCTCGTCCGTGAGGCGTGTTCGAGGTCGTTTCATTGGTTCCGTTGCCGCGCCTATCAACGGGTCATCGACCTCGCCCTCGGGGTCGGTGTCCCCGTGAGTGCCTTGATTCCACGCGGAAACCAGCCTCTCAACCGGTGGTCGCCTGTTCCCGCAACGCTCCGTTGCGTCCACCCCAAGCGTCTTGCGGGAGTTCGCGACATCGGAAGATATGAGTGTTCCCGTTTGGTTTCCTTGCCTCCGGTCGCCTCGCGGATGATCGTGGCAAGGGATCGCCGAGGGTCGGGCGCCGTTCCCAGTCGTCGGTGAA
>JARKOY010000023.1 GCA_029975555.1 Spirochaetia bacterium | reverse complement strand
ACAATCTTCTTCCTGAAGGTGTATATCATGAGTGGACGGCAGCAGGAAATGGTCAGCCGCGAGGCCCGTATCGTGTCATCATTGAGGGTGATGATCCTTCGTCGCCGAATGCGATCTATTTCTGGGATCATGTCAACAAGCCGATCAGAATTCGATAGAAGGGTAGTCTTGCTATGGAACCTTACGTGATTCATATTCGGATGGAAGCCGGGCCTTTGGCTCGGCTTCAAGAGGAAGCGAGACGTGCCGGAATGGCTGTCTACGTCGTCGACCTATCCAACATTGCTGACGAAACTGCGCTCACCAGCTATCTTTCTGACATGTTTGGATTTCCTCACTTCATTCGAGGGCTTGACGCAGTCCTGGATCTGTTGTCTGATCTTGATTGGATTGGAAATATCAATGGCTATCTGATGGTCGTGAAGGGCGCGGTTGATTCTTCGGTGGGAGAATCGTTTGTGTCACTTCTCCCCAATTTGCATGACCGTTGGCGCTCTGGCGAGGTGCCGTTTGTTACAGCTATCGAGGGAGGAGATGAGACGTTGGTGTCGATTCTGTACACAAAAAATCGTAAGCTGGAGGAAGACGGTAAACTCCGGACGGGTGCCCTCGATATAGGCGGGGTTGATATCGTCATCCACGGGAACCAATACGGACTCCGCCCGGTAGATGAATGACAGCACGAATGAGGGCCCGCCTGGTTTTCGTTCGGTCTACGAGGAACGCTTCTCGTTTGCTTTGCCCAGAGCTCTTCGGTCTCGATATGTCAGCCTTCTCCATTGCTTCCGCGCGGGGTTCTTAAATGCACTGTCACATCCTGTGCAGGGGATTCAGCTCCCGACACGACGCGGAACTCTTGTGGCAAATGGCCGCGAAGCATCCGATGTCGTTCTATAGCGCGACTCCGCGCCCGCAAGTGTGAGCATCGAACTTCGGCCGAAGGATGCCGCAAAGCCCGAGCTGAAGCTTTGGAACGTCTGGCGCGGCGGGTTTGATGTGACGCAAGCCTGGTTCGGCAATGCAGCGATTCAGGTCGCTGGCGATCTTGCCTCTCGATCCCTCCTGATCCGTTGCTGTGACGGCCACGGGGACCCAACCTTCGATGACTCGTGGTGGAGGTTGAGACCGACTGAAGCGCGCTGTGCGCGCCCTTGTGGCTCTCGGCTTGCTGACACCGAGTTCCCGGTCGATGTCCGTGGCCTCGACTTCAGGAATGAGATGCTAATCCAAAGACGGTCGGGGATCGCGGACTCGAACGGATTGTGACTGGTAGTGATGGCTCCGCCTATTGGACTAGTGATCACTATGATTCGTTTACCGTGTTTAGGGGGCCTAAGTGATCGATTCGGAGATTCTGATGCAGGTTGAGCAAAGACTGCGCCCGTTGCTCTTGGAGGGAGATTACCATGTCATAGGAAAGTCGGTATTTGACTGGACTAGTGCTGGTCTGATGGTTCGTGTTGTTCGTGGACGGAAGATGCGCACTAGCGAGGAGGTCTTTGACGAGTTCGCTGCCGCACTTCAGTTTCCTATCTATTTCGGGGAGAATTGGAACGCGTTCAACGAGTGTATTTCTGAACCGGAAGACGGCACCTGGGATCCCGGCGCGGGTTACGTCGTTGTCATTACAGAACCACACGAGGTTATGGCCGATGAAGAATGCGACTTTAGGCTGCTCGCCGATAGCTTGAATTGGGCGGCTGAAGCGCTTGGCGTGCCCATCGAGCGCGGCGCGTGGTGGGATCGTCCAGCAGTCCCGTTCCACGTTGTGCTCGCAGGAGACAATCAGTCCTTGGAATTAGCTTCTCGCCGGTGGGCAAATGCTGGCTTCGTACCGGCCCCGGAATGAATCAGCCAGGCACCTCTGGCGCTAATCTCCCTGGAGGCCAGGCTACACCCCTACCGCCTACCCACAGAATGCTAGACTTTTCACCAATGATGGAGACACGTACTTCCTGCGGGAAAATGCGAAGAGCTGGAGCGGGTGGACCGCAGAATTTACACCAGCGGGCGCAGGAAGAGCCACTCTAAAACTACGATTGGGGTACCCCTCGTGAGATTGCCGGATTGCTTTGTTGCCTCTAGCGAGCACTTCTTGCGCCTGCTGGACAGATTTCGAGCTGTCGTGGATCTAGATAATCGCCTTCCGGCATGGCCGTTCAAGGCCCCGTCTGGGTTCGTCGCGATCTGTGAATTCGACGACATATTTGGTGGTTTTGGTAGGGTATTGGAGCGGCTGGCTGAGTTCTACGGAGATGCTTTCGTGATGCTGCTGGGCGTGGATCGTATCTCGTTCTATCGATCAAGATATGGTATTTGGCCCGCGCTTCAATTCGAGGCATCTTCGGTCCGAGAGGAGTATTGGGGGGTGTTGCACTGGGATCCGGAGGACGGGTTTATGCCTGAGCTCGGACACGCCGTGGATGTCGTGGCCATCGCTGGGTCGTCCGGTAGGTGGGGGGTTTGGGGTCAGCGTGATTGGGAAGTGGGCTTGTTGCTGACTCCGGACCGAGCAGGCCCGTGGTGTGATGAAGGCGTAAGGTTTTTTGGTCGCGATCTTGATTTGGACGATATTCGCGGGCCTGAGGGTTGGACGCTCCCTTTGACCGAGGACATGTTGGCCGAGTTTTGGGGCAACTTTGATCGCCGAGGTATGGGTTAGAGGCACTGACTGCGTTGAGGCGCTCCGAAGGCGTTCCGGGTAGTGGAGGGCAACATCGTCGGGTGCGCTTTACTATTCATGGATGCACTATGGCACTGCGGTGTCCCGTTTGTCAGGATTCGTTGATAAGTGTTGTGGTTTTGGGTTGTGGCTTGGGTGGCCGCGATGAGTGCATTCAAGGACGAGCATGGATGGCACCTAGAGACGGCGACGGATTCGACAATCTTGTTGATATTTGATTTTGCGGTCAGTCTACGGCGTGGTGATGGGCTTCTCATCCGTATCGAGGAGCCTTTGGTGTTGCGGACTCCTGGGTGCTCTGATGTTCTGATTGATCCGGAGGGCGATGTGAACGCGCTCGCTCCCTTGCTACGGCTGATTCGCGACGAACTGACGGGCGGACTCGCCAGATCGGACGGAGTTCTTGAACTCACATTCTCGTCGGGGGACTCAATCACGGTCGACTCGTGTTCGGCATAAGAAGCTTGGCAGATCAGCGCCCCTGATGGCCTCTTGCTCGTCTCATTACCGGGTGGTGGCTTAGCCGAGTGGGGGCCAACAGTCGCGCAGACTCATCCGGCGTCTGATACGGACGTGTTCCCGAGTGGGGGTTCACCGCGGCTGCGCCGGACCGGCTCTGGGTCACCGATCTGACGTTCGTGCCGACCTGGACGGGCATCGCGAACGCCTCGGCGAGATCGGCGTCGCGCCGTCGGTTGGAACCGTCGTGACTCGTATGACAATGCCCTGGCCGAGATGGTCGCTGGCTACTACGAGGCTGAACTCGTCTGCGAACCGGGCCGGCCGGGGCCTTGGAAGACGGTCAAAGACCTCGAGCTGGCGACCCTCGGATGGGTGTACTGGCACAACACCTAGCGTCTCCACGGCTACCTCGGCGACATCCCACCCGCCGAGTTCGAGCAACCCACTACGCGACTCTCACCCGACAGTCGCAACCCACATGGGAGCGGCAAGAAACCCGGGGCGCTTCACTCGCTACGGCAGGCAATAGGAGCATCGCGTGTAAGCGAATCTACTTGTGTTGTGCCCTACTCAAAGCCTGTCTCCCGAAGCCACACGTGCACGAGCTTCCATGAGCGCGAACCCGAGCAGATTCAAGCCCGGCCAGCGTTCCGGCCGATCCGCAAACTCAGAGTCTTTGGCCAGACCGATGCCCCAGATCCGATCCCGCGGAGATGCCTCCGCCAGCACACGCGAGCCAGTACCCACCAGATAAGCGCACAACGCAGGATCACTGCCGAACTTCAGCACTGAGCCGGTCACCACAATCTCCACCCGATGCCGCTCCCACACTGCCTCGTCAAAACCGCGGACGGTCCGACCCAGATCCTTCGCCTGCGCAGCCGAACGAGCCTGCAAGATCGCGTCCGCGCGAACCCGATCGCCAAACAAATCCGCCTTGCGCCACATCATGTACTGCTCGGCCGAACCGAACGCCCTACCATCGGCGCTGAACTGCACCGGCCACCACTGACTGAAAACCGCCGCACCCAACTCACCGGCCCGCCCGCCCCGGTGAGTCCAAAAGAACACAAACTTCAATCGGACGCCCGACTTCTGCACCTCAATCAGATCTTCGACACACCGAGCACCTCCCCCGTCACGCTTCACCGAGACCTCCCGTTTGCCGTGATTCGCTGGAGACCGAACACGCTCCGTAGCTCGCCACCGACTCTAGCCGGGCCAAAGGTGATCAGAAAATGTAGCTTAGGACACATGCAGCTGTCTAGGCGATCGTGAGGTTGTGGAATTGAGTGAGCTAGGACAAATTGACAAGATTAGCCGGCTTCTAGCAACCTTCGCCCTGACGGGCAGCATTCCAGTTTATGCTGCGCGCAAGGCCCACATCGTGTCATCATTGAGGGTGATGATCCTTCTTCGCCGAATGCGATCTACTACTGGGATCATGTCAACAACCCGATCAGGATTCGATAGAAAGGTAGTCTTGCTATGGAACCTTACGTGATTCATATTCGGATGGAAGCCGAGCCTTTGGCTCGGCTCCAAGAAGAAGCGAGACGTGCCGGAATGGCTGTCTACGTCGTCGACTTGTCCAGCATCGTTGATGAGGCAGAGCTCACCAGCT
>JARKOY010000014.1 GCA_029975555.1 Spirochaetia bacterium | reverse complement strand
GACCAGTTTGGCCGGCTCACGTTCGCGGCTGACTTGGCTGCTGGGATCGCGCATCTGCTGGCTGTGAGACCTGCGGTCGGCACCTACAACCTGACGAATGACGGCCCGGTCACGTCGTGGTTCGAGATCGCGCGTGATGTCTTTGCGTTGTCTGGGCGAGATCCGGCGGATGTCGCTCCGCAGAGCACGGCCGAGTTTGGGGCGGGGAAGGTCGTGGCGCCGCGACCTGTTCATAGCGGGCTGGGGTTGGACAAGATCAAGTCTGTTGGGTTTGTGCCGCGGGATGCGGATGGGGCGTTGCGAGAGTATCTGGGGGATTCCCACCCTGAAGTGTCCATTTCGTGATGCCGAAGGTCGGAGTGCCGCATTCTGCTGATCCTCGGCGGACGCAATGCTCTCAGGCAATCTGCCATACAAGTTGTTTGCCGTCCGGGAGAACGAATCCGCTGCCCTCGTCGGATGCCTTGTGGCCAAAGGTCCCTTCCAGCCTCGGAGGAGAATGAGATGGAAACAAGCGGCAACCCCCGAGTATCTCAGCTAAGGTGAAAGCCATGGGGATCTCCCTTGGTGCTCGTTTGCGGCGTTCGGGAAGCCAACTGGGGGCTTTCCTCACGATGGCAGTGGCCGTCTTGAGTATCCTTGTCGAGTATGACGGCTGGCCACCTAGCGGTTTCTTGAGGTTGGCGACCTGGGCTCTCACCCTGGCGACCGTTGCCTACCTTGCGATGGCCTTGTGGGAGTTCTTTCGCCCGCCGAGCGAAGGTAAGTTGGTATTTCGCTTCCCCAGAAAGAGTGGAACTCTTCATGATATTGGCTGGCTTGAACACCTCCTGGGCGCGATTCGAATGGACCGGCAAACACGAAGTCGTCGCGTCGATGCGCGGATAGAGGCGTATATGGTGGCACTGCTTCGCGATTGTAGCAAGGCACGTATTCTCACCCGGGATCTGTCATGGGCAGAGTCCGCCGACATGGAATTGCGGAGGCTGGCCAAGGCAGGGACGCTCGAAATCCTCTGCTGCGAGGCGAGTATCTTGGAGCAGCTCTCTGAGCCGCTGACCCTGTACCAAGAAGCTGGCGCAAAGATCAGGAGGACCAGCATGAAGAGCCGTTTACGAATGACAATGCTTGAAAAGAGCGGGTCCTCTGCGCTGGCAATCGGCTATCGACAGGATCGCACGCACATTATCTTGTACCTCAGAGACCAGCAAGACCCAGCCTTTGAGTTGGCCAGCAACTTGTTCGATTCTATCAAGTAAAGTGAGGTTGGGTGTCCGAGATTCGCTACCCACGAGCCACGCGTATCGATGCCGCTGAGGCTCGACTACTTGAAGTGGAACCGTGGGACAAGGTAGTACCGCTGCGAGCCAACGATCTTGATTCCGGTAGCGATCCGAGTTTTGAGAAGGTTATTCTTCCCACTTTCCGTACGCTTCTGGCTAGGAGAGACATCACAAGTCTCCTCGATGTCGGGTGTGGCGCAGGCCGGCTGACACGGAGGCTCTCAGATCTCAGTCGTGGATCAATAGTTGCGATAGATCCGAGCCAAGTATCGGCACAAATTGCGCAGGAACACCTGGGATCGGATGACCGATGCCTGGTGCACAATATGTCAATTCAGCGCTATGCCGCTTCAGGGTTTGGTGGCCACGACGCATGCGTCGTGTCAATGGTTATGCAGGATGTCGTTGATCTTGCATCATTCCTCGAATCATGTAGCGAGGTCATTGGGCCCCGCGGATCGTTGTATTGCTGTGTTGCGCACCCTTGTTTTTGGCCTGCCTATTGGCACTATGACTCGCAGCCGTGGTTTAGCTATGACCGGGAAATCTTCATTCGTTCGGAATTTCGAACGTCGTTATCAAACAGCGGAATTGACACGCTGCACGTGCATCGCCCTATGCATAGGTACGTCAACGAGTTGCTCGGGCACGGGTTCAGAGTTAAGAGTCTCTTGGAGCCGATGATGTCCGCTGAAGATCAGAGAAACAACGGCGTGACCTGGAGGACTCCGCACTTCCTATTTATCGAGTGTGTGCGGCGAGGGTAGCCTTGGGTCTTCATCGTTCTGTCGGCCGGAGCGAGCTTTGCGCCGGAGAAGGACCTGACTTGGCTCATGGTGTTGGTGTTGATCATGGATTTGGCTAGGTGTGTCGGCTGGGGGTTGCGCACTGAGTGGTTGCGGTTTCAGGCTTGGTTTCGTGGTGTATGTGCGGATGGTGACCACGGGGTCGGGGGCGACGGCTGTTCAGATCGTGTGGAAGTCGGTGCGTGGGTCACGAGATATCGAGCATGTGGGTTCCGCGCATAGCCCGGCCGAGGTCGAGGTGTTGAAGGCAGCCGCGGTGCAGCGGATCGCTGCCGGGCAGGACCCGCTGCCGCTGGACCAGCCGGCTGTTGGCGGTGGGCCGGGGATCCAGGTGGTGGGGATGAGGATGGGTCTGCTGCTCGACGCGATCGCCTGCGTTATCGCCGGATGGGCCTGGTTCGGGCCGCTGGTGATGATGCGGTTTTCGAGCAGTTGGTGATCGCCAGGATCATCGAACCGTCATCGAAGTTGGATGCTTCCCGGGTGCTGGACCAAGCAGGCGTCCGGCCTGTCTCGTGCCCGACCCTGAAACGCCGACTCCGTACGTACGCCGAACCCGCGTTTCGTCGCCGCCTCTCAGGTGATGTTTCAGCCCGGCCTGATCGGGTCCGGCAGCCCTGGTCATGTATGACGTGACGGTGCGCCGTCGCGCAGCACGTGGAGAACCCAGATGCTGGGGACAACGGCGCACATCGCGACACGCGGCGCACTTCCCTCCGGCCTCCCCGCACCGCGGGGTCAGGTCGCCTGTCGGCAGCTGACCGGTTCGGTGAAGATCGTCGCCTGAACTTGTTGCAGATCGCGCCCCGACGTTTTCGCACCCATCACTGCGGGTCGCCTGGGAACGCGGATGTGCGTGGCTCTCTACCCGCCTTCTCCCGGCGCGGAGCCTTGCGCGCACAATCAAGCTCGGAGGGAGTGCCCCTAGCGTGTAAGCAAGCACTCAAGCGGCTGAGCGGGTCGCTCCACGAGGCGGTCTGCCTACGAAGCGGTCTTCGATCACGGATCTAACACGCATGACCAAACGAGGTGGAAAACGTGCTATTCATGGTTTTGTGCATGCCACCCGCGAGCAGCTTGACAACCTGGCCCTCACCAGCACTGACGTTCTCGTCGATGGGGGGCGATTCACGCTCCACCGCATAGCGGGGAGAGGCAGGAAGGGTGTCGTATGGGAGGCGCGAAACGAAAACGGCCGTCCCCGAGCGGTTAAGTTTGTCACCCTTGATGAGTACGATAGCAAGCTCCCATACCGGGAATTTTTGCTCGGGGCAAACCTAGAGCAATTCTCCTGCTTCGCGCAAATCGAACGGACTGACATAATTGAGATTCAGTTGGGTGGAACGACATGTGAAGTCGCCGCTTTCGTTTCCGAATGGCTCGACGGCATCACTTTGGAAGCTATTTTGTCAGACCCCGCCCCTCCCGAGCCCTCTCTCATAGTTTCATACGCCAACGACATCGCGGATGCTCTCGCAGCTCTCGATGCCAACAAGCTCGCACATGATGACTTGAACTTCGGCAACGTGATGTTGTGTGATCCTCCCAAGGGTGCGCGTGAGAAGATCCGCCATTTCAAGATCATCGACCTGGGGAGCCTGAAGCCCCGTGACCGATTGGATCCCGCCAAGAAGAAGGGCATCGATGACTATCGATGGGTCGGGCTTCACCTTGCAGCGCTACACAACGCCACACGAAAGAGGAGTTCGAATTCTCCGCGCGATCGCCGCTTTCTGCTTGAACTAAAAAGCATAATTGCGTCCATCCTTGACGAAGATCCAGCCACGCGTCTGCGCGATCCCAATAAACTGGCTGAGTTGATAGAATTTGCATGGGCGAACGCGTCGACGACTCGTCAAAAGAAGGTTGCCACGCCCTTCGAGTTCATAAGTGCAGAGCAGATTGCGGACGACGCATTACTCTACGAGATTTTCACCACTTCCCTGCCCTGGCTGCCCCTCATAAACAACAGCACCCCCGAGATAATTTCCGGCCCCCGTGGGTGTGGCAAGTCCAGCCTATTTAGATTTCTGCGCCTACGGACCCATGTCAACGTGTCTCCAGCAGGGTTTTCCTCGAATGCAAGTCCGACAATCGCAGGGTTCTACCTCGCGTGCGGCATCGACATTCAGCCGCGGCTGGGATGGTTGACGGAGGCCTCAATGACGGAGGTGCGGCGAGCAGAAACAGTTCACTTGTTCAATCTGCTTCTCTTACGGGAAGTGGTAGGAACGTTGGCGGCAGCAAGGCGAACGGAAGGGCAATTTCAAATCTCTGATTCGGCAGAGCGAGAAGTGTTCGACGCGATTCAAGAGATTGCGGGCGAGTCAATTAAACGGACACTGTACTCAGGAGTTGGGCGTCTTGCCCAATTGACCAACAGTATCCGTCGAGAAATATGGACCTCTCATGAAAGAATCAGGCTAGATCAGCGGGCCGCTTATCGCCTGACTGATGAAGCTACTCTTGGACAGATCACTCAAGTCTTGGTTGACACGATTCCACTCTTTGACAGCTATCGACCGGTATTTCTCTTGGACGACTTCTCGTTCCATCGCGTTCCACGGTGCGTCCAACAGGTGTTGCTGCCAGTGATCTGGGCCCGAATGCCATCTCACTCATTCAAAGTGTCGACCGAGAAACAGGGCACCTTCACTTCTTTCAAGTCGGGCGCTACGGCAGAACTTGGACGGGAACTGGTCGAGCACGACCTTGGAGCAATCGCACTAGACAATACCTCGGGGTCAGACCTGCGCAAGTTTGCGGAGGATCTACTCAATCAGCGACTAAAGGCTTGCAATTATCAAGCCACTGCTGCCATCTTGCTGGGAGAGACGAACTACGGGAAAACACACGATGGAAATCCGCTTTCGCTCGCCGAGGCTCTCCGCAAGGACGCCGAATCCGGTCAAGCAGCGAAGCGACGCGATGTGTACCACGGCCTCGATACTATCTCGCAGATCTGCTCGGGCGACGTTTCGGCGCTACTTCTGGTGTTCGAGCGCATCTTCTCTTCTGCCAAGATCGGTCCAAGCACTGTTACTCAGGTAAGCGCTGCTGTCCAGAGCAAAGCGATCAAGTCAGTCTCGAGTGATCTCTTGGATCAACTTAGATCCTTCCACGGGTCCGGCGAGCAAATGCACGCCTTTGTTCAAGAATACGGTCGCTTCATACGCAAAGTCCTAATAGAGGCGCCCCTACAAGAGAAAGGTTTGGGCAAGGGGCGGCCCGCACCACAGCAGATTCCTCGGATCGAGGTCGATGACATCTCACGCGTGTATTCCAGACTGCGCTTGAACCAGAATGCTCAGTCTGTCTTCGACGATCTCTTGAGAAGGGCCGTGTTGATTCAGTTGCCAACGACGACAGGACGCCACGAAGGCGTGACCTCTCTGCGTCTTCACTTGAGAAAGGTATTCCTGCCGGCATTCAATGCAGCTCTTGGAAAGAACGTGTCTCTTAACCTGAAAGCGGACGACTTTGTGACGGCACTAATCGACCCGGCCGCATCCTTCAAGGTTGCCGCCTTACGCAAGTTGCCCGCGCACTCTAGCAGCGATCCGGACCTCTTCGAGGAGGAGGAACAGTGAACGAGTCGGCTGAAGAGCTTCGCCTTCAAGTTCGCACCGTGGGTATCGGTGATATTCGGGATTCCCTGCCCCAGGTGAATCGGCTCGAAGCCAATGAGTTTGACTTGCCGTATGATGTCATGATCTTGGCGCTGGGATTCGAGGATCGCTTGACGCTGGCTCTTGAGCAGTTGTCACGCGCAGGGCTGCGCGCGCGGCGCGCGGTGATCATAGAGTACGTGACGAACCAGGTCGACAACGAAACTAATCGGGACTCTGTGATGGCGGCGCTTGCATCAATCGGCTCCGAGGATGTCGCTACCCTAGACTTCGGTGATAAGTTCGAGGAGCAATTCTCGAGGTTCATCGATGAGTCAATTTCGGAAAATAGTCGTATCGTTTTGGACATCACCGCAGCCTCTAATCCGTTGATTAACCGAGCGCTTCTAATTCTGATGCGCCGAAATCTGAACCTAACGCTGACATATGGCGAGGCAGCCGAATATCATCCGACTGCTGCGGAGTATGAGAAGGGCGTTCAACATGACCTGAGTGGGATATCCACTGCTGACGGTACCTATGAGCTCGAAGTCACCATCAGCTCGTTCGCAGAGCAGGACGATAGCCTGCCCGACCAAGTCGTTATAATCCCAGGATTCGACACGGATCGTGTCAGAAAGGTAATTGCCCAGGTCGATCCAAGCATCCTGCTAGTGAATCGGGAGCCAGTTATCTGGATTCTGGGCGAGCCTCACCTGGAGAAAGATCGGTGGCGCGTCGATCTAATGCGGAAACTTCACGGAATTGAACAGGTAGAAGATGCGAGCCGCGTGCTCACTGCATCTACTTTTGATTATGTGTCGATATGGAGCCTGCTCGACGATATTTACCACGAACACGCCACGACTTCTAGACTTTCAATTGCCCCAATGGGCTCCAAACTTCAAGCTGTGGGCGTTGTTCTGTTCTGTTTGGATCGTCCCGATGTCAAGGTTGTCTATGCAACTCCTCGCGAGTACCACACTGCACGTTACACAACAGGCCTAAGGGACGTTTGGCTGATCAATGTATCGGATACGGGTCACTTGCGACGTCTTGTCCAGTCAGTAGGTGAATTGACAGTAGGCAACGGTCGGGAGACTATCCTCGCGGGAACCCAGAGAACAGACTGGGCTTCCTGATTTGACGAGGCGTTCACTCGCCGTATAGTCGGTAGGCGTCAGGGTGAAAGGCCCGATATTCAGGCAATCGTTCTGCCCGAGGTAAGGCCCATCTCTCGAGCCACCACGTGGTCTCTGACGAGACTGTTCTGTCGAAATATTCTGGTGCTGCTGACTCTCCGCGCAGAACCTGACGCCAGTTTGTCGCGAGGGGTGCTCCGAAGGTCTGTCGTTGAACGCCGTGATTTCTGAGTGAATCAGGTTGTATCCCTAATGCGCGTAGGCCGCGCCGAATCGTCTCCCTCCGATTGCGATATCCGCTTCCTTGCCAATTCGGATGCCTAGAGGACTGGTCATGCCCCGAGTCTTCATCGGCAGCGAGCCGCAACTTGCTGTAAATCTCTTCGCCGAACTGGAAGTCCCCAGTACCCGCGGTTAGACCGAGTGGATGGTACGCAAGACCGTGACTGCTGTCGCTCAGACGGTTATATACGGAGGAGCGACCGAGCGCGGAGGTGGTTGTGATCAGAGCTAGCGGAGTCGTTGGATTTCGGCCCAAGATCATGGTCCGCCGACCCGCATATTTGTCATGATGTGCCCGTATCACCTGCTCGGTCAAGGCAAGTAGAGCGACCAGCTTCCCTCCAGCCAGGTATGAATAAGGTGGGACTGCTCCAAGAACGTACGCATCCATGGAGCCCACAAGGCCCAGGCTCCGTTCTTCAGGCGACCAGCCTACCCAGACATCACGAGAGGCGAGGCTGTAGACTGGGTCACACAGCCCGATGATTCCGATGAGGCGGTCACCGTTTCCGCGATCTCGCACCAAAAAGCGCAAGCGTCTGCCGTAACCATTCGATACTGGAATGGACCAGTGCAAACCGACCCACCTAAACAGTCGCGTGTTGAAGGCGTCGGTCTTGGGCACAGGCGACAGGGCCGGTCTAATGCGTTGGACAGCTAGGTCTTTGCCTGGCACAAGCTGGGATGCGAACTGATCCTCCAGGGGTTGCAGCGTCTCTCGGGCTTGTTCGCGGCGTGCTTTGACTGCCTCTGCGTGGAGCCTACGTAGGTGGCGCTTTTCCTGCGGCGGCGCAACGATGCGATCGCCATCGAGGACGAAACCGATGGCGACAAGGTGCTCAAGTACTTCGGCTGCGAGGTCATTGTTGCCGGTGGGCATAATCTCCTTCTAAGAATCATGCAGGTGCCGATGCCGCATTGCGCGACGATCCGGTTGGATCCCTCCCCCTGATCGAAAATTGGCGTCGGATATTGCGCCCCCAAAGTTGTTGACGTTGATGCTAGCCGACGCGAGTCCTCTTGAACGGCGCCCTATTGGGCTCGAACGCGAGAGACGCCCGATTCTTGGAGTCGGACCTGACAAGCCTAAGCATTGGTACGAAGGCTACTCCTCCCGGTCGCCCGCGCCAAAGGGCCCACAGTCACCTGCGCCCGAACTCGTTGCCACCCGCCTGTCACGAGTCTGTCAACGTTTTCGGTGAATTTGGATTTGTTGTTTTGGGTCGTGGGCGTCGGGCGGTGAGCCAGCCGTCGAAGGCGATGCCGAACGCGTTCAGGGCTTGTTTTCAGCGCTGGGTCCATCTGGCTCTGCGCTTTCCGATGGGGTCCAGGGCCGTGACGGCGAGGCAAACGCACTTGAGGGCGGCTTACTCGTTGGGGAAGTGTCCGCGGGCCTTGACAGTTTTGCGGATGCGGGCGTTGACCGACTCGAAGCTCTCTTGTCAAGCGGCGGTGCTGAGGGGGACATCGCGGGTTACTTTCGCGTCGTTCCACATGTGTCGGATGATGACGTTGGCGAGTTGACGTTTGTGGCTTCGGCGGGCTGCTCGCAACGT
>JARKOY010000008.1 GCA_029975555.1 Spirochaetia bacterium | reverse complement strand
CGAGCTAGCGTGATACGCTGCCAGCAAAATCACATCAGTGTGATTCCGCCAAGCAGTAAGACTCGAGGCGAATGGAGACGGTCATGAGTGAGCTTCCAAACGGCCTCGTCTGGGGTTACCACGGAACCTCAAGTGTCTTCGCAAAGAAGCACTTGACAGAAGGCATTCCAGTCACCAACTTTTCCGGTGACTGGCTTGGACATGGCGCGTACTTCTGGGAGGGCGACTATGACCGAGCTGAAGAGTGGGCCAGGTTGCACGCCATAACGAAGTACGGTGGCACCCCTATTGTATTTCAGGCGGTAATCGATCTGAACAACTGCCTAGACCTCACTCTTATCACAGATCGCAGGCTCCTGGAGGAGGTCGTCAAGGAAATGTGCGACGAAATGCCGTTGGAAAAGAGGCAACGACTGAAACAGAACTACTACACTCGCGAACTCGACTGCGGCGCAATAAATAACCTTGTTCAACGTGCACGGAAGTCAGACGGCTCTCCACAATTCACAACTGTGCGAGGAGCGTTTAGGGAAGGCGACCCCGTTTATCGTACCTCGGAGGGGCTGGAATCCGGAGTATGCAATCGCGACCATATCCAAATCAACGTAATCCAAAATACCGCAATACACTCCCTGGAAATCGTCTAAACACCTCAGCACTCAGGCTCCACACCCGGCTCAGCATCGTAGCGATGCTGTAAAGCTCGCCGTCTTGCCCGTGCTCGCTCAGCCTCCGCCAACGCGTTAGCAAACCCTCTCAGCACTCGATCCTGCGCCGCAGCCTCTGTAATGCCGTATACATTGAGGAAATCTACAGTTCCACCATCAGGGACTAGGCTTATTTCGTCATTCACTCTGTAGGTCTTCAGCGTTTCACTCATACGGCACCTCCTTCAAAATCAATAGTTGCAGTTTGCAAGTTCAATTATATCAGTTCGAGATTGAAAATTAAATACTCTATTGTAGCACTTTTTTAATCCGGATGCAACTCCAGCGTCCAACTGGCTACAGACTAGCAGTTCGTAAGGTTGAGCCAGAACCGACACCCCTACGTGGTCTTCCGTGGACATGAACGGACTTACCCTCGTCCGCATGACTAAGCCATCCATGCTGTAGCCCACAACCAGGCACCGAAGCGTCCTTGATGCAGCGCGGCTTCCTCGACCAGCCGATCGGAATCGAGCCACTTCATGTCAGCCTTAGCCAGCAAGCGGAGCCGGGCGGTACCCGCCTCTCGGCCGCATCTCCACGCCAGCTTTCAGCATGCTACGCCGAAGCGCGCTCCCAGACACACTCAACTGCTCAGCGATACGAGTAACCGGCATACCTGCTTCGTAAAGCTCGACCGCCTCTGCGACCACACCGTCGGTCGCGGTCTGACGCCGCACCTCCACCCCCTCCTCACGGAGCAACCTCAAGATCCCCGTCTTCGAGATCCCGTGCTCCGCACACAGCTGAGGCGTAGTGACACCGTCCTGGTACTGCTGAGCCATCTCTTTGACCTCCTCTGGGGAGAAGCGCCGACGCAGACGCCGAGGTCTATCTGAGGGCATTGGACTCTCAGGCGCCACCACAGCCAAGATCTCGACAGACTGCGCCGCCAGCCATTTCAGCTGTTGGAGGGTTGGCTCCAGTAGCTCGTAATTGTTCGGACGTCTGTCTATATTGGGAGCCACAATGATCTTATTCGAACAAACGACCGAAAAGTCGTTTGTTTTCTTGGGTTTACCCGCTTTGTTCGTCTGTTGGTCTGAAGCCGCTACCAGTGAAGCGGGTAGTCAGATGATGCTTATCTGCTTCCCTCCTTCCTCTGTGATGGTTGGTTTTGCTAACGATTTGCCAACGGCCAGCCGGATGCTGCCGATTTGACGCCCGGTCAGGCTCCCCAGACCGCCTTGGC
>JARKOY010000180.1 GCA_029975555.1 Spirochaetia bacterium | reverse complement strand
CACCATTCGTGCGGGTCGGAACTTACCCGACAAGGAATTTCGCTACCTTAGGACCGTTATAGTTACGGCCGCCGTTTACCGGGGCTTCGATTCACAGCTTCGCCTTGCGGCTAACCGCTCCTCTTAACCTTCCGGCACCGGGCAGGTGTCAGCCCCTATACGTCTCATTGCTGATTCGCAGAGGCCTGTGTTTTTGGTAAACAGTCGCCTGGGACTGCTTTATGCTACCTCCCTTAACTTATTGCTAAACTAAAGAAGGCCACACTTCTCCCGAAGTTACGTGTGCATTTTGCCGAGTTCCTTAACGCGAGTTCTCTCGAGCGCCTTAGATTGCTCATCCCGCCTACCTGTGTCGGTTTACGGTACGGTCTTAACAAGCCTATCCTTAGAGATTATTTCTTGGCACCCTGATTACGCCCGCTTCAGCTTTCCGTAGATCGCCTCGCTGTCACAGCTCACCTCAGTGCGCGGATTTGCCTACGCACCTCTACAGCTTACTGCTTCGACCGAAACTACCAGTCTCCGGCCGGGTTTCACCTCATGCGTCATCCCTTCGAAACTTGCTAAGGTACTGGAATCTTCACCAGTTTCCCATCGACTACGACTTTCGTCCTCGCCTTAGGGGCCGACTTACCCTGGGCAGATGACCTTTACCCAGGAATCCTTAGGCTTTCGGCGGACGGGGATCTCACCCGTCTTTTCGTGTACTTATACCTGCATTCTCTCTTCCACTCCCTCCAGCTACCTTTCCAGGCCACCTTCGTCGGTCTGTGGAATGCTCCCCTACCAACCTACTCTTGCAAGTAGATTCCGTGGCTTCGGTATACCGCTTAGCCCCGTTACATTGTCTGCGCATGACTACTCGACCAGTGAGCTATTACGCACTCTTTAAAGGAGTGGCTGCTTCTAAGCCAACCTCCTGGCTGTCTTCGCAATCACACATCATTTTACACTGAGCGGTATTTCGGGACCTTAGCCGACGGTCTGGGCTGTTTCCCTCTCGACTACGAACCTTGTCGCCCGCAGTCTCACTCCCATACGTTGTGTGCTGGCATTCGGAGTTTGGTTGGGTTTGGTAGGCGGTGAAGCCCCCTAGTCCATCCAGTGCTCTACCTCCAGCACATTTGTATGAGGCTGTCCCTCAAGGCATTTCGGGGAGAGCCAGCTATTTCCAAGTTTGTTTAGCCTTTCACTCCGAGTCACGGGTCATCCCTGCGTTTTTCATCACACTAGAGTTCGGTCCTCCACTCAGTTTTACCTGAGCTTCAACCTGCCCGTAACTAGATCACTTGGCTTCGGGTCTACGACAACGAACTTTTCGCCCTATTCAGACTCGGTTTCCCTCCGGCTCCGGCGCTTCCACGCCTTAACCTCGCTCGCTATCGTAACTCGCAGGCTCATTCTACAAAAGGCACGCCATCACACCCTTGCGGATGCTCTGACCTGTTGTGGGTTCATGGTTTCAGGTTCTCTTTCACTCCCCTCACCGGGGTTCTTTTCGCCTTTCCCTCACGGTACTTCTCCACTATCGGTAGTCGCGTAGTATTTAGCCTTGGATCGTGGTCGACCCAGATTCCGACAAGGTTTCTCGTGCCTCGCCGTACTCAGGTACCGCATCACGGAGTCATATACATTTCGTGTACGGGGCTTTCACCCTCTCTCGCCGGCCTTCCCAGAACCGTTCCACTATATATATGATTTCTTACTCCGCGGCTTGCGCCCATGCGGCCCTACAACCCCAGCCTCTGCTGGTTTAGGCTCTTCCAATTTCGCTCGCCGCTACTTTCGGAATCACTCACACCGTTCGGTGCTTTTGTTTTCTCTTCCCGGGGTACGTGAGATGGTTCAGTTCCCCCAGTTTCGCTTCCGCCGCCTATGTATTCAGCGGTCGGATGACAGACTCTCATCTGCCGGGTTACCCCATTCGGCTATCCAGGTATCTCAGGATGTGTGCTCCTCCTCCTGGCTTTTCGCAGCTTACCACGGCCTTCTTCGCCTCGCGACTCCTAGGCATCCACCTATGAACCCGTTTTCGCTTGACCATATTATCGTTCCCGCTCTTACTCTCGTAAGAACGTCTCTTCTTCTTGCCCTTCCCTCTTCGCACCACTCTTCCGCAGTGCGCCCTGTCAAATACCAT
>JARKOY010000179.1 GCA_029975555.1 Spirochaetia bacterium | reverse complement strand
CGCAGAGCGGTGACCTGGATGGAGGAGCACCTGGCCGACGGGCAAGACCTGTCCGAGCGCACACTGCTTGCTGTGCCAGAAAAGAAGTCCATTGTGTACTTCTCCGAGGATGGTGAGTTCTTGGACGTGGGCAAGGCGCCGGGACAATACGGACACCAGGCGGTGATGCGCGATCTGTTCCGGCCGTTCACGAACCGTCGCGGTGATCTCGTGCCCGACCTGACGCACCCTGCCTCGGGGCTGCTGGTCGATCCCGATATCCGGGGCGGGGTGCCCGTTGTGGAAGGGACCCGCATCACATACAACCTCTTGGCCGGACTCGCGCGAGACGGTCTGGCTCTGGCCGAGATCCGTGAGTTCTACCCGGGAGTATCCGCGGAGGCGGTGAAGGGGGCCACGGAACTTGCCGGTCGCGTCGCATATGCCCACGCAGCGTGAAGGTACTCCTGGACGAAGACGTCCCTGAACCCCTTGTTCCGCTCCTCGGGCGCCTACTTCGCGGACACGACGTGCAGCATGTCCGCGACCTCAAGTGGAAGAGCAAGAAGGACCTCGACCTGTTCCCGGACGCGCGGAGAAAGGGCTTCGAGGCCATTCTGACCAACAACATCGGCCAGTTCAACGATCCGGAGGAGTGCAAGGCAATCCAGCGCTCCGGCCTGCACCACATCTCCTACCAGATCGACGACGGACTCGATGGGCTCGCCCGCGCCTCCGCATCCATCTGCGCTGCAATCAGACCCATTGTCGAAGCACTCGAACCTGTGAGCTCACAGCGGGCGGTCAAGATCACGGCCATCTCCGCACGGACCAAGCGCTTCATCGTCGCCAACCCGGCCACCGATCCGCCGAGCAAGTACTGGCCCTGACCCCCGAGACCGCAACGCCTATCCAGTCTCGACCATGAGAGCCCACAGGACCGAAAGCGGCTTGCTCTGTACCCATTCGAGTAGTCGCTGTAGAGGCGAGGTGGCGACGCGTCTAGACCTGGACACGTGAAGCCTTGCGAATGGGAACCCCTGCGGGCTTTGCGGGCCTCCGAGGCCGGGCCTTCTCCCTCATCGGGTCGAGGGGATGTTCAAAGGGCCGGCAGTCCTCCAGCACGTCCAAGTGGAGCTGGTAGACGTTACGTTGACGGGGCTCCCCCTGCGACTGATAGGTCTCACGATCGACAGTCAGCAAACCTCGGTCCCGCAGCTCCTCAGAAGCGCGGGTCCAGGTATCGTCGGAGAAACCATATTGTCGCTTGCGGATCCCGTCGGCCCACGCGCCGTTTGCTTTGCGCCCACCGGTCAGCTCCCTGAGGACTATGAAGATGGCGAGGGCGCGGCCAGACAGGGCAAGGAGCCATCCCTTCTTCCAGAGAGCGATGGGCAATGTGATGTAGGGGGCCTTCAGGTCGCCGTCGTTCCACTCCTCCCCGGACCCATCTGGGCGCAGGATCTTCATGGTCCGTGTGCGACCCGGCGGTGCCTCGATCGCGACGAGGTTGTGTTCACGGCTCGCGAGAACCTTGAGAGCGCTGTTGACACGCCGAGCGCCTACGCCGGGGGGATCGGGGAAGCCCAAGCACGCTGCGATGTCAGTCGCGGTTATCGGGACGTCGTGGGGCGCTGCCGTTGCCATCATCCGAATCAGGAGGTACACACGGAGCCGGCTCTCTCCTCCTTGCCCGCCACGCATCATCTTGGCCAATGGCGGGTCATCGCCACGGACGAAGCCGATGGGGAACCGGACCGACCTCGAACGTTGAGACTTGGTCACCGCCTTCTCCAGTCGCTGCACGGCCTCGGAGTTCACTTGGGGCACCACCTGGACCTCCTGTGTGACATTCACCCCTACGGGCTTGGCGGGGGCACATGAAGTGCCGGGGGTGCACGGGGGTGCTGGGGGTACTTGGTCCTTCTGTATAAATATAACTATATCCGCAAAAAGAGCACCCCTCGTGCCGCCACAAGAGTAGCACTCGCCCCGCACAACCAGCACCTCTCCCTACGCCAATGAAGCTCCTCTCAGACCGCTGCCGCAGTACCGGTGCGCCTGTTGCTCGTCGCCATCCCATAGAGGAAGCTCGCCTCAAGGCCCGAGCAAGGGCCGCAGGCAACGAGCAGCATTCGCCCCCAGGGGAGTGCACCAAGGAGGTGATGAATATGCGCGGAACGAAGTTCCGTCTCACGATCGAGTGGGACGGCCGGTCGCTCAAGATCGCGCTTGAGCCCTATTAGGTAGGGGGTGGACCCATTGACTTGCCGGTCCCCGGATCCACCCCCAATTCAAGCCCGACACCAGGGTTCGCGCAAGGCCGTCATCAGCATCCGCCGATGGCGGCCTTGCCACATGCTGAGCCAGGGTTGTCGGACCCGGAGCAATGCCAGCCTGATGCGCCCCACTGGTGGCCCGCGACTGCTGCCACTGCCACCAACGTGAACTCCATCGGCTCACCTGACGCGATGTTGCCACGAACACTCGACAGTCCGGTTGATCGCGCCCACCACTCGACTTTGCTTGTCAGCCGGATCGACCCGTCGCGAACGCTGACATGCGAGCGGCCAGCTGGGCGTCGCGTTCAGCCGCGACGTGCTGGTCGCGCATGGCCATGTTCGGCGTGCTGTGCCCGATCCGCGCCTGGAGTGCGGCCAGGGTAGCTCCCAACTGCGCGGCCAACGTCGCGCTGGGGTGACGCAGCCCATGGACCGTCAGGCCGGGCATGCCGAGGGCCGCCTTGCCCTTGTTGTGGGCTACCCGCAGGACGCTGTCGTTGAGCGGGGAGTGCCCGTCCCTGGCCGGGAACAGCAGCGCCTCCCGCTCACGCACCGGCTGCCGCGCGGCCCACTGCCGCAACGCCGGCAGGAGGTG
>JARKOY010000178.1 GCA_029975555.1 Spirochaetia bacterium | reverse complement strand
GCCGGCGCGGTCTGGATGTCGTAGCCCAAGAAGGTCTGCGAGGTCGACGGCTCGAAGTGGCACTTCTCGTCCTTGAGCACGAAGCCCGCCGCCCGCATGGTCTCGCGGAAGATGTGGACATGGCTCCTGGCTTGGGGATGTTGCACCTTTCGGCACTACAGATATAGCTATCGTGCGGGAAAGCGCAAGGGTAGGCGCTTAGCACGAGCTATATTACCTGGGGGAACCAGCCCCAATCCCTGCAACGCTACCTCCCCCGAAATCCTCCATCCGGAATGGGGGGGAGGACATGGCCAAGACAAAGCAAGAAACAGCTGGCACAGCAACGACATCCCGGAACAGGAAAACTAAAAGAAAAAGAATCCCACAGAACCCCTTCCTGTTGTGCGTGAGGTTAGGTTGTCTCTCCCTGGGAATATACACTATACATCTTTCACATTGCTCTTGGGTTTATGGACACCACAGTATCGATACTTGGGATTCCTGCAACCCAAGTTAGGATCGATCCAGTACCAGTGCTGTTGGGTTTTCTGAAAGGAACGGCGGAGATCTGAAATCTCAGCTATTATTCCCGGGGAGCGAGAGGCTAAACTCCAACCATAACACCGACTCCACCAAAAGCTCCCTTCCATGCTCCTTCCCCAAAGAACAGCAACCTAAAGAAAAGGGCACCGGAAGGGAACCACAAAATGATACTAAATGCTAATTGATACTAAGAGCAAATTTAGTGAGGCTTATGTCCATACGATGCGCGGGTAAACTTGAGCTTGTTCTTGCGCACGTACTCCTTGACCACCGGGCTGAGGTGGCAGTCGCGAAGTCGAACCCACTCATCCGCAGTAGCTTGCTCCCATCCCAACCACTTCACGCGGAACCACACTTCATCGGCACCGTCAACGATGTGCTCATGTACCACCTCCACGTGATACTCGCCCTCCCGTGTCACCATACAGGCCAACTTGTCGTGCTTCGTGCCGACAGCTTCCGTCGCCGGACCAGCAGCAGCTTCCGCAGGACCCCTTGCCTTCCTCCCATCATCCTCCTCCTTCTCCTTCTCCTTCCCCGGCTCCGTCTCTGCTGCATCCGCCATCTCCCCTTCAACCGGCTTCTCCTCCTGGCTTGCCTCCTCCTCCAGATGGAAATGCGCCATGTCACGGACGTGGCAGCGGAACGTATCATCGCGCGTAAAGTCATGAACAACGCATACGACGTCGTTCTCCAAGGAAATCACTTCCAATGGACCCTCCCACTTGGGGGAAAGCTTGTTGATAGGGTGCCGGTTTCGAACCAGAACAAGGTCGCCAGGCTCGAAGCGGTCAGGACGCCCACGCAACTGTTGAATGTAGTCGCGCTGCGCCTTCTCGAAGGCCGCCGCCTGGGCCTTGCGCAATTGCTCATGAACGACCGCAAGACGCTGAACGAGATGCTCACACCACAGCTGCGGCTCAGGCGCATTCATCGCGAAACCAACCTCGGACTCGGCTGCAAGGGGCAAGCGAACCGGCGTGCCGTATACGATTTCAAACGGAGAGAATCCGGTCGCCACCGACTTCGCAGAATTGATAGCAAATCGGACGTAGGGCAGCGCCTCAGTCCACTTCAAGCGGGTGCCCTCGGCATGAAGGACCGCGCGAAGTGCTTCCAACACGCAGCGATTGGCCCTTTCTATGCATGCGTGACCCGTAGGTGACCTAGGTACACTAAGATGCAGGCGCGTACCCAAGAGCTCACATAGGCGCTTCAAGGCAATCGTGTCAAAGGCACCGTCCGACGTGATCGTAAGAGGAACTCCAAAACGCGTTACCCACGTTCCCATCAAAGCCGTCACCGTGGTGTCGATTGCCGTGTCAGGAACGGCACTCAGTTCAACATATCTGGCGAAGCGGTCGATGATACAGAGGGCATAGGTCATTCCGTCCACCTTGGGAAGCGGGCCAAGATGATCCAACTGAATATTGGCGAACGGAGCTGAAGCTGACGTATCCAGCAGAGTACCGGCTGGGTGAGGAGCGGCCTTGGCGCGCTGGCAAGCTGCACATTGCCGAACCATTGCCTTGATGTCCGCATCGAGCCCGGGCCACACCACGCACTGACGGACGTGTTGGATGGTGCGTAGAGTCCCCTGATGGCCAGCGATCGGGTGGGTGTGCGCAAGGGCGAAGATCCGACGCAAAAGCGCATCTGGCGGGCGTTCCTCGAGCTGCACGATGCTCCCATCCAACGAATGGGGCAGCTGGCGGAGACTGGGTTCCAGCGCATCGACGCCGGCCTCCACCAATCCCATCGGGGCCACCGGCATCAAAGCCTCCCCATCGACGTCTTCCTCTACCGATGCGGAAGAGGTAGGTGCTGGTAATGCCGAAGGGGCTGTGGGGCGCCAGGCATCATCCGTGGCGAATCCGCATCTCGAAACCGCATCGGCAAGAAAATGAGCACCACCCGGCCTATGGACAAAGCTGACGTTGAATTCTTCGATGAGGGACCACCACCTCATGAGTTTGCGATTCTCACTGGCCGACCAGAATAAGAGGTTCTGATGATCTACCACTGCCACCACAGGGTGTTGGCTCGACAGCATGGACCCGCGACGAAGCCTCTGGAGCGCGGAGATGACCGCATAAGCCTCCTTCTCCGTAGTCGACCATCGACGCTGGGAGCCGGACCACCGATGAGACAGCACGGCTAGCAGCGGCATCGGAGTGGCTGGCTCGGTGGGCGATCCGAAATCCACAGCTGCCGCGTTCGGTGATTGGAAGAGGAGGGCTCCGTAACCCAAGTCGCTTGCATCGCACGCCAATACAAAGACGAGGGCAGGATCGGGGTGGCTGAGGAAGAGAGGATGACTCAGGAGGCGATCTCTGATGTCGTTAAGGCAGAGGGTGTGGTGGTCGTTCCACTGATATGGCGCTGACTTCGTCAACAACTCATACAATGGTGCGGCGAGGTCCGCAAAGCGTGGGACAAATGACGAAAAATAATTCAATAATCCAAGACACGAGCGCAATGTTGCTTTGTCTTGTGGAGGGGAAAGGTCGCGGACGCCCTGCAGCCGGCTGGGATCCACGCTGTAGCCAGTCGGGGTAATCAAGAAGCCGAGGTAGGGGAGCTCCGGCATCAGAATGTGTGACTTAGGGACTCCAATCTTGATGTGCCGCTCCACCGCCACCGTCAACCACCGATCCGTCGCTCCAAGCCAGTCATCAAACACCTTCCCCAGAATGGCGACATCATCAAGATAATTTCCCGCCAGCGGGATTCCTTGTAGTAAGGCGGCGATGGCTCGCTGAAACTGCGATGGTGCCCCCTTCGTGCCGAAGGGCACTCGAGAGAATGTGAAGACTCCCGAACGGGTACCGAACGCAAGAAGAGGCTGATCCTCGACGACCACCGGCTGTTGGAGGTATCCACTCGAGAGGTCGTACGCGCTTAGATACTTACATCCCCGAAAGCTGTGCAGCATGTCGCAAATCCGTGGCGATGCATCGATTTCATCCACACATTGCGAATTCAGGTAAACGTAGGAGACGCAGAGTCGTTTTCTCCCGTCTGCCCTGGTAGCAACGGTCAGACGACTGACCCACGGCGAGTCCACAATCGGATGAATGATGTCGAGGTCCAGCCATTTCTTCAGCTCGCCCTGCACGAATTCCTCGTCGTCCACCGTGAAACGCCGAGGCTGAAACCGCCTCGGGACCGCATCCGGCCGAAGTTTGAAATGCGCCGCCGGTAGATCTGCTGGCTTCGAATCGACAGGACCAAACGCCGCGCGATGCCGCAGGAAGACGGAGTACACCTTGATAAGCTGTTCCTGTTGTAGGCGCTCCTCCGGAATGGTTGGAATGGCTCCTCTTTGGACCGCCGCACGGCCCTCCGCCAGA
This sequence comes from Spirochaetia bacterium, assembly GCA_029975555.1. GTDB lineage: Bacteria > Spirochaetota > Spirochaetia > Treponematales > Rectinemataceae > Rectinema. The sequence goes on along the minus strand of JARKOY010000178.1, from coordinate 3,329 downwards.
ATGATCTCGGGTGAGCCTGCGACTGTCGGTTCCACCGTCGTCGGCCGGGCTGACACTTCCACGCGCCGTATCTCCGTCGCGACCGCCAGGGCCGGCTCGCGTGCGTCTTCCAGCTCGTCGGGCTCCGAGCGCGCATGTGGGCTCCAGACGAAGACGGGGCGCTGACCGGCGGGGTCGCTCGTCACGCCGACGGCGTGCCAGATGGGTTGCCCGATGATGACGTGTTTCGGGCCGTCCTCCAACACAAAGATGCTGATCGGCGTCGCCGGTTGGCCTCGACAAATCCGTATCTCCCCGTCCACCACCTCCTCGACGCGCCGCCTGGTCCGGCTGTCCGCGAGCACCGCCTCACAGGGTCGTGCGAGTCGCCTCGTCTGCAGATGAAGTTTCTCCACCAGTTCCCGCCCTACGAACGATGCGGCGGCACCACTGTCCGCCAGTGCGAGCACGATCAACTCCTCTTGTCCGTCTCGAGGCTTGAATGCCGCGAAAACATAGGGACGAAGATCTGCACCATAGAGGGTTTCGAACGCCTGGCCCATCTCCTCCGGCCCGGCCTGTCCTGCAACAATGGCGGTAGAGACTGAATGCGACAGAGAAGACCTTTCAGGGACCATCACGGGCTTCGTGTCGTGGGACGGCACTACTAACCCTGAACCCTTCTCCGCGCCCGGGTCAGTCGGCGAGGTGGCGCCCAACTCGGGCTTAGTGTCGCGGCGAGGCCCAACTAACTCCGCAAGATTCGAATTAGCCAAGAAGACCGCGTCCAGATTGAGGCTCGGCTGAGGTGACTCAGTAGACGCAGCGGAGACAGCAGGTGCTGGTATTGCCGACCGAGATGCTGGAGGCGGGGCGATAGCTGAAGCCGAAGTGAGAGTGGGAGCGAGAGTTGAAATGGCTGAGGTTGCGAGTGATGTAGCAGGCGGGGTTGTAGCTTGCGACGGCGAGAACCTCTGGGGCGGGTTATGCTGGCGTCCAGGATAGCGTCGCACCGAGGCCTGTTGCTGTGGCGCCTGAAGTCCCGTAACTGGCCTAGCGACGACGGGGCTGGGAACGGGGCTGCGTGTCTGACTCGGTCCAAACACCGGGCAATGCTCCTTCGAGTGGCCTCGTGCCCTGCATCGAACGCAAACGTTGTTATCGACGCACCATTGATACTGCGCCGCCGTCAGCCGAGGGAGCGCGGGTTGTTGTTGTGGGGGCTGATGGCCTGGGGGTGATGATCGCGCTGGGATAAAGACACGTGGCTGAGGCGCTGGCGCCGGAACGAAATTCGCAGTCATATATGGTTGCGGCACATGAGCGGGGGCAAAATGAGCACGCCCAAATGCAGTGGGCCCCGCGGCCGTGGATCGGAGTTGGTCCGCCTCGTTGATGACCCCATCTAGCCGAATCGCCGTCTTCAGCGCCACCTGGATGACCCTATGAAGCATCTCCCTGCTGCCGCCGTCATCCACCGAACTCTCTTCTGTTTCCTCCGCTGTCGCTCTTGACTCCGTAAGAGCAACCGCTGCCGGGGCGGCCGGGGTCGCCGGAGGCGTAGACGCAATGACGGACGCCGGAGGAGGACGCGGTGGTGCCAATAAGTCCTTCAGCGACGCCACCACTCCCGTCGACGGAATCCCCTTCCCGCCGCTTCGTCTCGGTGCAGAGCGGCCCGCCATCCTCAGCTCCGCCTGTAGATTGGGTCCCGCGGGCCCCCGTAGACTGCTTATGAATGCCTCAACACGGCCATCCTCGGGGTACTCCACAGCGTCCACGAGCGTAATGAATGCAGGAACATGACGAAAAAGAGCGTCTTGCAACTGCCCAGGATGCAGATCAACCGTCAATCTCCGAACCAGATTCTCCTTCTCATAAGCGTGAACCGGTCGAGTGTGCTTCACGATAAGATCCACCGCTTCCGATAACGAGGCAGGCAACACATCCACATCCGCTTGCAGTGCAACCATTTGCAAGAAATCCACATCAATAATCTCAACAGCAGAAGGAATCGGCAGTGAAGGGTGTGTCATTCGGAACTTGCGCAATGCATTAAGAAATCTCAACACCTCGACAAAGGTCGGATGACGAATATCCAAATGAGGCCACTCCGAGGATTGTAAGCGAACAAATGAGCCAGAAACTGAAGCCGAAGAACCAGTTTGTATGGAATCCGAAAAATCAATCATACTTGCAATGAAAACTAAGGAATTCAAAATGTTGATTCAGAAGAACGAAATTTGCACAAAAACTCCACAGAAATAGCCCAGTAACGTTACTGTTGGGTTTTCTGTAAGGAACGGCGGAGATCTGAAATCTCAGCTATTATTCCCGGGGAGCGAGAGCCTAAACTCCAACCATAACACATAACACTGGGGAGCACATAGGGCACATGGCAGCGTTCAGCCCAGACGACGCAAAAACGGTTGACCCCCCGCTGAGCATCCATGCAACCCATTGAACGAATGACGCCCAAATGGATCCTGTGAATACACGATCACTGCTTAACAATCCCCCGTTGAAAGCGCGCTTCGATTGGCAACTTGAATTTTTTGCTCGGCGATCGCAGATCGCGTTTGTACAAAATTCCCAGATCGCGACCAAACTCGAGCGGTGAGAGACTTGTACCATTCGTAGACTTTCTGCGTTGTCGCTTTTTTCGGCAAGCCATTTTAAAAAATCGACCTCGCGATCGCAGATCGCGAAAAAAGGCAAACATAGAAATTGAACCAAATTGATACCAAACCATGATCTTATCATATGTTCATCGATTTCAAATAGAATTTGCATGAATTCCGTCGACTTCATGAGTTTTGGGCGTAACAAGCCCAATTCTGCCTTTGCAGAAGAAATACAAAATTGCATTGCAGATTGCAAAGAATCAATAATTCGATAACAATCGAACTCCTTCAGAAAGAAATTGACAAAATGAACATAATCTAACGAACGGCAACAAGAAAAACTGGAGCCAAATCCCCATAAAACGGGGCTCAGGGTTACGGAGAGAAACCTTCTCTCCGGGCACACGGTAACGTTCCGTGGCATGCAGGGGCGCACCGCGAAAACGTCTACAGACCTTCCCAAACATCCCATCAAACGGCCATCGCAAAACAAGATGTCGAAAGAGAGCGTGTTAAAAGTGGCTATAACCGGGGAAAATCTGCACCGCTTCAAACGGTGCCGAGACAGCAGTCGAACGAATAGTACTCGGAGGATGCCCGGGCGCCTTAATCTTTTGGCATACCGCGCATTGCGATACCAACCTCTTGACGGTGGCATCCAGCCCAGGCCAGTCGACATACCGCTTGATGGTCGCGGCGGTGCGCTTGGCGCCCTGGTGTGCTGCA
>JARKOY010000176.1 GCA_029975555.1 Spirochaetia bacterium | reverse complement strand
CCGCTTGGTGAGATCTCAGAGTAAGAATTGAGTCGGTTGAGGTATGCTTCCGCCCACGCATCTATCTCGCCGGTTGAAGCATCTCGGCAGTGGTCCAGGTCTATGCCAGTTATGCCACTTGCACGAGTGAAAACGAACCCTATGCCGTCGCCAATGCCGCTTTCAAGTGCCTTGCGTGCTTCATCGAGGTGGCACCAAGTATGCGGTGCGGTCGATGATGCAAGTTTACCGAAGCGGTCAACTGGCATCTTGGTTATCTTGCCGTCTCTCTTGCCGAACTTCCACTGTAACCAGTTGGGTAGTATGCGGCAGGCGGCAGGTAGGTTATCCCACTGCGGAGGAGAGACGGTCATTACCGCCTCCCTTGATAGGTGTCTGCAACCTCGATCAATCGCCATATATCAATATTGTAGAGCCGAGTTCCGGCTTTGCCAAAGGTCAGACTTGCCCATGCATCGACGATATGATCCACCGACAAACCGACTTCGGACGATAGAGAAAACTCATGATGTAGCCATGCCCCAGGCACAAACACAAGCTTCCGTTCACGATTGCCTCGCGAATCGATCATGGCAAGCTCGAACGCGACATATAAGAATCTCTTCGAGTCCTGCAGAAATGTCGTTAATGTGTCCGCGCCGCGTGCAGTGCCGTAGAATTCTCGGCTGAGGTAAACCCGCTCGCGCCTTGCTTGGGTTGCTGTCCAGTGTCGGACATCGATTGATAGATCTCTTCCACACACTGACAGAAATAAGTCCGGTGCACGTCGCTTATCTATCGGGTCAGTTAATCGAATCGTGCCGCGCAAGTGCTGCCGTGCAATCGAGTGCTCCAAAGATTGCTTGACTACAATTTCCGTCTTGGCACCTGTGCGAGGATTTATAAGGCATAGCTGCCGTTGTGATAGGTGGCAACGTTGAATTTTCTCCACAGCGGCGGATGAGGCGCTATTCATCGCTTCCGTCCTCCGCTGCTGGATTCCTATAAAGTAGCACCTTATGCTTTGTGGGCACACATCGAATCAATTTTCTCAATCTAAGCGCCCGAATCCTGCCGCGAAGAACGCTCTCAGAGCGTTCTGTCAGAAAAGGCCTTATTGCTTCCGAAATGGAGCAACCCTGCTTTCTAGAAATTCGGTCCAATATCGAGATGTCTATCTCGTCCGGTTCTTTCATCATGGTTT
>JARKOY010000162.1 GCA_029975555.1 Spirochaetia bacterium | reverse complement strand
CGGCATGGTGATGATCAACTTCTTCAACGAGATCCTCTCCAACACCACCAGATCGATCATCTTCAATGCGCCGCTGGTGGGCAAGATCTATCTGCCGCGCGAGCTGTTCCCGGTGAGCAGCGTGTGGGTGGCGTTCGTCCACGTGGTGCCGCAGATCGTGGTGCTGATCATCGGCGCGCTGGTCTTCGGTTGGCGCCCGGGGATCTACAGCCTGCTTGGCGGAGTGCTCGCGCTGCTGATCATCGGCGCGTTCGCGCTGGGCATCGGGCTGGCGTTCGCGGCGTTCAACGTCTTCTTCCGCGACGCAGAGAACCTCATCGAACTGCTGATGATGGTGGCGATCTGGCTCTCGCCGGTCTTCTACCAGTGGCACATGGTTGCCGACGCCTTCCCCACCTGGCTGTTCACCATCTACCAGCTGAATCCGCTGGCCATGGCCGTCGAACTGTCGCACTACTGCTTCTGGATACCTACCAGGGGAGTACTGACCGACGGTGCCGATGCCGCCAGCCTGATGCCTCCCCATTGGGTGCTCGGCATCGTGCTCAGTTCGTTTATCGCGTTGTTGATGCTGGGACTCGGCCAGCTGGTTTTTCACCGTCTTGAGGGTAAATTCGCCCAGGAGCTGTAATGAACGAGACTTCAAACGGCCTGGTGATGGCTCAGCTGGAAGACGTCGACAAAGAATTCGATCTGCGTCACACCCGCTCCATCAAGGAATATGTCGTGTGGTGGGCGACCGGACGCAAAGGTGACCTCAGCGAAAGATTCAAGGCGCTCGACGGGGTCTCGCTCACCATCCATCAGGGCGAAGCGGTCGCGCTGCTGGGCTTCAACGGGTCCGGCAAGTCGACCACCCTCAAGCTGATCAGCGGTGTGATGCTGCCCGACGCGGGGTCGATCGGGGTACGCGGCAGGATCGCCGGCCTGATCGAGGTCGGCGCGGGCATGCATCCCGATCTGACCGGACGCGAGAACGTCTACCTCAACGGCGCGATCCTGGGCATGAGCGAGCAGGAGATCGACGAGCGCTTCGACGAGATCCTGAAGTTCAGCGGCATCGAGAAGTTCATCGACACCGAGGTGAAGTTCTACTCGTCCGGCATGTACATGCGGCTGGCGTTCTCGGTAGCGGTGCATTCGCAGCCGGACATCTTCTTGGTAGACGAAGTGCTGGCCGTCGGCGATGAGCCGTTCCAGCGCAAGTGCATCGCCAAGATGCGCGAGCTTCGCGATGCGGGCCAGACCCTGGTGGTGGTCAGCCACGACCTGGAACTCATCAAGTCGATCTGCCATCGCGGCATCGTGCTGGAGCACGGGAAGGTCGTCCACGACTCGGATATCGGCGAGGCCGTCGATTTCCTTCGGTCCACGATGCCCGACTGATCGTCTGATCGACCCGTCTGGCTGACGCCTCCCCAGGTACGGGTGCGGCGCTGCATGCATCCGCGAGAAGGCAGTGACGGCCGGGAAACATGTGCCTTCTTGAAGGGCTCGCTCCCGGCCGTCACTGCTCGTTCACGGCATCGGTGGAGTTCTTGGGATGATCGTCCTAACTGCTACTTGATGTGCGAATACTTGGCTGGCGCTCACATGCGTGTGATGGTCCAAGTGCAGTCGTTCGCCCGCATGATTCGGAGCACGGCAGCGTCCTGCGGTACCAGGACGTCGTCTTCGTTGCCTCCGACGACGCTTGCTTCGACGAGCAGACGGCCATCGGTAGCGAGAATCGCCAGCTCAACCCAGCTAAGGTCGCTGCCGACAACGGTGACGCTCAACGTCGTGCCCGGCACATTGCCGCCATCCAGGCGATAGTAGGAATAGGGCGATGACTCGTCATCGTAGGCGCCCTCGAGGGGGCTGTCGCCACCCCAGGAGGGGTGCTGAGACAGCGGTAGGGCGTCAAGGTAGATCGCGCCTGGTTCATCGAGTGTGTGAGCGGTCAAGTTGGCAAACCGGAGCATGAATGCCGCCATTGCGTCTCGTGCTACTGGCTCAAGCGGCCGGTAGGTGCCGTCATCCCATCCTTTGCTGATGCCGCTTGTGCTCATCCAGGAAATCTCGTTGGCGAACTGGCTGTCGGCGGGCACGTCAGTGAAAACCGGAGCTGCTGCGGCGAAGGTTGCTATGGCGGGAATCTGGGATTGCGATGATCCAGCGAATCGATACATGAATGCTGCCATGGCATCACGATTGATTGGGGTAACCGGGCGGAACTCGCGGGTTCCATCGCCAGCGTCCCAACCGGTGCTGATGCCTTGGTCGCTGAGCCACGTGATCTCTTTGTAGAACTGGTTGTCAGTTGCCACGTCGGAGAACGGCGATGTCGAAGGCGCCGTGAATTCGGGGGATCCGGCTAGTCGGTACATGAATGCTGCCATGGCATCGCGGTTCACGGGTTCGAGCGGCCGGTATTCCCGGATTCCGTTGCCGGTGTCCCAACCAGTGGAGACTCCTTGATCGGCGAGCCAAGTCATTTCTGCGAAGAACTGCATTTCCGGTGGAACATCGCTGAACCTCTGTGCCAGGGTTGCGCCCGCAGAGCTACAGCTCACGGCGGAGAAGTGAGCCCATCCGACGGGCACCGTTCCGTCGAGGGTATTCATCCCTTGCCAGACCGCATAGGGTTGTCCGCTGGGAACTGGTATCCTGACTGAACCGCGGCCATTCGGTGCGAGAGTGAAGTTGTACTCGTGACTGCTGCTCGGCCGGGATTCCTCCCCAGTGATGACAGTGACCTTGGCCGTCGCGACTGAACTTTCTCGGTTGACTACTGTGCCGGATTGATACGGTACGCCATTCTCACAAGCGACGCCCCCAGGATAGAAGTAGGTCTTGATGGGGCCAGCATTTGCGGATAATGGTGTACCCACAGCCAGGGCTACAGACGCAACAGCGATGATCGCGCTTCGCGCGATTGATTTGGATCTCAATTCTTCTCCTGAGGGTTAAGGCTGCCGACACCGTGCCGCGATGTAGTACCAACTGGCGACGTTGTCGGGAAGCATCTGCGAAGAGTTTGACGCGAGGGCTCGAAAGCGGAGCGCGTCGTCACCGTATTCATATCAGACAAGGCATTGGTGGAGCTGGTCCTGCGAGGGGATCCCGAGCGCGCGCCTGTATCTCGGACGAGTTCATACACCTCGAGCGCCTTGGGTGCTCGGCTGCCTTCAGCGCGGTGATTGGTCAAGAGTGAATTCGCTGGCGAGCCCTGGCTGCCGAGGGAAGTGGGGTTTGTGAGGCGACGGACAGCTCGGCCCTTGATGGCGTGGGCGCGTGTCGTGCGGCCGGCGGCCGATGACTGTTGTGGGGTGGGGGATGCCGTCGCCGGCGGGGTTCGTACGGTTTCGTACGTCTCATTGGTGTTGTGGGTCGGGTCGGGTTGGTACGGTCCTCGCGGAATCTGAGTGAATCTCTC
>JARKOY010000148.1 GCA_029975555.1 Spirochaetia bacterium | reverse complement strand
CCTGACTTCCACAGGTGCGCGTGTTTCGTGAATGTCTGTGCTTGTCAGGAGCTCTCGGCGGGTGGTTTTGGGGCACTAACGGGCGGCGAAAACAGGGCTTGTGAGCCCGCATCTGCGGAAAGCAAAGAGGCCGGTCGGGTGCGACCGCAGCGCAGACCGCGGAGAAAAGGCACGGCCTGCGGGTGATCGTGGAGCATCTGGGTCCGCCCATACCGATGCTGACCGGCGGCGTTCGTCCGGACCGGCCTAGACACGCACCATGCTGGCCAGCCTGCCGTCGAGTTGGGTATCGATCCCCACGGCGCCGGTGGCAGCGGTCGCGGTAAACGCCGGAATGCCATCGAAACTCCGGATAGATGCGATCCGGGCCTCATGGGCGCCGAAAACGTCCGAGGAATCCTCGGCGATCTAGCAATTCTGGGGCACTAAAGCTGTGGAAGTCGGGACGTAGCCGACGATCTGCCCTTTTATCGGCATGTCTGGACCTTCCGACAAAGCTGTCGCGGAACTCGTGATCCACACCCCAAGTGCGACGCTCTGACGATCTCGACGGGATGTCGCGTTGGGGTACATTAGCGCGACTACGAGAGAACATTCCCACCGCGGCCTCGAGTTCATCTACGGGCTGCTGGCCGAGAACCCCCTTCGAGTGGAAAGGCGCTCCGCCGCGAACTGGAAGGCCTACGCAGCGCGCGTCGCGGTGACTTCCGCGTCATCTGCCGGATCACTGACATCGTCGCCATTGACCGAACCGACTTCTACCGGAGCAAACTGAACCGCCGCGATGGTCGCAGAGTCGGATGGCTCATTGTTGTGGCAACGCGCTCGGTGCGATTCGGGTGGGAAGACGACGTGGAGCCGGGTGAGCGCTACAGCGAGGCGCGAAGGGCCGGTGATGCCCAACTGCAGGCATTACGCAGCTTCAGGCCGCGCTCGCTGGGACGGATGAATACGTCGACGCGCGGATTCCTTGTCTGGATGAAGACTCCGCCTCACTAGACAGTCATACCGCAATGAGTTCGGCGACGTTACCGACGACCACCGCTGACGAGTCCAGCGGTGCTTCCGGCGTTGTCGCGGGTGGAGGACAGCGCACAGGGGAGCACTGTCGAGATCAACTCAGAGGAGTCAGTGAGATCTCACGCTTGTCCCTTCCTTACCGTGAATGTTCTGTGGCCTCACGGGTGCCGGCCGAAGCGGCACTTACCTATGGGGCTGTTCTGATGTCCGCCTTGACGGTGGACTGCCAACCGGTCGTTCTCCCAGATGCTTGGCCCGCTATGCTGCCCCCCATGGACCCCACGTCTGCCGCGTTGCTTGCTGCCGCTCTCGGTGTCGGTGGGACCCTGGTGGGAGTCTTGGTCCGGGGAGCCTTCGATGCCGAACTGCTCCAGCGGCAGCTCGCTGCCATGCAGACCGAGGCCACCGAGCAACGGGGCGCGGCGCAGCGGCAGATTGACGCTCATATTGAAGTCATGCAGGGACAACTGGCGCAGCAGCGGCGGGAAGCTCAGCTCGCCAGAGCTGAAGCACGAGCGTACGCGGTCCTGGATTTGCGCAGAGCGGCATATGCGGAAATCCAGGCCGCGCTTGTTCAGCTTCGAGACTCCGTGAGTAACTGGTTGTGGCAGGCCCAGAGTCTTGCCAAGGCCTGGCCGGACCGGTGCTGGAACGACACGCCGAGATACGTCGATGGCCTCGGTGAAGAGATAGATCCGGGGTTGTGGACAGTAGTCCAGACGGGCGACGGCTTCGAGATAACCATGCCTGGAAAAGTGGAGCACCCAGCATGGACAGCTCGCAGACCTTCAATTGAAGCGCGCTCCAAAGTCTTGTCAAGAAGGGACATCGTCGTGCGAGCGGTCGACGACGCCGACCTTATCTGCCCCGCAGAAGTTCTCGATCCGGTACGCGGCATGCTGTTTTCCATCCCAGATGACCCCGGAGACTCTGCTGAAATCGAGCACTACAGTTCGGCACTCTGGCGGGCACAAAGGGAGTTCTGGAACGCGGCACGTGCAGACCTGGCGAGTGACATTACGCTGGGTGCTGATAAGACGGCACGATGACGTAGACGGGGTTCTTCGGATGCAGGTATTGGCCGCCTCCGGCTCATCGGTTCCCTGAGCCGAATCAAGGCGGCTTGTGCTTGCCCCGGACGCGGGCAACAATCACAATACTAACAAGGCTACCAGCAGCCCCGGAACCCTGACTTGTTCGACATGCAACCGATTGTGCCCGATTAGTCGCCCATGGGCGATCGGCCGGTGCTTGCTTCTCCTTTCCCGGGGTCGCTCCGATCATAAGGTCGGTCACTAGTTGGTCTCTCATCCCGGTCAGAACCGACATCTGACCGAAGCCTCTCGAGCTAGGTTCTGTTGCTATGAGAGTCGCCTGAGCCGTTCGTTAATGATGGCGATAAAGGCGGTCGCGACGCAGTGCACGGCGAATCTGTCGTACTGGATGGCGTTCGTGCGGTGGCATGGGAGTTGTCAATATCATATTCTATGACGGCGCCTTACTCAGGCGTTTTCCGCACCGTGCTGGGTTAGTGTTCGGTAGTGTGGGAATTGGCGGATACGGGGTTGTGATGCGTCTCGTGGGAACTCCCCGATTTGCGGGTTGGTGCACCTGGTTGAGTTGTCTGGGTGACGAGCATCGCGCGTCCACGGCACTTGTAGGCCATCTCGGCGCCGCGGGTTCCCTTGACCTGGCGTTCGCGTATGAGGCTGCGTTCGAACTCAGCGAACGCGCCGAGTGCGCCGAGGATATAGAGTAGTCGCCTCTCGATTCATTGTCAGCTGCGGAGTAGGTCTGCCCTTCTTTGATCACGGGGTGCTCACGCGCTTGGCGAGGAGTTCGCCAGCGATTGGCTGAAAGGATAAGTGGGTGATCGGACGAAGTGATCACCAGGGCGACCGGGATGGTCTCGCGAGATCTTTACGCCCCGAAAGCCGTAATGCGGAGACTATACAATACGCGATGCAGCGAAGTCCCAGGTCTTGCGGTGTCGCAGAGTTGGTAGGTCCTGGTCGGCGATCGGTGATCCGCATGGAGTATGAACAGCTTCAGCTTAGGGCTCTGGGTGGAAAAAGCTCGGCACACTCGTGTGCTAGCTTTCCTATCGTGACGCCACTCCCATCTCCCTGGCAGGCTATCGCGGATGCTGAAGCCATTCTTGACCAGTCGCAGTACCCGTATTTGAGGCGGAGGTGTCTCGTTCCCGAGAAGCAAGCTGGGGACAGGCCGATCGCCACACGAGCAAGAATGGTTGCCAGTTCGGACGGCCGCATGCCCCCTCCAGGAAATATCTTGGACACCTTTTCTGGTGCGGTGGAAGCATACGACCTTAACCCGGGAGTGAACTACTATCGCATTGTGGGGTGTGGTTCAGTTCCAAGTGGCGCGTTTTGGACTGACGTGCTTGTGAAAGACCCCGATGAGGTGCGCACGATCTATGCAATTAAGAACGCGTGGAGCGGAGACCACGGACTAGTTGTTTTCACCCCCAACTGCTACATTCGGACCTGTTGGGCGGGTAGTGCTGCTCCGCAGCCAGAGACAGGAGGCGGCCCGCGTTGGTTGCCCGGCGGAGGGCGACAGATTTGGGTTCCTCCGCGGATGCTCATGAACTCGCACGGCGTTTGGCAGATCAGGCAGCTAGGAGGTTGAGGTGGACGTTACGGAGCATCTCAACCTCCTAGTAGAGCAAGCATTCTGTCTGGTGCAGGACGTGATCGTGTTGGACGGGCAATCCCCCCGCGAGTTGACCTCATCTCTTCATGATGAGCTCGTCGCTGCGGCGGAGTCAGATTGGGCGGGTATAGGGCGAGCGGCTAACGCTGGCATGATTTCCTCTGGTGAGGTTGTCACGCGGATACGCCAATTGTCGACGGATCTTTCAGTTATGATCACCGACGCTGCCCCGCGTTCTCAACATCCGCTGCTAAAGAGGATTGCTTTTCAGGTCGAGACGTTGGCACGTTTCCGTCAGGAATTGGAGGACGAACTCGGAGTAGTGTTGATCGGTCCAGAAGATCCGGCCTATGAGCGTCTCGACAAGCGCCTATTGGACCGCCCGCTTGTCGCCGACTTGATTCGGAAGACAGCTAGGCAATCGCCAGGACACGAGATCACACAGGCTGACAACGGGCAAGACTCAAGATCTGTGAGCGCTGGCACGGGCAAGTCGCGACACAGTCCCAGGCAATTCTATGCGGCGATCGCGGAGCTTAGGCGCCTGACGGCCGATATAGATGGCCAGACACAGATGCTGAAGGTTGCAATTCGGAAGCGCGACCTTCTGATGACCGCGCTACGCGTGCAGGACAGGGAGTTGCAGGCCGCAAGAGATAGATATAACTGCCTTCGACTTGAGACGAAGACGAGATCTAGACGACTGAAAGCCGCAAGAGCGAAGGTCAAGCGGCTGCAAGCTGCGAGAAGGGATAAATCGCGAGAGTGCGTGGCCGCGAATGCTGAGGTTGAACGCCAGCGGGCCGCGATACGGACACAAATGGAGAAAGCACGTTACTTGCGTCGGGATATTCGGAATATCGCGGCAGCGGCGGAGCTGCAGGCGGGTGTGAAGAAGCCTGATTGCTGAAGCGTGGAGTCCGCCACGAGATGCGCGAGAACCGGAGATTGGCTTAGATGCTGTGATCAACTGAGCAGATTGCCTTCATCGAGGCGATGGTACCGGGTGAAGGCCGGTGCCTAGCGGAATCTGCTTTGGATGACTCTGACACGACGCGGGGCCCTTTGCTTCTCCATATCTCCGTATGTTTCAAGAGCCCCTTTCTCGGAGCTGTGCGGAGTTGGGATTATTCAGATTCTGATGTCCGGAAACAGACCGGTCGGCGGTGCCTCGTACGGAAGTGGGTCTCCCCATCCTGCGCTGTCGGTGGAGTGTGTGAAGGGTCCGGTGGGGCTCATCAGAACGCTGAGGCGGTAGTCGGCGTGGTCGCGGAGCCAGGTGCTGATGCCGGTGGCGGGGTCGAGGGCGGGC
>JARKOY010000082.1 GCA_029975555.1 Spirochaetia bacterium | reverse complement strand
TCAGAGTATCTGCGCGAGGATCGTGTGAAGGGGATGCATTTGTGCTGCATTCTGTTGTTGTTCTTTTGTGCGGTTTTGGAGTCCCTGTGTGGTCATGTGTTGTGAGAGAGAAAAAATGAAGCGATCACGCGTATTCTTAACCTTCTAAGCTATATTGGGGCTCAGTCAATTGCTCAGTTCTTCCCAAATCCTCAGTCCATCTACATGCTTAAAGTGATCATTACTATATGCCGACCAGCAGATCGCATATGGTGGCCGCGTATATCTTCGCCGCGTTGACCACGTCTTCGATGTCGACATCTTCGTTGTAGGAGTGGATGCCCGGCGTGTTCGCCGGCCCGTACTGAAGCGTGGGAACCCCTTTGAGCCTGTAGTAGCGTGCGTCGCTGGAGGCCCACTGGTAGGCAGGAACGACCCTGTGGTGCCATACGGCCTCTGCGTTGTCCACGATTGTGCGCACGAGGGGTTCGGACACTTCGGTGTAGTTCGCCTCGCTGCACTCGACGCTGTACCGCACCGAGTTCAGGTTCAGCTGCCGCAGGAGTTCTTCGAAGCGCGATACGACCTGTCGTGTCGATAGCCCTATGGGAACTCGGACATCGATGTCTGCCTCGCATAGGTCTGGCACCATGTTTATTTTTGTCCCTCCTTTGATTATGCCGGGATTTACGGTCACGTGGTCGATCACATCCCCCACCTGCGGCCTGTCGAGCTTTTCCTGGGCGATTCTCTTTGAGTCGATCAGCACCTGGGCCTGTGATTCGGAGTATTCGCCCGTCATGGAGCGGAGTTCTTCGATTCGGCCGAGGAGGGCGACGATTTTCATGATCGCGTTCTCTCCCACGTAGTTGCCGATGCTGCCGTGGGCCGCCTTTCCTTCGGCGGCGACGTGAATTCTGACCTGGCCTTTCTGTCCGACTTCGCAGGTGTCGCTGCCCGTCGGTTCGGCGACGATGCAGGCGAAGGCGTCATCCGCATAGCCGTTTTCGATGAGCCACTTCGTGCCGTGTGCGCCGCCCGTCTCCTCGTCGGGGACTATGTGGATGCCGAGTCTACCTTTCAGAGGAATCCGCTCCTGCGCGAACAGGCTCATGGCAAAGAGGGCGGCGCCAAGCCCGCACTTCATGTCCGACGTGCCCCTCCCCCTGATGGTCGTCGACGTGACATCTCCTCCGTACGGGTCGAAGTCCCAGCGCGCGCGGTCGCCCGCGGGGACGACGTCGCAGTGGCCATTGAAGAGCAGCGCACGGCCTTTCCCTATCCCCGCGACGATGCTGGGATACGCGGGCGAAGGGCCGACAATGCGGCTTTCGATGCCGTTCTTCGCAAGGAATCGGGATATGAATGCGACGATTTCGTCGACCTTTCCCGGCGGGTTTTCGCTCGGTATCTTGATGAGATCGGAACAGAGGGCGACGAGTTCGTTTTTTCTCGCGTCGATGATGTCCAAAAGGGAGCGCTTTGCGGCGGACGGATCCATATCTTTTCTCCTTTTCTACATTTCCTCTGCTCTCCAGCAGGCCGCGTACCTTTCAGGTCCTACGGCTTTGAGAGGTGGGTTTTCGCTGAGGCATTTTCCTATGCAGTAGTCGCAGCGAGGCGCAAACCTGCAGCCAGGCTTTGGTTCGATCGGGGAGCCGATTTCCCCCTTCAGGATCGTTGCGGTATCTGCGCCCGCCGCTTCGATTTTGGGAATCGCCGAGATGAGCGCGCGGCTGTAGGGGTGGTACTGGTGTCTGAAGAGTTCTTTTGCCGGCGATTTTTCGATGATCTGGCCGAGGTACATGACGGCGATTTCGTCGGAGATGTGCTTGACCACGGCCATGTCGTGGGTGACGAACATGTAGGTGAGGCCCAGCTGATCTTGAAGGTCCTGCATCAGGTTGAGAATCTGCGCCTGGACGGAGACGTCGAGTGAGGAGACAGGCTCGTCGCACACGATGAACTTGGGCTCCAACGCGAGGGCGCGGGCGATGCCGATGCGCTGGCGCCTTCCACCGTCGAGCTCGTGGGGATAGGCGGAGGAAAGTCGATCTTCGAGTTCGACCATCTCCATAAGCTTCTGGACGCGCCTGGCAAGCTCTTTCTTGCCGGAGACTCGTCGGTGGATGATGAGGGGCTCGGCGATGATGCCGGAGACCGTCATCCTCGGGTCGAGGGAGGAGTAGGGGTCCTGGAAGATGATCTGCATCTTTTCGCGGATCATCCTGAGCCTGTGTTTGTCCATGGAGGTAATGTCCATTCCGTCGAAGAGAATGGAGCCGCTCGTGGGCTCTATCAGCCGGAGAATAGCTCTTCCGGTGGTCGTCTTGCCGCACCCCGATTCACCGACGACACCGAGGGTCCTTCCTTCTTGAATCTCGAAGCTCACATCGTCGACGGCATGAAGCTCCCCTCGTGGAGTGTGGAAATATTTCTTCAGGTTCTTGACTTGTAATATCGGCTCGGCGCCTGATAGTTCATGCATGGTCAACCCTCATTTTGTTGGCGATAATTCCTTCGTGCATGAGACACATCACGTTTCTGCCGGATTTTTCGGTGATCCGTGGTGCCCTTACCGCGCATTCTTGCTCGGCATATGGACAGCGAGGCCTGAAAATGCAGCCAGGAGGCACCACCGAGGGATCGGGCATCATTCCCCTGATCGGGGAAAGCCTTGTCTTGTCGAGCTCTATGCGGGGAATGGAGTTCAAAAGTCCCTCGGTGTACGGGTGCATGGGGGCCTCGAACACCTGGCGGAGAGGTCCGTATTCGACGATTCGTCCGGCGTACATGATCGCCACGTTTTCGCAGACCTGTGCGACGACCCCGAGGTTGTGGCTGATGAGGATTAGGCTGGTGTTCAGCTTTGCCTTGAGCTCTTTGATCATTCGGAGGACCTGCGCCTGGATGGTCACGTCCAGCGCGGTCGTGGGCTCGTCGGCGATCAGGAGCTTGGGGTTGCACGCCAGGGCGATGGCGATGATCACGCGCTGCTTCATACCGCCGGAAAACTGGTGGGGATACTCGTGCATTCTCTCCCGAGGGATGCCGACCATTTCGAGCATGTCGCCGGCCTTGGCGATGGCCTCTTCCTTGGTTGCGGTACCGTGAATTTCGAGGACCTCGGCGATCTGGTCCCCGACGGTGAGGATGGGATTGAGGGATGTCATGGGGTCTTGGAATATCATGGATATCTGATTGCCCCGTATTTTTCTCATCTCGTCCTCGGGGATTTTGGTCAGGTCTTTTCCCTGGAAGATGATGCTCCCCCCGGTGATTTTGCCCGTCAGCTTCGGCAACAGGCCCATGATGGAATAGGCTGTCGTCGTCTTGCCTGCGCCGGATTCACCCACGAGGCCTACGCTTCCGCCGGTCTTGAGTTCCAGGCTTATGCCGTTTACTGCGTGGACAACGCTGTCTTCGGTAATGTACTGTGTCGTAAGTTCTCTTATTGAAAGCAAAAGCTCGTCCATGATCTCACCTTATCGTTTGAGCTTTGGATCGAGGGCGTCCCGCAGCCCGTCGCCGATCAGATTGTACGCGAGGATGACCGTCATGATCGCGAGCCCAGGGAAGAGCAGCGTGTGGGGCGCATAGCTTATGTAGGACCGCGCGTCGGAGAGCATGTTTCCCCATTCCGGCGAAGGCGGTTGTATCCCCAGGCCCAGGAAGGACAATGAAGTGGCGGACAGGATCGACTGTGCTATCCCCAGCGTAGCCTGCACGATTATGGGCGCCATGCAGTTCGGCATAATGTGCCTTACGATGATGCGGAAGTCGCGCGCACCGAGCGCCCTCGCGGCCTCTACGAACTCTTGATTTTTGACCGTCAGCACGGAAGCTCGCATGAGGCGGACGAAGGCCGGTATCGAGGTGATGCCGATGGCCAGCAGGAGATTCTGGAAGCTTGGGCCGAGGGCGGCGACGATCGCCAGGGCAAAAAGGATATTCGGGATGGCGAGGAGTATGTCGGTGCCCCTCATGATGACCGATTCGATTTTGCCGCCGTAATACCCGGCGATCGCGCCGAGCGCCGAGCCCACAATGCACGCGAAGGCGATGGTGGTGAAGCCTATCACCATGGAGACGCGGGCCCCGTGGATGATTCTGCCCAAGATGTCCCTGCCGAAATTGTCGGCGCCCAGGATATAGAGGTGCTGCACCGTGGTATTACCGTCGTCAACTTCCGCCCTTGTCAGCGGTTTTGCGAAGGCGTTGGATATTTGGTTTTGAGTAATGAAATCGTATGAATAGAACAGGTCCGCGAAGATGGCCATCAGAATGTACAGCACCACGACGGCAAGTCCGGCGACGGCCAGCTTATTCTTCCTGAACCGTCTCCAGAATTCCTGGAAAGCGGATTTTCTTTTCCTGTCTGTGCTTATTCCTGAAACCGGCAGATTCGCGCTTGTCATCTGTTGTTCCATGTCACTTGCCTTTCGTCATGCCTTCATACTGGGCCTTTATGCGCGGATCGATGAAGGCGTACACGATGTCCACGACCAGATTCACGAGCGCGAACACGATGGCCACGAACACCACCGAGGCTAGAATCTGCGGCGTGTCTTTTCTCTGAATCGCGTCGACCATGATCGTCCCGATGCCGGGGTAGGAGAACACTGTTTCCGTGAGCACCGCGCCCACGAGGAGCTGGCCGACCTGAAGACCTATCACCGTGACGACCGGAATCAGCGCATTGTTCAGCGCGTGTTTCCTGATCACCTTTTTCTCGTCCAGACCTTTTGCTCTGGCCGTCCTAATGTAGTCCTGGCGGATTATCTCCAGCATCGACGACCTCGTCATTCGAGCCTGGACCGCCGTATTCATGGTGGCCAGCGTAATGACCGGCAACACCAGCGACTTCAGGTTGTTCGGGTTCGCCAGCGAGGGGAAAATTCTCAATTTTACCGAAAAAATCCATATCAATATCATGCCGAGCCAGAAGGCCGGCATTGAGAGCCCCAAAAGGGACAGTACCGAGACGACCATGTCCGAGGGCGAATACTGGTGCGTGGCAGAGATGATGCCTGCTGGGATGGACAGCAAGACGGAGAGAACGAGCGCAAATAGCGACAACAGGGCCGTATTCGGAAAGCGCTCGAGAATCGTCTTGAACACCGGCCTGTTGGAGACATACGAACGGCCGAGGTCGAGGGCGAGGAGCCCCTTGTAGCTGAACGAGCTGTCCTCGCTCGGGCTTTTGAACCCGAAGAGGAAGTGCACGTACTGCATGAGAAAAGATTCATCCAACCCCATGAGGTGGCGCATGTGAGCGATGTCCGCATCCGTCGCATCCTGAGGAAGGATCATGCGCGCGGGGTCTCCAGGTGAGATGTAGGTCAGTGAGAACACGATGAAAGTGACGCCGATCAGCACAGGAATAATCATGAGAAGGCGTCTAGCGATATATCTGATCATGTCGAATCCTCTCAAAGCGCGCGAGAGACAGACTGTACGCGGCGGGCGCCTGCCCACCGCATACAATTATTTTTTGACGACGTTGTCGAGCATGAATGAACCTGAGGGCGAAAGGAATACCCCGGATATGTTCTGCTGGGACGCGGAGATGCCCATGATCGCCACAAGCGGGACACGGGGCAGCGCTTTTAAGACCTCTTTCTGGGCGTTCTGGTAGGCGATGTTCCGCTCCGGACCGTTCGGCAGCGAGTTGCCCTTGTCGATCCACTCTTGTGCAGCCTTCGTGTAGAATTTGGTGTCGTGGAGCAGCGATGTGTTGAATCCATCGAAGGCCACGAAGATGTAGTAGGAATCGTCGGTCTGGGTCCAGTTGACGATGAGGTCCCACACGTCGGGATCGCTCTTCGATCTGCGCGTGGCGAGCTCCGAGAGCGCGACCTGCTCGATGGAGATGAGATCGACGCCGAGCACCCGCTTCACCTGATCTTTGATGACGAGGGCTTCTTTGACGAACACACTTCCGGACAGCGCCGTGCACTTCAATAGTCCCGGTTTCTTCAGCGAATCAGGCAAGGATGCGAAGAGCTCTTTGGCCTTTGTCGGGTTGTAATAGCCGGTCTTCAGGTTGCCTTCCTCGAGCCGCGTACCCTTGGGGTCGTCGATGTGCCCGAACGGGAGGCTCTCGACATACTGGAGCGTCACCTTGCCGCGCTTGTCCATGATGTCGGGCGAATTGACGATGTCTGACGGATTGATCGAATACAGAATGGCGAATCTCAGCTTGGCGGAAGGCGAAGAGAGGTCGTACTCTCCATCCATGTCGGGCGTTCCGTCTGCGTTGACCTGGCCCACCCTCGGAGATTTCATGTTGAAGCCCAGATAGTGGTAGCCGAAATATCCGTTGGTGAGGAGAATTTTCCCGCCGGCCTGCTCGATCTCCCTGGCGTCGAGGGGGGCGACGTTCATGATGAGGTCGACCTCTTTGTTCAGGAACGCGCTCTTGAGCGCGGAAGGATCGCGGATGGTCTTGAAGACGATCTTGTCGACATTCGTCTGGATGCTCGAATCATGGTAATCCTTGTTTCTGACGAGCGTGACGCTGTCGCCCTGTTTCCACGAATCGAACTTGAAAGGCCCGGAGCCGACAGCCCAAGTCACGCCGTAGTCCTTAAGGGTTCCATCCTGCTGGGCTTTTTCGAGCGTGGCCTTGCTGACGATGGACGCGCCCAGCCAGGTAAGCTGGTTGAGCTGGGATCCGAAGGCCGCAGGCTTGTAATACTTGGCACGGTCTTCAAAGGACTTGAGATCGCTGTCCTGCACATTGGCCGGAGCCTTCGATTTGTCGAAAAACCCTGTCCTGAACTGGAAGGTGTAGGTGTCGATCTTTTTTACATCGTACATCATGGCGAAGATGGATTTCATCTGCGATTTGTCGTTGAATGCGCCCCGCTGGAAGGAATAGATCACATCGTCGATGGTCAGCGGCTGGCCGTTGTGGAATTTGACGCCGCTCTTTATCTTGATGGTGTATTTGGTGCCGTTTTCCTCGATTTTGGGTAAATCGACGGCCAACCCCGGAACCACTTTCCCATCGCTGGACAGGTCATAGAGCCTATCGTAGATGAGAAGGTTTACGTTGTGTGTCGGCGTGTCGGAATACATGGGCGGATCCAGAATGATCGGATCTGTCGCCTGCCCGACCACCAGCGTCGTCTGCGCCACCAGCGGAACGATGGATGCGCACAGCATGAGCGCCACCGTTCCGAATTTCTTCAGGAACATGTCGTTACCTCCTTTCCTGGAAATTTTTATTATCTTACACAGCTTTTCTCGGAATGATTCTAAAGAAACGATTAAGATAGTCTGAAGATTGTATAAAAATGACGCTGCGGCCCTTGCGCTCGCGATATTTATGCAGAATGAATAAAAAATCGCTGTTTTTTACGTTCTTTCAGGGAATCGTAGGATGAAACTGGCGCCGGCTCCGGGGCGGCTTTCGAGCTCGAGCGTGAAGCCGTACTCTTCAGAAAACCTCTTGACGATCGAGAGCCCTATACCTGCGCCCTCCGTGTGCTTTTCCGAATCTTCGGCCCGCTTGCTCCTTTCGAAGGCGAGCGCCGGTTCGGCAATGCCCCTGCCGAAGTCCCTCACGACGAGCTCGTTGCGCTTGAGGAGAATCTCGATGCGCCCACCTTCGCCTCCGTGCTTCACCGCGTTGTCGATGAGAATGTTTTCGATGCGCTCGAGGTCCATAGCCTCGATGGGGAGCCTGACACTTTTTTCTATGGAGGCGTCGAAATGAATGGTGGGGTAGAGTTCCCGGTAGTATGCGACGTTCCTCGATGTGATTTCCGATGCATCCGCAAATTCGACGCGGCGCCGCTTTTCGACGAGGAATGCCGCCTTGAGAGAGCTCGTCATTTCCTTGAGCCTAAAGAGCTGGACCTTGGAGACGTCGAGGTACTCGTCGATGATTTTTTCGTTCTTTCCGTGCCGCTCGATGAGCTGACGGTACCCTTCCAGAATCTGTACCGGCGTGACGATGTCGTGGGTCATGTCGTCCACGAACGTCTTGAGCCGCGTGTAGGTCCCCTCAATTTCGTCGAGCATAGAGTTGAAGGTCCGCACCAGTTGGCCGATCTCGTCCTTTTTCTTCGGGACAGGGATGCGTTCGCGCAGGTTCTGCGACGTAATCTTCGCCATGCTCGCCGCAAGCGAAGAAATTGGCCCCACTACGGTGTTGATGAATATTATGCCGGAGGCCGCGAAGATCACCGCGTAGAGTACCACGGTGATCGCGATGATCTGCCTGAACGGGGCGATGTAGCCCGAGACTTCAGCGTCCAGGTCGACGTAGAGGACAAAGTCGTAGTCTCCTTTTCTGGTTTCGATTTTCTTCACCCGCGGCGAATTTTCGTCCAGCCTGGAAGTGCCGTATTGAAAGACGGACAGCGCGCCTTTTTTGATGGAGATGCTCTCGTGTGGGAACACGATGTAAGAATAGATGTCGATGTCGTTCGCTATGCTGCTGAACCCCTGCACGATGATGGACAGGCGCGTGTTCGCCCTTTCGAGGACGAGCTGTTCGATGCTGCCCTTCGCGGCGAAGTACGAGAGGACGAAGGTGACAGCACTCATGATGCATATCACCACGGCAAGAATCGCAAGAAACCTCTTTTTCATATCCGTCTGATTCCTAGAACGGCGCGGCGGGCGGCCTCGGTTTTCGGCGACAGGGCAAGGTCAAGTGGGCCCCAAGGGGAATTCATGGTCAGAATTCTCTACCATGTAGCCAAACCCCCGTACATTTTCGATCTTGAGCCCCTTGAGTTTGTCACGGATGGCTTTTATGTGCACGGCGATGGCCCCCTCCTCGATATGAACATCCTCACCCCACACCGAGCGGTGGATTTCGTCCTTGGTGACGACCTTGCCCCTGTTGGCCAAAAGGAGCATGAGGATCTCGAACTCCTTTTTCGTGATGTGGACGCGCTGCCCGTTGTCGTACACGGCCTTTGTGGCGGGATCGATGACCAGCGAGTCGATGACGATTCTGGAAAGAGCGCCTTTGTTGGCGGTCGCGCGCCGCATGACCGCGTGGATCCGCGCGACGAGCTGCTCGATGTCGAAGGGCTTTACGATGAAATCGTCCGCTCCTTCGGTGAGCCCGCGGACTTCGAAGGACACTTCTTGCCGCGCGGTGATCATGATTATGGGGGTCTGCAGACCCCTATTTCGCAAGATTCGGCAGACCTCTATGCCCTCGATGTCCGGCAGAATCCAGTCGAGGATCACGAGGTCGAATTTCTTTTCAAACGCGCTCACAAGGGCAGATTTCCCATCGTAGCACACTTCGACATTCATGTTTTGCAGGAGAAGTTCGACTTCAATCATCCTTGCGAGCGCATGTTCGTCTTCCACAACAAGGATATTCATCCAGATGAACCAGTCCTTCGACTTCAAAATCAGAAAACAAAATTGTTTCATATATTAGGAGGTTTTGCATGCTGAAACAAGTAATCGAAGTCTATGAGCTATTGGACGATGCAGGTGTAGATGGCGGCCGAGTGGCCGATTTTCTCAGACAAAAGGGGCTCGAACATGTCGAGGTCCACGAGATAAGGGGCGAAAAGGGAAAAACGGATTTTATAAAGGCAGTCATCCCCGGGCTTTCCGGCAAGCGTGTGGGAGGCAGCAGCCCCACGCTCGGCATCATCGGCCGCCTTGGGGGCATCGGGGCACGCCCAGAGAGGATAGGGCTTGTGTCGGACGCGGACGGGGCGGTTGCGGCGCTGGCCTGCGCATCCAAGCTCGCGGACATGCTGCGGAAGGGCGATCGCCTGGCCGGCGACGTGATCGTCGCGACGCACATCTGTCCCGACGCACCGACGCAGCCGCACGTGCCGGTGCCCTTTATGGGCTCTCCGGTGGACATGAAGGCCATGAACGCATACGAAGTCGATCCTGCAATGGACGCTATACTCTCGATCGACACCACAAAGGGAAACAGAATCGTCAACCACCGCGGCTTTGCCGTGTCTCCCACGGTCAAGGAAGGCTGGATTCTCAGAGTCAGCGAGGATGTGCTCGATATCGTCGAGTGGAGCACGGGCAATTCGCCCGTGGTCTTGCCCATCACGATGCAGGACATCACGCCGTATGGGAATGGCCTTTTTCACCTCAACAGCATCCTTCAGCCCTGCACTGCCACCCAGGCGCCGGTCATCGGCGTGGCGATAACCGCCGTCAGGCCTGTCCCCGGCTGCGGAACTGGCGCAAGCAGGGAGACCGACATCGAGGAGACGGCGCGATTCTGCCTCGAGGTGGCGAAGTCGTTCACGGCGGGCACCTGCGCGTTCTATTCGGAACAGGAGTTCGCACGATTGCAGCAGTTGTACGGGCCGATGAAGCACCTCCAGACAGAAGGAATGACGCCATGATCGGCACGCCGAGACTCGGCATCGTCACCATCGGGCAGTCGCCCCGCGTCGATGTGGTGCCGGAGTTCATCGATGCCTTTGGATCGACGCCGCAGATTGAACAGTACGGTCTGCTCGACGGGCTGACGCGTGAGGAAATCGCCTCGCTCGCTCCTCGAGACCCGGAGGATCAGACCCTGGTGACGAGGCTTAAGGACGGCACGGAAGTGAGGCTGTCGGAGAAGCGCGTGGTGGAGAGGCTCCCGCAGGCCGTGGCGGACATGGAGCGCAGAGGCGTGGATGTCATCGTGCTCTTCTGTACGGGAGCGTTTCCGCCTGTGGCGTCGACGGTGCCAGTGCTCTACCCCTCCGCGATCGTCGGAGCGGTCGTCGCAGCCGTTCTCTCTTCGAGAAAAGGTGGCGGGGCGCGGCTCTGCGTCGTCGCCCCGGCAAGAGAACAGTTCCCTATGCTCGCGCGGAAATGGGAAGGCACAGGTGCCACGTTGCTCTTCGAATTCCTGTCGCCTTATACTTCGGGCGACTCGGAGATCCTGGAGTGTGCCGGCAGCGTCGCCCGGCTTCAGTGCGACATGATCGTCCTCGACTGCATCGGGTACACTGAAAAAATCCGCTCGGTGTTCGCCTCGGTGGCGCGCGTTCCGGTCATCCTTCCGCGATCGCTCCTCGCGCGAGTGGCCGCGGAGCTGCTGGAACAGCGTGGTATGTCAACTTACCCACAGTACCCCATCACCGTGTAGAAGGCCATGTTCTGCTGGCGCGTGTCGAGCCTGCCGTACTGGGCGACGACGGGAAGGTCCGCGTTGAGGCGGAGGGCGTACTGTGTCTCACGGGGAATCTGGATGCCGATGTCGCCCTCGTTGTCCAGCCTGAGGCAGCGGACGCGCCGGGCCGGGACTTTCAGTGTGGGCAGCACGACGGGCTCTCTGTCGGTGAAGTAGAGCGTGAGGGTGATGGCGGCGTCTGCATCGTTCATGTTCAGGACGATGAGGGATTCGTGCCCTTTCAAGGGGAACTCGCCGGGGGGCGGCAGTTCGAGGTCGGGGTACACCCACTGGGTTCTGCCCATGTTGTTGTGCTGATCGTCCATGTGCTTTTTCCTTTCAGAGCTCCTTGATAGGCGGCCCGTGGCAGCGAGCCGCCGTTGGACCGTTTCGTGCAGCATTCAAAAGACGCCAGGAATGGGGGCGTCCTCGAGCCTGTCGGCGAAACCGCACTCGTAGCGGAGGGTGGTATCGGCGCCTGCGGGGAGACGCTTCACGTTGCCGAGGGCTTTTTCGCGTTCAAAGCCCGTCGGGCCGGCCGTGGCGGGGAGGTGGAAGCCGCAGGCGCCGCGGTCGCGGTCGTGAGTGATCCATACCACGTGGTGGTCGAGCTCTGGACTATCCTGGCGCACCCAGCGCACGCTGCCGTCCTTGTGCACCAGGACCGAGCCGGCAGGGGACGCTGTGCCCTTGTGGTTCTCTCTGTGATCCAGGGTTGCCACCAGCTCGGGCTCGTAGGCAGCCTCTCCGTCGATGCGCTTGATGAGAGCCGGGTTCGCGGCAATGCCGGGCAGTACCTCTTCCCTGATGTTGACGTGGGCAGCGTCGAAGGGGACGGTCGACAGTATCTTCTCTGTCCCTGCAAAGGCGAAGTTGATGTGCGCGAGGTACATATACTCCATGTCGCGGGATGTCGGGTTCTCCAGGCGCACTTCGGCGCGCAGCCGCAGGCCGTCAGCCGATATCCGCAGCGATGGCGCACAGTGGTACTC
Source organism: Spirochaetia bacterium (assembly GCA_029975555.1). GTDB lineage: Bacteria > Spirochaetota > Spirochaetia > Treponematales > Rectinemataceae > Rectinema. The sequence continues at coordinate 27,921 of JARKOY010000082.1, read as the reverse complement.
CGCCACGAAGGGCACCTTCCAGTGGAGCCGTCCGCAGAGCGAGAGTTCCTCGCCGCAGCCGTCGCTGGGCCCTGTTTCTATCTCGATCCACGCTTCGTCGAAGCGCGCGACGGGCAGCTCTCCGTGGTGGGGGTGCGTGTCGCGCGGGCAGGGGTTGCCCATCGCGGTCACGCCGCAGTGGATCAGAAATCCACCGTAGTTCTGCAGGAAGTTTTTCCCGTACGCAGGCTCCTCCACAAAGCCTTCGAACTTAAGGCTCGCGCCGTCGACGCTCCAGTCCCAGACTTGCTGGCCCAAATAGGGGAGCCAGACGATTTCTCCCCGGCCCGCGCGGATCCGGAGCGCTTCCACTCCCGAGCTGTAACGAAAAGCGCTTGCGGAGAAAGAAGGGGATTCGAAGAGGGTGTGTTCTTTTTCCGTGAACATGGATGGATTGAGGCGCCACCTGAAGGCTCTGTGCTCGCTCATAGCCACAGCCACCCCAGGGCTTCGATGCCCGAACAGACGATTGCGTTGTCAGGAGCTTCGGGATGCCTGATGTTGTGGATCAGGCGCTTGATCTCGTGGTAGGGGTACATGCAGCTCTTCACCCCCGATTCGCTTACAGGGTTAACGTCGAAGAACATATCCTTCACTAGGTCGAAGTCCGCCTCGTTGTACTGGAGTATCTCGTCGAGCAGCCGCGCTTTCTCTTCGTGGGATGTCGCCTTCTCGTACCTCAGGGAGGCGAGCACCATGTCGTAGATGATGGCGTTTCTGCGCTCGGCGTGTTCGATGCGCGCAAAGTGCGGAATGTACTCGGCGAGCTGCGGATCTTTTTCCAGTTCGCGCTGGATGGCGTGGATCTCTTCCAAAAGCCCGGGGTGCCGCAGCTTTGCCTGCATGATCTGCGGAATGTCCGCCTCCGTGATCTTGTTTTTTTGAAAGGGGAAGGGTGTCGTGTAAAAGGGCATTTGGCTTTCGTGGATGGTCAGTATACTTCTGAGCACGAGGAGCACCCTCTCTCCGAGTTCTTTTCCGAAGGCGGCTTCGCAGGCTCGGTGGAAGAAGGTCTCCTTGTCCATCGTGGAACCCCATCCGTAGTTGGCGTGGGCCCACTGGAACATGAAGTATCCGTACCACTCGAACATAAAGCCGTTGATGCCGCTAACGCCTTCGGCTGCACTGGTGATGTGCTGCTCGATATCGCGCTCGATGACCTGGGCGTTGGCTTCGTCTTCGTAGCGGATCATGTTGGACTCGAATATGCGGAACAGCCGGCCCATGGTCGAGGTGATGGCGTTGGCCTCGGTATCTCTTCCCCAGATTCTGTCCCTACCGAAGGCGGCGATCCATTTTTTGAATTCCGTGGGTGGAACGTAGAGCGCAGGGGCCCAGAAGAGTTTGATGTCCAACGGCATACTTCTGACGCACTCCTCGAGGAAGGCCGGATCCTTTTCGAGCGGCGGCTGTCTGAACGCGCGGATGCCAATGACGGCCTCAGGATTTACTCTTCGAATCTCTTCGTAGATCAGCTTCAGAAGCCACATGTTGGCCTTGTGTTTCGCTTCTACGGGCGAAGCCGAGGTTGCGCCCCAGCGCTCGGTGCACCTGTCGCAGGTGCAGAACCAGAAACCTTCCTCGCTCTCTTCGAGCGTAAAGCCGTCGAAGCCGAGCTGGGCGATCTTTCTCATGCTCGCGAGGATGTAGCTGATGTTGTCCTCGTCGCTGAGGCAGAGCGAGTCGAAGTCGTTCATGAAGTTGGAGCCGGCGGGTTTGATCATGCGCTTTTCGGGGTGTTTGATGCTGTACGCGCCGTTGTAGGAGTTGAGGCCGACGTACGCGAATATTTTGAAGTCGAACCTGTGGGCGAGGGCGATGAAGTCGGCCAAAAAGTTCTCTTCGATGTTGGGGTGAGAGTAGCGAACGGTGAGCCATCGCCGGTTTTCTTTGTTCCAGATTTTGACGGGCACGTCCCTAAAGACAGTCTCCGGGTATTCTTCGAACTCGAAGGGCCAGTATCCGTACATGACCATGTTCATCTGGTTTATTTTGTTGTCGATGCAGATGTTGAGGTAACGTATCCACTCGTCGCGGCCCCAGAGCTGCATATCGAAGCCGAGGCGGCCGTAGCCTGCGTACCAAGAGAAGGTCGGGGCCACTGCGCGGTGCTCGACCGAAGGCCAGTCGGTAATCTCACAGCGCGGAAGAATAAATGCGCCGTCTTTTCGGGCCATGAGCTGCTTTATGGTCGTGATCGCGTAGATGAACCCCAGTTTTTCTTGGTATTTGAGGAGGATGCGGTCTTCTTCGATGTGGAGGAAATAGCCCTGCTTCAGAAAGAGGTCGCGGTGTTCGGACTCGATATCCGGGAGGCCCCGGATACAAATGATCTTGAGGAAGCCTTGCTCAGGATTGTTCGCCGAAATCCGCAGGTCTTTGCGGTTCCAGAACCTCATGCGGGCGATCTCCAGCAAATCCGCTTTTTCTGCCTCCGTCAGGTCACAGAAATCGATGGCGAGGCCCCGGAATGGCCTTGTGGTGCCCTCGTATTCCCGGACAATTTTAGGTTCGGGGAAAAGGTTGACCATGGTGTTCCCTCCTTTGCGGGGATGGCAAACGGAAATTCTTTCGAGTTTCCTGCTCCCATCTTTATGCTATGCAAAAATCGTCACAAGTTCGCGCGCGGTGACGAACTGTGCTCCTATTTCGGCCAGATCGTCCACAAGCGTGCCGAGTTCCTGAAGCGCAATAGGCCCACAGTTCTTCGTGATGAACTCATCCGGGATGACGGCCGCCTCGCCGAAATGGTAGCTCGCTTTCATCGGCCAGAATTCCCAGGGGTGGATGTAGAAGGCGAGCACGGATGGAATGGCTTTCTTCCTGCAGAATTCGATAAAGGACACGCTTTTTCCGAAGATGTACTCAGCTCCCATTATCCTGAAGAGTGGCCACTGGTCCCTGTCCCGTTCGAGGCCAGGGTCCTTGCTCTCCATGCTCATATCGGCAAAATTGGGTACCTCCAACACCCTACTGTCGCCCTTCTTCGTCCAGTCCGTGCGATCGGGGTGGTAGGGCGCGAACTGTTCGCGGTAGAAATACATGGGGTATGAGACGTCGCAAGTAAAGCCGAGCACTTCGAGCGCATTCACCACCGCCGTCGAGCCCCAGAGCCGAGGGCAGCGGAAGGATGTCGTCTTCACCCCCGCGGCCTTTTCAACCCATTCCTTGCACAGCTGAAGCCGCGGTTTCACCTCATGCGGCAGGAGGGGCTTTACGCCGGGAATGGGAAAGAGCTCGTCGCCGACGGTCTCGTGGTAGAGGGAGTGGCAGCCGACTTCATTGCCGCTCTCCGCCACCATCTTCGCCACTCCTGGATTTTCTTTTGCGCACTCTCCGGTAAAGAAGAAGGTCCCCCTTATGCCTTTTTTTGCAAACAGGTCGAGCAGGAGGGGTGTACCGTGTTTGACTCCTTCGTAGAAAGGCGTAAAGCTGCCGACGTCGGTCTCCATGTCGACGCCGAACAGTACGTAGATTGGGTTCATCGTAAGCCTCCTGCCGTACGATTAGAAATCGAGTTCGTAGAGTATGCCGATCGGGGGCGACAGGACATCCACGCCATCTTCTGTGATTGCCACACCTTTCTCCCAGCGGACGCCGAAGGTGTCGGTCGAGATGAAAGTGTCGATCTGAAAGGTCATGTTGGGTTTGAAGGCGTAATTGGAGTTTGTTTCGACCCAAGGGGCCTCGACTTCGATCAGGCCTGTGCCGTGCATCGGCCCGTACACGAAGTTATCTCTGTATCCATTGTCCACGAAGAATTTGTAGAAGTCGCGGGCGACATCCGCAGCGACGACGCCTGCTTTCAGCTGTCGTTGCGTCCAGTTGTGGGCTTCTAGGCCGAATAGGACGATTTCGCGCCGCTTCCCCGTCAGCTTGCCGAGGATGACGGGGTAGCCGATCGAGGCGGAATAGCCGTCGACCTTTGCGGAGAGGTTGAGTTGCACGATGTCGCCCCTTTCAAACCTTCGGTAGGAAGACCTCGAGATGGCATGCCGGGTGGAAGCCTCGGAGAATACGTACATGGGCAGCCCTTCGTATTCCGCGCCATGCTCGTAGATGACGCGCTGCGCCACCCCGACCATTTGGAGCTCGGTCATGCCTGGTTTGATTTCTCTGATCACCTGCTGGCTCGCAAGCTCCGCGATGCGGTACCCCTCTCGAAGGCAGGCTATTTCATTTCTGGATTTTATGGAGCGCAGCTCTACCATCAGATGGTCGGCCCGCACGATCTCTGCCTCGGGGAAGGCTTTCTTGATGCCGTCCATGACGACGACCGAGGTGTCGAGGTAGCTGGCGACGCCTATTCTGAGTTTTTGTCCTGTTATGCCCAGCCCTTTAAAGACATCATTGAAGGTATCTGCCTTGAGTTCCGGATACGCGGGATCGGCGCTTTCGCGGTAGTCTTTCAGAACATAGAGCTTGTCCAGCTTGTTGCGGTCGGTTCCAAAGGCCCTGCTCTCTGGTCCGACCATGAGCGCCGCATCGCCTGCCGCGCTGATCGCTACCCCGCAGCGTTCGAACAGCGGCCAGAATCCTGAAAAATACCGCGTATTGGCGTAATCTGCCTCATTGCCGTTGACGATCATGGCATCGAGCCCCTCGCGCCTCAGGAGTGCAGCGGCCCTCCCCACGCGTTCTTTGTATTCATGGTCGGGTATACAGATGTCTCCGTGCATGTTCATTTCTCCCCTTTCTCCCCGGCGCGTGCCGGTTTTGGTTTTCTTGCGGCCGTTACGATATCTCTTTTGGTGTTGGAGTCGATGAGGACGACGATGATTAAAATGATGCCCTTGACGACCCACTGCCAGTACGTGTTGATCCCCATGAGGACCATGGCGTTGCTTATCACTTGTAAAAAGAGGGCTCCGATGACCACTCCGAAAATGCGTCCGCGCCCTCCGGTCAATGAGGTTCCTCCGAGCACGACGATGGTCATGACGTCGAAGAGGAGGTTCTCGCCCAGCGACACATTGCCTGCCAGCGTCTTGGCCGTCAGCCCCAGCGCACCGATGGCGGTCAGCACTCCCGAAAACACGAAGGCGAGGATACTGACAAAGACCACATTGATGCCGGACAGCTTGCTCGCCTCGAGGTTGCCGCCGACCGCATAGAAGCTCCTTCCTACCGACGTGTGCGCGGTGATTATGAACAGGATCGCCGCCACGATGAACATGAGAATCACTGGGAAAGGCACGACCCCGACATAGCCCGAACCAAAAAAGTTGAAACCATCCGGCAGACCGGAAATGGGGAGCCCCTTGGAATACAGGTAGTTAAAACCCTTTATGATGTTCATGGTGACGAGCGTGGCGATGAATGAAGGCATCTTGCCGTAGACTACCAGGATGCCGTTAATCGTGCCGATGATCGCAGCCATCGCCACGACGAGCGCAATGGCGATCCATACGGGCATGCCCATCTTCACCACGAACCCCGCGAAGAAAATGGATACCATCCCAATAATCGACGAGATCGACATATCCATCTGACCTATCAGGATGACGAAGAACTCTCCCATCGCAATGATGGCGGTGAACGCGGCCTGCCGCAGAATGTTCATTATGTTGTCCGTGGTCCTGAACGTGCTCAAGGTCAGGCTGAAAATCACGACCAGCGCCACAAAGAGAAAGAGGATCATCCAGTCTCTGACGAACGACTTCCATCCCCCGCTGTAGCGTTTTGCTTTTTCTTCAAAGGTGTTCATTTTTCCTTTACTCCTAGCAGACTGCTGATAATCACTTCCTGTGTCTTTCTTTCTCCTTCGACGATGTCCATAATTGAACCTTCGTAGAGGATGTAGATCCTGTTGCACAGCCCGATCAGCTCCTCGAGCTCGGGGGAGACCATGATGACGCTCTTCCCCTGCCGCGTGAGCGCATCGATGAGCTTGTAGATTTCGAACTTGGCGCCGACATCGATGCCCCTTGTCGGTTCGTCCAGGAGGAATATCTCGGAGTTGCGGAGCATCCACTTGGCGATGACGATCTTCTGCTGATTGCCGCCCGACAACTTTTCGACGCTTTGCCAGAGGGAGTAATAGTTCAATTCAAGTTTTTCGTTGATATCATAGGCGGCCTGCGCCTCCGCCCTGTGGTCTTGGAAGAGCTTGAATTTTCTGAACCTGCTCATCGAAGGGAGCACCGTGTTTTCTTTGATGTCGAACTTCATATTCAGTCCGAGGGTTCTTCGCTCGTCGGGGACGTATCCAAGGCCCAGCATGATTGCGTGCCGAGGATTCTTTATTGTCACTTCTTTGCCTTTAATGAATATCTTGCCGCCCGTCAGCGGATGCGTGCCGAAGATCGCCTGCACGAGTTCGGTTTTTCCCGCACCAACGAGGCCGGCAAGGCCGATCACTTCGCCGGACCTCACGTAGAAATTGATGTCCCTGAAAGCTTTCGGTGCGGTCAGGCCCTTCACCTCGAGCATGACATCCCCGAAACGCCTGTTCATGGGCGGATAGACCTGCGTCAGCTCGCGTCCGATGATCATCTTGATGAGTTCTTTTTTGTCGATGTCGCGCACATTCCCGCTGTGGATGTGACGGCCGTCGCAGAGCACGGTGTAGGAATCGCAGCATTCAAAGATCTCGTTGAGCCTGTGGGAAATGTAGACGATGCCCATGCCCTTCGCTTTGAGGATACCGATGATTCTGAAGATATTCAGGATATCCTTTTCCTGGAGCACTGCGGTGAGCTCGTCGAGGATGAGCACCTTGGACTCGGCCTGCACTGCTTTGGCGAGTTGAATGATCTGCTTTTCGGCAGTACGCAAATAGCGGACCGGCACGCTTAGGTTGACATCGCACTGCAGAAAATCCATCAGTTCCCGTGCCTTCTTGGTGAGCGCCTTCCAGTCTATCAGGCCCCCTCTTCTGGCGTAGTGACCGATGAAGATGTTTTCGAGGCCCGTCATCTCACTCATCAGCTGAAATTCCTGGTGAACGACCTGGATACCCAGCCTTTGGGACTCATGGATCGAATAACCGGAAAGCCGTACCTTTCTCCCCTCTATAAACAACTCTCCCTTGGTCATATGGTTTTCGCCGGTGATGCACTTGGAGAGCGTCGATTTGCCGGCGCCATTTTCACCAACCAGACCGTGACACTCGCCGGGCATCAGCGTAAAATTCACATTGTCCAGGGCCCTCACGCCAGGAAATTCCATGGTGCAGTGTCTGAGTTCGACCAATGGAACCGCTCCATTGGGGATGCCCGTCTCAGCCTGAAAACGACTTGTCATTCCTGTTCTCCACCTGTGTTCAACGATGTACTTATTTTTTTCGATAGAGGATCGCCCTAGCGGCGAATATCAATCGAGGTGGGCAAGGATGCCCCCGCCCACCTCAGTATCAACTAGTCAGCGCCGATGGTCCTTTTGACGAACCGATTCACAGCCAAGACCACTTCTGCCAGTCGTAGTTCTTTATGTTGGCGGGCGTAATTCCTTCTGGCTGAGGAAGATTGTAGGTCTCGGGCAGTTTTTCGCCTTTCAGCGCCCTGTACATGGCGTCGGTGGCCTGATAGCCGAGCACCACCGGATTCTGGAGAACTTCACCTATCCATGCGGGGTTGCCCTTGGTGATGAATGAGAGGACGTCCTTATCACCCGCAATGCCGATGAATTTGATGTTCGTCCTCTTCTGGGACACCGCAGCGTTGTAAGCGCCCACGACTTCGGCGTCATTGTGGCCGGAGACGACATCGATGACAGGCTCTCTTTTGAGCACATTCTCGACCAAGTCTTGGGCGGACGCCCTGCTGCCTGCGCCGACATCGCCTTCCTCAATCACTTTCGCCTTGGGGAAGGCGGCGAGCACAGTGTCCCTGAAGCCTTCGAACCTGTCCTTCGACACTTGGCCCGACGTGGGGCGAGAAACGAAGAGACACACAGGGTTCGGTTTGTTCAGCGTCTTGAGGTAATCGACCGCGATCTTGCCTGCCACCACACCCAGCGCCCTCATGTCGTGCCCGACGAAGGTGGCCCACACCGCATCGGAGGGTTTTGCAGGCTGCTGTTTGTAGTCGCCAATGACGAAGGGAATGCCCTTGGCCACGTTCTGCTTCATCGTGGGGATCGCCGAAGATGCGTCCGCGGGAAACAGAATGATGCCCTTCGCCCCTGCTGCGAGAAGATTGTCGATGTTGTTCAGCATGGTCTGCACATCAGAGTGCGAATCTTCGAACTGAAAAGTAAAGTTTGCCTCCGGGTGCTCGGCAGCCCACTGTTTGCAGCCGTCGATGACGCCAAGAAACCAGGTATACGCCGTAAGCTCCATGATGCTTACGCCGATGAGAGTTTTGCCGCCTTTTGTCTGTGTCGGCGCTGTCTGCGCCCACCCTGCCGTGGATGCAAGGAGAAAGACGACCAGCATCAATGCTCCGATCTTTTTCATAGCCTCCTCCATGATTCCTGATTGGAATTCTACGTTTTGCCAACGTTGTCGGCAACGATTACTATCATCGTATCGAAATTTCGATTTGTCAAGTTCTTTTTTTGGGGCGGTGCGTATCTTCTCTGCTAACACGCCATTTTTTGCGGTGCGTCCAAAGGAGGATGTCAGAACCTGCCCCCGGGGTGCACGACAATGGTGTGTAAAACGTGTGAGGCCAGTTGACAATCGAGGCTCTTGACATTTGCCAACGTTGTCGACAACGCTAGGAGGTAAGGAATGTATGTTTATTTGATCATAGAATAGAGGAGAATCAAACCGTGACAAGGCTTGAGGATATCGCAAGAGAAACGGGTTTTTCGATCAAGACAGTCTCGCGGGCCATACACAACCATCCTGACATAAAGCGCGAAACAAAAGAGCTCATCATGGAAGTGGTCCGCAAACGCGGTTTTACCCCAAACTGGGCGGCCCAAAGCCTCAGAAACCAAAAGACCAACACGATCGGCTACATCATTCCGAACATCACGAACGGATTCTTTGGGGAAATCGGCATTGCAATCGACGCGTTCTTCCGCGCCAAGGGCTATTCGACGCTCATTTGCTTCACTTCGGATTCGAGGGAGAACGAGATCGAATCGATCCGTTCCCTCCTCGCGAAGAATATCGACGGTATCATCCTCGCGCCGATCGGCAACCAGGGCGAATATATCGACCAGATACCCAATCTCGATGACACGCCCCTTGTCCTGATCGACAACCGTTTGAGCGGTCCTGCACGCAACTATGTGCTTCAGGACAACGAAGGCAATTCCCGTCGCCTGGCCGAGCATATTCTGGGCCACGGCCACACGCAAATCGGCTTCATCACGGGGCCGCTGGAAGAGTCATCCTCCCGCGAACGACTGAACGGTTTCCGCGATGCCCTCGAAGAGGCGCGGCTGTCCTTCGACGAGAGCCTTGTCCGCAGCGTCGACTGGGAAATCCATAGCGGGTATGAAGCGACGAAAGATCTTCTCGACCAAAAAGGCAGCTCGCGGCCCACTGCGATCATCTATGGAAACACCCAGCTCCTGTTAGGCGGCTACAAGGCGCTGCGGGAAAAAGGCCTCTCGATTCCCGGCGACATCGCAGTGGCCTCGTTTGAGCATCCCGACATCATCGATGCGCTCTCTCCGTGTCCCACCACCCTCGAAAAAGTCGAGGCACGGATCGGCCAAGCCGCCGCTGAAATGCTCCTGTCCATCATCGAATCCAAAGAGAAGATGCCGCCGCGCGAAGTGTATATCCCCAGCCAGCTCGTTATTGGAGAGTCGTGCGGCTGTTCGGGGAGAAGGTGAAATGTTGCTATACCCTTCTTGCAATCTCCTCGGCCCATGCCTCGATCTTGCCCCAGTTCCGCATGTCCAGCGGGAGGTCTTTCGGCGTGCCGAACATAACGCGCGCAAAGGCGGGCAGAGGCCCGGGCAGCCTGCCTGCGAATATTTCGGCGGAAGATGCGTGCGCAAGCGTCCTGATGCTCTCGAGCTCTTTGCGGATCGCCCTCCGCCAGACGTTTCTGCCCTGCTCGAATAAGTATGAGACTATAAAAATATCGGTGGGGATATTGGAGCCCGAAACCCTTGTACTCAGGAATTCTCTGAACTGAGGGAGCACCTTCATCCCATTGATGGGACTGCCAAGGATGAGCCTGTCATATCCAAGTACGGAGCCGACTGCATCGATGGGGCTGACTTCGATGTCGACATTTTTTTCGGCGCATCGGGCGCGCAATATCTCAGCAATCCGCTTCGCGATTTCTTCGGTGGTACCAGTCTTGGAGATATAGGCTATCAAAATTTTCATTGGTGGCTCCCTAGCCGCCGCGATGGTCATTCGAGCGTGTGCGTTCACCGCGTGGCGCTACCATAATATCATGTCACTGAGCCTATAGTAACTATAGTAAAAATCTCGATCCAGTGCGCATCATGCGATAGTATAGAAAAGAGAGGGGATCGTAATGCACGGTGCGAAAATTCGAAGCGCGTGCCTCGAAGATGCGGCGCGTATCTGCAAAATTTACAATTACTATGTCCAAAATACCTCAATTTCCTTTGAGGAGGAGCCTGTCGGGGACGATGAGATGGCGCGTCGGATCGAGGCGATCACACTCCATTACCCGTGGATCGTCTATGAATCGGAGGGCTCCATTCTGGGTTATGCGTATGCGAGCCGCTGGAAGGATCGTTCAGCCTACCGATTTGTCGCGGAAACAACGATCTATGTCAGCGCAGATCACCTTGGTGAAGGTATCGGCACCGCGTTGATGGGAGAGCTGTTGCGTCGACTGGGCGAACTCAAGCTCCACGCAAATCTGGCATTCGCGCGGTGGTATTGCCCGCTATGACGGGCCCTGGAGTTGTCGCCACTGACCATTATTGAGCATCGTTGTTTTGCTGTTTCCTCATACGCGTTCTATCATGATTCACATGGTAATCATTATTTTTATGGCGTCTTCCGGCATGCTGGCGGCAAAATGGAATGCCTCTATGACATCGCTGAAATTGTACGAATGCGTGATGAGTGGTTTTACGCTCATTGCACCCGAGGCTATCAGGTTGATGGTGCGCGGATACATGTTTCTGTACCTGAAGATGTGCCGAATTTCTACTTCTTTTACTTGGGCTGCGACAACATCGTAGGCTGCGGGGGCTGGAGGCATTCCTATCATGATCGCACGCCCTGCGGGCCGGATATATTTGATGATATTCGCTATGACTGCCGGATTGCCGGTCGCTTCAAAGACGATATCGACTCCTTCCGGAGCAATGTCCTGAATGATCGTATCGAGCGATTCTTTGGATGTGTTTACGCATATGATGTTCTTGGAAAAATGTTTTTTTATGATATCCAGCTTTCCCTGTTTGATATCACACACTATCACTTTTGAGCAGCCGGAGGAAAGTGCAGCCAGGGCAGTGACTATGCCGATGGTCCCTGCACCGAAGACAATGGCGATGTCGCCAGGCTGGACTGTTGCAGTAGAAGCGGAATAAACACCGATCGCGAGAGGTTCGACGAGGGCTCCCTCTTCTAGGGAGACATTATCTGGAAGTTTGAAAGTGAAACTGGCGGGATGTACCACAGATTCTCTCATACAGCCATGAATTGGCGGTGTTGCCCAAAAACGGACGGTGGGATCGAGGTTGTATTTTCCTTTTAGTGTCATATTGCTGCCAAACGATGGTATACCTGGCTCCATGCAGACTCTGTCGCCCACTTTGAGGTTTTTGACCTCGGCGCCTGTCTCTATGACGATTCCGCTGGCCTCGTGGCCAAGAATCAAGGGCTCTTTTACGACGAAATCTCCGATGCGTCCGTGCAAGTAGTAATGAATGTCGCTGCCGCATATGCCAACATTTCTAATTGCAATCCTGACATCGGAAGGAGAGAGCTTCTCATCGATGGCGAAATCTTCAACGACTAGTCTGTTTTTTTCCTTTAATACAAGGGCTTTCATGGTATTCTCCAAACTTGCAAGGAACTTTTACCAAGCTAAAGCAAGGTTGCTATATTTTCCACACGAAAAGCAAAAATTGTCAAGGAAAAATAGCAAAAAATCTATAAATTTGCGCAAAAATATATGAGAAAAAACAAGATAAGCTTTCAAATGTTTCAAGTGGCGTTAAATAAATATATTTTTATTTATTTCAATGTAATCACATTTTATATATCATTTGATTCTAAAAAATTTTGAAAATTTTGCTTGACAATTCTGAAAAGCTGGCTACATAATACTACTTAAAGCAAAAATTCAATAGATTTTGCAGCAAATTGGCAGAATCTATTGAATTTTGGTCATTATCCATAAGGAAGGAGAATGGAGGAGGCGGATATGAAAAAAATAGCCGTAATGCTATTGTTGGTGGCTCTGGTGTCGGGTGTGGCCTTCGCTCAGGGCAAGGTGTACAAGGTGGCATATATTGCCCGTGCGCAAGGGGATTCGTTTGCAGCGTGGCTGGCGAATTCCATTGTAGAGGAAGCCAAGAAGTACCCGAACATCAGTCTGAAGGTCTTCGATGGTCAGGCGAGCGATGATATCGAAAATTCTCTTATTGAGAATGCAATTACCAATAAATACGACGCAATCATCGTCCAGCCGAACAATGGCGAGTCGCAGCGGCCTTTTGTCGAGAAGATCGTTGCTGCGGGAATCATCGCTATCACTACCAATGCTCGAATCGCTGGCATTAAGGGTGCGTCGTCAGTAGACGCCGATCCTTATGAGCAGGCTGCAGTCAACGCCCGTTTGGCCCTCAAACAGGTGCCGCAGAACGCAAAAGTCGTCGTGCTCAACGGTCCTTCCGGCAACTTCCACGCCGATGCCCGCCGTCAGAGCTGGCAAAAGGAATTTTTCGATAAGCGCAAAGATGTGAAGATCGTCGGAGAACAGATTGCACACTGGAATAAGGATGAAGCCATGAATTATATGGAAGACTGGGTCCAGGCGAATCCGAAAATCGATGCGATCATCTCGATGAACGACAATATGGCGGCCGGTGCTCTTGAAGTCGTGAAAAACAATCCTGCATATAAGGGCATTCTTGCCTATGGTGTCGATGGCACCGCCGAAGCGGCCTTGCTGATTAAAGCCGGCCTCTTGACTGCCACAAGCTTCCAGAACGCGTACGAGCTTGCCTCGAAGATCCTCGATACCACCAATAAGCTTCTGACAGGAAAGGCCAAACAGATTGATGTCGATATTGATTGCCCGCTCATTACAAAAGATAATGTAAATATGCTCATCGATATCCACAAAAAAGCCGGAGCATTAAAATAAAATATTCACTTGAAGCAACAACGAGCATGCTGAGAGCATTTGTGCTCGAGGCATGCTTTTATCTTATTTGATGATCCAGAGGTCGTGCATGGATTCCTGCAGACTAGAAGTTAGGAATATAAGTAAATCTTTTCCTGGTGTACGTGCGCTCGACAATGTGAGTCTGAAAGTCAGAAAAGGTTCTGTGCTTGTGCTTTGTGGAGAAAATGGTGCTGGCAAATCTACTTTAATGAAGATTATTGACGGCGTGTATCAACCGGACGAGGGAGAGATATTTGTAGAAGGGAAAAAGGTGCATATTCGGAATCCAATACAGGCGAGGGCGCTTGGGATTTCGATGATCTTTCAAGAGCTAAACTATATCCCCGAAATGACGGTGGAAGAGAGCCTCTTTTGCGGTAGATGGCCCATGAAACAAGGCTCCGTTGATTGGAAAGCCATCCGTGCCCATACTCTCGAGCTTCTGGAACAGGAAAATTTGCCGTATTCTCCGACAATGAAAATGAAAGATCTGTCGGTGTCCGACATTCAAATGCTCGAGATATTGAAGGCAATTTCAATCGATGCGGGTATCATTATTATGGACGAGCCCACCTCTGCCATTTCGGAACGCGAGGTCGCTCGATTATTCGATAAGATTGAAGATTTGAAAGCAAGAGGAAAGAGCATAATATACATCTCTCATAAAATGGAAGAGATATTCCGCATTGCTGACGACATTTCAGTGCTGCGCGACGGGAAAGTGATCGATACCAGGCCACGCGATGCTTTTACCATCGATGAGGTTATCTCCCTCATGGTGGGCAGAAAGCTGGAGAACAATTTCCCCAAGCGGCAAGTCTCGGTTGGGGAAGTGGCTTTGGCTGTTAAAGGACTTTCTTCTGAAAAGGCCTTCAAAAACATTGATTTCTTTGTAAGAAAAGGCGAAATCGTGGGATTCGCCGGGCTTATGGGCTCGGGGCGTACAGAAATCATGCGCGCTATTTTTGGATTGGATCCGTATACATCAGGAGAAATAGCAATTTTGGGCAAAAAGGTTTCCATCCATGATCCAAGAGATGCGATCAAATACGGAATAGCCATGCTGTCCGAGGATAGGCGTCGCTTTGGAATAATCCCTGTGCGCAATATCCGGGAAAATGTGGGGCTCGCGAACCTTAGGCTCTTTTTTTATGGGGGATATCTGCACAGCGCGGTGGAAAATGATACTATTAATCAAATCTGTTCAAGAATGGCGGTAAAAGCCCCTTCTCTTTCCACAACAGTAGAAGAGCTAAGTGGTGGTAACCAGCAGAAAGTGGTCCTTGGCAAATGGGTTCTTTGTAAATCTCAAGTCCTTATTCTCGATGAGCCTACAAGAGGTATTGATGTCGGGGCAAAATACGAAATTTACAAACTCATGGGAGATCTTGCAGCGGAAGGAAAGGCTCTGGTCATGGTTTCTTCTGAACTGCCCGAACTGATCGGAATGTGCGACAGGATATATGTCATATGCAAAGGAGAAATTGCCGGTGAACTTCAGAGGGAGGAATTCAGTCAAGAAAAAATTATGAGACTGGCTACAGGATATGAGAAAATGACGGGGGTACGACAATGAAAGAGAATTCAAGACAGCATATTTCTTGGTCCAGCCTTACTCGACGCTATAGTATTTATTTAGTGCTTATCGCGTTGATAGTAATTAGTTCATTGGTGAATAGCAATTTTTTCTCAGCCCAAAACATATCCAACGTGGCGCGTCAGATTTCAGTCACCACGATACTGGCGTTTGGCGAGACAATGCTGATCATATGCGGGCTCCTCGACTTGTCCTCCGGTTCGGTTCTTGCGCTGTCCGGGCTGCTTTCCGTTGCAAGCTACAAAGCGACGGGGTCCATGCCCTTGGCCATAATCGTGGCCATAGCCATTGCCGTGCTGTGCAACCTGATCAATGCGGTCATCGTTACGAGATTTTCCGTGCCGGCTTTTATCGCGACGCTGGCGATGCAGGAGATGGCGAGGGGGTCTGCCCTTTTGTTCTCTAAAGGGCAAAACATTTATCAGATAGGCGGATATACGGTTCTTGGTCAGGGCTCTGTCGGCCCAGTGCCTATTCCCATTTTCTTTTTAGTGGGGTTCTTCGTCCTCACATGGTACATTTTGAACCATACAAGATTTGGGCGTTCGCTCTATGCGATTGGAGGCAACCAGGAAGCGGCGAAAGCCTCAGGGATAGCAGTCAATCAGACCAAAGTATTGGCCTTTATCCTCAACGGAGTGATTGTGGGCATTGCGGGTGTACTCTTCATGTCGAGAGTCAATGCCGGTTTGCCCAATGGCGGCATAAACTATGAATTTCAGGCCCTTACTTCCTCGATCATTGGAGGAACGAGTTTCTCTGGCGGCCTCGGAACTGCGGGTGGTACCGTTGTTGGAGCGCTTATTGTTGGCTTTCTCAACAACATTATGAACCTTGCGAGCGTGAATTCGTATATGCAGCAAATCGTGAGAGGAGCGATCATCGCGCTCGCAGTGATGTACGACATTTCGACTAAGAACAGGCGAAGTAGACGTTTTGCCAAAGCAGTGTCCAAATAGGCAATTGATTGACATAGGGGCATTCGAAAGATAAAGTCGATGATGGGCTTGTCCGTAAATCGAACCTAGCTGCGCTGTGCATGGAGGAATAGGATTGAAAAACAAACCTGTCAGGCTTATTGATATTGCGCAAAAAGCAGGTGTATCGATTACGACGGTTTCGCATGTCATAAACAAAACCCGCTATGTCAAACGTGAAACGCGCGAGTATATTCTTAAAATAATGGAAGAACTCAGTTATGAGAAAAAAAAACCAAAATCTCTTCATTCTACGACGAGATTTATTGGCGTCATTGTGGCAAACATCTTGGAAGATTATTATATTTCCGTCATCAAGGCCATAGAGACATATGCCTCTGAACAGGGTTTTTCTATTCTGCTCTGCGATTCGGAAAACGATGCTGAACTCGAGAAATTGAACGTCCGTAGCATTTTGGAAAAAAATGTGGGGGGGATAATCATCGCTCCTGTGGATTCCCGAAAATGCCCTAAAGAAATTTTGACCGCGACCATTCCTATAGTATTTGTGGATAGAAAATATGAAGGCATCGATAAGATTTTTGTGGGAATAAATAATTTTGAGAGTGGCTATAATGGAACTCATTATCTTGCGACAAAGGGCTGCAAAAATATAGGCTTCATAAGTTATCCGGAGACGGTCTACACATGTCAGCAGCGTTTGCTTGGGTACAGCTTTTATGTTCAAAAGAATTTCGCAAACACCCCGACCAATGTTCTGACATTGAACTATAAACAGGAAGATTCGAACAAGCTGATCTGCAAATTCATCGAGGATACAAAACCGGACGGGGTCCTCTGCGCGACTTCGGATATATGTTACCAGCTCATAGGAAGCTTGGAAGAAATGGGTATCAGTATTCCTCAGCAGATAAAAATTGTGACTTACGATGACAACAAATGGCTCGATTACCTTAAATACCCGATTTCTGTCATCACACAGCCCACTGTCGAAATTGGTTTTATGGCGATAGATAATCTTATTCGCATGATGCAGAACGAGAGTGAGGATAAAAAGATTGGTACGACTATTTTTCTGGAAACAGGGTTTATCGACAGATTGTAGAACCAGAACGATTGTCTAGCTCGAACCCCGCTGCGCTTCAATACGTAATTTTGTTAAGCACAGTTATGACCGTTTCCACCAGCCTCGCGCAGTCCTGAGCGGTGGTGTGGTAGCCCCCGCCTTCGGTGTGCTGGCGTATGACGACGGTGCCGTAGGAAGCATCGCCGCCGGGTTCGACCGCGTACCCTGAGGCGCTGAAGCTGCTGGCCTTTTTCCACGTCGCTCCTTGCCCGCGCGTGAGTACTACCGCGTAGAGGTACGGCACTTGTCCGTTCGGCCCTTTGTTAATTGCCACCTGCATCTGGACGCCTATAAGATCGTCGGGTTTCCGCCGTGGTTCGAGCATGAGTCTGGCATTCTCGGGTATCCGAAGACCTTGCACGTCGCGGTCGAGCCGCAGGTAGGGCGTGCAGACGATGTCCGGAGGCAGGGGTACGGAACGGGCGGCCTGCAGTGCGCGCATGACCATCTCGAATTCCTTGGGAATCCACAGCCGTATTTTGAGGAAGTTGAGGGCGGGCCACAGCAGGATGAGCGCGTCCGTGGCGAGGAGCCCAGGGAGTGTGAGCGCGGTTCCGAACACTACGGCCAGAACCGCGAGGCCCACCGTAAAGGGAATGCCGAAACCAGGGCGATACCACAGTGGAAGCTGTATATGTCTAGTGGCGCTGAACGCGTCGGCAAGGCGGTCGAGCTCCGCATCTGTGACGGGCTGCCAGTCTTCCTCACCGATGTCCTTAGGCTTATTGGTCCATGGCTTTGCGGACAGAAAAAAGAGCGGCAGCACGAGAAGCAGTGTACCAATGACAATGCCTGCGCCTCCCCAGAAGACCTGCAGCAGAATACCGCCAAGGCTGCAGGTCCCGAAGACGAGCAAGCGAGAAAAGGTTCCCATGCCGGGAATCCGATAGCGAATGACGGCTGTATTCATAGAAGCTCCTTGCTTTTTCCGAATCCGCATGGTTCGGTGTGCGTGTAACGCCAGTAGAGCGGGCAGGCCCCCTGACAGGCGATAAAGCTGCCGCAGGTACGGCATTGTGCAGGGGCGAAGTGTTTCTCTTTATAGAATCGAGCGCGCCCCGAAAACCATACTGCATCGAAAGGCCGCTCAAGAAGGTTGCCGATCGGTTCATCCCAGGAGGAGCAGGGCAACACCGCGCCGTCGGGCGCGACCGAGATGAGTCCGTCCGCTGCGGCGCAACTCTTGTTGCCGTGGCCGCGCGCGAGGGGGTTGTAGGTGCAGAAAGGTGTGGGGCTGTACCAGAAAAAAGTCATGTCGAGCGCGCGCGCCGCCTTGGACACCGAGTCGACGTAGGGGCCGATCTCTTCGTAGGAGACGAAGAGCCGATCGGCTTCTTTTCCTGGGATGGTGGGGATGAAGAGGTTCATGGCAAAACGGTGGATTCCTAGCGACGCAAGAAAGGCGGGCATGCGGTGGATGAGCCGAAGGTTTCCGCGCGTGATGGTCGTGTTGGTCTGCGTGGGAATGCCAGCTTTCCGCAGCGCGGCAATTCCTTCGAGCGTCTCGCGGAAGGCGCCGATCCTGCCTGTGAGGAAATCGTGCGTTTCCTCATCTGGCCCCTCGATGGAGACCTGAGCGCTCCCGAGTCCCGCTTTTTTGAGCCCGGCGGCGCGCGCTTCGTCGATCAGTGTGCCGTTCGTGACGAGGTTGGTGATGAGCCTGCGCCGGCGAGCATGCTCGACGAGCGCTTCGAGGTCATCCCGCAGTGTGGGTTCTCCTCCCGTGAACGAGAAAAATGGAATTTTAGCCTCGTCCGCAAAGGTGTCGATGATGCGCCGGTAGTCCTCGGTAGAGCGCTCGGGATGTCGGAAAAGAGGCGCCGAGGCGGAGAGGTCGGTCGGTGCGGCGCTGCACCCAGAGGCCGACGATTGTGCGGAGTGCTCGGCATCGGGAAGGCGGTCCTCTGCCAGATTACAGCCCGCGTAGCAGAAACGGCACGCGTTGTTGCAGCGGTAGGTCAGCGCGATTTCGCCCAGCACCGGCAGCCGCGTAAACGAGAAGGAGAAGGGCTCCGAAGACACCGTGCCGTTGTCTGGCGCCTCACCGCGGTAGAGCGCAGCGAGGTCCCCAAAAAAGAGCGCCGTGTCGCGCACAGCTTCGGCCGAAGGAAGCTTCAGTGCCCTCATCGAACCGCCGCGCCTGAGGTAGGCGATGAGCCTTGCGCCCGTCGCGTTGACCTTGTAGACGCGGTTCGGCGGCAGGATGAGGACGCCGTCCTCCTCTCTGGAGAAGATGTGCTCTCCTGCCTGAGCCCAAAAATCGTCGACCCAGGAGAGGTTGGGTAGATCGGCTGATGGCGGCATCGAAGAGCTGGCGCGCATGTGCGCGTCCAATGGACCGACGGCCTCCCGAGGCGTGGTCGTGGGCCTGTTTACGGCGTGCATGTGCGCACTCAATGTGGTCCTCCAGACACACATGCGCTGTGGCAGGCCGAGTGACACGCGGAATGACAGGCGCTGTGACAGGCCTGGTGGCACGCGCTGTGACAGGCATTGTGGCAGGCCGAATAGCAGGCGCCGGCGGTGCCCGAGAGATTCTTCGGCGAGAAACACCCCGAAAAACAGGCCGAAGAAGCCATGAACGAGGCATATGTTCCTGAAAACTCTTTAGGAAGACCGAGATTCCCGTAGTAGTGCGGATGCGAGTACACGTAGATGAAGGATGTCCAGCAGCTGTAGCTCGGCATCGCCGCTGTGCCCGCTGCAACTGCAGTCTCGGCAGCCCCTCCTGCCTCTGCTTCTGCAAGCTTTTTCCTGTAGTACGCCTTGGTGGCCTCGATGTCGCAGTCCCATATCTTTTCTTGAAGCTTTTTGAGGGCTGCTTCGAAGAAATCGGCCATGCATCCCGAGAGTACCCAGCCCTCCGCATCGAAGGCTGCCAGGAAGGCGTCGCCGTACTCGTCTACGCTCTCCGCTTTAAGTATCTCTAGCCGCAGAGGGGCTTCCTGCACGACGCGGACGACGCCCTCGTCCTCGAGGATCTTGATCATGACGGCCACGACGCGGGGCAGGGGCAGTTCGAACAGCAGCGCGACTT
Organism: Spirochaetia bacterium; assembly: GCA_029975555.1. Classification (GTDB taxonomy): domain Bacteria; phylum Spirochaetota; class Spirochaetia; order Treponematales; family Rectinemataceae; genus Rectinema. The sequence goes on along the minus strand of JARKOY010000082.1, from coordinate 7,949 downwards.
CGACGGGGTGCAGGTCCTCGGCCACCTTGCCGGGCACTGCATATGTTCCTTCGCTCAGCCTGGGAGGCGTCCACGAATCGCCGGCCCATGCAATGCCCTCCGCCTTTGCCATGGCCTTCGGATACCCTGCTATTTTCTTCCGGTAGAGAAACACGCCGAGCGCGGCGATGCCGCCGCACAGAAATAAGGCGAGAAGGGGCGTGCGCTGCCATGTTGGCCCAATACCGGGGCGCACTACGCCGACGGCGCCCGGAGTGCCGGGCTGTGCTTCGGATTGAAGGGCTCCTAACGGGTTCGCCGAGCCAGTCTGCCTGGCTGCCAAGGCATCGAAGAGGGGAGAGAATGCGAGGGCCACATTTTCGGCCGACAGATAGAATTGGATATTCTGAGCGGCGTGCGCGGCGGGCGCCTTTTGGTAGAACCGCAGCGCGAGATAGTTTTTGTCGTCAGAACCGCGTGCCGCGTACCAGTCGATCTTGTTCTCCTTATTCACGAACTCTTCTGTGGCGAACCCAAGCTGCGAGAGTCGTTCGGATCGAGAATCCCCCGCTTCGCCCGCATTTACCTCGATGGGGAAGACGACCGTGACGGCCCGGTGCCCAAGCGGCTGGTCCCACTCAGGCGGAGCCCAGTGGAAATAGAAGAGCTTTTCGCCGCCGGATCGTTCGGTGAGCCCCACCATCTTCCCCGCGGCAAGATCGGCGCCGTAGGTGAGCACCCAAGTCGAGGTGCCCAACGTGCGCTTGCCTTGGGCGAGGAGAATATCCCATTTGTCTTCCACCTCTTTGATGTCGAGAGGGCTGCGCGTTCCGTCCGGCAGATCGGCCCAGCAGCGCTGTCGGTCCCATGCCAGGGGAGCCTTTTCTCCTTGGAAATAAAAACCGCCCATAGTGCCTGAGCTCACGTTCCAGACGATGGAGTGCTGCACCACCGCCTTGCCGTCGCTGTGCAGCGTGAGGAATATTTCTACAGATTCTGCCCGAGCTTCGAGCGCAGCGAGCGCCTGTCCCGACCATCCGAACAACACCAGCATGACCAGCCAAAATCTGCTCCGTTTCATTTTTCCAGCTCCTGTCGTCCATCCACTGCATCGAGCACCGTATGATTTCCTTCGAGGCCTCCAAAGGGCAGGGCAAGCTGTTCTGCGATGAGGCGAGTTGATCCATCGAGGGAGAGGATTGCTTTCTGTTCGAGGTCCTGTGGCCCCGTGGGAGCTTTGCTTTCGATGCGCGAGCCGATCCGGCCGGCATCGATCAGGTGGAGATATCCATCCACTGTTTTGGCTGCATTCTGCACAGCATCCTCCACAATAGGATTCCTTGCATTCCCCTTTGCGCAGGATTCAAGGTACACGCCGGCCACAAACACGAGCCGGTCTATGGCTGCCTTCACTTCAGGATTTTCGATGCGGAGCATGGCAAGGCGCTTTCGCTGGCGGGCCGTCTCTTCAAGGCACTCGGCATCGTGTTCATCCCGCTCTCGCTTTTGTTCAGCAAGAATTGCCTTGGCTCCCGACTTCGAGAGCAGTATCATGGCGAGCTCTCCTCCCGTCACGAACACAAAGAGAGGCGCGACAACAAGCACAGGCGCAATGCCGGCGAGCGCCGCACCCACTGCCAAGAGGGCATTGCCACACACGACGCCAATGGCCAGAGGAGACCGAAGGAACTTCGTTATCAGATTCTGCATTTGAGACCTACTTTGGTGACTCTCGTTGTTCTGCAAGTTCGACACCTTCGCTCCGACCTTGTCCGGGACTAATACTTTTATTGTAGTATTTGTTCCCCTCAAGATAAAGTACAAGACTGTAGTCCCATGTGCGATTCGACGTGGGCTTGCACGTCGTAGAGTCCGCTTTGTAAGTTTTTGACCTGTACCCGGATGGCGTCCTCGAGGGTCTTGCGTAGTTTTGCTTTGTACCCCGTCCTAAAAACAGTATATTTTTACATATAAGTTAGGTATTCCTAAGTCGTTGATGTATGACGTTGCCTCACGGGGCGACGTATGCGTAGGAAAGGAAATGGTATGTATTGTACGAGGCACATAACTCCCCACATGTTCTGGGTAGGAGGTAACGATCGAAGGCTGGCGCTGTTCGAGAACATGTTTCCTCTGCCGAACGGCATCGCCTACAATTCATATCTGATTATGGACGAGAAGGTCGCGCTGCTCGATACGGTCGATTTTTCGATCAGCAGGCAGTTTTTCGAGAACATCGAGCATGTGCTCCAGGGCAGGGCCGTCGACTATCTCGTCGTCAACCACATGGAGCCGGATCACTGCGCCAATATCGAGGAGCTCTGCAGACGGTTTCCGAGGATGAAGATCGTGGGCAACTCCAAGACCTTCCAGATGATCCGTCAGTTCTACAACTTCGATGTCGAGGCCAAGATCCACGAGGTGCGGGAAGGCGACGAACTTCCTCTAGGCCGGCACACGCTGCGCTTTTATTTTGCTCCCATGGTGCACTGGCCCGAGGTGATGTTCACCTATGAAGTGCGAGAAGGCATCCTCTTCACTGCCGATGCGTTCGGGGCATTCGGCGCGCTCTCTGGGAACCTTTTCAGCGACGAACTCGATTTCGAAAGCCTTTTCCTCGATGAAGCGCGCCGCTATTACACGAATATCGTGGGCAGATACGGTGCACAAGTGCAGTCGGCGCTGAAGAAGGTGTCGGGGCTTGAGGTGCGGATGATCTGTCCGCTGCACGGCCCGATCTGGCGCAAAAATCTGGATTATATTCTGAACAAGTACGATCTTTGGAGCCGATACGTGCCAGAAAAGACGGGTGTCGTGCTGGCCTATGCCTCCATGTACGGCAATACGGAGAACGCGGTTGCCGTCGTCGCCAACCATCTCGCCGAAAAAGGTGTAGAGGATATGCGGGTGTACGACGTCTCCAAGACCCACGCATCCTATATCATCGCGGATGCGTTCAAATACAGCCACCTAGTCTTTGCTGCCCCGACCTACAACGCCGGGCTCTATTTCGGCATGGAGGCGCTTCTGCGAGACATGGCCGTATTGAATCTGCAGAATAGAAAGGTGGCCTTAATCGGCAATGGCTCCTGGGCCCCTGCCGCCCACACCGTCATGAGGAAGCTGATCGGCGAGATGAAGGGCATGGAACTGCTCGCCCCGCCGCTTGTCATCTCCTCTTCCCTCAAGCCATCCCTGGTGGATGCATTGTTGGCGCTTGCAGATGCTGTTGGCGGTTCGGTGTTGAGCCACGTGCGGTAATTTACAGGGTAATACAGAATGTATAGCACCCTCGCTGGAACCATGCGGAACGTCAGAATGGGCCGCACTACGCAACACTGTGTGGCACCCCCATGTAGGCCAGACTCAAGCTGTCGATCAGCCTAAAAAGAAGGCCCTTGTCCCGGCCGACGCTGAAGACAAGGGCCTATTATTAGGAGGCTGACGTTTTTGAATTGATTTATAGCTTGAACAGCAATTCTTCATAGCCTGGGAAGGGCCAGACCTCCTTTGCCACCAGTTTTTCCAGCGCATCAGCCTTACTCCGTAGGCTGGCCATCTGTGGCACTACCTTCTCGCGGTAGGCCTTGGCCTGGGTAAAGGTGTCCTCTATGGCCTGGGCATCCCCCAGCACTTTTTCAAGCTTTTCTGTTTCCTCGTACAACTCGCTGGCGAGCTCTGCAATTTTCTTTGCGCGTTTTTCCTGAGGAGCGCTGGTCGCTCCGAGGGCCGCCAAGGCCGCAGCATCTCTGGCGAGGGAGCTGGCGTAGGAAGAGACTGCGGGGAAGATCGAACGGCGGGCCATCTCGATCATCACTCCGGCTTCGATGTTGATCTGCTTGGAATATCGTTCCAGATAGATGTGGTAACGGCTCTCCTGTTCTTCGCGGGACAAGACCTTGTGGGCCTCGAAGAGGGCGATCGTCTCTTTCTGGATGAGCACCGGCAGCGCGTCGACGGTGGCCCGAACATTTGGCAGTCCTCGGCGTTCCGCTTCTCGCACCCATTCCTCCGAGTAGTTGTTGCCGTTGAATACCACCCGGCGATGTTTGCCGTATGATTCCTTGATGATTGCCTGGATCGCCGCATTTTTGTCGGAGGCTTTTTCAAGTTTATCCGCAAATTCGGAGAGCACTTGGGCTACCGCCGTATTGAGATAGGTGTTGGGCGTGGCGATGGACTGGGAAGAACCGACCATGCGGAATTCGAACTTATTTCCTGTGAACGCAAAGGGACTGGTTCGGTTGCGGTCCGACACGTCCTTGGGGAGTGAGGGCAAAGAAGTGACGCCGAGTCTAATTTTCTCTCCGCCGGCGATGCCGTTGGACGCCTTGCCTTCCGCGATGTTGTCAAAAATCTCCGTGAGCTGGCTGCCCAGGAAGACAGAGACGATGGCGGGAGGCGCCTCGTTGGCCCCTAGGCGATGATCGTTGCCGGCGGTTGCGGTGGAGGCTCTGAGCAACAGCGCATACCGGTCTACCGCTTCGATGATCGCGGCGGTAAATAGTAAGAAGCGGGCATTGGACTCAGGATTTTCTCCAGGATCGAGGAGGTTGATTCCATCGTCGGTGGCCATGGACCAGTTGTTGTGCTTTCCCGAACCATTGACGCCCGCAAAGGGTTTTTCATGGAGCAGGGCTTCCATGCCGTGCCGACGGGCGACCTTCTTGAGCGTCTCCATCACCAACTGGTTTGCGTCCACCGCAACGTTGGTGGTGCTGAAAATGGGGGCTATTTCAAATTGGTTTGGTGCAACCTCATTGTGTTGGGTCTTGGCGGCGACACCCATTTTCCAGAGCTCTATGTTCAGTTCCCGCATGAAAGCAGCGACTCGCTCCTTAAGGGCTCCGAAGTAATGATCTTCCATTTCCTGCCCCTTGGCGGGCATGGAGCCGAAGACTGTTCTGCCGGTCAAAAGCAGGTCCGGGCGTTTGTCAAAATACTGTTTGTCCACCAGGAAGTACTCCTGCTCAGGCCCCACGGTGGTGGTGACCCGCTTGGAGGTAGTATTCCCAAGAGCTCGCAGTACCCTCATCGCCTGTGTACTCAACGCGTCCATAGAGCGGAGCAGGGGCACCTTTTTGTCGAGCGCTTGTCCGTAGTAACTGATGAATGCGGTAGGAATACACAGAGTGGTTCCGGTGGGGTCCTGTTTTAGAAAGGCTGGGCTAGTCACATCCCAGGCTGTGTAACCCCGGGCCTCGAAGGTCGCCCGCAGCCCTCCAGAAGGGAAGCTCGATGCATCGGGCTCTCCCTTAATGAGCTCTTTGCCGGAGAACTCCATGAGGACTTTGCCGTCCGAGGTGGGTGCGATGAAGGAGTCGTGCTTTTCGGCGGTGAGGCCGGTGAGGGGGTGGAACCAGTGAGTGTAATGAGTGGCTCCCTTTTCCATGGCCCACGCCCGCATCGAGGCGGCCACTACGTCCGCGACTTCCAGCGTCAGTTCTTTTTCTCCAGCCTGAACCGCAAGAATTTCCTTGTACACATTTTTGGGCAGACGTTCACGCATCACTGCATTGGAAAAACAATTGCTTCCATACAGATTAGATATGGGGTTTTCGGTGAGATCGAAGGCTTCACTCATAGTTACTCCTACACACGTAATGTACTGTGACGGGGCACGAGATCGCCCCATCACTCGTTATGTTGTAGTTTTAGCAAAAACCATACCATAAATTGAACATATTTCAAAAAACTTGAAATCAGCCCCCTCTTCAGGGGCAAGTGGGCAAAAAGAAGCCCCGATCCATTAAAATACGATCCAAAAACTTCGTTTCCTTCGGAATAATGTTCCGGCGATATCCGCCTTTTTCTTTAGCTTGCCAGGACAATCGGCCTGAGTATTACATTTATGTATGAACTGCACCCGATTCATACATAAATGTAAGGTGCGCATGGATGCGCGTCTCAAGGTCCTCTGTGGCTTCTGTGGCTAGAGGTTCGGTTTTGCCGGTGCGAATTCGGATACATTTTTTTCTTCGTCGCTGAATATCTGAATCTGATTATGCTTCCGACGTGTAATCGGCTAAGTCCAGACCCATCATTGCATCTTTAATCAGCGTGAAGAGTAAACATCGTAGAGATATTTTATTGTATTCTCGTCGATCGATACAGGCGCCAGTTGATCCCGTAATGGTGCACCCTCAGGCCTATCTGCCGTTCTGTAATGCCTAGGCGCCTGGCCGCTGCCGCCATGTTTCCGTTTGTGATTTTCAACGCTTCGACGATGAGTTCCTTCTCGAGCCGAGAAAGCGCCGCTTCCAGGGTGGTGGTGGGTTCGGTGTTGGTGGACATGGCCGACTGAAGGCTTGGCGGCAGATGGTAAGAGTGAATCACCATATCGGTGGAGAGGATGACGGCCCGTTCGATGCAGTTTTCCAGTTCTCTAACATTTCCCGGCCAGTGATAGCTCGTCAGTAAGTCGAGCGCAGGGCTGGAAATGCGTTTTATCAACTTTCCGTTCTTTTCTGCATACTTTTCCACAAAATAATCCGCCAGGAGCACAATGTCGCTCTTCCGCTCGCGGAGCGGCGGTACATGGATAGGAAACACGTTCAGACGATAATAGAGATCTTCCCTGAACCTTCCTGCTTTCACCTCCTGTTCCAGTTTCCGGTTTGTTGCGGCAATCAGACGGACATCCACCTTGATGGGATGATCCCCGCCCACGCGTTCGATTTCGCGCTCTTGAAGCACTCGGAGAAGCTTGACCTGGACCTGCGGCGAAAGCTCTCCGATTTCATCGAGGAAGAGGGTCCCTCGATGCGCCAGTTCAAAGCGTCCCTTGCGCTGGGCTACCGCACCTGTAAAGGCTCCCTTTTCGTGGCCAAAGAGCTCGCTTTCGATGACCGACTCAGGAAGTGCAGCACAGTTTATCGTTATATAGGGCTTGTCCGCCCTGCGAGAAAGCCGGTGTATTTCTTGGGCAACCAACTCTTTGCCAGTGCCGCTTTCCCCAGTAATGAGGACCGTCGCATTGCTGGGAGCCACCTGTGCGATGAGCTCATACACTTTTTGCATTGAGGTGCTGGTGCCGATCATTGAGGAGCCGGAGAGCGCGGTCCGGGAAGAAGAGAGAGGAATCGTTTTCTGATCTGCATCGTCCTTCAGCAATTCCTGTCTGAGACGGAACTGCTCTTCCTGGATGCGTTCCCTCAGTTTTGCCGAGTCGGCGATGATGGAGGCCACCTGTTCCAGCAGGCTTTTGTCCCACTGCATCCATGCATCCTGCTGTGCTGCGGGCAACCGGCGCTCCGCACTCAGAGTCCCGATCACCGAGCCCCCGGCCAGGATGGGAAAGCAATAGAACGCGAGCCCTGCTAAATCTTCTTTTGAGCGCATGCCGGCCCTATTCAAAACGAGAGGTTCCTTGGAAAGGTCTGGCACCACCACGGGGAGCCCGGTTTCGAACACTCGGCCGATGAGCCCCTCACCAAGGCGGTACGTCCCTCTGCCCTTCTCTTCGGCCGAAAGGCCATTGGCTTCCTCTATTTTCAACACCCCTGTACTCCGCTCCAAGAGTGTCACCATGCCGCGGACAAGCCCTGCGCGTACTTCCAAGAGGGACAAGAGAGGCCCCAGAGCGCTCCGAAGTTCAACATGTTTGTCCAGCGTCCGTGCGACATCCAATAAGAACTGCAGAGTCTCCTTCTCGTCAGGAATCAGCGTCAAATTCATGGAGGCCACATTACTACAAAAATGTAGGAAAATGCAATATGGGGTGAGGGCTATTCTGCCTGTGGTTCTTCATGAATTATTTTTAGTAATTTTTTTTGTGATCACGTCGACCTGTCCCTTGTACGTTTCGATCCAGAGGTTCGGAATCTTTGGTTAGTGCTCTCAAGCTTGTGCAAAGGGCAGGAGCGCGGAGAACGGGGTGGTTTTCAATGGTTTCAAGCCAGGACGAAGCGGGGGACATACTCAGGGCTGGTTTTGCCTGGGGTTTTCCAGGCTTTTGTCCAGGTACGGTG
>JARKOY010000081.1 GCA_029975555.1 Spirochaetia bacterium | reverse complement strand
GAGCTCCAGCACCGCGAGATGAGCACCCAGCGACAGGGGCTTGGTCACGTTCGCACTCATCTCAAGATCTCAATGGCCGAAGGGCTCGGCGACACTGGTCTGGCTGAGCCCCTCGGACGCACAGTATCGATGAAGGGTGTCGGTTTCCAATACGGATCAGAGGGTTCAAGACCATCCACCGACGCGGCGATACGCCCGTCGAGCATCTGCTGAACCGCGCGCAATTGAGGGGAAGGATCACTGAGATACCAGACCGGTTGAGCATCGAACCGGGCCCGCAAGAACTCCTTCTCGAAACCAACGCCCCATCGCCTACCGCGGCTCGTCATCCTCCCCAATTCGCTAACTGGCATCTCCGTGAAACAGACGGTGTCCTGGCGAGTCAGAAGTCGCCGATGAGGCCTAGCTATCCCGAACGAATTGCGCGCCTGAATAGTGCCCCGCACCAGAATGCCCGCAAGATCATCCGGGGTCCGAGCGAGATGCACAAGCCAGCGAGACAAATCGCGAGCCGCGCGGTGCTGAGTAGTGCCCGCAGTGCTCGCCGGAATCGGTTCGACCATGGCCCCAATTGTCCGCCATGTCGAACGGCACCGCCCCGTTCCTCCGAGACTTTGCAGCACACGCAGGATGACCCCTGCAGAACGCCCGAATCTGTGTCCTAGACCCGTGTGGACGAAGAGACTAGCGCTCCACCCCCGGCTCAGAAGCCACCACCAACGACCCCGCCCCCGCCAACCCGATGACGAGCCCACTCACCAACGTCACCGGCCAGAATTCATACAGATGGTCCACGGACGAGTGCACAGCCAAACACGTCCACGCAGTCACACCAATAACCGCGGCCGCCCCGCCCGAGCGAGCAGCAAGCACCATCCCGACCACCAAGAGCCCGGCGAACAAGACAACACCCCACCGCGCCGGGCCCGCCCCCACGACCGGATGGGCCGCCCACAACGCGAGAGCATCCGCCCACAACTTCCGCCTGGCCTCACTCAAACCATCGGACGCAGCCAACACGGACGGTCACGACGCACGGCTCCTCAACACAACACCCACGCCCAGTCCACCGCGACCCCACAGCACCTGCCGAGCGCCGCACGAGGTTCCCCGAACGCAGGGACGAGCAACAGCCCAGCCGCGCCCGCCGGCTACAAGTCGACCGCAGCAACCGCGTTCGCATAGAGGTCAGCAAGCGGCACGAGAGCGAGGGCGAACCTCACGACCGGCACGTACGACCGGCAGGTCTTGCCGGCAAAGACTCGGCTGCCCGCTACGCCCAGCACGATCATCAGCCGCGCCCGCAGATAGGGCCAGTCGCCAGCAAGGGACTGCGATCTGCCCGCCGAAACCACGACCGCACACAAATGAGAAGCGCAACGACCCGTTGCATTTTGGTCAGCTCCGACAGTCGGAGCGCCGGTCGCTGGGCGCGGCAAGACTTCGTGCCCCACTCATCAATGATCCAGGGTGTCATCACCGGATCCCGTCGCGTGGGTTGATCGCTGCTGGGGGCGCCCTCTCCCGCGGGTTTCGAACCAGCAAGACTGCTACGACAGGTATTCGGTCGGCACGAGCCGAAACCCGTCGCTGGATCCAGTAGACATCGGGGTCATTTTGCAGCTCATCGCGGCACCTGCCGAATGCTCCGACCAACGTCCGCAACGACCCGAGGTCAGCTCTTGCATGGACCCGCGTGCTGGCCGCGTTGCGATGCTTGAGCAGTTCCTGCGCCTCGGTCAGAATCCCACCTGTCGTGGCCACGTTCATCGCCCGAGATGTCCTCTGATGGCCCATCCCGCAGACCGAACACCATCATCACACCGCTACTGAGCAGCCCCATGAAATGGGACTGCACTGACACACCAAGCACCACGTTTCTGAGACATCCCAGTGGACACCGCCATAAGGCGGTTCGGTGACGGACGCGAAGACTATCGAACGGGGCCGCTCGCGGTCGTAATCGCGTCCCGCTTGCGCGGAAGGTCGAAAACACCATGCACACCACGCAGAGCATGATCGAGCAGTAACGACACGCAGATGGCGACCACCGCTACCACCGGTACCGCGACCCAACCCGCCTCACCCGGAACATTCACAGGCGAAAGAAGTGCGGCAATTGCCGCGACCGGCAAGTAGTGCACTAGATAGATCGGCAGGGTTCTTGTCCCAAGGAAGGTCACCCACCCCAGCCACGGTCCGCACCTGACGACAAGGGTCGATAGCGCGATCCCGGAGACAACACCCATCGCGCTCACTAGAAGCCGAGCGCCGGGCAGGTCTCTCATTATCGTCAAGTAGACAAGGTCAAGCAGGAGATAGAGGCCGGTCGCCAAGACAGCCGCGAAAGTAGAAAGGCGATCCGCCAGTCGTAGGGCCGCGTCGCGAACATAGATCGCGCATACGAAGAAAGCGAAATACGCGCCAGTCTTGTTCCATGCACCGTTGCCAGTGTCCAGGATGCTTGAGGTGAACAAGAATGACACGACGATGCTGATACAGATCGGGATCCATGCGTGCGCCCGTCGAGTGAGCCACACGAACGTTGAGAAGATCGTTAGGGCGTAAATGAACCAAAGACCCCCGCGAGGCCACACGAAGATGGCCACGAGCTCCACCCAGCTGGAGGGATCTCCGCTAGACGGGTCGAGAGTGAAGGGAACGAACTGGAAGAACACCCATCGCACGATCGACCAAAGCACATACAGGTAGAGGAAAAGCGAGAGACGGCGCGCCCACAGATCCGCGAAGCGCTGGGTGAGGATCTTTCCCGCGAAAAGCCCCGAAGCGAAGAAAAACACGGGCATCCGGAACGTCTCCAAGGCGGCCATGACGCGGGGCCAGCCAGCAGCCCATCCAACGGGTCCCAGGAATAGCCCGGTATGGTAAACGACCACGCCGATTATGGCTAGTCCGCGCGCTGCGTCAACCCATTCCACCCTCGCGCGCTGCGTCATGGACCGAGATTCTATCGAAGCTAGCGGGCGGCGAGCATCGGCGGCCAAACGCGAACGGTAGGTGCACGGAATCTATGTGTGTGCAACACTTCTTGACTTGGACCTGACTTCCACAGGTTTAGTGCCCCGAAATTCCGAGATCGTTGAGGATTTCTCGGGTGTTGTCGGGGATGGCGGGTTGGGCTTCGATCGGGTGACCGTTGATGGTGATGGTGACGTGGCGTAGCGGTTGGAGGGTTTGGATGATGCGTTTGATGCTCCAGCCGGTGCGGGCCTGTAGGTCGCGGGCGATCGCGAGCGCGGTGAACA
>JARKOY010000134.1 GCA_029975555.1 Spirochaetia bacterium | reverse complement strand
TTCCGAACGTAGCCAACCAGCCGTGCTCCTGGCGGAACAACTGGCACACCAGAGGTTCGTCCGTTCCGGTCCTCTCGTACTAGGAACAGCCCTTCTCAAGTTTCCTGCGCGCGCAGCGGATAGGGACCGAACTGTCTCACGACGTTCTAAACCCAGCTCGCGTACCGCTTTAATGGGCGAACAGCCCAACCCTTGGGACCTACTCCAGCCCCAGGATGCGACGAGCCGACATCGAGGTGCCAAACCATGCCGTCGATATGGACTCTTGGGCAAGATCAGCCTGTTATCCCCGGGGTACCTTTTATCCGTTGAGCGACGGCGCTTCCACAAGCCACCGCCGGATCACTAGTTCCGACTTTCGTCCCTGCTCGACCTGTCAGTCTCACAGTCAAGCTCCCTTGTGCACTTACACTCGACACCTGATTGCCAACCAGGCTGAGGGAACCTTTGAGCGCCTCCGTTACATTTTGGGAGGCAACCGCCCCAGTTAAACTACCCATCAGGCACTGTCCCTGATCCGGATTACGGACCGAGGTTAGATGTCCAGAACGACCAGAGTGGTATTTCAACGTTGACTCCACCGACACTGGCGTGCCGGCTTCACAGTCTCCCACCTATCCTACACAAGCCGTCCCGAACACCAATACCAAACTATAGTAAAGGTCCCGGGGTCTTTCCGTCCTGCTGCGCGTAACGAGCATCTTTACTCGTAGTGCAATTTCGCCGAGTTCGCGGTTGAGACAGCGGAGAAGTCGTTACGCCATTCGTGCAGGTCGGAACTTACCCGACAAGGAATTTCGCTACCTTAGGATGGTTATAGTTACCACCGCCGTTTACTGGGGCTTAAATTCTGAGCTTCGCCTTGCGGCTGACCCGTCCTCTTAACCTTCCAGCACCGGGCAGGCGTCAGTCCGTATACATCGTCTTGCGACTTCGCACGGACCTGTGTTTTTAGTAAACAGTCGCTTCTCCCTGGTCTCTGCGGCCGTCGAAGGCTAGCCGGCTAGCGGCTTCACCCCTTCGGCCCCCCTTCTCCCGAAGTTACGGGGGCATTTTGCCGAGTTCCTTAACCACGATTCTCTCGAACGCCTTGGTATTCTCTACCTGACCACCTGAGTCGGTTTAGGGTACGGGCGGCTAGAACCTCGCGTCGAGGCTTTTCTTGGCAGCATAGGATCACCCTGCTTCCCGCATTCGCGGTCACCGTCAGGTCTCAGGCACATGAGATGCGGATTTGCCTACATCTCGCCCTACACCCTTGGACGTGGACTACCATCGCCACGCGGAGGCTACCTTCCTGCGTCACCCCTGTTAATACGCTTACCTACTACCGGTTCGGGTCGCGCGCTCCACGACGACACCCTCCGAAGAGAGTCCCACCGCTTCGGGCGCTCAGCATCACCGGATTCGGTATGGGCGGTTCTTCGCCGGTACGGGAATATCAACCCGTTGTCCATCGACTACGCCTGTCGGCCTCGCCTTAGGTCCCGACTTACCCAGGGCGGATTAGCCTGGCCCTGGAACCCTTGGTCATTCGGCGGACGGGTTTCTCACCCGTCATTCGCTACTCATGCCTGCATTCTCACTCGTGTGGCGTCCACCGCTGGGTCACCCCGCGGCTTCACCCGCCACACGACGCTCCCCTACCCATCCACACGCCTGGATCACGAAGACCTAGCACAAGTGTGAATGCCACAGCTTCGGCGGTGTACTTGAGCCCCGCTACATTGTCGGCGCGGAATCACTTGACCAGTGAGCTATTACGCACTCTTTTAAGGGTGGCTGCTTCTAAGCCAACCTCCTGGTTGTCTGTGCGACTCCACATCCTTTCCCACTTAGCACACGCTTAGGGGCCTTAGCTGGTGGTCTGGGCTGTTTCCCTCTCGACTACGAAGCTTATCCCCCGCAGTCTCACTGCCACGCTCTCACTTACCGGCATTCGGAGTTTGGTTGACGTCAGTAACCTGGTGGGGCCCATCGGCCATCCAGTAGCTCTACCTCCGGCAAGAAACACATGACGCTGCACCTAAATGCATTTCGGGGAGAACCAGCTATCACGAAGTTTGATTGGCCTTTCACCCCTACCCACAGGTCATCCCCCAGGTTTTCAACCCTGGTGGGTTCGGTCCTCCACGCGGTCTTACCCGCGCTTCAACCTGCCCATGGGTAGATCACTTCGCTTCGGGTCTAGAGCACGCGACTACGGTCGCCCTATTCGGACTCGCTTTCGCTACGGCTTCCCCACACGGGTTAACCTCGCCACGCACCACTAACTCGCAGGCTCATTCTTCAAAAGGCACGCCGTCACCCCTGCCAAGGAGGCTCCGACGGATTGTAAGCGCTCGGTTTCAGGTACTATTTCACTCCCCTCCCGGGGTACTTTTCACCTTTCCCTCACGGTACTGGTCCGCTATCGGTCACTAGGTAGTATTTAGGCTTAGAAGGTGGTCCTTCCAGATTCACACGGGATTTCTCGGGCCCCGTGCTACTTGGGATCCTCAACGGGAGGTCACGACATTTCGTCTACGGGGGTTGCACCCTCTGTGCCCGGCCTTCCAATGCCGTTCGACTATGACGCGACTTTCTGACTCCCTGCCGATGCGGCAGCACCGACTGCTGAGTCCCACAACCCCGACGATGCAACGCCTGCCGGCTATCACACACCATCGGTTTGGCCTCATCCGCTTTCGCTCGCCACTACTCACGGAATATCTCTTCCTGTGGGTACTGAGATGTTTCACTTCCCCACGTTCCCTCCACATGCCCTATGTGTTCAGGCATGGGTAACCGCGCATGACCGCGGCTGGGTTTCCCCATTCGGACATCCTCGGATCACGGTTCGCTTGCCAACTCCCCGAGGCTTATCGCAGGCTGCTACGTCCTTCTTCGGCTCCTAGTGCCAAGGCATCCACCGAACGCTCTTAAAAACTTGACCACAAAGATCAAAGATGCTCGCGTCCACTGTGCAGTTCTCAAGCTACGGGCGGAACCACCTCACACCCACCGCCTAGCCCCACCCGGGACTGGTTCGCATGAGACGAGACGATCCGACACGCACCGGCAAGGAAGCCGGCCGGAGGGGGGCAACGCCCGTTCCCTCAGGACCCAACAGTGTGCCCAGACCACCCCGCACGCACCGACCGTTCCACGCTCCGAAGAGCCGTACTAGGTCAACCACGCCGACATGGCCAACTAATCGATGTTCCACCCATGAGCAACCAGCCCGGGACACTCGCCCGGACATGGCCCTGGACGCCACCCTCAGGCAGCGCCTCAGTGCTCCTTAGAAAGGAGGTGATCCAGCCGCACCTTCCGGTACGGCTACCTTGTTACGACTTCGTCCCAATCGCCAATCCCACCTTCGACGGCTCCCTCCCAAGGGTTGGGCCACCGGCTTCGGGTGTTACCGACTTTCGTGA
>JARKOY010000122.1 GCA_029975555.1 Spirochaetia bacterium | reverse complement strand
TTCAGCCCGTATTGGTGGCCCGATGCGCCGGAGCAGGCCTGTCACGATTTGCACTTTCGTCTGCGCGGGCCGGTGGTTGCGCATCTGATGCGGTGCTTCACCGATGATTGGTGCGATACCACGGGCGAGCGGCTCAGCAAGGGTTTCTGGGGCGAACCGCCCGCAACGGCTGATGAGCAAGGAACCTCTTGGGCGCGCGGCATCGAGGCCGGTCCCGATGAGGCCCTGGACAGGATGCGCTGGACCTTCATGGGCGCTTTGAGCGCGGCGAAGCATTCGGTGCGCATCTGGACACCTTACTTCGTGCCCGATCAGCCGATGATCGCGGCGCTGAGCACGGCCGCGTTGCGCGGCGTGCGCGTCGAGGTGCTGACGCCCGCAAACGGCGACCATCCCACGGTACAATGGGCCGCGCGCGCCCACTACTGGCAGGTGCTGGAGCACGGTGTACGCATCTTCGAACGGCCTGGCCCGTTCGACCACAGCAAGCTGATGCTGGTAGACGGAGCGTGGTGCTGCCTGGGTTCGGCCAAGTGGGATGCGCGCAGTTTGCGCCTGAACTTCGAGTTCAATGTGGAGGTGTACGACACCGCGTTGTCTACGCGGCTGTCATCCCTTTTTGATGCCGCTCGTGATGCGTCGGGCGAGATATCGGCGAAGGCGTTGCGTGCCCGCCCGCTGGCCATCCGCTTACGCGACGGGTTGGCCCGTCTGTTCACCCCCATTCTCTAGCGACACGACTTGCGAGGAACATTGCCCAGGGAAAAGAAAGATCACTGGAACATTGGCTACTGGATCGTCGCCGTCCTGTTGCTGCTGACGCTGCAGAACTACTGGCAGGCAGCCAAGACCGTCGAGCCCGTACCCTACAGCGAATTCGAGAAAGCGTTGGCCGAGGGGCGCGTCGCCGATGTGCTGGTGGCGGATCGCACGGTCACCGGGCGCCTGAAATCGCCGGACAGCCGGGGCAAGACCACCATCGTGGCCACTCGCGTCGAACCCGACCTGGCCGAGCGGCTGTCCAAGTACGACGTGCCTTACGCGCGGGTGGTGGAAAGCACCTGGCTACGTGATGTGCTCTCCTGGATTCTGCCGGCGGTGGCCTTCTTCGGCGTCTGGTTCTTCCTGTTCCGCCGCTTCGCCGAGAAGCAGGGCATGGGCGGCTTCCTGAGCATCGGCAAGAGCCGCGCCAAGGTGTTCATGGAGAAGAACACCGGCGTCACCTTTGCCGATGTCGCGGGTGTCGATGAGGCCAAGGCCGAGCTGGTCGAAATCGTCGACTTCCTGAAGAACCCGCAGGATTACGGCCGCCTCGGCGCGCGCATCCCGAAAGGTGTGTTGCTGGTTGGCCCGCCCGGCACGGGCAAGACCCTGCTGGCCAAGGCCGTGGCGGGCGAGGCCGGGGTACCGTTCTTTTCCATCTCAGGCTCGGAGTTCGTCGAGATGTTCGTCGGCGTGGGTGCAGCGCGCGTGCGCGACCTGTTCGAGCAGGCCCGCGGGCAGGCGCCGGCCATCATCTTCATCGACGAGCTCGATGCGCTGGGCCGCGCGCGCGGCGTCGGCGGCCCCATCGGCGGCCACGACGAGCGCGAGCAGACCCTCAACCAGCTGCTCACGGAGATGGACGGCTTCGACAGCTCGGTCGGGCTGATCATCCTCGCCGCCACCAACCGCCCCGAAATCCTCGACCAGGCGCTGCTGCGCGCCGGTCGCTTCGACCGTCAGGTGCTGGTGGACCGGCCCGACAAGAAGGGACGGCTGGACATCCTGAAAGTCCACGTCAAGAAGGTGACGCTGGCTCAGGATATCGATCTCGAACAGGTGGCTGCGCTGACCACGGGCTTTTCTGGTGCCGACCTAGCCAACCTGGTTAACGAAGCGGCGCTGGCTGCCACCCGGCGCAAAGCCCGTGCGGTCGAGCTGCAGGACTTCACTGCAGCGATCGAGCGCATCGTCGCCGGCTTGGAGAAGCGCAACCGTGTCCTCAACCCGAAGGAGCGCGAGACGGTGGCCTATCACGAGATGGGCCATGCCTTGGTGGCGCTGGCGCTACCAGGCACAGACCCGGTACACAAGATATCGATCATTCCGCGCGGCATCGGCGCACTGGGCTACACGCTGCAACGCCCCACCGAGGACCGGTTCCTGATGACGCGCGCCGATCTGGAGCACAAGATCGCCGTACTGTTGGGCGGGCGCGCCGCAGAGAAGTTGGTGTTTGGCGAACTGTCGACCGGTGCCGCAGACGATCTGGCGCGAGCCACCGACATCGCGCGCGACATGATCACCCGCTTTGGCATGGACGAGGGGCTCGGCTACATCGCGTTTGAGGCGCAGCGGCCGCGTTTTCTCGACGTCCCCGAGCTGGCCCACGGCGGCTGCCGGGTGGCCGAATCGACCCAGGCGCGCATCGATCAGGCCATCCGCGACATCGTGATGGGCGTGTTCGAGCGCGCCTACCGGATCCTCGACACCAACCGCGCGGTGCTGGAGCGTTGTGCGCGCGAACTGCTGGCGCGGGAAACGCTCGACGAGAACGACATCCTTCAATTGACCCAAGGACTTGTTCTTGATAGAAACGAAAAGTAGTAGGCGCTATTCAGAGTGAGCCGGCGGCTCTGTTCGGTGCGTCATCCAATTCGCCGGCATTGTTCAAGGAGAACCGATATGTCTGCATTGACTCCGTGGGACCCCTTCCGGGAACTGGATGAATTGCAAAACCGCCTGGCGACGATGTTGGGACGGCCCCCCCAGCGACAGGGCGCCCGTACCGGCAACGAAGCCATGACCACGGCGGACTGGGCACCAATGGTGGACATCAGCGAGGATGAGAACGCATTCCTCCTCAAGCTGGATCTGCCGGAGGTCCCCAAGGATGCCGTGCGCGTCAGCGCGGAAAACGGCGTGCTCACCATCAGCGGCGAGCGCAAACTGGAAAAAGAGGAGCAGGGCAAGAAATTCCACCGCATCGAACGTGCGTATGGCCGCTTTGTGCGCAGCTTTGTCTTACCTGACAACGTTGATCCGACCAAGGTGACGGCTTCGATGAAAGACGGCGTGCTGGAAGTGCGGCTTGTCAAGGCCGAGCAAGCCAAGCCGAAGCAGATTGAAATTTCAGTCAATTAACTTCAATTGGAGTCCAACATCATGAATATCAAACAGCCCCAATACATCCGTTCCGCACTTGCCCTGGCGGTCTGCATCGGACTGAGTGGACCGGTTTTGGCCCAATCGGCGGCAAGTCCAAGCGCTGCAGCGCCCTCTGTCGCACCCAAGGCGGCGCAGCCACAAGTAGACGACAAGGCCGCCCAGGAAGCCGAAAAAAAGCGTTCCGAGCTCACTCAGGACGCCATCACGGCGCTCACCAAGACCCAGGAGGCTTTGACCCTCCTTGATGCAAATAAGACCAAGGAGGCGCTCGCTGCGCTGGAACTGGCCACCGGAAAGCTGGAACTGGTATTGGCACGCGACGCCAAACTTGCTTTGGCGCCGGTCGATGTACGCGTCATCACCCATGATATCCACGCCAACGTGGAATCGGTAAAGAAAGCGGTCAAGTTGTCTCGGGAGTTGTTGGGTGATGGCGAGGTGCAAAAGGCCCGGCCCATCGTTGCCAATCTGGCCAGCGAAATCGTGATCGAAACCGACAACCTGCCCATGGCAACGTACCCGGCAGCGATCAAGTCGGCTGCACGGCTCGTCGACAGCGGCAAGATCGACGAAGCCAAAGCAGAGCTCGCCCGAGCACTGAACACGCTGGTGGTCACCCAAGTTGTACTCCCTCTGCCCGTGCTACGGGCCGAAGCCGCGATAGCAAAAGCTGAAAAGCTGGCCGAGACTGACAAGCGCGATGCCAAGCAGAACGAGGAGCTCAGCACCTTGCTGTCGTCCGTGCGCACGGAGATCGAGCTGGCGCAAATCCTGGGTTATGGCAAGAAGGAGGACTTCAAACCCATCTTCGATCAGGTGAAGTCCATTGAGCAAAAGTCGGCTGGTGGCAAAAGCGGCAATGGATGGTTCGACGAGTTGAAGACGCGCATCCAAAAGCTGTTTTGAGGTGATGAAGGGGCCGACTGCTCCATCGGTCAGTCTCGCGATATTCGCAGTCGGCCCCAATAGATTCCCCTATTTTCACTATCTCATACGAGGCATATCACCATGAATGAGCAAACATCGAATCCCAACGCGATCAACGAAGGCACGAACGAACAGGCCGCGGTAAGCAGCCTTCCTGCCAGACCAGAGCCCAAGCCCGAAGTCGTCACGGAGGTACAGCCTGAGGTTCAGAAGGAAACGGACTCGCAAGCGGCAGACAAACGTAAACAAGTCCTCGATGAGGCCGTCTCGGCCTTGGCGCTGACCAAATCAGCGCTGGCGGCCCTGGACGAAAAAGAATCCGCGCGAGCACTGGCAACGCTGGCCGAAGTGACGGGAAAGCTGGAGCTGATCGTTGCACGCGAACCCACGCTCGCCCTGGCCCCCGTTGATGTGCGCACCATCGTGCACGACTTGTTCGCCAACACGGAAACCGTTGAGGCGATGACTGACGAGGCGCTGGATGCCCTCAAACATGGCGAGGTGCAACGCGCTCGTCGCGTGTTGGCATTGCTGGCCAGCGAAATCGTGATTGCGGTCACCAACATCCCTCTGGCGACTTACCCGGCAGCCGTGAAATCCGTCGTGCCGCTGATCGATCAGGGCAAGATCGAAGAGGCCAAGGCCGCGCTGCAGTTGGCGCTCGGCACGCTCGTCGAGACACTCAGCGTCATCCCGCTGCCCATCCTGCGCGCCAAACTGCTCGTCAAGCGCGCCGAGACCTTGACAGAAGATGGCCAGCGCAGCGAGGCGTCCGGTGAACGCCTGCAGGACTTGTTAAACGAAGCCCGGCAGCAGTTGGAAATGGCAGAACTGCTGGGCTATGGCAAAAAGAAGGACTTTGAGCCCCTGTACTCTGAACTCAAGAAAGTCAAGGAAAAGACGGCCGGAGGCGGGAGCGGAAAAGGCTGGCTCGATGAAATCAAGGCGAGACTGTCAAAGCTGTTCTAAAACCGCAAGAGAGGGGCGAATAGCCCCTCTCTTCGCGATGAAGGCTTGATTTTCCTGATCTCATGATCCATCAAGGAGATATCGCATGAATGCAAATACCATCGCCGATTCGAATGCGGATAACCCTGCCGATGCCGTGTGTTCACTGACCCAAAATTGGTGGTTGTTTGCGCTGCGCGGCATATTCGCGTTGATTTTTGCAGTCCTCGCATTCTGGATGCCACACTCGGCTTTGTTCGCCATGACGATAGTGTTCGGCGCATTTTCTTTGGTCAATGGTGCGTTCAACCTGGTTGCAGCGGTGCGGCAAATGCGGCAAAAGCAGCGCTGGGGCTGGCTGTTGTTCAGCGGCATCGTCGGCATACTCACCGGTGTCGTTGTGGTAGTTGCCCCTCTGGCTGCCACTTTGGCGTTGGCCTATTTCTTGTGGGTAAGCGTGGCATTCTGGGCAATTTTCACCGGTATGCTGGAGATATCCGCCGCCGTTCGTCTACGCCGGGAAATCAAGGGCGAGATCTGGCTTGCCCTCAGCGGCCTGCTTTCCGTGCTCCTCGGTGCGATCATCCTATGGATGTTTTTTACCCGCCCGATCGAATCATTTCTGGCCGCGGGCTGGGTATTGGGTTTCCATGCTGCGATCTTCGGTATGACTCTTTTGCTTCTTAGTTGGCGTTTGCGCAAAGCGCGTCAGAGGTAAGGGCGTGAAAAACCAAACCGTAAGATCATCTTTGAAAATCAACATATCCAATCACCCGGGTCCACTCACCTGGGCGGACAACCCTAAAGGGCTTGAGCATGCGTATACAATATAGCTATCGACTCGTCGAAAAAGAATTTCATGAACCTTGGCGAATGTCTGTAGAAAAAGCGGTTGAACCCGCTCTCAAGCCGCTGATCGAAAAGCGCTCCGAAGATTCGGTACGTCTTCAAATCGTCCTCGAACGCGCGAAAAAAGGATCTCGCTTAACGGCCAGTGGCCACATGCACTTGCCGGGCAAAAAAATCGTCAGCGTCACTGCATCGCATAACGATCTGACGCCTCTCGCGCACATGCTAGCGCAGGCGTTGTTCCGGCAGGCCAAGAAGCACTTTGATCGGCTGAGCGCTCAGGATCAAATCAAGCGTAAGGCGCGTCGTGAACGCTTGCGCGAGCTCAAGGCGCGGATCGACACTCAACCTGCCTCTGTCGTCCAGCAAGCACGCGGGATAATCGAGACGCTGCTGCCGAAGGTTGAGGCCGTTGCGCAACGCGAGTTGGCTTATCTGCATGCCGCCGGTGATTTGCCTCGCGATTATCCGACGCTGCACGACGTGGTGGACGAAGCGATTGCTCTGGCTGAATCGGTATGGACATCCGTTCCAGAAGAAAATGCCGCTTACCTCGATCTTTTGAAGCATCTTTTTGCCGTCATTGATCGCGAAGTGGCAAACAGCCGGCAATATGGCGAGGCCGTTTCGCTGGATGCGCCGGTCGAAGCGGATGCGCAGGACATGGCGGAGGCCATGGTAGAGGAAGAGTTCTACGAGTTTTATCAGCCTGATGACGCACTCAGCCTGGCCGACGTCATGGCTGATAGTCGGCTTCCCGACCCAGCAGCAATCGCCGAACAGGAGGAAATTGGTGACAGATCGAGCGAATTCGCATTTGCATTCGACCTGATGAAGGGTATGCCGCACTTGTGGCGCCGCATTTTTCTGCTTATCCGGGTGGATGGGCTGGATGCAGGCTGCGCTGCTGAAATCCTGCGGATGCCTAATAAGATAGATGCTGTCAGAGCGGGGCTCATTCAAGCCGAAGCCTTCATTGCGGCTCACGTGGAAGATGCCGGCGTGAGCGAAGACGGGAACGATTGGATCAAAGGCGTAAATTGGTCGGCGATGTCGGTGATCCGAAGCGAGGCAACCTCACCGCAGTCCAAGGAAGCGAACCATGAAAAATGAACTCCACATCGTCTGCCCACATTGCCAGTCCATCAACAGCGTGCCGGCCGCCAAGCTCGCGGATCGTCCCAACTGCGGCCGCTGCCAGCAGCCCTTGTTCACCGGCGAGCCCATCGAGTTGACGACGGCGACGTTCTCGCGCCACGTGGAGCGCAGCGATCTGCCGCTGCTGGTCGATTTCTGGGCGCCCTGGTGCGGGCCGTGCAA
>JARKOY010000079.1 GCA_029975555.1 Spirochaetia bacterium | reverse complement strand
CTGGGTCCTGGGTCGGGGAAGGGGCTTGGTGTGTCGCGTGATCTGGAAGAGCCTGCGGTGGTAGCTGACCACGTAGTCATTGCTGACCACTCGGGGAGTCTCATAGCAGAAGATATCGGCAAGCGACAGGGGGCTGTACAGTGGCACGTGGGCATTCTCTGGCCGTAATGGTGGCTTGGCGAACTTTGCGTTGATGGCAGGCAGAGAGTGCTCTTGCAGGAACCGATTCGCGTCCTCGATCGTCGATATGCCGGCAAGCCTGAGTTCTTTTACCATTTATCATCTACTCCCGCCGTCCCTCAAACCAATCATGATGACTGCCGTCACACTGCAACAGCTCCCCAAAACACGCCCGCCTTTCTCGTCGGCTGCGATAGGATGCCCTCCGTCGTTGCGTACCCCATACCCCCTCGGCGCGCAACCATCGCCTGAGCGTCTCATGGTCTATCGCAATCCCATCACGTGCACGCAGCTTCTCTGCCGCAAAGGTCGGCCCAAAGTCCCGATACCGCTCCTGGTACAGGGCGACGACCCGCGTGCGAACACTCTCCGCATAGGCTCTCCCAGAGGGTTTCCCCAGGTTCCGGTGGATAAGCCCCTGATCCCCTTCCTCCACATACCGCCGATACAGCCGTTTCGCCTGTCGATATGACACCTTCATCATCTTCGCCGCGGCCCGTAGACTCAGCTTCTTCTGCACAACCTGCTCGAGCACCTTCGCTCGTATGAACTGTATTTGGCATTGAACGACATTGAACACCGCCGGACCCAGGTTCGCCGTCCCCAGACAAACGGTTTCGTGGAGCGCTTTCACCGGACGGTCCTGGACGAGTTTTTCAGAATCGTTTTCCGTAAGAAGCGCTATGAAAGCGTAGCGTCGCTCCAGGAGGATCTGGACAGCTGGCTTCACGAGTACAATTATGAGCGACCGCATCTGGGGTACAGAAACCAGGGACGGCGGCCCTGGGAGACCATTGAAATGTTCCTCAATGGAACGTTAAAACTGTAGTGCGAGAAGATTAGGAATACATTATTTTGCTATCATCTCATTTATCACTCCACCTGTCGCATTAGCAGCATACACAGCAGCAGGGCTCGCAAATTCAAATGCGACTAGAACGGGATTCTTGGCGTTTAGACTTGGGTTATCTGGCTTCATCATCCCATTCTTCTTTATTTATCATCCTGGTCTGTTGATCCTCGGGACAGGCGCCTGGGAAACTATCTATGCTCTTGTTCTCGCCTCTGCAGCAGTACTATCGATTGCAGCAGCATTGGAAGGATGGGTCGGCACTCACTTGAAGATGATTGAGAGAATATTGCTTGGCCTTTCCGCTTTATTTCTGAGCTCGACTATAA
The DNA here is from genome assembly GCA_029975555.1 of Spirochaetia bacterium. Taxonomy (GTDB): domain Bacteria; phylum Spirochaetota; class Spirochaetia; order Treponematales; family Rectinemataceae; genus Rectinema. The sequence continues at coordinate 273,254 of JARKOY010000079.1, read as the reverse complement.
TACCATTGAACATTACAGGCCTAGTAGTTTGCGGCACTCTTTTTCTTGTTATTTTTCTGAGGTATAAGAAAACAAAAACAATCAAAGATTAGGCATCTCCTTCAGAGAGATTATCCGATGCATACCTACAAGAAATGAGTGCTTAAGCAATACCCTTTCGAAGTCGCTCGACAGCCCTTTGTATCCCCTCAAATATCGGCTCGGAAACCCTGGATGGAAAGCCATTCGGGAGTTCTGACGATACGGTTTCAATCATCTTGGGAGTTGCTTCTATCAGCTCTTGGAGAATTTTTTCAATGTCCCCTTGCGCCCTACATTTCGAGGCAGTGGTCAGCCAGTCGCTCGGAGTGATGTACGCCCATTTGTTGTGTCTATTTTTTCCGACTACTGACATGGCCATGGTGAGCTTTTGAGGCGCCAGCTTGTTGTTTCCATGGCCAAGGATCGGATATGAAGAAAGGACATCATAGAGTGGTGTGAGCGAGAATCGCCCTTGAGGCTCAAGGAAGATACTGAAATTTTTTGCATGCCCGTCAGGAGCGGCAAGGATCCAATACAGCACCTGGGCCTTTAGAAAATTTCGTCTGTCGAGCAGAGGATTCTTTGATCCTGCTAGTAGACCCATGATCTCGACAATTCCTGGCCCACCTTCGCGCTCGTATTTTATCTCCGGAGGCGTACCTGTGGCCTGGCACATATCCTCCTGAGGAAGGCGAATCCACCACCTATGATCCGCCGAGAGTTTTCTATCGAAACGCTCCACGATAAGCACATGCTGATCTTCGAAATCAGCTATTTCGCAGCGAGCTACCGCAAGGCCATATGCCTCCACAATACGGGCGCACAACCATTCGTTCTCTACCGATTCTCTCATATCCGCCTGAATGGCACCAACGAGACCTAATGGTAGTTTGAAAATATGAGACGAGGGGGTTGCTCCCAACGGCTTGCACCATTGTCCTTCGTGCCAAAGGAGCGCCGTCTTTTCCTGAGCCCCAGCGATTGAAATGCGAAAATCGTCACCATCTGCTTGGCCAAACCCCGGAAGAGCCACCACCCGGCGAAGGAGGCGCGCTACGCCAGCTTCATCGAGCGGCTCTGCAGAGATGGTCCGAATATCTTGAGGCGACTTCCCTTCTGGCAGAAGCTGAATCGCCCCTACGCAATCTCTTCCAATTTCTGCGAGCAGATCGAAGGCGGAGTCTGTTTGGACAGAGAAGCGTCTCTGCAGACGCCGACGTATGTCCACGCTGTCGGGGAGCAAATTTTCAAAAAAAGCCTCGACCACCGGTCCCGTATATGCATACTCTGCATTAACGATGGGCATAGAGAGCGAAAGCGGCCGAACCTCAGAAAAGTCCAGCCATGACGTATCATACCGAAACTCATGAATGTTTGAGGGGAGAATTGACCAAACCCCAACACGCTCGCCATTCATCCAGACGACGAGGCGCTTTCTCTTCGACTTCCGCCCCACGTTCACCACTCCGCTCCATGAAGCATGCTTGAGCTCTCATCCTTTGGAGAAAGGATCAATTCGAGCTTCAGCGCCACAAGGAGTAGTCGCAGACTCTCGACACTGCACCGCCCCGGATCAGTCTCGAGCGCGGAAACCGTCTTCGGGAGCAGACCGACAAGCGCCGCAACATCTTTTTGAGTGAGTTTGAGCGCTTTTCGTCGGGCTTTGAGCACTGTCGCAAGCTGTTTCAATGTAAAAACCGTCATTTGCATAATTTCCCTCAAAAGGTATATACTAACAATATACCCTATAAGGTTTATTTTGGCAATATACCCTATAGGGTTTAATTCATCCTGTCCGCATAAAAATTCATTGTCTATTCAGCTATACGCATGTATAATTTCTTCGGGCGCAGAAAGAGGCTGTCTTCGAGGCTCCATCGACAACATGTCAGTTCACGCAAGGCCTTTCCAGGAGGTGTGTCATGGTGACGAACCGCGTACCCGCTATGAAACGGGCGATTGGTATTTGGGTGCTGGCGGCCGTGCTGCTGCTTTTATCGGCCTTGCCTCTCGGGGCGGCAGAGCCCTCGGCGTATCAGGAGGGCCTTTTTGTCGGTTCCTCCCGGCGGGCCGAGATTCAGGAGCATATTGTGCAAATGAAGCTGGCCGCCCAAAATCGCGGAGTGGATTACGCATCAGTCCTCGCCGCGGCGAGGAGGTGCGAAGTTCTGGCGCTTCAGCTTTTGCCTGAAAAGGTCGAATGGATGCGCGGCGTCGCCGATGGTTCTGGGATACCCTACGAAGATATCCTCGTGTACAACACGGCAGACCGGCTCATGACAGGATTCGTAGGAGAATGCACGACGTTCCTGGCCAACGGCAAAGTTCTGGCGGCTGGCGCGGGGAGCATCATATCCAAGAACCGCGACCTGGGGCCGACCACGATCTCCGAAGTTGCCAAAGAAGAGGGCCGTGAGCACGCCTCGACCGAAATGTATAAGGCCGCCTACATCGACATTCCTCAAGCATCCCGGACCTACTCATTCGTGGGTTCCCGCTCGGCCGGTCGCTGGGGATACGGAATGGGCATCAATGAGTTCCAGGTCATCGTGTCGGACAACGACGCGCCCACACGAGACGAGCTGGCGTTCACCAACGGGCTCCACGACAACGACTATGTGCGCCTCATCCTCGAGCGGGCAAGGACTGCGCGCGAGGGGGTTGATATCCTCACGAAACTCACCGAAAAGTATGGCCAAGCATGGAACGCCATCATGTTCGAGATAGGCGATCCTCAGGAGCTCTGGGTCGTCGAGATAACTGGTAAACGATGGGCCGCGCGGCGCTACCAAGACACCTACACGGCCAGATCCAACCAGTTCCAGATCACGGACGACTATGAACGCTGCTCGCAGGACCTTATCTCCTTTGCGCAGTCCCAGGGCTGGATCGGTCCTGACGTCTCGAAGATCAACTTCAGGGCGGTCTACGGGACCACTGAGCTGTACCCCGAAAACAACAACGACATCGCTTCGCGCCCGGCAGCCGAGATACTCTACAACACAGAAATGCGCTATCAGCGGGCCATGGAGCTGCTGAAAGGCATCGCCGGGAACATCTCCGCACAGACACTGATGCCCTGCGCCCGCGACCACTACGACACCTATCCCCTTCCGAGCGGCAAGGTCCTTGATCTGAAGCAGGTTCCCTACTACAGCACCGATTACGTGGCCGAGCGCAAGGAGTGGATGCCGGACTTCCCGACCAAGGACACCGTGGAAGTTTCGATCTTTCCTCGCGCCATCTGCCACCACGCCTTCGAGGGAACGACGGCCGCGACGGCGATCCTCTTGGCCAGGCCGGATGTTCCGAATGAGCTGGGCCTCATGCTCCATGCCTACAACCAGCCATGCAACAGCCTCTTTGTTCCCTTCTATGGAGGCGCATCCTCGGTGGATATAAGGTACTCCACGCCACAGGCCGGCTCCCATTTCTTCCAGATCTCCAAACTGGCCTTCGGTTCGTATAGGCTCTACCACGATGATATCAGAAAGGTCTTCGATCCGTATGAAAAGGCCCTCTTCTCCGAGATGCCCGCTATGGAGCACACGTACCTCGACCTGAAGGCCTCAGGACAAACGATGGCGGCTCAGATGCTCCTCGACGACTTCTGTATGCAGCACTGGGCGAAAGGACTCGAGCTCGCCGACACCGCGCTCAGCGCGATGATCGCGAGGAGCGTGGAAAGTTCAGCCTGGAAAAAGTAAACTCATATCCTCCCGCAGGCATCCATCTCAAAAATCGTCTATCAACTTCCATGCCGAGATGTTGTTCTTCCCTTCGATGGTGTCCGATGAGAGGTAGCCGACCGTACCTTTTTTAAGCAGCTCGATCGCCTTATCTATTTCGGTGATGCGGAAGATGAATACCGCGTGGTTGTCGCTCTTTTCGCCGAAACCGTAGACATACTCAATATTGAGGCCGTTGGCCCGCAGTACTTCGAGCACCTTCATGAATCCGCCGGGCTTGTCCTCTGCCTTGAGCGCGAACACGTCGGCAGCGTTGACGAAATATCCATGCTCTTTCAGAAGCCGCATCGCGATGTCGAATTTGTCGACGATGAGGTGGATCGTGCTGAATTCCCGTCCTTCCGTCACAAACAAGCTCCGTATGTCGATATCGGCGCGGTGGAGCAGCGCGGCGAGTTCATAGAGCTGTCCCGCGGTATTCTCCAGAACGATGTTGATCTGTTTGATTTTCATGACATCACCTCGAATTGCGGACAGAATATATATGTTCTAATTATATCAGATTGAACCGGCGCGAAAAAGCTATTCGTGCTCTCAACCTTGTGCACGATGGATACAGAGGCTTGCTATACCTTCATCCGAACCCTCAATAACGTAGAGGGCCTTTATCGAATAGCCAAGCAAGAGTAAAATATATTCGATTTTTTACATCTTGCCTTTCTCCGTCGTGGTTCGGGTCACTTCTGAGGAGGGATATATGAAAATAATAAAAACAATTCTGTGTCCAATGATTTTGATTACCTGTGTCGCGCCCATGTTCGCGCAACAGAAGGAATCGCTGCCCGAATTTTACGACAGCGAGATCATCAAGGTCAGCTATTCCTTTTGGGGTGGCATGACGCTCAATGTAAAAGGTACGACTTCTACAATAGGATGGAAGCTCTCTCCCATATTCTCCGACCTGCTCAATCAATATCCGTCAAGTAAAGTCTCGTTCGAGGGGTATAAAAAAGACTACAAAACCGGGAATACCATGCTATGGGGCGGCTTTGGAGGGCTGATCGCGAGTGCGCTCGTCTTCACGATAAGAAACAGCAATGTAACGAGCATCGACTTCGGCGATCCGATCAACGTAGCCTCATATGCGGGGATGCTCGCAGGGGCCGCGTTCGAAACCATAGGGGCGTACTTCATTTCGTCAAGCTACGAGAGCCTTTTCAATGCGGTCAATCAGTACAATCGAGAAAAGATACGCGAATTTGCAGATAGATAATACAGATCGGCCAGTAAGCATCCAGATTCGTGCGTCATGCGCTCTTGTTCTACCCAAGCTTGAGAGCACCAATTAAAGAATATAAAATTATTGCGTATAACTATGCAATAATGTAATATTAAAAGAGGAGGTATCCCAATGGCCAAACACAGAAACTCAGGCTGGTGGATTGCCCTTGCGGCGTGCTGTGTTGTGTCAGTCTGCGCGCTCCTCGTCGGCGCGTCGACACCGGCTACAACGATCAAAATTGCTCTCCAGGCGCCCATTACCGGCGATTATGCGTATGAAGGACAAATGGCGAAACAATCTGTGGAGGTGGCTGCCGAGCTCATCAACAAGGCAGGGGGCGTACTCGGAAAAAAGATCGAAATCGTCGTGATCGACGATGCGTCCAATCCGAAGGATTCCGCGCTCGCCGCGCAAAAGGCAGTGTCCCAGAAGGTCGTCGCGGTCATCGGAAGTTATGGTTCTTCGGTGACGGAGCCTGCCGCGGACATCTATGAACGAAACAAGCTTGTCTCGGTCGGCTACGGCTGCACCGCGGTACGTCTCACCATGGACAAAGAGAGAAAATACTTCTTCCGCACCTGCGGACGCGATGATGCCCAGGGTCTGTTCTTCGGCAAATATGCCGTCGAGACCATGGGCGCCAAACGGATCGCCATCATGCACGACAACTCGACCTTCGCCAAGGGTGTCGCGGATGAGGCCAAGAAGGCGCTCGAGCCTTACATTGCGGCAGGAAAGACGCAGATCGTCTACTTCGACGCCATTACACCGAAAGAGAAGGACTTCTCGGCCGTGGTGACGAAACTCCGCGAGACAAAACCTGATGTCTGGTACTTCACCGGCTATTATCCCGAGGCAGGGTTGCTCATCCGTCAGGCCAGAGATGCGGGGCTCTCATGCCCCTTCGTCGGCGGCAACGCAGCGATCAACAATGACTTCGTCAAAATCGCCGGCCTCGATGTGGCGAAGGGCGCGATGATGACGCAGGAGCCGCTCGTGACCGATGTGACGACGGACATTGCCAAGCAATTTAAGTCACTCTACATGGAAAAATACAAAGAACTGCCTTCGAGCCCGTGGCCGGTATACGCTGCGGACGCCCTGTACGCCATAGCCGGCGCCATTACGAAAGCGGGGAAGACCGACAGCGCCGCGATCGCGGACGCGTTGCGGACGAAGATGGCAGGGGTCCAAGGAGTTACGGGGCCGATCCTCTTCACCGAGCGCGGCGACCGGAAGGATGTGCCGTATAAAATGTACGTAGTCGACTCACAGGGCGCGCTCAAGGTCAAACAGTAACGCTCATTGGGTCTGCCGCATCTTCCGTACGCGAACGCGCCGGGAAATGCGGCAGCTTTATTTTTATCGACAAATTATGAAGGTGCCCTCGTGACTATCCTACAGGAACAGATCATCAATGGACTGACCATCGGCTCATTCTACGCGCTCGTCGCGCTTGGGTATTCGATGGTGTACGGCGTCATGAAGCTGATCAACTTTGCGCACGGCGATCTCTTTTCGCTGGGCGCTTTTCTGGGGTATACGGTGCTGACTGGTACATCTGGAGTTGTGACACGAATGTTCGGCCTCTGGGGAGGCATCGCATGCACTGCCCTCGTCGTGGGCTTGAGTGTCGCCATCGCCGGCATTCTCATGGAGCGAATCGCCTACCGGCCGGTCTATCCTTCCGGCAGGCTCTCCTTGGTGGTTTCGGCCTTGGGCATGTCGATATTTATCCAGAACGCGATCATGGCCATATGGGGAGCGCGCCCTCAGGCCTTTGCCGCAGCAGTGGTGCCTTCCACGAGGCTCACGGTGCTGGGAATCCCTGTCACGGTGCTGCAGATCATCATCCTCGCCGTATCCTTTTTGCTCATGGCCGCCATCTGGTTCATCGTGGAAAAGACAGCCTTCGGCGCCTCGATCCGCGCTGCGGCCCTCGATCGGGAGACAGCCACGCTCGTCGGCATCGACGTGCGGAAAGTTATTTTCTTCGTGTTTGCGCTCGGGCCTGGGTTGGGAGGCATCGCCGGTCTTATGAACGGCCTGTATTATCGCTCGATAACCTTCAATATGGGATGGAACTACGGGCTCAAGGCCTTCACCGCCACCATTCTCGGCGGCATAGGAAACATCCCCGGCGCCATGCTGGGGGGCTTACTGCTGGGGATATTTGAGTCGCTCCTGGCCGGCTACGTGAGCGGGGCATGGAAGGACGTCTTCGTGTTTCTCATTCTGATACTGACCCTCATCTTCCGCCCAACCGGTATTCTCGGCGAAAAAACCGCGGAGAAAGTGTAATGGACATCACAAAATCATTGCTGGACCGCATCGCCAAAGCCGGACAGGACCACGAGCACAAGAGAGAAGCGGGTAACGATGCAGGCACGCTGCGGCGCGCACGCAACAGAAAGCGACTCCTCGTGGTAGCGATTGTGGCCATCGCCATCGCTCCCTTTTTCCCTTTCGTCGACGACTATTGGATCGACATCGGCTTCTACTTCGGCATCTACACCCTGCTGGGCCTGTCGCTCAACATCGTACTTGGCGAGGTGGGGCTCTTCGACCTCGGACACATGGGCTTTTACGCCATAGGGGCCTACACCACGGCGATCCTCAACACGGCGTTGCACATCCCCATCATGGTCTTGCTTCCCATCTCTGCTGTGGCCGCGGGGCTTTTTGCGTGGATCGTCACGGCGCCGGTCATTCACCTTAAGGGAGACTATCTCTGCATCGTCACGATCGGCATCGGAGAAATCGTGCGCCTCACCATGATCAACAATCCCTTTGGGTTGACAGGAGGGCCCAACGGCATCAATGGCATCGACAGCCCGATGATTTTTGTCCCGATCATTTCGTCGCGACAGTTCTACTATTTCGTGTGGGCACTGATCGCCATCGTCATATTCGGCCTCGTGCGCCTCCAGAGATCCCGCATTGGACGGGCGTGGAACTATATCCGTGAGGATGAGACTGCGGCCGAGGCGCTCGGCGTCGACGTCCGCCACTACAAGCTGGCGGCCTTTGTCCTGGGCGCGGCCATCGCAGGGCTAGCAGGCAACATCTATGCGTCGAAGCAGATGTCCATTTCGCCCGAGAGCTTTACCTTCATGGAGTCTTCGCTCCTCTTCTGCATTGTGCTCCTGGGCGGACTCGGCTCGATTCCGGGAACGGTGCTCGGCGCGCTCGCCATCACTATTTTCCCTGAAATATTCCGGGCGCTCGCACAGTACCGCCTCATGTTCTTCGGCCTCGCACTCCTCATCATGATGGTCTTCAAACCTGCGGGCCTCATGCCCCGACTGCGCGAGTCAGGAGAGGAGCTCCGCAGCACCCTCTCGAAACGGCGGAGAGGGAAAAAGGCCACTTTAGGCGACGAACGCCACGAAGTTCCTCAAGAGCATCAGGCACCATCGCTGCTCGGTGATGCGCTGCTCGAACTAAAAAACGTCCGGCTCTCCTTCGGCGGGGTGACGGCCGTCGCAGGCTTCGACGCAACCGTCGAAGCGGGGAAGATCACCGCGCTGATCGGCCCCAATGGCGCAGGGAAGACGACCCTCTTCAACCTGATAACTGGCATCTACAAACCCGAGACTGGAACGATCCTGTTCAAGGGGAAAAACATCGCGGGGCTACCGCCCCACGTCATCGCCGCGCAGGGGATCGCCCGCACATTCCAGAACATTCGTATTTTCCCCTCGCTCACCTGCCTTGAGAATGTCTTGTGCGGTCAACACTGCCGAGGCAGGGCAGAATTCACAGGATCGCTGTTCCACGTGCCTTCTCAGTGCGAAGAGGAAAAGACCATGCTGGACTTCTCTCTCCGCTGTCTCGAGCGTGTGGGTCTCGGCGACTCCATGGACAATCTTGCGGCGAGCCTCCCTTACGGCAAGCGTCGATCTCTCGAGATCGCCAGAGCGCTCGCACTCTGTCCCGACCTTCTCGTCCTCGACGAGCCTTCTTCGGGACTCAACGACGTCGAGACCGAAGAGCTGGCAGGGCTTCTCTTGTCGCTTCTCCACGAAGGGCTGTCGATCCTCCTCATCGAGCACGACATGCACCTCGTGGACATGGTCAGCGACCACGTGATCGTCATGCAGTCGGGCAGGATAATCGCGGAGGGCACGATGCGCGACATGAGAAAAAACCCCCTCGTCATCGAGGCGTATCTCGGCACAGAGGAGGATTAGGCATATGCCCGATTTGCTCGAAGTCAAGAATATCGTCTTGGACTATGGGGCCGTCAGGGCCCTCGACGATGTGTCGATCGGCGTGGGCGAAGACGAAATCGTGGCCGTCCTCGGCGCGAACGGTGCCGGGAAAACGAGTCTTCTCAGGGCTGTCTCAGGCTTGCACCGACCAACATCGGGTACCATTCTGTTTAAAAACCAGCCCCTCACCGATATCCCCGCCTTCGAACTCGCAGGCCGCGGCGTCGCCTATGTCCCGGAGGGACGGCGTGTCTTCGGCACCCTGAGCGTCAAGGAGAATCTCATGTTGGGAATGTACGGGGTTCGCCGGGCACGCCAGGCCCGACAGCTTGCCGCGCAGGAAGAACGGGTGTACTCGCTCTTTCCCATTCTCAAAGAGCGCAGAAACCAGCTCGCGGGCACGCTTTCGGGCGGCGAACAGCAAATGCTGGCGATCGGACGGGCGCTTGTGTCGTCTCCGGAACTTCTGCTCCTCGACGAGCCTTCGCTTGGGCTGGCGCCCATCATCGTCAATGAGATATTCGCGATGATCCAGAAGATTCACCGAGAAGAAAAGGTCGCTATTCTCATCGTGGAGCAGAACGCGCGCAAGGCCCTCAAAATAGCGTCCCGCGGCTACATCCTCGAACTGGGCAAGGTGGTGCTTGAAGGATCAGCCTCCGACCTCTCTACAAACCCAAAGGTTAGGGCTGCCTACCTGGGCAGCGCCGCAGGGAGCGACGCGCCATAAAAAATGCCCGCTGGACATACAATGGAGCGCTTTCTTTCAAGATGAGCCTCACTGTTTTTTCGTCGCCGCCTTGTAGCGCTCCAAGAGCACCGAGGCGGCCTTTGCGCCCGCGATGGTGCAGGGGCCGTTCACGCAGCCGCCCTCGCACGCCATGACTTCCACCAGAAGACACCCCCCACGCTCAGGCAGACTCGACAGCGCCCCGGCCGTATCTCTCGTAATGCCCGACACGACGAAGGACGAAACCGCCGGCGCTTCCTCCATATCCGCTCGGACGGCTGCGCCGGGCAGGGCGTGCAGTACCGCCGCAGCGACGCCCTGTGTCGCCGCAAATCCCCGTCCGTACTGCGACGCGCCGCCAATACTCTCGAGGTCCTTCGGCTTCTCCTCGTTCACCTGGATGGAGGCGGCCATGAGCATGGCGCCCACCTCTTCGGAGGTGAGCACGGCGTCGATGGGACGGACGGACGAGTCCGGCGCGGCCTTCGTTGTAGATTGTACTTCATGCCCCGCCCAGGCTGCCGTCGTGCCGACCAGAGCCTTCGCCCCGGCCGACGCCGTGCTCGCCACTGACTGTGCGGTCCGATGAGCCTCCCAGCGTTTTGCCAAACAGGGACCGATGAAGACCGTAAAAGCGCCCGGGTGCTCGGCCTTTACCTCCATGCCAGCCAGAATCATCGGGCTCGGCGAAGAAGAAAGATGCTCTGCCATGCCCATCGCAGCCGACGCGCGCACCCAAGACGGACAGCAGGACGTTGTGAGCACGGTGGCACCGACCCCACTCGTGTGCTGCCCGACCTGGCCGCCGGCGCGTCCTGGTCCGACGCCGCCAAGGCCTTCGCCACGACCATTCTTCGGTCCACTCCCTTCAGTCGCGCCGATCTCCACTGTGGAGCTCGACAGCCGCACAAGCTCCTCCGCCTCTTGTTCGGCCACCCGGTCCGCCGCCGCGGCCACCTCCACGACCTTACTAAACCCGAAATGTTCCAATGCAGACACGAACTGCCCCGCAGGGAAAGGGAACTGCACCATCGCGGCAGGCGCCACAAGCGCGATCACCTCTTTTCCGGCGCCGATGGCCGCGAGCACCCGCACAATCTCAGACTTCTCCACCGGCGCGCCGAATGGACAGGCGACTAGACACTTTCCGCAGAGGATGCACTTCGATTCGTCAATGCTCGCGATGCCGTCTTGGCCCTTCTGGATTGCGCCGACCGGACAGACCTCTTCGCAGGGAACCGGCACCTTGATAATGGCGTGAAATGCGCAGGACTTTTCGCACAAACCACAACTTATACACAGATCAGGATCGATGTGCGCCTTGTCGTCGCGCATGCTGACGGCTCCCTTAGGACAATTGACCTTGCAGGGACGAGCGAGGCAGCCCTGACAGGCATCCGTCACCACATACCGCGCCTTCGCACAAGCATTGCAGGCCTCGGTCATCAATGAAAGAGGAAACTCGTCCACCTCTCTGCCGGCAAGGACCTGATCGAGATATTCCCGAAGCGGCCGCGCCACATCGCTCAACCCCTCTGTGGGAAATCCGAGCAGGCTGAGCAGGCGCAGGCGCAAAAGCGCCCTGTCGTGATGCACGCAGCACCGGATGGTCTCCCACCCCTCCGACGTGATGTCGTAGGGAATCGCGTCAATCTTTTCTTGCAATTTACCCTCCCGCGCAAGGCGGGTTATCGACGAAATGAGCTGCCTCCTCAGGCGAACGGCATAATTCTCCCTAGCCATTCCCACCCTCCGAGAGCGCCTCTTCCACCGCTTTCTTAAGGGATTCGACCGTGACCGCTTCGATGAGTCGGCCATTGACCTTCGCGAAAGGGGCCCTGTTTTCCCGTCCCAGTTTGCAGAGTCCGAGGCATGGCGATCCTTCGCACGAAACTCGTCCGCCGTAACTGTGGTTGAGCTCATCGATCGCGCCGAGGAGCTCGGCGCCTCCCAACACGTAACAGGCTGTACCGACACAAATCGTCACATGTACCTGGTTCATGACATCTCTCCGTCTCCAAGATTTTTATATGAACTGGATGGAAACCTGCTTGAGCAGCTTTTCCTCGAGCAGAGCCCCTAGGCGCTTGATGACGTTCCGGCGGATTTCGAGCTCCACGGGCATGTTTGGGTCTTGATGAGCATCGTTTATTTTTGTTCCTACAATAAAATAGATTGTATCAGAGTCGAGCAGGTGCCGCAGAATCATGGTGGCGGCGTTTTCGGGCAGATGCTCCGGCTTCGCGTCCTGCTCGAGGTACTCCACCACCTTGCCGAGCGTCACGATCCCCTCGGTGATGAGGTCCGCGCCGTCCATGGTCGCGGGCGGGGGTATCGTAAAATCCATCACCTTGAGCGACACATGGATGCGCTTCTTCAGTTCTCTGGCGATGATGTTCGCGGTGGTTCCCCCGCATATGATCTTCTTGCCTTCGAATTCGGCGAATTTCGAGGCGAGCTCGGCATCGTCCTCAGGATGGATGGGCGGACCAGAGACGACGAGCAGTCGCCGCGCCGCTCTAAAATAGATGACCCCGCAGGTGATATCGTCTTTGGGAGTGCCGCCGTCGTAGTACGCCGCGCGCATCACGATCGAACGGGCGAGCTCGCGCGCCGAGATGTCCGGAGCGTCCGATATGAGTTCGATGGCGAAGTCTTTTACGCCATTGAACCCCCAACCGAGGGGCAAGGCCTTCGTTCCCATGCCGGCCTGGGTCACGCCGTCCGAAAAGAACAGAAGCCTGTCGCCGAAGCGGGCCTTAAACGTTGACCAACGCAGGGTCGCAGGTTTGGGGTGAGCACCGATTCTCTTGCCCTTCGTCACCGGTATGTCGATTTTGACGGGTTCGACCTCGCTCTGCTGTCGTATGAGAAGATACGAAGGGTTGTCGTACTCGATGATTCTGACATCGCGACCACCGTCGACATCGACGATCGTGAAGGTGGAGTAGCTTATTTTCCTTTCGGAGCAAACCGGCAAGGAGCGCATGATGAGCCTGGCTGTCTTTTTTATCGACATGTCGGCTGCAATGCATCCCGTAGCCAATGTACCCGTCAGCGTCGCGAGAACCCCGGCCTTAATTCCCGAACCGAGGCCGTCGGACAGCACAGAGATGATCCTGTCCGATTCGTGGATCTTGCGCGAAAGAAAGACGTCGCCTGGGGCATTCTGGCCAGCCTTGGACAACTGATACGACCCTACCTCCACAAAGTGCGAGCTCATAGTCGATCTTCCTTGTGCTTGTGCGGAACAAAGTTTTCCTCTGGATCTTCCGGCTGGAATGATTCGATGATGGAGGTGAGGGCAGCTTCAGCCTCCGCCGCGTTTTCTCCGAGGAGATAGGCGATCTTTTGGACAGTCTTGAGGTTCTGGTGCATGACTTTTTTGGCCTGGGCGATGACCCTGTCCTTCTGAATCCAGGGGGCGGTGATGTCCTGGAAAAGCCCTCCAGCAAGCAGGCCTTTTTCGATGCTGAACACCGAACCGTGCACGATCTTATCGTTACAGCGAAAATCCGAAGAGATGAGATCGGTATCTCCCGGCCTGAGCACCTGTTCGAAGGCCTGCCAGAAGGGCAAAAGCTTGCGTAAGTCTGCACCTTCCAGGCTAGGTTTTATATCGTAGATGTCCACGACGTCCTTCCCCAAAAGCTCCGCGAACGGTTTGTTGCTCTCGACGATTCGCATCGAGGCATCGACGACCACCGCCGCGGAGGGCATGGTCTTGAGCAGAGCATTCGCCTTCTTCTGCGCCAAATTCCGCATGTAGGACAGACACATGGTCTTCTCCGCCTTGCCCAGAATCATGGCGGCCGCAAAGGCGCGGCAGGAATCATAGCCGCAGCCCGAACAGTTGAGCTCGTCCTTGCGACTGTACTTTCCTATAGAGGCGAGCGCGGCCCTGATGCGTTCCTCGGATGCGTTCTGGGACAAGACTTCGGACTCGTAAAGATTCGCAGGCATGGTGAGCAATGCATCCAAGCTCTCTTTGGGCCCCGCGCTGCTCCTCGGATCCACCGAAGCAGTCTCTTCTCTCCGATAGGAAAGCACCTGAAGACGCTTCACGATCGTCCCCGTCCCCTCGCTTGTTTGAGGCCCGTTGACACAGCCCCCTTCACAGGCCAGCAATTCGAGAAAAAGCGTCTTGCCCTCGCCCTCTCGGCCTGAGACACCTTTGAGCGCGCTCTTGATCTGCTGAATGCCACTGAAGGTCATGAACTGTGCATCAGAAGCCCCAATGTGCTTCATCGAAGCGACCATGCCTCCCTCGATGGGATACAGCACCCCGTGCCCTGCCCGCCTCGGAAAAAGCCCGTCTTCCTCCGTCGGATTCATCGCGCGAAGGTCGATTTTCTCTTCCTCGAACCACGCCTTCAGTTCGCGGAAGGTGAGGGCAACGTCGACGATCCCTCCCGACATGTCTGCTTCCCACTTTTTCGCAATGCAGGGCCCCGCAAAGACCACGGCCGTACCGGTTCCCAGCATTTCTTTAAGAATGCGGGCATGGGCCACCATGGGAGAGCACGAAACCGAAAGAAATCCCCTCATTTCTGGCACATACTTGTTGATATACTGCACCACCGAAGGGCAAGCCGATGAGACGAGAAGCCCCGGACGATCCTTCGCGATATGTTCGCTCATTCCGAGAGAGACGAGATCCGCACCGAGCGAAGTCTCCGAGACGGCATAAAAGCCCAGCGCCCTGCACCCGGCGATGAGTTTCTCCACGGAAGTATCGGAAAACTCGGCAGCAAACGAGGGTGCCAAAGAGAGCACGACCTTAGGCCTGAGACGAACGAGGACCTTGGCCTTTTCGACGTCGTTTCGCACTTTTTTTGCTTTCTGGGGGCAGACCTCCACACAGTGACCACAGTGAATACAGAGTTCGGCCATAACTCTGGCGTGCCCATTCACGATCTGTATCGCCTTGACGGGACATTCCCGCAGGCATTTATAGCAATCCTGGCATTCAGTCAGTTCAGTGTAGATGACCTGGGTCTTATCCATTTTCCACCTCTGGAAACTCATGGGCCAAGATTTCGGCAATGCTCGAAGGAGTAACGCCCTTGTACACCGTGTCGCCAATCTTTACGATGGGACCTTGTCGGCACAGCCCTTCGCAGAGCGTGCCCCGCAGCTCGACATTGTCCTCAAGCCCGTGCTGTCGAAGCCAACACTGGATGGTCTCCACATTGTACACGTTGCCCCTGGCATAGCAGGAACTGCCCATACAGATCGTGATCGTCTTATTCGTGGTATTCATAAGATAAATAATTATATATAAATTTATATCTATTTGTCAATGCGAGGCAAACCAATCATACACCACGTGTCTGATTGAAGGCAAAAGCCGAAGATCTTACATTGAGCCGCAGTCTCTAAAGTCATCGAGTGGTCATCGGATTTGGATTTTCTGACTTTAATCGATTAACATTTCTCGAATTACTTCTTTTACTTTAAGGATAGTTTTTTTGTCTATTTCTCCCATTTTCCTTACTAATCGAATTTTATCAATCGTTCTTATTTGATCGAGTACAATCCACCCGTCCTTATTGTCGAAATGCACTTCGATTCTGGTGGGATACTGGTGCGATTTCGTCGTCATGGGCGCTACAATAATGGTACTGATATTATGATTCATTTCATTCGGCGACAAGACAAGACAAGGTCTTGTTTTCTGAATTTCATGACCTTGTGTCGGATCAAGATCGACTAAATATACCTCGTATTGATTGATCACCATTCCCATTCGAACGCCTCGGGTACATTGATGTCGGAAAGAAGCAGGGTATCTTGTCCTTCCTGATGCATTTTGAGGAATGCTTCATTCCAATTGTGTCGTGGTCTTTTCGTAACAGGTCTTAAGATGATCTTTTGGTCATCAACTTCAATTTCAAGTCTATCTGTAATATGAAGTTGATCGAGTATCGCTTTGGGCAATCGAATACCCTTTGAGTTTCCTATGCGGACAACGGGAATTTCCATAACAACACCTCACAGATGTAATTATATTGTTATTACTTCATGTCGTCAATAACTCCGCGGTCGAAAACAGAAGACACGCTTCTTGCTTAAACGCTGTCGATGAAATACACTACGCTCGTCGACGGCAGATTATAGGAGGAGGTGCCCTCATGATAGGAACCAATGAGCTACTCATCATCGCTTTGGTGGTCTTGGTCCTTTTTGGCGCGAGCGCGATTCCCAAATTCGCGCGCTCGCTCGGCCAGGCGAAAAAGGAATTCGACAAAGGGGTCAAAGAAGGCTACGAGGACGATAAAAAGAGTGAGGCTTCTTCGGACGACAACAAGAAAAACGCTTCTTGATTTTCCGATATGGCAAAAAAAGATCCAAATCCCGAGAAGGAGATGACGGTCCTCGACCACATCACTGAGCTGAGAAACCGTTTTCTCGTTTCGCTTTTTTCGTTTGTCGTCTGCGCGATAGTCGCTCTTATTCTCTATGGTAAGCTCATCTCTCTCTTCACGGTGCAGTTCGATTCGATAGAGAGCGGCTTAGGCACGACATTGTTTGCGAATTCCATCGCCGAAGGATTTTTGGTTCAGCTGAAGACGGCCGCGATTTTCGGCCTCATCTTTTCGCTTCCCGTCCACGTGATCAACATCGTGCAGTTCGTGTTCCCCGGTATCGACCGGAAATACCACAAAATCATCGTCGCAGGCCTCCTCATCAGCTTCTTTCTTGCCGCGTTCGGCGCCTACCTTGCCTATTTCAGGATCATCCCATTTTCGATCCGATTTCTTACCAACACCATCTTTATTCCGAACCGTGTGGGCGTCCTGCTCAACTACCAGCAGAGCATCGGCTATGTCCTCTCCTTTCTTTTGTGGACGATCATCACCTTTCAGGCGCCCTTGGTGCTCGAAATTCTTCTGGCCCTGAACGTTCTCAAGCGAAAGGCGGTGTTCAAGGCGAGCCGCTTCGTGATCGTAGGCATCGTGACGCTGGCCGCCATCATTACGCCATCCGTGGACCCGGTGAGCCAGCT
This sequence comes from Spirochaetia bacterium, assembly GCA_029975555.1. Lineage (GTDB taxonomy): Bacteria > Spirochaetota > Spirochaetia > Treponematales > Rectinemataceae > Rectinema. The sequence continues at coordinate 256,309 of JARKOY010000079.1, read as the reverse complement.
CGCCATCGCGGCCCCTCTCGTCGCGCTCTATTTTCTCGCGATTCTCGTGGCGAAGATATTCAAGTGGGGAGAAGACTGATGTTCGGTATCGGATGGTCGGAGCTCGCCGTCATTTTCTGCGTCGCCATCATCTTCATTCACCCCCGCGATCTGCCCAAGCTGTTCAGAAAACTCGGGAAGCTCTACGCGGAGCTGAAGAAGGCCTACGCCGAGATTACCGCCACGAAGGACCAATTCGTGAAGGACATCGAAGCGGCTGCGTCCCTCGAAGAAGAGAAAGAAAGGGCCTCTTCTGCGTCCGACTCGTCCGGCGATGCGGGGGAAGCGGGCACGTCGATGTCTTCCTCCGGCAGCGGCGCCCCACCTGAGAAAGCGCCTGAAGGTGCGAGCGGAGCACATGGGGCGGGCGGGGCAGGCGCGCCGAGCGCTGCGGCGGCCGATCCAGTTCCAGAGACCGCCGCGACCAAAAACACCGTCGCCGAATAGAAACGAACAACTTTGACGGGCTCTTTTATCTCTCAAACTTTTTATTCCTCAGAAAAGAATGGGCCGACCGTGACGCACAGCGACCAGGTCGGCCCATTCTTATTTTATGAGCATTGATTGTCGTTATTGAATCGCCTCGATGAGGTTCCAGGCGATATACCACTTTGTCCCGTTGTACACGGCCACGCCGTCCGAGGATATGATCTGGCCATTGAGGTAGGCATAGTTTTTGTTGCGGGGAATACGCAAGCTCTGATCGCCCTTCGTGACGACCAACACAGGATTTTCTGGATCTGTCGTATCGATGGAAACCTTGGCTCCTTTCTTGGCGAACATGGACGCCGCATCCTGGAAGAGGCGAGAGGTAGCCTGCGCAAGGTCGACCTTCAATGTTCTGGCCATGTATGCGGCGATGTCGGTGTTGTTGATAAGACCGGTAGGTCTGTTCCCAAAAGGATCGTAGCAGTAGAGCACCACATCTTCGCCGGTGTGGCCGTTCGTGGTGTATCCGATTTTCGCCCTCGCCGCGATCATCGGGCCCACGGTGTAGTTCATCGAACCGGCCTTCGTTTTGCCGATTGCTTCGACTTCGGCGTCGGTCAGGTCGTCGATGCCAAGGTACTGGGCAACGGTTTGACGAATTGCGGGCGCCTCAGCGGCTTCGTAGACTCCATCGACTTTGATGACTGATGCAAGCTTTGTCTCAAGCCCCTCGCCAGTGACCTTTGCCTTTTTCAGCGGAGCGATGAAAGTCGTCCAAGGTGTCTTGTCGTATCCGGAGCTTGTGGAGCGGTCTCCTATGGAGATGCCGGAGTTTCCGTGGTCGGTGACGGCAATGACGACCGTGTTGTTGTTCTTTTTCGCGAAATCGATGGCCACTTTTACTGCGTCATCGAAGGCAAGGATATCGCCGACAAGAGCGACGGGATCGTTGGCGTGGGCCGCCCAGTCTATTTTGGAACCTTCTACCATAAGGAAGAATCCTTTCGGATTGGCCGAAAGAATCTCAATCGCCTTGGCAGTCATTTCGGCGAGTGAGGGTTCAAGCGTCGGATCGCGGTCGATGTCGTAGGACATGGCGGTAGCAGCTTTGTCCTTTCCAAAAACACCGAAGAGCTTACCGCCGGAGGCCGACTTCAGCGCGGCGGCATTGTCGACGAAGGTATAGCCGTTCGCCTCGATGATTGCTCTGAGATCTTCCTTGTCCTTTCGCTGAGAGGCTTTGAGGTAGGGGGTTCCTCCGCCGAGGACCACATCGATACCATTGTAGACAATCTGTTCGGCCAAATTGTCGTAGTTCGAGCGTGAAACATCGTGCGCGCTGAAGTCGGCCGGCGTCGCGTGCATGAACTCGCTGGTGGAAATGATGCCGGTGGAGCGGCCGCTCAATCTAGCCGCTTCCAGGATGGTAGCAACAGGCTGATAGTCGTCATACTCAGGAATTCTGACTCCAGGAAGCACATAGGATTTCCCGATCGAGGCTATATTGCCTGTTTGGGATGTCCATCCCGTGGAGTACGCCGACCCTGCCGGGGCCGAATCGGCGATGGTTCCGTCCGAACTCCAGGTGCTCACAAGGCCGCACGCGAGCGCGTCGAGCGCGAGGGGCTGCCCTTTATAGAATCTTGCCAGGGTAGTACCGGCGACGCTCATGCCGTCGGGGATGAGTAGAATTACGTTCTGGGCAAAGGCCAGCATGCCCATGAACAGCATCAGCAGCGCAAGGACAAGACCTTTCTTCTTCCTGTCATTTTTCATGGCTATTCTCCTCCTTATGATTCAAGAGTTGGCTTACTGTACATCCTGAACGTTAGAAGGATATTTAATTTCGATGAAAACTGCTTAAAATCAAAACATTCCGATGGCCTCGCCGCGCCGAAGCGGCACAAAATTTAAATATTTACTTATAGATATAAATAAATTTTTATATCTATTTTTTTATATATAAATGAATTATATATAAAAACGTATTGACCATTTCATAGCGCTTAAGTTATGATTTTTAAAATCACATCTATCTCGAGGAGGGGAAATGAAGCATCGTGTTGTTCTGTTTATCGCATTGATAGCGCTAGGGATAAGCATGTTCGGTTGTTCTTCGACCTCACAGAAGGCTCCTGTTCCCATAGATGGCACGTATGAGGGCAGCGCCTACGGCATGCAGGGACCGATCAAGGTCCAGATCACTGTGTCCCATGAGAGAATTACGGCAGTAAAGATTCTTTCCACGCAGGAAACTCCCAACGTTACCAAGGTAGCCTTTGAGCGCATTCCGAACCGTATCGTTGAGACGCAGAGTTTGAAGATTGACGCCGTCACCGGAGCCACGTTGGCCAGCAATGGGATAAAGAATGCTGTGGCCGATGCTGCCAAGAAAGCCGGTTTCGATGTCTCCGCATTGAGAGCAAAAGAAGTGAAGGTGACGCCAAAGCCTCCCCAAACATGGAATACTGATGTCTTGGTCATGGGCGGTGGTGGTGCGGGGTTGTCCGCGGCGATCAGTGCCGCGCAATCCGGCGCAAAAGTCATCCTTATCGAGAAGAGTTCTTTCATCGGTGGCAATACCATGATGGCGGGCGCTGCATACAATGCGGTAGATCCAGAAGCACAGGCCACAATGATTCTGTCCAAGGCGCAGAAAGAGACGATGGATTCCTACCTTGCACTCGATCCTGCCGATCCCGCATTGAAGTTCGACATTTACCCCGAGTGGGCATCGGTACTCACGCAATTGAAGGCTGATATAAAGGCTTTCTATGCGGCGAACGTCGGCAAAACTGCAGGTGTGGACATGCCCGGCTTCGACTCAATCGCGCTTCACATGTGGCACATCTATACGGGAGGGCTTAGGCAGCTCAACGACGGGACATGGGTCGCACCGAAGCTCGAGCTGGCCCGAACACTTGCCACGAACGCGCTCGACACCTTCAAGTGGATGGATTCGCTCGGGCTGAAAGCATCATACGGCGGCACATCGAAGTATGGCAACTCGACCGGCCTCGGCACTGTCCTCGGTGCCATGTGGCCCCGCACGCACAGCTTTATGTCAGGCGCCGAGCGCATTCCACAGCTCGAAAAGAAAGCCCTGGAAGCTGGTGTAAAGATCTACACCGAAACCCGCGGCACAGAATTGATCGTCGACTCCTCAGGTAGGGTCATAGGAGGCAAGGCTGTCCAAACTGACGGGACCCAGATCACGATCAACGCGTCGAAGGGAGTCGTTCTCGCCACGGGTGGTTACTGTGCTAACCCAGCCATGGTCAAAAAATATGACAAGTATTGGGGGAACGACCTCTCCGATCACACGCTCACCACCAACGTCGGCACGAACACCGGAGACGGTGTCCTGATGGCCCAGAAGATCGGCGCTCAGCTAATTGGCATGGAAGTGGCCCAGATGATGCCCTCCTCCTCCCCCACCAAGGGGACGATGACCGATGGCATTTGGGGCGACGCTTCAGAACAGATATGGATTGACGCCAAGGGAAATCGCTTCGTCAACGAGTATGCCGAGCGCGACGTGCTCGCAAAAGCATCGCTCAAGCTCGATAAAGGTGTCTTCTATATCATCTATGCTGGTCGCGGTGATCCGTCAAATCCCAACATCAAGCTCAAAGGCGTCTCGCGCGCCTCAGTGGCCAGTATGGTCGATAGCGGAAACATCTGGTACGGCTCCACGTTAGCCGAGCTCGTAAAGGCTACCGAGAAGCCTGCAGCTGGCTGTACGCCCGCTTTCACTGAGGCAGCGCTCCGCGCAACAATCGAGCGTTACAACAATTTCGTCGCGGAACAGAAGGATCCAGATTTTGGTAAAGGCGTCCTTGCCGGAGCTATCGACCTTGATTACATCGAATCTCATCCCGATGTTGGGATATGCATCAGCCCACGCAAGGCATCTCTCCATCACACCATGGGTGGCATCCTCATCGATACTCAGGCCAGAGTGCTCAATACCAAGGGCAATCCCATACCTGGGCTCTGGGCTGCAGGAGAGGTTACCGGTGGTATCCATGCGGGTAACCGCCTGGGCGGTAACGCAATTGCCGATATTTTCACCTTTGGACGTATTGCAGGCTTAAACGCTGCAAAGTAAGTGGATATACGCTGTAAACGCAAGGTATAAAAAGCCCCTGGAGCTCCACGCTCTAGGGGCTTTTTATAAGAAATGCCCAAGGATGAAAACAACAGAGGAATGAGTGACCGCGCATCTGAAAAATTGAATCTTCTTTACTCTGTTCTTGACGCAGAGGCTCCAGAGCGACGTTCTGGCTTTTATGTGAGGCGCTGTGCCTAGCGGCATTCAAAATCTTGCAGTATTCTATTTATAGTTGGGTTGTAGGTTATTTTCGATGTGAGGGATAAAAAATTCTTGCATACCTTGATCAGACATGGAGGGCACATCAGTATGAAAAAAATTGTGTTGGCGGTTTTTCTCATCTTTTCACTGGCCTTTCTTGTCTCTTCCTGTGCGACCACAAAACATTTTATGGTACAGATCGACAGTATCGGCAGTGATTTCTATCAGGAGCAAAAGACCTATATCGCCCTTTCCACCGATAAAGACGTCAAGGCCGACGACCTGCGATTCAAAGAATATGCCGGATACATCAGAAAAATTCTGACCAAGAAAGGGTACGTAGAGGTGAATTCCTCGGACGATGCCAATATCGTGGTGTACCTCACCTATGGCGTCGGGGACCCCGAGCAGCATACGTATGTCTACAGCCTGCCCGTATACGGTCAAGTCGGCGTCGTCCCATCTCCGGGGCCAGGTCCGGCTCAGCCCGGCCAACCCCCGCACAAACCGCCGTTTGGGCATTTCAGCCCGATATTCGGAATAGTCGGGACAAAAACGGAATATCAGACCGTCACGACCTACTTCAGGTACTGCAAAATAGAGGCGTTCGATCTCAGGCTCTATAGAACGACGGGGACTGAGAAACAGTTGTGGTCGATCATCATTACGAGTCGAGGAGAAAGCGACGACCTGCGCATGGTGATGCCCTACATGCTCGCGGCGGCCGAAAATTACATCGGCGTCGACACGGGCAGAAAAGTGGAAGTCGTCATCAATGGAAACGACGAAAGGGCCTTGTCTCTAAAGAGATAGCTCCGTTAGATCAAGGCAAGCCCTCTCTTCCAATAGCCGAGGATGGTGTCCATCTCCTCGTTCATGAGTGGGTCGGGCTTCTTCAGCTCCGGATGCGCGTCGTACCAGGCGAGCGAACGGCGGATGCCCTCCCTGAACGATACTTGGGGCCTGAATTCCGGCACGAAGCGCCTGATCTTCGAATTGTCGAAGAGGACGCTGACCGCCTTGTCGCCGAGAAGGCCCGCGCCACGCTCGGGGTTGATCCTGGCGATATACTCCGAGGGGATGTGCACGAGGCTCGGGCTGACGCCGAGCGCCTCGCCGAGGATCGTGTGGATCGCATCCCAGGTGAGGTGTTCGTCCGAAGTGATGTGAAAGGCCTGGCCGAGCGTGGCAGAGTTGCCGAGAAGCCCGACGAGGCCCACCGCAAAGTCGGAGGCATGGGTGAGGGTCCAGAGAGACTGGCCGTCGCCCGGAACGACGACCTCCATTCCATGCAGCATGCGCCAGGCAAGCCCGTAGCTTGCCGAACCGAAGCATCCTGGGATCCAGCCGTTGTCATAGGTGTGAGAGGGACGGACGATGGTGTAGGGAAAAGACTCCGAGGTGGGTCCGTGGGTCAGTACCCTCTCGCAGGCGATCTTCAGCCTCGAATACTCCCAAAAGGGGTTTTCGAGGGGGGTTTCCTCGGTGATCACCGGCGTAAGAGAAGGTTTCTGGTACGCCGAACAGGTGCTTATAAACACGTACTGATCCGTGACGTCGCCAAAAAGTTCGATGTCGGCCTCGACGTGCTCCGGCCTGAATGCCAAAAACTGAACGACACTGTCGAAGCGCAAGCCCCTTAGGACAGCCCGAACAGCCTGGCTATCCCTGATATCGGCCCTGAGGACCTTCACCTCTGGCCTCTCCCGCTCTGGCCTGTTCCCTCTGTTCAGATGAAACACTTCAAAACCTTTCCGCAGCGCCTCGTCTGTACAGGCTGCCGAAATGTTGCCGGTTCCTCCGATAAAAAGCACGCGCATGGATTTTCTCCGCTTTCGTTCAGATTTTTATTGACAACTGACGTCTTACAACGTAAGATTAAAGAGAATCCTCCTGGTTTGTCAAGAATAATTGCATGGGAGCATAAGGATGTTCGACTTCATTCCCGAAGAGATTGCCGAAAAAAAGCGTCGCGTCAAGACCTTAATGGAAGAACTCAAGCTGGACGCCGTCTACCTCAAAAAAAGTTCGAATTTTGCCTGGGTAACGGGTGGTGGCTACAACATCGTAGGCATGGCCACCGAGATGGGCGTTGCGGGGGCGCTCATCACGGCCAATCGCGAGTATATTGTGTGCAGCAATATCGAAGCGCCCAGAATGGAGAAAGAAGAGCGCCTGGCCGAGCAGGGATATACTATCGTCGCCTTCCCCTGGAACGAAGACAGAGAAGCGTCCATCGTGCAGTCGCTCGCCGGAAGAAACATCGGCGCTGACCACGCCTTCCCTGGCGCCGTCGATATATCCCTCAAGCTGAACCCTCTGCGCTACTCGCTGACGGCTTGGGAGGTCGAACGGTACCGGCGTCAGGCGCTGGACACGGCCCGGATCGCGGAGGAGACGGCGCTGACCATTAAACCGGGCGAGGAGGAAAGGGCGGTCATCGGCAGGCTCGCGGAACGGCTGTGGAGCGCAGGCATGGATTTCATCGTGGCGTTCTGTGCAGCAGACGAACGGATCGCCCTCTTCAGACATCCTGTGGCCACGGACAAAAAAATCACAACGCGGGCGATGATAAGCGTCAACTCCAGAAAGCGAGGTCTCATTGTCTCTCTCACTCGCTTCGTCCAGTTCGGAAAAATTCCTGCCGAATTCAAAAAACTCTACGAGGATACGGTTTACGTCGACACGGCCATGATGGCGGCGACGATCCCAGGAGTACCTGCCTCGGAAGTCTACGCCGCGGCCCTGCGCGCGTACGCCGAAAAAGGCTATCCTGAAGAGTACAGGCTCCATCACCAAGGAGGCGCCATCGGCTACCTCGGGCGAGACTATAAGGTAACCGCGCAGACGAGGGACATCATTCAGGAAAACCAGGCCTTTGCATGGAATCCTTCCATAACGGGCGCCAAGAGCGAAGACACGATGCTCGCCACTAAAGCGGGCCCCGTCGTCTTGTCCGAACCCGCCCTGTTTCCTGTCATGACCGTCGAAAGAAATGGCCACCTGTTCCGCAGGCCTGGAATCATGGAACTGTAGGGCGGAACGTTTCGCCCTTGGAATGCAAGAGAAGGAGGTCTGAAATGATGAAAATGAGGAAATCGATACTCTTCACTGCTGCGCTTTTTCTTCTTGTTTCGCTGTGCGCCGGAGCGCAGACAAAGGGAAAATTCCCCGAGCGGGAGATCGAGATCATGGTGCCCTGGTCGGCGGGAGGGGCCACCGACCTTATGGTACGCATCTTTTCGCCGGTCATCCAGAAATATCTGGGCGTCCCCATCCTCGTCACCAACAAGCCGGGCGGGGCGGCAGTTCCGGGCTACGTCGAGGCCATGACGAAGAAAGCCGACGGGTATTATCTCGTCGCCTGGGCGACGCCATCCATCACCGTGACGCACATGCAGAAGACACCGTACGACGCCAACAGTTTCGAACCCATCCTGAACGTCGTGACGGCGCCCGTCTGGTTCCTGGCCCCTGCGTCTTCGCCGTATAATACTCTGAAGGATTTGGTGGAAGACGCAAAGAAGAGGCCTGGAAAGATCAACCTCGGCAACGCGGGCGCAGGTGGCGGGACGCACATGATCGCCCTTGCCTTTGAGTCAGCGGTCGGCGTCAAGTTCAACCACGTGCCCTACGCAGGCGGGGCGCCGGCGGTCACAGCGGCAGTCGCAGGTCAGGTGGACGTGATCACCTGCGGGCCTCCCGAGGGCGTACCGCAACTCGCGGCCGGCCAGCTGAAGTGCCTTGGCGTCTTTTCGGAAAAACGCCTCGCGGAGTTCCCCGATTATCCGACGGCCATGGAGCTCGGCTACGATTTCGCCATGGGGCAGTGGCGCGGACTTGCGGCGCCCAAGGGGACCGATCCGGCGCGGATTAAAATTCTCCACGACGCCTTCAAGGCGGCGATGGAGGACCCGGAGTTCATCAAGCTGGCCGCGCAATCGGGGCTTTTGCTCGACTATCGCAACACCGAGGATTTCAGGAAACTTATACAGAAAGAAGATGCCTACTACATGAAGATCGTGAAAGAGAACAAATTGGGCAGTAAATATTGAAACTTGGCCGTGATCGGTGGCGCGGGCCTGCCGGTCACGAGACCCAAGGTATGCCTTCCCCCAGGCGCTCAAAAACTGGAGGTTTTCACCACCATGGGCAAGATCGATATCGTGTGCGGCCTTATTGCCGGGGCCCTCGCCATTCTCTTCTTTATCGGGACGCTCTCTTTCCCTGCATCGAGCATCGGCATCAATCCCAGGGTATACCCCTTCGTCGTCATCTTCTCCACGTTTGCGCTCTCAGTGACGCTGGTGGTTCAGGGTCTTCTAAAATGGAAGCGAGCAAAGGATGCTCCTGCAAAAACCCTGCCGCGCAAGACGACGGCTCTGAAGCTCATCGCGCTGGCCGCCGGCATGCTGACCTACGCCCTTGCCCTCGAACCATTGGGCTACATCGTCGTCACGCCTCTTTTAATGGCGCTGACGATGCTGCTCTTCGGCGAGCGCAGGCCGCTCAAGATTGTCGCCGTGTCGGTGTTGGTATCGATTGCCCTGTACTGGGTCTTCCGGACCGTCTTCCGCGTGCCACTGCCGCGCTCGGTTATCTGGTGAGAGGAGGTTTTCCCAATGGCGGTCATCAACGCACTGGTCTATGTTCTCGGCAATCTGCACTTCCTCGTCATCGGCGTCGCGGCAGGAATCATCGTCGGCGCGATTCCGGGGCTGTCGGGCTCCACGGGCATCATTTTGATGCTGCCTTTCCTCATTTACATCGATCCGCCGTCGGCGCTCATCATGATGAGCGGACTCTTCTGTGGATCGATGTTCGGAGGCTCCATCGCGAGCATTCTGGTTTCGACTCCAGGCACACCTTCGGCGGCCGCGACCGTGCTGGACGGCTATCCGCTCGCGAAAAAAGGACAGGCGGGCAAGGCCATGGGTACCGCCCTGGTAGCTTCGACGATGGGCGGGATATTCTCTGCGCTCTGCCTCATCTTCCTCGCACCTCAGCTCGCGAAGATCGCCCTGAAATTCGGCCCCTCCGAATATTTCGCCCTCATGATCTTCGGCCTCACCGTCATGGCGAGCGTCTCTTCCTCATCCCTTACGAAAGGTTTGCTCTCGGGCTTCATGGGCCTTCTGCTCTCTATGGTAGGGCTGAACCCTACTCTGGGAACGGAGCGCTTCACCTTCGGCGTTACCCGGCTCCTCACTGGCTTTTCCATGATGCCTGTACTCATCGGCCTCTTTGCCATCTCCGAAGTCTTGACTCAGTTGGAACTTTTTAATGAAGGCAAGCTCGTCCAGCTCTCAAAAAAACATAAGATCGGCGCCATCATGCCCACATGGAAGGAGATGAAAGGACTTTGGAAGGTCATATTCAGCTCTTCCGTCGTCGGAACGATCATCGGGATCATCCCGGCGACCGGAGGCGCCATCGCCTCATTCATGGCCTACAATGAGGCCAAGCGATTTTCGAAAGAGCCGGAGTCCTTCGGCAAAGGCACGCTGGCGGGCATCGCCGCTCCAGAAGCGGCCAACAATGCCACCACGGGCGGTGCGATGATTCCCCTCCTTACCCTGGGGATCCCCGGCGATGTCGTGACCTCCGTCATGCTGGGCGCCCTCATGATCATAGGCGTCCAGCCGGGACCTCTCCTCTTCTCCCAGTCACCCCAGATCGTCACCGACCTCTTTGTCGGTTTTATGCTCGCGCAGTTCCTCATGTTGGCCCTCGGGTACCTGAGCATCCGCGCATCGAACCTTATTCTCAAGGTGCCTCTCGGCGTCCTCTACCCCGTGATCCTCTGTCTCTGCCTTCTGGGCGCCTATTCCCTGGGCAACAGCGTCTATGACGTGGGACTCGCCTTCGTGTTCGGCATCGTCGGCTATTTCATGAAGAAATACGGTTTTTCGGCGCCTTCGGTGATACTGGGCCTCATCCTGGGACCGATCGCCGAGCAGGAACTCGGCAAGGCGCTGATCATCTCGCACGGAGACTGGACTGTGCTGGTGCGCTCGCCGCTCTCGCTCGTGTTCTACATCTTCGCCATTCTTTCGGTGATCTATTCGCTTGGAGGCTTTAAGAAGAAGAAAAAGACCGCGTAAACAGCGCGGCCGGCATTTACCCTGACCGACTTTCTGTACCGGCAGCCGAGGCCGATCTCGCAAGGGTCCGCCGGTAGCTCGCCTCGAGGTGACGCTGCATCGCGTCGTAGGACCTCTCGGGGTCGCGGGCGGCGATCGCTTCATAGATGACTTTGTGCTCCTCAAAGGCCTGGCGGTGGTCCTCGCTTGTCCGGGGAGCATCCCGGTACGTCTTCACGATCGATTCCATGATGATGGGGACGATGCGCATGATCACGGGGTTTCTCGTGGCCTCGGCGATGCTCCTGTGGAATTCAAGTTCGGTGTGAATCTCTACCTTGTGCTGATAGACGACCCCCTCCATCGCCTTGATGCTCGCCGCTATCTTTGCGATGTCGTTATCGTCGGCCTTCTGCGCGGCGAGGCGGGCCGCCCCTGGCTCTATGATGAGGCGCGCCTCGATGAGGGTAAGGCGGAGGTTGGGCGTCGTGATGAAATCAAGGCCTAGGGGGTCTTCCGCGACACCGGGTTCCTGCGAAACAAAGGTACCTTTGCCCCGGCGGATCTCAATGATACCCTGCGAAACGAGGGCCTTGACCGCCTCCCTGATGGTCGGACGGGACACGGAGAAAAGGGCGCAGAGCTCGAGCTCGTTGGGAAGCTTCTCGCCAGGCTTCAGTTTCTCGTCTCGGATGAGTTCCTTGATGTGGGAGGCGACTTCCTGCGAGCGCTGTTTTTCAGTCGACAAATTCGTATACATAATTTCTCATCCTGAAAATATTATACTGCCGACAGAAGAATCGACAAGCCTTATGGAACCCGTGGCGCTGAACGGCCGTCGTCTCCAACGTCATATCCGCTTTTCGCGGTCGTAGGGGATGCCCAGTTCGGCGGGCCCCTTGACGACAGCACTCCGCGTAAACGCCAGAACAACAATCACCAGCACATAGGGAAGCATGACCGCAAACTCGTAGGGGAACTTGATCCCGAGAACCTGTATCGAGAGCTGCAGCGACTGCGCGATGCTGAACAAAAGACTTCCGCCGAGAATCCGGTAGGGGTCCCACCCGCCGAAGTACACAAGGGCAACCGCGATGAACCCGCGCCCTGCGACGATATCGTCGGCGAACATCTTGGCCTGGCCGAGAGAAAGGTACGCCCCCGCGATGCCGGCGAACAAACCGCCCACCGCCAGCGCCTGGTATCTCGTGCGCTGTACGCTTATGGCCATGGTGTCGGCCGAGCGAGGAGAAGTGCCCACCGCGCGCACCTTGAGGCCCCAGGGGGTCTTGAAGAGGATATAGGAGCTCAATGGGACAAAAAGAAAGGCGAGGTAGGCCAGTATGTTCATATTGAACAACACAGGACCAATGAACGGAACCTTCGACAGCAAAGGAATCGGACAGTTTGGAAGTCCAGGGATTCCCGTCACTCCGCCGACGAAGTGTCTGAAGAGCGTGCCCGCCGCGCCTGTGCCGAGCATCTGCAGGCCAATGCCAGCGATCCCTTGTGGGGCATGAAAGGTAACGGTGACCAGTGCAAACAATAGGCCGAGAAGGGTCCCGGCTACGCCGGCCACAAGGACCCCCATGAGGTTTGCATAAGGTGTCATGGCGGTATTCTGAAGAGAGTACGCACACATGAAGCCAAGGAAGGCGCCCATCGACATGATACCTTCGCATCCAAGATTGAAGATGCCTGCCCTCTGGTTGAACATTTCGCCCAGCGACGCCAAAAGAAGCGACACCGAGAAAGGAATGCCGATGGAGAGAATATTGAGCACGATAGTGAGGGCTGTCATCGCTTCACCTCGTATCCGCCAGGATGGCCCCTGAAGCGCGAAAGCCTGCGCGCGAACTTTTCCCTGGCATAAGGGTCATTGATGACCATCTTCGCCGAAATGATGCTCAATATGACCGCGCCCTGAAGGACGGACACCATGTTTGCCGGTATCGACAGAATGCGCTGCGTCATGTCGGTACCGACGAGGAGCACACCGAAGAACAGGGCAGCGGGGATGATGCCTCCAGGATGAAGACCTCCGAAAAGAGCGACGACGATGCCGGAAAAACCATAGCCGGAAGAAATGCCCTCTATGGCCCTGCGGTGAACGGCGGTCACCTCGACCGCTCCTGCCAGGCCAGCAAAGGCTCCTGCCAGAACCATGGCGAAAAAAAGGCAGGACTCTACATTGATGCCTCCGTAGCGTGCAGCCTTCGCGCTGGCGCCGGCCGCCCGCAGCTTGAAGCCCGACGTCGTGCGCCACAGGAGGATGTAGATAAAAATCGCCAGGACAAGGGCCAGCACGATTCCCCAATGGAGTCTGGTGCCGGGTATGATTCTGTCGATCCAGGCGCTTTTGGGGAGGCGCACCGACTGCGGAGTGCCTGAACCTGTCTGCAGCTCGGCAGGATCGATCATCGGCCCCCGAAGGAGATAACCGTAGAGCTGCGCAGCGATGTAGTTGAGCATCACGGTGGACAAAATTTCGTTCACCCCGAGCTTCGCCCTGAGATACCCGGCGATCGAAGCCCACAGCGCCCCGCCCGCGGCACCCGCCAAAAGAATTAAAGGAACAAGCGTGCTCTTGGGCAATGCCGGCCATGCCAGGGCCACGGCAGTTGCCGAAATGATCCCCATCTGAATTTGGCCTTCGGCGCCGATGTTCAAAATGCCTGCACGAAATGAAACTGCGATGCCGAGCGCCACGAGGATGAGAGGGACCGCCCTCACGAGGACCTCCGTGATACCGAAGAGGTCCTTCAGCGGCTCGGTCAGTATGACTTTGTACGTTTGCACCACATCAGCCCCGAGGATGACGAGGACTATGGCGCCTATTCCCACGGCTGCAAGCACAGCGACACAGGATATCAAAGCAATGTATGCCACTCGCGCCGATGTTTTCATGCCTTTTCTCCCGGTTCCGCCGCCCGATCCGCCGCCTCCGGCCTGATGCCCGCCATCAAAAGGCCGAGCGCGGGCCGCGTCGCCTCGCGCCCCGCCAGTATATCGAGTATCTTCCCTTTAAAGATGACGGCAATCCGATCACATAGGTTCATGAGCTCGTCGAGCTCTTCAGAGATCAGAAAAATCGCCACACCCTTCGCGCGCAGCTCGAGAAGGCGCGTGTGGATAAATTCCTCGGCACCCATGTCAAGGCCGCGGGTCGGATAGACTGCGATCAAGGCCTTCGGCTCCCTGGCGAGTTCCCGCGCCAGAATCACCTTCTGGATGTTCCCTCCCGAAAGAGAGCCCGCCGCGCTATTCAGCGATGAACAGCGAATGTCGAATCGTTCCTGAAGCGAGGCGGCATTCCGTGCTTCTTCCTGGGATTTTATGAATATGCCGTGCGAAAATTTTGGAGAGGCAAAATCCTTCAGAATCAAATTCTCCTTGATGGAGAAGGACGACACGATTCCTTCGTTGGTGCGGTCCTCGGGAATGTACCCGAGCCCCGCATCGATGATCTCGCGGGGGCTGCGATTGGTCAGATCTCTGCCCATGAGGGATACCCTGCCCTTCTCCACCCTGCGCAGCCCCGCAAGCGCTTCGGCGAGTTCCTTCTGGCCGTTGCCGGAAACACCCGCCAGACCGAGAATTTCACCCGACCGGACCGAAAAGCCAACGCCGTCGAGCGCAAGGAATCCTCGGTCGGACTTCACGCAGAGGTCTTGCACCACAAGACGCTCTTCGCCGCAGCCATCGACGCCCTCGTTCCGTGGAAGCACCACCTCGTGCCCCGTCATCAGGGTAGCCAGGCCAGCGGCCGTCTGCCCTGCCGTCGTTCCTTTGAACACGACCCTGCCACGTCGCAGGATCGCCACCTTGTCCGAAAGCGCCGTCACCTCGGCCAGCTTGTGACTGATGAAAATAATCGACATGTCCGAGGCCATCCTCCGGAGAAGGACGATGAGGTCGTCCGTTTCCTGCGGCGTGAGGGCGCTCGTCGGTTCATCGAGGATGAGAAAACGCGCGCCGAAGCACAGTGTCTTTATGAGTTCGACGCGCTGCTGTTCGCCCACGGAGAGCTGCCAGACATAGGCATCGGGCTGGACAGGAAGCTTGTACCGCTCAGAAATCTCGGCGATGCGCTTTTTGACGCCGGAAAGATCGAGCCGGAGATGTGTATGGCTCTCCTTGAGGCCGAGCGCGACGTTTTCGGCGACGGTCATGTTCGGCACAAGCATGAAATGCTGATGGACCATCCCGATGCCCGCGGCAAAGGCGTCGGCCGGGCCTTTGAACTGCACCGGCCGGCCGTTGATGAAAATCTTGCCCACATCGGGCTGATACAGCCCCATGAGGATGTTCATGAGCGTGGTCTTGCCCGCGCCGTTTTCACCCACGAGGGCCAGTATCTCATTTTCACCTATTGTAAGATCGACGGAATCGCAGGCCACGATGCCGGGAAAACGTTTGGTTATCCCTTCAACCCTCAGTTCCTTGATCTTTTCACGTGTCGGACGTGTCGGGCCCATTCATCTCATTTCACACTCTGCCAATCGATGGAGAGCTTGCCGGAAGAAATGTCTGCCTTGGCCTTTTCGGCTGCCTTGCGGACCTCCGCGGTGAGGACAGGGCCGACTTTGTCGTTGAACTGGTAGATGAAGCCCTTGTTGGCGAAGTTGAGGGGGATGCATTCGCCGCCGAGGACGCCGGCCTGTCGCTTGTCGATGAGATTCTCCACGACAGCCTCATAGGCATAGCTTGCTGCCGCGATGACCTTGTAACTCTCAGGGATGCTCAGCTGGGCGGTGTCTTGCCCGACCCACCAGATCGCCTTGTCCTTGTATTCGGCCACTGCCCGCAGCGCCCCGAGCGCTTGCTGCGCCGAACCGGTGAGGACGTCGGCGCCCGCCTTTATCTGCGTGTGCGCAAGCTCCGCAGCCTTGACATAATCACCAAAACTTCCTGTATAGGCAACCTGTACCTGCGCTTTGGGGTTCACCGAACGGACGCCCAGAACAAAGCCGCGGTTGTAGCGCGCCGCGTCGCCGCCGTCGACGGGGCCCACGAGGCCGATGATGTTCGTCTTCGTCACAAGACCAGCGATGACGCCGTTGATGTAGCCGGTCTGTTCGCTCTCGGGCATATAGGTGAACACATTCTTGGGTCCGATTTCACCCGAGGTTCCAAAGGCGAACGTCGTCTTGGGGAATTCCTCGGCCATCTCGAGCATCAGGTTCTTGTACTGGGCTCCATGCCCGATGACGATATCGTACCCCTTGGCGACATACTGGCGGGCCGCAGAACCGGCATCCACCGGCTTCATCTTTTCGCTGTAACTGTATTCTACAAGGGAAGGACCATATTTTTTCTGTACCGCCACGATGGCATCGTGCATAGACTGACACCAGCCCTTGTCGTCCACCGTCGATTCCACGATCATGGCGATTTTTATCTTGCTTTTGGGCGCCGCATAGGCTGCGCCCAAAACGACACAGAGCGCAAGCAGCGCGAATAGACTGCGTTTCATTGGTTTCCTCCTTAACAGAAAGGCAAAACGGTTGAATCGACTATATCATGGCCCAGGGGGCCGAGCAAGGTCGGAAACACTAGCCTTGCTTTCACCCTTTTCCCGAAGTATCCTTAATACCATGCCCCCGAAAACCGACGTCGAATCCGGCAAGCTAAAAATCGGCGACCACTGGAACGTCATAAGCATCATCGCGCTTTCGCAGAACAACCCGCTCAAAGCCATTGCAGAGTTTGTGGAGAACTCCATCGACGCTGGCGCAAAGAATGTGACCATCGTCCGCGGCAAACAGAAAAACGAGCACTACATAAAAGTCATCGACGATGGCTGCGGGATAAAGGATTTCCGCCATGTGGCGACGCACATCGGCGATTCCATCAAGCGGGAACTCAAGCGCAGGGGGAACACCGACATCCAGGGAGAATTCGGGATAGGCCTGCTCTCGTTCTGGACAGTGGGAGAAACCTGTACGCTCACATCCACCGGAGAAGATGGCGTGGTGCGGAGCATGCGGCTCGTAAAAGGTAACCCGTCCTACGCGATACGCGAAACGGAAACGTTCTTCGGACGACAGGGAACGGAGCTCACCATAAGCCCTATCCTGCCGGGCGTGCGCTCCCTTGCTGGCGACAAGATCCAAAACTTCCTCGCCTCCGAGCTCCGCGACCGCATCACGAAAAGCGGCGTGCGCATCCGCATCATCGATCATACGTCGCGACGGGAGCTCGTGGTCGAACCGCGCAAATTTAAAGGCAGGCTCATCCATCGGCTTCCCGAAGCACACTGCCCGTTCGGCGAGATCTATCTGGAACTCTATATGGCCGAATCGCCGCAGGACGCGGTGGTCGCTTTGCAAAAACGGGGCACGCGCGTGCTTCCCGACATATCTCGCCTCGACTGTTTCTCGCGTCCGCCTTGGAACACTCGACAGATCGAAGGGCTCATCGATGTGCCGTTTCTCCAGCTTACGCCGGGAACACGGGACGGCGTCGTCCAAGACGAGGCTTTCCACTCTTTCTGCGTCGCCATCGCCCCCGTCGAAGGAGCGCTGAACGAGCTGCTTGAAGAGCAGCGGCGCGCAGAGGAAGAAGAAGTGAGCAGACAAATATTGCACCGTGTCACGCGCGCCTTTCGCGAAGCCTTTCTCCACTTGCCCACCGAGGATTACTGCTGGCTCGCGGCCAGAACCAGCGACGGCAAGAAGGGCGCCAAGACCGACAGCAGAAGTAGGGTCGGTACGGATGTAGATGCGTCTGATTCCGGCACCCTGGAGGGACAGCCGCCTTTCGGGGCAGATGAAGAGTCCTCCTGGGCATCTAAAGAGGATACTTCATTTGGCGAATACATCCCTGAACCTCTCGAGACAAAGAAGGTGCAAAAAGAATTTTTTGAGTATGCCGGGCCGCTCCACAAGCTTAATGTTTTTCCGGCCTCCTCGGTGATCGGTGTCGGAGAGCGGAAAAAACTCAAGGCTGTGGCGAGGGATCGCGCAGGACGCATCGTTGAGAACGATATCTCCTTCGCCTGGCATATCGCCGAAGGTGGCGGCTCGCTCGACGGCGTCGACTCGATATATGCCGAATATACGGCGCCGGAGGAACCCTGCGTCACCACGATCGAGGTGAAAGCCACCCAGGGGGATATCGTCGTGGCGGCGAGCGCCCTCGTCACGGTCACGGCGAACCTAGTCAAGCGATCAGCGGGAACAGAAGGAGCGATACGACGAGGACTCCCCGGCTACAGCTATCAAAAAGCACCCGGTCAACTATGGCGCTCCAGATACGACGTCGACCGATCGATCATTTTCATCAACAATGCCCACGCGGATTTTATCTACGCGTCGCGCCAGCCCATGACGAAACTCCGCTATATAACGCGGCTGTTCGCCAAAGAACTCGTGCTCGCCAATTTCCCAGAGGCGACAAAAGAAGAAATTCTGGAGCGCCTGGTCGAGCTCAGCCTCTACACAGAGGAGAACCTGAAGTAACAGGCTGCAAATTCAATACAGCACATTGGAGAAAGCGTAACTCTTCTGATGAGTCAAGACGATGACGGGACTTTTTGCCGCGGCGGTGTCGGTAGCAAGCCATTTTAGTTCCTCGGCGGGGATGTTGGCGGCATTCCATGTGTAGGCCGAGCCGGGCTCCCCAGAGATGCCGGAATATGATGCGCCGCTTTCCTTGAAGCAGGCGTCGAGGATAATGAAGTGGACGCCTCTCTTGTCGAAGCCGTAGTACGTGGCGTCAGGAGAGACACCTGTGCTCCTAACGACCGACATGAAGTCCTCCTTAGAGACCTGGTCGGTGTCGTGATTGCCGAACACGAGGTAGTGAGGGCCGTCAAAAAGGGCAAGCTTGGCCTCGGATGCATTCATCGACGGACTGCTCTCATGCGGTGGCAATAGCATAAATATTGCATTTTTGGTCGCGGAACTTTATTTTTATTATTTCGCCAATTACGACGAAAAAAAGCATTTATAACAATTTATTCGCCATATAATACGAATTGTATAGAAAATACAATTATCAAAATAATTAATAAATCGCAATACTTGACGAAATATGCTTTTATTATAATAAAATTCACATTATACTACGAATTATAAAAGTTTTTGGAGATCACTATGAAGCTGGAAGGCTCTCTGACGGACGCCGCGGTGCTGGAAGAGTTGGGAAAGCGCCTCGCGCGCGCCCGGATTTCCTCGTCGCTCACGCAGGCTGACCTGGCCAACCGCGCGGCCGTGGGGAAGCGCACCGTGGAGCGGATCGAGTCGGGAGAATCGGTGCAGCTCATCAGCCTGATAAGAGTTCTGCGTGTCCTTGGCCTCCTCGAGGCCTTCGACGCGATAGCCCCCGATGAGGGCCCGTCGCCGATGGAAATGCTCGAACGGCGGGGAAAGGTCCGACGGCGCGTTTCATCTCGCTCCCTTCAGAAAGGCTCCACCCCGAAGGATCGCATTTCTGGCCCGACATCCACACCCTGGCGCTGGGGTGACGAACGATGAGCTCTCTCGCCGAAGTTCGGCTCTGGGGTACGAGGATAGGGGCGGTTTTCTTGAGGGATGGAGAAGAGGTCGCCGAGTTCCAGTACAGCAGCGATTTTTTAAGAAGCGGCATCGAGGTCTCACCGCTCGTCATGCCCCTGTCCGGCCGCATATACCGCTTTCCTGAACTCCCGCGCGGCACCTTCCATGGGCTACCGGGGCTGCTGGCCGATTCCTTGCCCGACCGCTTCGGCAATGCGCTGATCGACGCATGGCTCGCGCGGCATGGGAGAAGGCCCGAGTCCTTCAACGCAGTAGAGCGGCTCTGCTACACCGGAAAACGAGGCATGGGGGCCCTGGAATTCGTGCCCTCTACGGGGCCTGAGGCACGGCAGTCGCAGCGGCTCAATGTGGAAAACCTCGTGAAGCTCGCATCGCAGGTGCTGCAGGAGAGAGAAAAACTGCGCGTTTCGTTCTCCGACGACACGATGAGCGACGCCGGCCGCGCCGAGGTTTCGGAAGGGGGCGCTTCGGGCGGAAGAGAGACCGACAGAGCTCTGCTCCAGATCCTGCGAGTGGGGACTTCGGCAGGCGGAGCGCGGGCAAAGGCGGTCATTGCGTGGAACCCACAGACGAACGAAGTGCGCTCGGGTCAGCTCGAGGCACCTCTCGGATTCGAGCACTGGCTCATCAAATTCGATGGTGTTTCGTCCAATCGCGACAAGGAACTGGATGATCCCAAGGGCTTCTGCACCATAGAGTATGCGTACCACCTCATGGCGCGGGCTGCAGGTATCGTCATGTCCGAATGCCGGCTTCTCGAGGAGCATGGACGCAGGCATTTCATGACGCGGCGCTTCGATAGAACCCCCGATGGACAAAAAATTCACATGCAGAGCCTCGGCGCACTCGCGCACTTCGACTACAATGCGGCAGGCGCCTACAGCTACGAACAGGCGTTCGCCACGATACGGGCGCTTGGAGCGCCAATGGAAGACATAGAACAGCAGTACCGGCGCATGGTGTTCAACATCATGGCCCGCAACCAAGATGACCACGTCAAAAACATCTCATTTTTGATGGACCGCAAAGGTCGTTGGAGACTCGCACCGGCCTATGATCTCACCTTCAGCTACAGGCCTTCCGGCGCATGGACGGGCACACACCAAATGACGGTGAATGGCCGGCGCGACGGTTTTACCTGGGCTGACATCAAGGCGGCAGCCAGCGTCGCAGGCCTCAAGCGAGGGAAGGCCGAGGAAATAGCCCGCGAGGTTCACGCGGCCGTCGTCCGCTGGCCGGAGTTCGCCGACACTGCAGGCGTCGTGCCCGCCCAGAGAGACGCCATTTTCGCCAACCTTCGACTGTCCAAGGAGTTGTTGCCGTGAAGAAAAAAAGGGAGAATGCTGCCTTGGGCGCGGTTCAGGAGGACGTTTCAATGCTGCCAGATTCACAGGCGGCGAGTTCAGACGCTACAATGGTATCTGGCGCAAAAACGGCACGGGCCGGCATATCGGCCGGTATGTCAGATGTTGAGGCTTCCGTCGGTGAGGTTCGCAGGGCGCGTAGAGCGAACACCTCTTCTGTCGGCGAAACAACAGGCGGGGCGTCCATACGCGCCGCCCCATCTGTCCCCGAGGTCGCCGAAATTCTCGTGCGGCGCTACGGGCCCTGGCCAGACGAGAGCGCAGGGCCAGTCATCGAGCAGCTCGTATGGTTTCTCTTGAGCACGCGGACGACGGTGGAAAACTGTGAGACAGCCTATACCGCCCTGCGCAGCGCTTTCTCTAATTGGGACGAAGTGGCCGAGGCCAAAGAGGAAGAACTCTATGGCCCCCTCCGCCCCGCCGGCCTTTACCGCGCGAGGGCCAAAAACCTGCACGCGGCCTTGTCGGCTATAAGGGAACGCTTCGGCGCAGTCAGCCTTGAGGCGCTCCGCGCCTGGCCCGATGACGAGTGTGAGTCTTTTCTGCTCAGCCTTCCCGGCGTGGGACTCAAGGTGGCGCACTGCGTCATGTCGTTTGGCCTCGCGAGACCTGTGTTGGCGGTCGACAGCCACATCTGGCGCGTGACGCGGCGCCTCGGCTGGCACAATTTTCAGGGCGAGACTCCCTCGCGCCGAGGGGCCGACCACTTGGGCGCGCTCATGCCTGCAGGATTCGACGTGCTTTCACTGCACGTCAACCTCATCCGCCTTGGACGCGAAGCGTGCCCATCGGGCGAACCGCGCTGCGGGGCATGTCCCCTTGGATCGATATGCCCAAAGATCGGAACGGAAGGCTCGGATCCCTAACGTATACCCGATGGAATGCTCGGCTCACTCTGTGGTTTCAAAAAAAATCTGCCTGGATTATAGTACCTATATGGAGCACCTATGGAAAGTAGAAAACGCATAGCGCTCATCGCTCACGACAACGAGAAACGCGAGCTTGTGGAATGGGTACAATATAATTGGGAAACACTCATCAACCACGACCTCATATCGACCGGCACCACGGGCCGCCTGATCGAAGAGACCATCACGGCCAAAGCCGGTGGCGTCCGACCGGAGGGGCTCCGTCTCACCCGCCTGAAGTCGGGGCCTTTGGGAGGAGACCAGCAGATCGGCGCATTCATCGCCGAAGGTAAAATCGACATCATGATCTTTTTCTGGGACCCCATGTCGCCTCACCCCCACGACGTCGACGTCAAAGCGCTCCTGAGAGTCGCCGTGCTCTACAACATTCCTATGGCCTGCAACCGGTCGACCGCCGACTTTCTCATCTCGAGCCCCCTCTTCGGAGCAAGGTACGAGCCGCACGTCAGGGACTACAGCGACTATCTCGCCAGGCCGGTCGGCTACATCGGCTAAAGAAGGACCGTTTCGAACAATGCGCATCATCGCCGACCTCCACATCCACTCACACTACTCGCGCGCCACGAGCGCCAAGCTCACGCTGCCCTACCTGGAACGCTGGGCGCGCATCAAAGGAATAGACCTCGTCGGCACGGGCGACTGCACGCACCCGGCGTGGCTCGCGGAGCTCAGAGAACAGCTTGAGCCGGTTGAGGGAGGCTTGTTCCGCCTCAAGCCCAAGCTGCGGCGCGAGTTCGATGCGGGTCAAGCGCTGGCTGAGGGCTTGCCCGAGCCTTCAGGGGACAGGCCTGTGCACTTCGTCCTCACGGGAGAAATAAGCACGATCTACAGCCGAGGCGGCAGGACGCGCAAAGTCCACCACGTCGTGATCCTTCCGGATTTCCCAGCCGCGGCCGCCTTCCAGGCCAGGCTTGAGCGAATAGGCAACATTTCCTCCGATGGCAGGCCCATTCTCGGCGTGGACTCGCGAGAGCTTCTCGCCGCGCTTTTGGATGCCGACGAGCGCTCCATCCTCGTGCCGGCCCACATCTGGACCCCCTGGTTCTCTGCCCTCGGCGCAAACTCCGGCTTCGACTCCATCGAAGAATGTTACGGCGACCTCACGCCCCGCATCGGCGCAATAGAGACGGGCCTGTCCTCGAACCCACCCATGAACTGGGCGGTGAGCTCCCTCGACCGCTTTGGAATCATATCGAACTCGGATGCCCACTCGCCGGAAAAACTGGGCCGCGAGGCGACGGTCTTCGAGATGGAGCCCTCCTTCGCAGGCCTCGCGGAAGCGCTCTCGGGCGGCGGCCCAGCAGGCAGGATCGCGGAGACAATCGAATTCTTCCCCCAGGAGGGCAAATACCACTACGACGGCCACCGAGCCTGTGGCGTGGTGATGTCCCCCACAGAGAGCCTCGCGCACAAGGGGCTCTGTCCGGTGTGCGGCAAACCGCTCACCCATGGAGTCATGCGCCGCGTAGCAGAGCTCGCCGACAGGCCTGTGGACGAGACAGAACCATGCCCTCAGAACTATGAGGGCACGAATCGTAGGCCCTACAGGTCCCTCATCCCTTTGCCCGAACTGCTCGCCGAGCTTTTAGGCACGGGAAGCGGGTCGAAGAAAGTCGCTGCCGCCTACGGCAGCCTCGTGGAACGTGCGGGCTGCGAACTCTCTCTCCTGATGGACCGAAGTGAATCCGAGATCGAGTCGATGGGGATGTTCGGAGTTTCAGGCGAACTTTTGGCCAGGGCCATCGGCCGCATGCGCTCAGGTCAGGTTTCCATAAAGCCCGGATACGACGGTGAGTACGGCGTCATCCACGCCTTTGCACCGGGAGAGCGGATCGAGCCGAAAGCTAAGGTAGGACTCTTCGATGACGAGATGGATGCCGAGGCGCCACACGCTGGAGACAATTCTCATCCATCTCGCAGAGTATCTGCAAGGCGTAGCCAAGAGCAGCACGCTGCGAGCGGCGCAGAGCCACGGAGCGAAAAAAGGGCTTCAGAGGAAGCTGCAAAAGCGGCCTGTACCTTGGACGCCGTCAGCGCGTCAGAATCAGAATCGTCGGCCGATGTCGGTGGTGTTATGCGAGAGGCGCCTTCTCGTGCTGCTTCCCCTTCCGCTTCTGCCACGGCCCACACCGCCCCGGCCGCTTTCAGCCTCGACGCCGCGCAAGAAGCGGCGGTGAACCATCCTGGCGGACCTGCCCTCATCGTCGCAGGCCCCGGCACGGGCAAGACTGCAGTCCTCGCGCTGCGCATCGCGCGCCTCGTGCAAGGCGGATTCGATCCTTCGTCGATTCTGGCGATCACCTTTACGAACAAGGCGGCAGCGGAACTCCGCGAGCGCATCAAAAGGGCTGTGGGCGAAGAGCGTGCGGCTCGGATCACGGCGGCAACATTCCACTCGTTTTGTCTTTCGGTGCTGAGAGAGCACGCGGCGGAGGCGGGGCTTCCGTCCGGTTTCACCGTACTCGCCGAAGAAGAAAAGGAAGCTTTCCTGAAATCAGCGACGCTGAACACCAGGGGCGGCGCTGGCAACGGGTCTCGGACCGTCCGATGCCTCGCCGCATACATCGAAGCGCGCAAGCGCTTTCTCCTCCTGCCCGGAGACCGTATGCCTCGTCTGGGCCCTGCCGCTCCTAAGGGGCTCGCCGAACTGGCCGCGGCGCTCGGCGTGCCGCCCTTCGATGCCGACCTGGATGCGGCATATGCGCACTATAGAAGCGCACTCAAGGAAGCGCATGCCCTCGACTTCGACGACCTCGTCGCAGGGACCGTCCGGCTCCTCGCGGCAAAGCCGGAAATGCTTTCGGCCTATCGCAGCCGCTTCCGAGCCATCTTCGTGGACGAGTACCAGGATGTCAACTTCGCCCAATATGCGCTGATTCGCCTCCTCGCGCCCAACCCCATCGCGGCGCACACCCAATTCATGTCGCCCGACATCTGTGTCATAGGAGACCCGAATCAGGCGATCTACGGGTTCCGCGGCTCGGACCGGCGTTTCATCGAGCGCTTTCTGACAGACTACCCTGGCGCCACCGTCTACCGCCTGGTCCGGAGTTTCCGCTGCGCTCAAGGCATCATCGGCGCGGCGGGGCGCCTCGTGGGAGCTGAACTCGGCGGCTCTGGAAATGCCGTCGCGCTCTCGAGGTGTGAGTTCCCGAGCGAAGCATCGGAGGCCGAAGGCATCGCGCGCGAGATAGATAGGCTCATCGGGGGCACGCGCTTCTTCGCCATCGATTCGGGCGTCACTGGCTTTTCCAAAAACGCGCACGACGCTCCTCAGGAAGGCCAGACGCTCTCGAGCCTCGGCGAATGCGCAATCCTCGTCCGCGCAGCCGCTCTCGCTCCACCGATTGAGAAGGCACTCCTCGACCACGGCATACCTTACAGGTTTATCGGAGACAAGCCCTGGTGGGAGGAAGAGCCTGCCCGATCGGTGCTCAGCCTCCTGCGCGCCGCGGTCCGGCCTGATGCGCAGAGGGGGAGAGGAGACAATCCCCAACAGCGGCCCCTCACCGCAGAAAAGGCCCTCCGCGAGCGGCTTTCTGAGCTTTCTCCCGCCGAGGCCGTGCGCGCCGCAATCGACCTTGTGGGCCCGCACGCGAGCGACGCGACCGCCACGACATCCAAGCCAGCACTCGCCGGCCACGAATCCTCCCTGGAGCGCCTCGTCGCCCAGGCATCCCTCTATGCCGACGTGACATCATTTTTGGACGACCTCGCGCTAGGGAGCCCTCAAGATGGTTACGAAGCGCACGGAGAGCGCGTCTCGCTCATGACCATGCACGCGGCCAAAGGCCTCGAATTCGACTACGTCTTTGTGGCTGGCCTCGAAGAAGGCATCTTGCCCTTCACGCTCTTCGAAGCTCGAGGCTCTGTTGACCAGGGGAAAAAGGACGACGGCGGTACAAGTGCCGAGCGCGGCGGCCAGGGCGTCGCTACCACAGTTGATCAAAGAATAGAAGAAGAACGCAGGCTCCTCTATGTGGCGATGACCCGCGCCAGGGTCGGCCTCTACCTGTCTTGGGCCCGCTCGCGGCGCTTCCTCGGCCGTAGGCTCAGCCTCGCGCCCAGCCGCTTCCTCGCCCAGATCGAAGACCTCGTGCCCATGGTCGAACACACCACCCCTAAAAAACCGAAGGATTTGCAGCCCGAGCTGTTCTGATCACCCTGCGGCTGCCCTTTCGCCATCCGAACATCATCGACCCGCCGAGAGAGGGAACGTTGAAGAGAGAGAAGCCAAAACCACTAACCCCTGCCGTTCCATAGATCATCTGCGCATTACTGACTGCTGCTGTTTTTAAAAATGAGGCAAAATGAACTAGGCTTTGTGTACAAGGGCCTCAGCCATGATTTCCTCTTTTAGGTATGTATTTATTAAGCATCTAATTCTTCTAAGGGATCCTGGCTGGTAATAACTTGAGGTAATCCGCCATACAGCAGATATCGATCAATATCGACTGTACCAAGTTCTGCAGAACACAGTGGAAAAAGATTGCATTGCCATGCTCTACAACTCCAATGGCCACTCCGTCAAATTTACATTAAATTTGACGGAGTCGTTGTAAAAATGCCGATTATGGCCGACGCTGCGGCAAATGGCACCATACGACCGTGACCGTATACCTGCTACGCCGAGTGCGGCTGTCACAACCCCATCGTCTTTCCAATCTCCATGCCAGCAAATATACGAAGGCCAAACCATGCTCCCGACAGATTTTTTCTCCTTCGTCGTGCAGGTAGGAGGCAAATTACTTGCGCTCCTGCTCTTCGACTCGTTGGGGGACAATTATGGATTTTGATAATTATGCATTGTGAAAAAATGAATGGCGTTTTTCATGCATTGTCCCACGTTATTTGATGATCGTCCTTTTTCGGCATTGACTTAGATTCCATCTGCGCTATCATCGATATTATGAGTCAACATGAAATTATTTCGCCGATCGAGCTTTTGGACGATCGAGGACACATCACAGAGGAAGGCTGGGCGAGGCGGCCGCTGTGGCACTATGACCGGTCGCGCATCAAAGCCCCCTGGTACCGGATCAAAGAATGGGACTACTACTGCGTGCTTTCGCAGAAGCGAGGATACGGCATTGCGTGTACGGTCTCGGACCTGGGCTATGTGGGCTTGAGCAACATCGTCTGGCTCGATTTTGAGAGGCGCAGCTTTACGCCCGTGGACAGTCTCAAGCTGCTCCCGCGGGGTAGGACCGGCCTTTCGCCCTCTTCATCGCGGGGCGATCTGCACTACGAAGACAAAAAATTGAGCATCTCGTATATCCTCGGTAAAGGCCAGCGCCGCATTGTCGCGCACTGTCCTTCCTTCGGTGACGGGAAAGGCCTCTCCTGCGATCTTGTGCTCGAACAGGACCCGGATGCGGACAGCATGAACATCGCCACCTCATGGAAAGAGAACAGGCGCGCCTTCTACTACAACCAGAAGATAAACTGCATGCCCGCACGCGGCGAGGTCACGATCGGGGAGGAACACTATCCTTTCGAGCCTGATGACTCGTTTGGCGTGCTAGACTGGGGTCGGGGATATTGGCTCTACAACAATCGTTGGTACTGGGGTTCGGCCTCTGGACTGCACGAAGGCATTCCTCTGGGGTGGAACATCGGGTATGGATTTACCGACAGAACGCCTGCATCGGAAAATATGGTGTTTTACGGAGGCAGAGCCCACAAGCTCGAGGAGATCGAATTTCACATCGACCCAAAGGATTATATGGCTCCATGGAACATCACCAGCAGCGACGGCCGCTTCGAGATGGACTTCGAGCCTGTCTTGAACCGCCACAGCGACATAAAATTGCTCGCCGTATCATCGATCCAGAACCAGCTCTTCGGCTACTATTCGGGTCGGCTCATCCTCGACGACGGCCGCGAGCTCAAGGTGGACAGGCTGCTCGGCCTAGCCGAAGACGTGCAGAACAAGTGGTAGAAAGTAGAGGGGTGCGATGCACATTACGGTCGAGTATCTCGGTTTTTTGAACATTGAGGGCGTCAAATCGGGCACTATCTTAGAGTTTCCCGAGGGAACGTCCGCCGCCAGCGTGCTGGATCGCCTCGGGCTGATCGGCCCGTACCGCAAATACATCATTCCCATCGTGAACAACGAGCGTTCGCCCCATGAAAGGGTGCTGAAGGACGGAGACCGCCTCTTCATCTACCTGCCAGTCGGAGGAGGTTGAACATCGCCAAGTCGCCTTCTGCGTCTCTACCGGACGCGCAGCTCCCCGTATCTGACCGACTCGCCCGCAACCCACCCGCCTTGCACAACATCACCGGCAAGCGTGTGGGTATCGTCGGGCTGGGCGGCCTTGGCTCGAACATTGCGATGATGCTTGCGCGGGCGGGTGTAACCTCCTTTAGGCTCGCCGATTTCGACACAGTGTCCATCGAGAACCTGAACCGCCAACACTACTTCCCCCGACATCTAGGGCAGAAAAAAACCGACGCCCTCGCCGCGCAGATACGCACGCTCTCCCCCTCGGTCGAACTCGAGCTCTGGTGCCGTCGCATCGAGGAACGCGACCTCGATGAATTCTGCCACGGCTGCGATGTCCTCGTCGAAGCAGTGGACGATGCAGTCACGAAAGCCATGCTGTTTTCCTGGTTTGTGCGGCACAGTCCTCCTGGGCTCTGGCTCGTCACCGCTTCAGGGGTGGGAGGGCTTGAACCTGCCAACGAAATCCGCACCGTTAGGCTCGCAGAACGGATCGTCGCCTGCGGCGATTTTGTGACCCCTTCGGAGGGGCAAACCGGCGTCTGCGCGCCCCGCGTCATGATCGCCGCGTCCCATCAGGCCCTGGCCGTGCTCCGTATTCTGGCAGGGGTGGAAGCTTAAAAAAGATATCTATTTGACAGATATATCTGCATAGGGTATATTTGGTTTATGATACGATCTTTTGGAGACGCGGAGACAGAAAAAATCTTTCACCAAGAAAAATCCAAACGACTTCCTCCCGAGATTCAAAAACGAGCGCTTATAAAGCTTCTGTTGATTGATGCTTCGACGGCCGAGAAAGATTTTATGGTACCGCCATCCAACAGATTCGAACATTTACAAGGCCCGAAGAAAGGGTATTGCTCCATTCGAATCAATGATAAATGGAGGATCATTTTCAAATTTGAAGGGAGCGATGCGTATGAAGTTTCTATTATCGATTATCATTGAGAGGTGAGATAGTATGAATGAAGACTATATTGAGACCCCCACCATTGGAGAAATTCTTCGAGAAGAGTTCCTTGAACCATTCCATATTACCCCCTATAGGCTTTCGAAAGAGCTCAATGTATCGACGAGTACGGTCTTGGATTTACTCCATGGCAAAAGAAAACTCTCAGTAGAGATGGCATTGCGACTTTCGAAGTATTTTGGGAACTCGTATAAGTTTTGGTTAAATCTTCAGAATGAACTCGATATACGAGAAGCACAAAAGAAGATGAGCAAAGAGCTAGAAAAAATACATTCCTACAGCTGATAGAGCTTTTTAACCCGCATGCGCCGGCACGGACGAGCGGGGCTCCTGAAACCTCACCTGTACTGACGAGAGACCTTAGTTCGAGCATAGCAGGGCGGGTCCTATGCCCGCCCGCCGAGGTCAGGCCGCCGCGCCCTCTTTTACAGAAAGACCGGAAAATTCTTCTTTTGCCTGTTCACCGAGGGCGCGCAGGATGAATATCATACAGCGCGCTGGTTTTGCCTAGACATCTGCCCGAGCCAGAGTATCGAGGTGACGAGCCTGGGATAGAGCCTCGAACCAAGGTCTTTTCCGGTCGTGGAATCGACCTGATCGGTGGCCGCAAAGTCGGCGCTGCCGGTCTTAAGCCATGAAGCATGGACGGAGTCCCGCGTCACGCGTTCGTCGCTGATGCCCAGAATCTGTTCTGCAACGTACTGGTTCAAGAATATTTTGCTGAGCCACGTGTTGTTGCTCGTCGAAGAGAGCTTCCAGCCCCCCGACGACGCATCGATGCAGACGCCGGGGACGAGGACGGTTTCTACATGCCGTTTGAGTGCGCGGACGAGCTCTCCATAGGGGCCGTCGGGGCGAACGGCCTCCGGGGCGCCGCAGAAGGCGGGGTAGGCCAAGCCCTCGATTGCAGGGATGATGCAGGAGCGGTTGTCGCGCTCGAACACGGCCGGGATAAAGCCTTCCGGGTCGAGCATGTTGGCGACAATGGTGGCTGCCGCGGCCCTGGCGGCCGACGCAGCATCCCTAGATTCTTCGGTTTCTCTTCCATCGAGCTTTCTGAAAAGAGCTTCAAGGCAGACGAAGGCAGCCCACGCCTTTACGGCCAGGTAAAGATTGTTGCGCGCCTGTCCTAAGCTGATGTCCAGGGAGTCGTAGGTCGTGATCTCTGCCCCACCCTCGCAGCGGTCGGAGTCTCGGTCCATGATTCCGTCGCCGTTCGCGTCGCGCGCAATGATGGACCTGAGGCAGGAGCTCAGCCTTTTGCGCTTGTCCCGGGCCCAATTCCAGCTGTCCGTAAGATTCGTGTAAAGACAGGCCGAAATCGTCCAATTGAGGGTTTCCTCGTAACTCATGAAGCTGAAGCAGTCCGTCAGTCCCGGCAGTTCATATACCGATCGTCCTCGCGGCGTAAAACAGTTGTCCACTCCTTGATCGTGCGCAAAAGCGAGGCCCATGGAATCTTCGTAGGTGGAGTATTCCTCCAGCGATTCCAGTTCATTGCGCAGTGTCCACGGCGAAAAACGCGCTTCCCAGAAGGCCTGATCTATGGTGAGGTCGAGGGTGTTCATCATCTGGTATTCGCCCTCGTTTACGACAAAAATAGGCTCGCCCGTCTCGGACAGAAGAAGTTCGGTGTTGGCAAGATAACTGTGGGCAGCCTGCGCGAAGAGAAAACGGCGATCCTCCGAGAGTCCAGACGAATCGAGAAGAGCATCCACCCTCTCGGCTCTGAAAAGAGATTCTTCCGCCTCGTCGAGGGCATTTTCGAGAACGTCCTCGAGATCTTTAAAAAGGCAGGTGTAGTAGGCGTAGGCGCGTCTCCCTGTGGTTATGATGCCGTCGCGGAAGACCCCCAGCGCAATGATGTACTCGGCCTTACGCCCAGGAGCTATCGTAAACCGTAGGCCCCCCTCGGAAGCCAGACGGCGGAGGGAACGATTGCCGTTGAAGGCGGCATCGATCACGGACCAATCCATCACCTCCTCGACATCGGCGCCGGGGTGTACGGCAAAGCCGAAACAGGCGTCGGAGGCCATGCCGAGAAGGGCTCCATCGGTGGAATCCGAGAGGGGTCGGCGGATTCCTTGCATGCCGAAGAGGCCCGTCATCGGCCCATTGCCCTCGCTGTTGTCGAACGAGAGCCGAATGAGGATGGAAGGTCTGAAGGCCGAACGGGCCGAAGCCCGCGAGACAGTTGCCGGGTCCGGGACTTCTCCGAAGAAGGAGAAGACTCGAAAACTCATCAGTTTCGTGCGCCACTCTTCGCCCGAAAGATATATGAAACGCTCCATCTCCTCGGGCTTGAACCATGTGGCGCGCCTGTAGTGTTCATCGATGTTCTTGGACGATTCGTCGGCGTGGTAGGCAGCAGCCCCGAGGCCATACTTTCTTCCAGAAGAGAAGGGAAACAGGTGAGGCTCTTCTCGCCCTACGCGGTACCCAACAAAAAGACCTGTTTCCGGAGGACGGACATCCCCGACCACGACCCCCGCCCCCCGGCCGATGCGTCCGAGGACGAAGGAAGAATATGCACCCCATATACCGTGCAAAGAATAATAATCTATATCATGTCTCTGTAGTTCCATTGATCGGATTCCCCATAGGCGTCTTGCAGCGTTGTGCAACGATACACGTGTACAGCATATAGTTTTAGAGCCTCTGTGATCAGTGGGATTTTTGCCGTTTTGACCATCGGCCTTTTTACCTAAGCCCCACAATCAAGCGTGCGCGAGGCCCATTCGACGGCGAACTTGCGTAGGTCGGCTGCCGAGGGCAGATAGAGTTTGTCCTTGATGTGTTCTCTGTAGGCGTTCACTGTCTTTACTGAGATGCCCAACTTCTCGGCTATCTCGGTGGCGCCGTATCCTTTTCCGATGAGAGTGAAAACTTCCAGTTCGCGGTCGGAGAGTCTATTCACAGGATCTGGGT
This sequence comes from Spirochaetia bacterium, assembly GCA_029975555.1. Classification (GTDB taxonomy): domain Bacteria; phylum Spirochaetota; class Spirochaetia; order Treponematales; family Rectinemataceae; genus Rectinema. Next base: position 224,501 of record JARKOY010000079.1, on the reverse strand, counting down.
CATTCCGTCCTCCCACGACGCCCGCGAGCAGGCGCTCTCTCAGCTCCTCGCTCACTGCGAGGCGCCCTGCGAGGACATCCGTCACTGCCTTGAGAAGAATAGCCGGACTTTGGTGTTTCATGACAAAACCGCGGGCGCCTGCCTTGAGCACTCTCTCGCCATAGAGATTCTCCTCATGCATCGACACGACGAGGACGAGGGTTTCTGGGTATTCATTCTTGATGAAGTGTATGAGCTCAAGGCCGCTCTGTCCCTGGAGGGATATGTCCACAATGGCGAGGCGGGGCCTCTTGGCCGCCAACAGCCCTATGGCCTCTGGGACGCCGCCTGCTTCCCCCACGCACTCAAGGTGCAGTTCCTCGGAGATGAGCGTCGTCACCCCCTGACGATAGAGAGGATGATCGTCCACCACGATGAATGTTGGTCGTATCGACATATGCTACCTCGCTACCCTACAGGCCACCGTGGTCCCCGACTCCTTCGACCGAATACGCAGTTCGGCGCCTATGACGCTGGCCCTATATTTCATGATCTGGAGCCCCATCCCGCCTTCCTCCTGAGCACTCCCTTGCGGAAGGCCGACTCCATTGTCGGCCACTTCCACCGTGATGTTCTCGCGGTCCATGTAGAGGCCCACTCTGATCTCAGAAGCGTTCGAATGCTTCAGCGCGTTGCTGAGTGCCTCCTGCACAATTCGAAAGAGATGCAGCGCCTTCTGAGGATCGCGGACGTAGAAGCCTCGGGTGACTTCCAACCTAATCGTGGTTCCACGCCCCTTTCGGGCGACGGAGACCAGATTCTCGATCGCAGGGACAATGCCCTTCGCCTCGAGCTCAACAGGGTACAGGCCGCGGGCCATGTCCTTGGCCTTGGCCGCGGTTTCACCTGCGCGCCTCGCGATGGCTGCTGCTTCTTCGCTCTCAGCCTTGAGGCCTGCTCGGATCAGTCTTCCTTCCAGCACGGCAGCCATAATTCCAAGCACCGCGATGTCCTGACAGAGGTTGTCGTGGATGTCGCGCCCTATGTCGCCCATAATGAAGTTGGAGATGCTGAGGAGTTCCTCTTCCAGTTTTTTTCTTCTCGCAATTTCCTCCATGAGGCGCTGGTTGGCGGCCGAGAGCTCGAGAGTCCTGAGACGGACCTTCTTTTCCAGCTCCTTTTCCCTGTCTTTTTCGGCTGCCATGAGAATAGCTCCCTTGATAGCGCTCGACACCTGATCGCGGAGCGCAACGTACATGCGGCGGTCTGTGGAATCGGCCGTACAGATCAGGTATCCGAGGCGATCGTCGCCGAAACAGAGCGGCTCGCAGACATAGGCCTTCCATTCAGGGGGAAGTCCGCCGGGTATGAGTTCGGCAGTTCTGAAGCGCAGCCCCTGAGGTGAAAGAATGTGGACACTATTTCCGACGGCGGCGAGCATGAGTTTCGACCACTCGGGAGAAGGTCCCCCTGCCTCGAAAAGGCTGAGCCAGCAGCCACTTATCCCCAGCTCTCTGATGCCGTGGGCTATTTTTCTGAGAATATCCTCCATGCCGAAGGACGAAACAAGGTACGATTCTATATCCCTCAGAATCGCCGCTCGCTTTTCCGCGAGGAGTCGGGCGGAGGCCAAGTAACGGCACTCTCCTTCGGCTATGGCCAAAAGAGCCTTTTCTCTCTGTTCCGGTGGGATGGCCTGCTTTCTCAGACGCCCCGGATTTCGGCCCGCATGGATCTCGCGCTTGACGGCGACAGAAATGGGCTCCGTTGCCTCCAGAACGATTTCCTCACCCTCCGGAGGAAGATCCTCGGCATCGGGCGAGGAGAGACATCCGCAGGATTCCCTCGTGATGAACGACACAGGAAGGCGTACCTGCGGTTCTTCGGAAATCAGCCCGAGGCGCGCGGCCAGGCGGCGCACCGCGAGCCTGCCGAGCGCCGCAGTCGGCTGACGGACCGTGGTAAGGGGAGGTGTCGAAAAGCGGCTGTCCTCCGTGTCGTCGAAGCCTGTGAGGGACAGGTCCCCGGGCACGTCGATGCCTCGGGCGGCGAGGGCCGAGAGCGCACCGAAGGCCATAAGATCGTTGGCCGCCACGATTGCGTCGATCGTCAGCGTGCGAGCTCCACCAGCCTTGGCGTCAAGATATTGCTCCACCTTTTCCCGCGCGTCTTCCTCGGTAAAATCACCGTAAATGACATCAGGCTCTGCGCCGGGTAGAAGCTTGTCGAGGCTCGCGAAAAACTCGGCCTTCCTCGCCTCCGATTCGATGTGTCCCCTCGGGCCAGCAAGAAAGAGAAAATGCTTCCGCCCATGGACACGGACCAGGTGTTCCACGATGGACCTCATGCCGCCGGAGGGGTCCACGCAGACGCTGGCTATGCCTGGATACTCAATTCCTATGGTGACGAGAGGCATGTCGCCGAATCCTTTGAGGAAGGCCATCTGCTCTTCAGAATTTATGTAGGTGCCGATGACGTTGGACATGACGATGAGACCAGCTATATCGCTGCGTTTAGCCAGATCGAAGGCGATGTTGTCGAGCGCCTCATAGCCGACAGGGCTGCTTATGCGCTGCCCCCCAAAGAAAATGAGGGAGGCGCCCAGCGCCTCGGCCTCTGCCGAAGCCCCCATCCACACGGCATGCTGATACGCTTCATCGAAGCGTGCCGCGAGAAAACCGATGAATGGCCTCTGCGTCGATCTTCTCCCGCTTTTTGCGTGCATAACTATTTCAGGATACTCCCGCCCCTTCACTCTGTCTACGCAAACCGCATCGAAGATGAAAGCCCGACAATACGTGATTGCGATACCGCTTACATCATTCTTTTATCGCGCCTGCCAGCGTCCCCTTGATGATGCCGCGATGTCCTATGATGTATAAGATGACCGTCGGGGCCGCCGAAATGATGGCCGCAGCAGCATACCGCGGCATTCTGTCCGTGCCGTAAGCATTCAAAAAAGAAGCGACGCGGAGCTGCATCGTGAAATTGTTTTGGTCGGTCAGAAGAACGAGACTCAACAGATAATCGTTCCATGCCCCGATAAAGACAAGGAGTACGGCGAGCACCGTCGCCGGCTGAGCAAGGGGAAACATGATGCGGAAAAGAACCGACCAGTGCCCCGCCCCGTCGATTCGAGCGGCCTCGGCCAGCTCGTTCGGCAGGCTCTTGAAGAAAGAGCGGTATATCAAGGTCCAGAAGGGTATGCCGAAGGCAGCCATAGGGAGGAACAGGCCATAGAGGGTATCGTTGATATGCGTCGCCACCTCCATCTTGTAGAGGGGCACGAGCACCATCTGTACCGGAATAAAATACCCAATGAGAATTAAATAGAAGAGAATTTCCGTGAAGCGGCTCCTGTAGCGCGCGAAGACATAGCCGGACAGCGCCGCAGGAGGTATGGTACAGACTATGGAGCCGATGCACACAATGAGGGTATTGATCAACCCCTTGTCGATCCTCACCGCCTTCCAGGCATCGATGAAATTTTTGACCTGGAATGACTTGGGCCACGCCCAGGGGTGATAGGCAAATTCGAGCTGGGTCTTAGCGGCAAAAAGGAAGGGAATCACGAAGGGGAAGATAACAAAAAGCGCCAGGATGGAGAGTACCACGGTGACGATGATCTCAGCCGGCCTGTGGCGCCTTCGTGTTCCCTGAATGGAACGGGGCCTGTCCGGCTTGACAGCCATTGTATTCACCTCGCCCATATTATGCGTCCTTTCCCTTGCCGATAGTGAACTGGATGATCGTGAACACCAACGAGAGCACGAAGATCACCACACCGATGGCAGCCGCCTTGCCATAGTTCCAGTTGATAAAGCCGTGGCGATAGAGCGTTATGCCCAGCGTGACCGTGGCATAGCCTGGACCTCCCGTCGTCATGAGGTACGGCAGGTCGAAAAGCTTGAGGCTTCCTACCGTGCACAGCACGGCGCAGATACGTATCGCGTAGGACAGATCAGGCAGTACAATGCTCCAGGCGTAGCGCAGGGCCGATGCCCCATCCAGCTCGGCCGCCTCGCGCAGATCGCGCGGTATCTGCTCCATTCTCGCCATAAAATAGATGATGTAGAAGCCAGCATAGGCCCACGTTGCGATCACAAAGACAGACCAGAAGGCGAATTTCGGATTGCCGAGGAAATCGGCGGAGGCGAGCCACTTCCAGCCGAGCACCTTGCCGATCGTCACCAGAATGCCGTAATTGGGCGCAAAGACCATTTTCCCCAACATGGCGGTGATCGCCGAGGGCAGGATGTTGGCCAGATAAAAGATCGCTCTCAGCGTATTGCTCATTCTGTTGGAATAGTAGGTGAGCCCGAACGCGATGAAGAAAGAGAGGGGCAGCTGTATCACGATGCTCCAGAAAGCCCATGAGAATACGTGCCTCAGCCCAGCCAGAAATTCCTCGTCCGCGAACAGTTTTCTGTAGTTGTCGAGCCCCACAAACACTTCTTCGGAGAGCCCCGTAGTTTTCACCTGCGATATTCTGAAGGTTTCGACAATAGGATAGTAGAGGAAAATAGCGAGAAAAACGAGCGCGGGGAGCACGCAGAGAAAGACAAAGAGGGTAGTTCCCCGTTCGCGTTTGTGGCCTTTCTTTCTAGAGGCTGATCCTCCGGCAGCGACCACCATCCACGACCTCCATGACTAAAAATTATACTGCAATTATCCCAAAAAGGTGGGGCAAAAATCACAAGGCAGCACAAACAACAGAAAGGCGCGGGCGTTGGTCCCCGCGCCCCTCTGTTCAACATTTTTATTTTTTTACAGGGCCAATGTTTTCTACACAGAGCGTCTCGAATGCCGTGAGCGCTTTCTTGACATCGGTTTCTGGCAAGAAGAAGCTCTGGATTGTGTCGTTGAGCGGGGAGGTCACCGAAGGCGGAAGGTCCTGGTCCCACCAGAAGGTGACCGTCTTGGCGGAGGCAAAGACGGCGGATGCTTGGGCGGTCAACGTGGACTTTGCCTTGACGCCCGGGACCGAGCAAATTCGCCCGGGATCGGACTGGCAGGCTTCCACGCTCATGGCGTATTTCATGAACTTGACGACGGCATCTTTCTTGCCTGCGGCGGCCTTCGTGGCGGCAAAGCCGATATCGGTCATTCCCATGATGTCGTAGACAGTCCCAACACCACCCGACTTAAAGGCGGGGAAGGCATAGAACCCCAGCGTCTGATCGGTAAAGTCCGGATTTGAGTACTGTGCGCACATCCACGATCCAGTGACGTGCATCGCCGCCTTGCCGGTGGCCATGAGCTGCTGGGCATCGCCGTAGGCCTCTCCTAGCGGGGTGGCTCCAAAGTACCCCTTTTTGATCCAGCTCTGATAGAGCTGAGCGGCTTTGACGAAGGGTTCCGAATTGTAGGGAATCTTCCGGGCTGCGGCCTGGGCCGAAGCATCACCACCGTAGCGGTTCACCAGGTACATGTAGAGGGCGAGGGCGGGCCATTTGTCTTTTTCGCCGCAAGCGAATGGCTGAATCCCCTTGGCCAGCAGAGTATCGCAGACCTTGTCGAACTCCTCAATGGTCGTGGGAACTTTGAGGTTGTTGGCCTTGAAGATGCCCTCATTGACGAAAATTCCCGCCACGGCGAAGAAGGGGGCGACTCCGTATATTTTGCCCTTCCACGTCATCGCCTGCTGAGCAGCGAGACTTCCTGGCACCGATTTCAGCTCAGCGGTCAAATCCAGAAGATGGCCTGCGTCCGCGTAACCGCCCATGACCGAACCACCCCAGGTCTGAAAAATATCGGGGAGGCCAGAGCCCGAAGCCATCGTGATCTTGGTCTTATCCATGAGCCCCGGATCGCCGAGCGCGACATAGTTGATCTTTATATCGGGATTTTTTGCCTGGAATCCTGCGATGAGGTCTCTCACGTACAGATGGTCGGCCGAATCGTCCGGAATATCCCGTCCCCAAATCGTCAAGGTGACATTGGCGGCGAAGAGCGATGGTGCAGCGATTAGACCAAACATAAGAAAGAGCAAAACAAAAACATTGCATTTCTTCATGCGTGTTCCTCCGGTATCTGCGAATAAGCGCGGGCGACTACCACTCGCGCTCTTTACCACCTTACTCTTCATTTTTTGATACTGAAATAGGGTAAACGCCGCATTGCAAGGTAGGATATTTTACCTATATTCTTTTTCTATGCAGAACAAGCCTATCATTGTCGTCGTCGACGGGCTCGGCGGAGGCATCGGAGCGCAGTTGTGCTCAAAAGTCCGACAAATTTTGGGTTCGCGCGTCGAAATTGTGGCCCTCGGCACGAACGCCGCCGCGACGGAACAGATACTGAAGGCGGGCGCCGACCGCGGCGCGAGCGGTGAAAACGCCATACGGGTTTCGATCGATACGGGGCAAGTCATTCTCGGCCCTCTCGGAATAGTGCTCCCCGACTCCATGATGGGGGAAATAACGCCGGCGATGGCCCAGGCCGTCATGGCCGCCCGGTGCAAAAAAATATTGCTTCCGGTGAACCAGCCACACTTCACGCTTGCCGGCATGCTCTCTGTCCCGCTTTCGAAGCTCATCGATGAGGCGGTCGGCCTTCTTGCCTCTGAACTCGCGGATGTGATAGAAAAATAGCCGAGAAAAGCCTCCGGTCTGAAGGCTGGAGCCCGCAATATTCATTGCTCCGCCCCGTTCATTGCGCGGATACTTTGTCAAAATGCGGCCGGGAAGCGTCGCCTCTCCGGTCGCAGGGCGAGATCGGGGTGTCAGGAACACTCCACATGGCGCGCACGAAGCCTGCCTGTATCTCTTGTTCCAAAGGATTCTCTATGACTACTCGACATGCTCACCACCGAGCGCCACTCCTTCTGGCGCTGCTCTGCCTTCTGGGCTTGCCGCTTGCGGCCCAGGAACGCCCCGTCATCGCCTCTACATCCTGGGTCCAGGCCTTCGCGATCGCCGCAGGGGCAAAGAACGTCGTGACCATCGCGCCTTTCGAGCTCCAGCATCCGCCTGAATACGAGATTAAACCTTCTGACCTCCTCGCCGTCCAGCACGCATCGCTCATCGTCTATTCCGGCTACGAAAAATTCGCCAAGAAACTGGCGGAGACGGCCCAGAACAGCAACCTGAAGCTCATCACGGTCTACACCGACAATGTTCCCTCCACCATAATCGCCGAATCGAAAAAGATCGCCGAAGCCCTGGGGACCACCGAAGAACAGGCACGGTGGGCGCAGGCCTTTACGTCCTTTACGGAAAAGCTGCGCTCCGAGGTCGCCGCGGCGCTGCCGGACAAACGAGTCGTTGTTCAGGCCTACATGAAGACCTTTGTGAACTGGCTGGGCCTCGATGTCGTGGGAACCTTCGGCCCCGGAGAGCCTTCCCCGGCAGTCGTCCTCGACCTCATAAAGAAGAAGCCGGCCATGGTGATCGACAACTACCACAACCCAGGGGGAAAGGCCTTGGCGGAGAGCCTCGGCGTCCCTTACGTCGTGCTCATCAATTTCCCTGGAAAGGACGGCACGCGCACGATCGAGGATGTTTTCCTGTACAACGAAAAAGCTATTCTGAGGCAAAGTGGGAAATAGGATGGTGACAGGCGCCCCGTACAACGCGGATGAAGCCGTGCGCGGCGCGGGCCGAACAGCGGTGGACAGCATTAGGTCGGACGCACATGCACAGCTATCCGAATGAGACCACTCGCGGCTGGTCGCCCGTCCTGTCGGCAAAGGAACTCTCCATAGGGTACCGCGAACCGATCGTGCGCGGCATCTGCATCGACTTCCCCGCGCCAGCAGGAGAACCACTGCCGCCAGGCGCAGACAAGAGGCCTGCGGTCCTCGGCTTCGTCGGACCCAACGGCGCCGGCAAGACGACGCTCCTCAAAACCTGCCTCGGCCTTCTGCCTCCGCTCAGCGGCGAGCTACGGCTTTTGGGCGTCGACACCCGGAAGGCCTCCTTTGCAAAGACGCGCAAGAGGCTCGCGTATATTCCCCAGAACCGCCCGGAAGGAAGTTCGGGGCAGCTGCGGATATCGGTCCGAGAGGCTGTCTCGTTCGGCAGGCTGGGCAGATGCGGGCTAACCGGCCGCTTTACCCGCGCCGACCGCGAGGCAGTGGAAGCCGCCATCGCATACTGCGGCCTCGAGGACATCGCCGACAAGGCTGTCCAAGATCTGTCGGGAGGGCAGTTCCAGCGGGTGTCGATCGCGCGGGCGATGGCGGCACAGCCTGAGCTCTACCTCTTCGATGAGCCAGGCTCCTTCCTCGACCAGGAGGGGCAGTCGGCCATGCGCACCCTCATACGCTCGCTGGCAGCGTCGGGCACTCCCCTGATCCTCGTTACGCACGACCGCGCGCTCATGGCCCTGTGCGATTCGCTCCTCCTCTTCGAGAAAAAAACCGCGAGACTTCTCGACGCCAGCACTTTCCTCGCGAATACGGAAGGGCAGGAAGTATGATGGAGCTGTTCCATATCCCGGCCTTCAGCCGGGCGATCGTCGCGCTGTTCGCCTGCGGGGTGGCGTTCCCCCTTCTGGGAGTCTACATCCTCTCGCTGGAGCTTATACCAGTTCGATTCGGTGTGATGCACCTTTCGCTGCTCGGCGCGACGGTGGGGCTCATCGTGGGCGTCGACCCGATGTTCTTCGCCGTCCTTTTCTCCGTCGCCGCAGGGTTTATCGTCTCCGGCCTGAGTTCGCGCGCGTCGAGTAGCGCTTCGGGCGGCAGCTCGGGAGGTGCCATGGCCCTCCTCATGACAGCGAGCCTCGGCATCGTGTTCATTCTGTTCTACAAGACCAACATCCACGCCATTGATGCCTTCAATCTTTTCTGGGGCAACGTGCTCGCCATCGAGAAGGAAGAAGTCCTCCTCGTCGTGATCGCCTCGGCCTTGATCCTGATCGGCAGCCTCTGCTTTCTGAGGCCCATCGCCGCGGTTCTCTTCGACAGGGAGACCGCGTTCGCATTCGGCTTTCCGGCGACAGTTGTGTATACGGGAATCCTGGTGATGGTCTGCACAGGTATAGGGCTGGGCATCCGGATCACGGGGGCGCTCATGGTAGACGCCGTGACACTGCTCCCCGCGCTCGCGGCGCAGTCCCTTAAGAAAAACTTTAGGCCCACGATGGTGCTCGCGTCGATCTTCGGTGTGTGCAGCAACCTAGCAGGCTTCGCCCTCGCCGTACTCTTTGACCTACCGACGAGCCCCGCCATCATCGTGGTGGGCAGCGTCCTTGTGCTCGGGTGCAAAGGTCTTAGGGTGCGTCGGAAAAAATGATGTAAAATTTTTCGATGCATCCTTTATCAGGAAATGAATTCCCGACTATAATACTTAAATTTTGATCGATGAGGATCTCCACATGAACCCTACAGATACCTCCAGGGCCATCCGCTTCATAGAAAGCTACGTCCCCGATGCCATGCGCGAGACGAAGACGCCTGGATGCAGCGTCGCAGTGATACGCGGCATGGACATCGTCTACGAAAATGGCTTCGGCCTGCGAAACCGCGAACTGTCCCTTCCCGCGACGCCGGACACGCTCTACGGCATCGGCTCCTGTACAAAGGCCTTTGTCGCCACCGCGATCCTGCTTTTGGCCGAGCGGGGCATGCTGAGCCTCGACGACCCCGTTGACCGCTACATCCCCTTCAAAATCCGCGCCCCGAAAGGCGACATACAGATCCGCCACCTCCTCAGCCATGCCTCCGGGCTGCCCGCGCTCTCGACCTCGGAGTCGCTCATAGGAGAGGGGCTGGGCGTCCCCTCGCGCTTTCCGCTCGCGGACAGCGCCGACTTCTATGCGTGGGTAAACGGTGCACAGAAGGAAATGACGCAGGGCCCGGGCGAGCGCTTTTTCTACAGCAATGAGAGTTACCGGATGCTCGGGCACATCGTCCAGATTCTGGGAGAGATGCCCTTCCACGAATTCGTCGAAGAAAATATTTTAAAGCCCCTCGGAATGGCCCGCTCCACCTTCGTCCGCTCCCGCTACGAAGCGGACGCCGACAGGATGCAGCCTTATCTGGCCAAACCGGACGGCAGCGGGGAGCCGGCTTCCTTTCCCTATCCGGATCTTGCTCAGAACCCAGAATTCTCTTTCATGCTCTCGGCCGGAGGCCTCATCTCGTCGGTGCGGGACATGGCCAAATTCGTGGCGGCCAATATCCCCACCGGCACGACAAGGCTACTGTCGCCCGCGTCGCTGGAAAGCATGCAGAAAAGCCATATCGCCAGGCCTTCTTCGCACTACGGAAACAACGGTTACGGCTACGGCTGGGTCGTCACTGAAGACTTTTTTGGCACCCCCTTGGTGGCCCACGGCGGCTCGATCGACGTTTCCACCGCGTACACCGCCTTCCTCCCGCGGAAAGAAATCGGCGTCGTGATGCTCGCCAACACGTCGGGGCTTCCGCACGCGGCCATCGCCGAAGGGATCCTCGCCGCCCTCCTCGGCCTCGATCCTTTTGAGGCAATTCCTCCGCTCGCCATTAAAAAAAGAATGAACGTTCTCTCTGGAACCTACGAGGCGTACCGCTGCCCCCTTGCCGCGCGCGTCTTTGCGAAGGGTGGGCTGCTCTATCTTGAACAAAAGGACGAGTTTCAGGACACGGTCGTTCCCCTCATCCCCGAGGATGACACCATGGCGGATGATCGTTTTTACATCTGGTCAGAGGGCGCGCGCCAGCCAGTGGAGTTTCAGGAGACGCCGGAGGGGCTCGATCTCTATGTGGAGCGAAACAGATACCATAAGGTCCGATGAAGGGCGCTGGGTCGCTAGGGCGCGCGGATTACATACATGGCGCAGCGCCACCCGCATCGTACGGCGCCCTACGAACCAAGGGGAAAGTGGCATTTTACGAAGTGCCCAGGCTGCAGTTCGGAGAGGATGGGCTCTTCTTTCGCGCAGATATCCTTGGCCTGTGGGCAGCGGGGATGAAATCTGCAGCCTGAAGGCACGTGGATGGGGCTCGGAATTTCTCCGCTCAGCACCTTGCCACTCCAGTGTTCGCTCGGAGTGGGCGGAGGAACCGAGTCGATCAGGAGACGGGCGTAGGGGTGCGCGGTCCTCAAGAAAATGTCGTCTTTGGAGCCCATCTCGACGATCTGCCCTAGGTACATCACCGCGACATCGTCGGCCATGTAGTCGATGACCGCAAGATCGTGGGTGATCAGCATGTAGGTGAGGGCAAAATCCCGCTTGAGCTCCTTGAGCATCTTGAGGATGACGGCCTGCACCGACACGTCCAAGGCCGATGTAGGTTCGTCCAGAACAATGAACTCGGGCTTCAAAACCAGGGCTCGGGCTATGGCGATCCGCTGCCGCTGCCCGCCGGAAAATTCGTGAGGATAGCGGTACATGTGCTCTTCCCGCAGCCCGACCAGGGTGAGGATATGCTTGACGCGCTCGTTGATTTCTTGGGAAGAAAGCTGAAAATGGAGCTGAAGGCCCTCGCCGATGAGCTTCTTGACCACCTTCCGGGGGTGCAGCGAGTTATAGGGGTCCTGCGATATAATCTGCATGCGCCGCCTGAAGAGCCTCAGTTCCTGGCTGGACAATGACATCAGGTCGGTGTCGTCGAACACCACGGTGCCGTTCGTCGCCTCGATGAGACGCAAAATGACGCGGCCGAGCGTCGTCTTGCCGGAGCCGGATTCTCCCACGATGCCGAACACGGTGTTCTTCCTGATTGAGAAATTGCAGTCGTCGACGGCCTTCACATACAGCGGACGAGAATAAAAATTCTTCTTGACGGCGAACAGCTTTTTCAGATGCTTCGCCTGAATCAGAATCTCTCTGCCTTCCCTTTCCGTAGCTGCTTGCATCGTGTCGGTTCCTCTTAGTGGTCTTTTTGATACAGAAAACAGGCAACGTGGTGCCTGTCGGCTTCCGATTCGCCTCCCACCGGCTCAAAGCGCGGCTGAGCCTTGTCGCACGCCGGTCCGCGGTGCGGACAGCGGGGATGGAAGCGGCACCCGCTCGGGGGGTCGATCAGATCGGGCACAATGCCAGGGATGCTCTGCAGTTCGTCGGTCCTGCCAATCTTCGGCACCGCCTTCAACAGCCCCTTCGTGTAAGGATGGAGCGGATTGTCGAAAATCGCATGGAGAGAGCCGTATTCCACGACATTGCCCGCGTACATCACCGCAATAAAATCGCAGAACTGGGCCGCGACACCCATCGCGTGCGTAATGAGCAGGACGGCCGTCCGCGTCTCCTTCACAAGGCTGTTGAGAAGGTTGAGTATCTGAGCCTGAATCGTGACGTCGAGCGCCGATGTGGGCTCGTCAGCGATAAGAAGTTTCGGCTTTGAGGACAGGGCCATCGCGATCATGACTCGCTGCGCCATGCCGCCGCTCAATTCATGGGGATAGAGATTTTCTGTCCTCTGCCAGTCCAGTCCTACAAACTTCAGCATGTCGCGCATTATCTGAACAGTCTGCAACGGAGAACCTCGCTCCTGGGCCGCAGACTTTCGCTGCCACTCGATGTTCTCCACAATCTGGGCGCCGACCTTCATCACGGGGTTGAGCGCCGCGACCGGCTCCTGGAATATCATCGCGATATCCTTTCCTCGGATCATGTTGAGCTCGCCTTCGGACAGGGCCGTCAGGTCCTTTCCCTCAAAAAGAATGTTCCCCTCGATTATCTTGCCCGGCTCATCGATCAACCGCATGACCGACAGTGCGGTCACGGACTTACCGCAGCCCGTCTCGCCGACCACGCCCAGGCGCTCGCCGTGGTTCATCCAGAGCTCGACGCCGTTGAGCGCCTTGACCTGCCCTGCGTACGTGTCAAAGACAACCTTCAGGCCCGAGATATCGAGCAAATCACCCCTTCGTCGCTGCATCGTCATCTCCTGATCCTTGGGTCGAGGATGTCCCGTATACCGTCGCCGAGCAGATTGAAGCCGAGGACTGTGATCGCAATCGCCATGCCCGGGAAGGCGGTTATCCACCAGTTGTTCATGAGGTAACTGCGGCCGTCGCTGACTATTGCGCCCCATTCGGGCAGGGGCGGCTGGGCGCCTAAGCCCAAAAAGCCTAAGCTTGCCGCGGTGAGGATGATGGTGCCCATCCGCATGGTGAGCTGCACGATGACCGGCGAAATGGACATCGGAAGCACGTGGAACATCATTATCTTGAAGTCGCTCGCGCCGATCGCCTTGATCGCCTCGATGTAGGGCTGGGACCTGACCTTGATCGCTTCCGCGCGGGCGAGGCGGGCGTACACCGTCCACTCCACGAGCGATATGGCGACGATCGCGTTCGCGAGCGTGGGCCGCAGCGCCGCAGCGAAGGCCATCGCGAGCACGAGCCGCGGAAAGGCGAGAAAAATGTCGGTGATCCTCATGAGAATCTCGTCGACGATGCCCCCGAAATAGCCTGCCACAATTCCAACGATTAACCCGATGGCAATGCTGATGATCGAAATGATGAAAATGATCTGCACCTCGATGCGGGTCCCCATGATCACTCGGCTGAGCACGTCTCTGCCGAACTGATCGAGCCCGAAGGGATGCGCGGCGCTCGGCGCTTCCAGCTTGCGGGAAAGGTCCGTCGCGATCGGATCATAGGGCGCAAGGAGTGGCGCAAACAGCGCGACGAGCAAAAACAGGCCGATTATCACTGTGCCGATGAGGGCGAGCGGCGTCTTTTTCCAGAGATAGATGCTGTGCTTCACATCGTCCAGCATTGGTTTTCTTTCGTTCAGAAATTTCTTCAGGGAAGTCTCTTTCGTGGAGCCGGCGGCCGAAGGTGTCTTTTTCATATCCGCTCCTTATGCCCTCATCCTTGGGTCTACCGCCGCATAGAGAATATCCACGGCCAGATTGACGACCGAATACATCAGGGCTATGAAAATGGTGCCGCCACTTATCGCCGGATAATCGAGCGTCAGGAGCGAATTGACGATGTATCGCCCCAGGCCTGGCCAGCTGAAAATCGTCTCCGTGAGCACTGCTCCGCTCAAAAGCCCTCCAAACTCCAGCCCTACGATGGTGATGACGGGGATGAGCGCGTTCTTCAGGGCATGGCGCAGGATTACCACCTTCTTCGGCAGCCCTTTCGCCCGCGCGGTACGGATGTAGTTCTGGTGCAACACGTCCAACATGCTCGCGCGCATGATGCGCGCGATGGATGCCGTACTGCTGTAACCGAGGATGAAGGTCGGCAGAATGAGGTGCTTTATGCCATTGAAGAAGACATTCCATTCCCCGTTGATCATCGCGTCCAGAAGCACGAGGCCTGTGGTCCTCGTAGGAAAGACGAACATATCGTACTGCCCGCCGCTGGGAAGCCATCCGAGCTTGTAGTAAAAAATCAAGATCATAATCAACCCCAGCCAGAAGCCTGGCAACGATATTCCCAGTATCGAAAAAACACGCGAAAAGTGGTCGATGAATCGGTTCCTGAAGACTGCGGACAAAAGGCCCAATGTGACCCCTAAAACCACCGCAAATATGATAGAAGAAATCGCAAGTTCGATGGTCGCGGGGAGATATTCCAGAATGTCGGTAATCACCGGGCGGCTGCTCACCAAGGAGTTACCCAGATTCCCGCGGAATATGCCCCCCAGGTAATCGACGAGCTGCGCAAAAATCGGTTTGTCGAGGCCCAACTGATGCCGCATGGCATCCACGGCTTCCGGCGGTGCATTGCCCCCTAGAATGGCCCCCACGGGATCGGCGGGAATGATCCTGGTGACGATGAAGACGATGATCAGCACCCCAAAAATGACCAGAACCATAAGAGACAAGCGTTTTATAATGAAGCTGCCCAGTTCCATGGCGACTATTATCCTTCTCCGAGGCCGATGCAAAAAGATCGAAACACCGCTTCAGCCATTTTTCGCCGGCCAAAGCAATAAAATCAATTTCCGAGTGTTGCCCCATCCGGGAACAACACTCGGACAGCACATACCCCGACTTACTTGCTTATCAAGGTAAAGTCGCAGTGCACGTTATACCCTTCGTAGGCTTTGTCGAAACCCTTGAGGTCCTTTCCGATACCCCAGAAATCGATGGGCTGATACAGCATCGCGAACGGCCCATTGTCCTGCCAGTATTTTACGAGATCGCGGTAGATCTGGGCGCGCTTCTGCTCGTTGATCTCTTTTCCTGCGGCGGCGGTCATCGCGGCCGCTTTGTCGTCGAGCCACGCATTTCTCCACGCCAGCTGTTTGACCGTATAGTCGGCGAAGGGCTTCGCCAGCGCGTCCGCGTCCGGATAGTCGATTCCCCAGCCGGCGACGATCATCTGCAGGCCCTGGTTCCGGTATTTGTCGTACATCTGGGCAGCCTGCATGATGACGATGTTGCTCTTTATGCCGATATCCGCGAGGTTGGACTGCACGACCACCGCTTCGGCACGGCGGATTTCTGACTCGTTGGTGACGATCTCGACCTCAAATCCATTGGGATACCCCGCATCTGCCAGAAGCTTCTTCGCCTTTGCGACATCGCGAGTGAAGGGGTTGCTCTCCTTGTACCCGAAATAGCCGATCGCGAGGAACTGCTGGTTCTTGATCGCGAACCCCTCCCGGACCTTGTTGATGATGGCATCGTAGTCGATGGCGTATTTCACCGCTTGGCGGACACGCACATCTTTGAAGGGGCCCCAGCTCGCGTTCATGGCGACGTACTCGAGCGACTGCCCCGGGTTGGTAAACAGCGAGACGCTCCCATCCTTTTTATCTCTGAGCTCGGCGGCCGCCTCGACCGTGATCTGGTACGCGACATCGACATCGCCCTTCTTCAGCGCCAGATAGCGGTCCGAAGCTTCGGGCATGTCGCGCAAAAGGATCGTCTTGATCGCCGGCTGGTTGCCGTAGTAATTCTTGTTCTCCGTCAAGACAATCTGCGTTTTACGCTTCCACTCCTTCAGCACATAGGGGCCGGCGCCGGCACTGTGGTCGGTGAGCCACGCCATGCCCATGTCTCCATTCGTCTCGTGCGCCTTCACTTCCTTCTCACAGAGGACGCCGCCGATGTTCGCGGCCAGCACGGAGAGCACGACGTTGGCTGGGGCTCCGTTCGTCGTGATGGTGACGGTGGTGTCGTTCACGGCCTTGATGCTCTCTTCCGTGAGGCCCAGGGTGTCCGTAAAGAGCCACGCGGGCGATTTTTTGAGCCTGATGGCCCTCCTGTACGAATATTCGACGTCCGATGCCTTGACCGTGTCGCCGTTGGCGAATTTCGCACCCTTCCTGAGGTAGAAGGTCCAAACCTTGCCGTCCTGCGACTGCTCCCACTTTTCGGCGAGATCCGCCACCGGCGTAAAGGCCCCGTTCACCACGTTAAGTGTAACGAGGTTTGCATAGATATTCTTGACGAAGGCGGAGGGCTCCACCTCGAAGCACACCCCCGGATCGAAGGTCTTGAATATCTCGGTATTCATCGCCATCACAAGAGTATCCTTGGGTATATTGCCCGCCGCGACGAACGAAATCGCCACAAGAAGAAACAAACAGGCGAGACCCATTCCTTTTTTCTTCATCCACTGCCTCCTTTGACCACTCACCCATATAAAATCAACAATTATATCGATTAGCCGGCAACGCCGGCCATGCGGGTTCGACGAAGGACGCCCGCAGGTCCTCTGTTTTATAGAGTAGCTATTCTAGCTCTTGCTCTTTCACAAAGCAAGAGCGTTTTTCTATATTTATGCATCAAGCCACGCGTCTTACATGCGCAGCACCGATATCTTTTTGCCACCTCCATACCCTATCCATAGCGTTTCGTGCGGCGCGAGAGGAATTGCTCCGCCGATCCCCAGCCGGGCGAGCACCTCGGGCGCCGGGGCTCCGGTAGGCGCGACTCTAAGCCCCCCCTTCCGAGTACCGAAAGCGCTATCGAGAGGCGTAATGCTGTACTTCACACCCCCTTGATCCCGCACAGGGGCCGCACATCAAGGTTGACGGCCCCTATCCCCCACCATATAATTTCACCTTGACAATACAAGGGGGTCCCTATGAAAAGTAAAAAATATTTCGCACTGATTGCGGCGCTCGTGTTTTTCGCCACCACGACGAGTGTTTTCGGCGCCGGTCCTGCGGTGAAAACAGACCGCGTCGTGTACCTGATCAACGGCGCACTCGGCGACAACGCATTCTACGACTCGGGCGAGGCGGGCATCAAGAATATTGAGAAACAGTACAAACTGCAGACCCGTACGATCGAGTGCAACTTCGACGCAGCCAAGTTCCAGCCCGCCCTGGACGCGGCAGTTCAGTACGCCGATGTCATTTTCGTCATCTCGTACGGATTCGAGGATCAGCTCAAGGTCGTCGCCGACAAGTACCCCAACAAGATCTTCGTCAACATCGACACCATCGTCGAAAATCCGAAGCACACGATCACCTCGGTGTTCTTCCTCGCGGAACAGAGCTCCTACCTCGCAGGCATGACCGCGGCGCTCGCCACGACGACGACCTCGCTCAAGGGCATCAATAAAGACAAGGTCATCGGCGTGGTCGGCGGCGACACCGACCCCATCGTCAGCGCCTTCGTGTTCGGTTTCCAGAACGGCGCCAAGGCCGTCGATCCGGGCATCAAGGTCCTGACCAAGTCGCTGGGCGGCGCGTGGGACGACTCTGCCAAGGGCAAGCAGGCGGCGCTCCAACTCTACGACCAGAAGGCTGACGTCATCTACCAGGTCGCGGCAGCCGCTGGCATCGGCGTGCTCCAGGCTGCCGCCGAGCGTGGGCTTTACGCCATCGGCGTCGACACCAACCAGAACGACCTCGAGCCGGGCCACGTGATCGCCAGCGCGGTGAAGAACGTCGGCGCCACCATCGAGAAAGTCTTCAAGACGATCAAGGACGGAACCTATAAGCCCGGCGTCGTCATCAACGCGGACCTCGCCAGCGGAGGCATCGACCTCGTGTTCGACGCCAAGCAGCAGGTGCTCCCAAAGAACATCATCGACAAGGTCAAGGCGGCCCGCCAACAGATCATCGAAGGCAAGCTCAAAGTCCAGCTCTACAACAACGAAAACGTCTGGCAGCAGTGAGCCGTGAGTCTCTGTACGTAATGTAAGCGGCCGCACGTGCACTGCCGCCTCAGGCAGGCTGCGCGCGGCCTATACCCCAATCCTATCATGGTGCATCAACGCATGGACGATTTCATTTCATTGGAACATATCGTCAAAGTATATCCTCCCAGCGTGCTCGCGGTGGACGATGTCTCCGTCGGATTCCGCAGGGGTGAGATCCACTCGATCGTCGGGGAGAACGGCGCCGGCAAGAGCACGCTGATGAAGCTGCTCTACGGCCTCGTGCCCTACGACTCGGGAGTCGTGAAAATCGACGGCGCCCCGATGCACTTCAGAAAGCCGGGCGACGCGATCGCCATGGGCATCGGCATGGTGCACCAGGAGATCGAGCTCATCCCGCAGTACACCGTCTGGGAAAACGTAGTGCTCGGCGCGGAGCCCGTCCGTGGGCCGGGAGGAGTGTTGGACACCAAGCGCGCCATCGAGCTCGTCCGCCGGAAGATCGAGGAATTCCAGTTCCATCTCGATCCGTCGGCGCAGGTGGAGCGAATCTCGGTTGCCGCCCGCCAGAAGGTCGAAATTTTAAAGCTCCTTTACCGGAATGTCTCGGTGCTCATTCTGGACGAGCCGACGGCGGTGCTCACGCCGCAGGAGATTCCTCAGCTCTTCGCCGAGCTGAAGCGCCTGCGCGAGGCGGGCACCACGATTCTGTTCATCTCGCATCGCCTCGACGAGGTGCTCGAGCTGAGCGACCGCATCACCGTCATGCGCAAAGGCAAGAAGATCGCGACGGTCGCCGCCTCAGAAACAAACAAGGAAGCGCTCGCCCAGATGATGGTTGGCCGACAGGTTATCTTTACCTCGAAGCGGACGCCGCACCGGCGCGGAGATCGCGTGTTCGAGGCGAAAAATCTGTGCGTAACGCGGCGCGACGGGCTTAAACTGCTCGACGACGTGTCGTTCTCGGTGCACGCGGGCGAGATCGTCGGCATCGCGGGCGTCGAAGGCAACGGCCAGTTCGAGCTCGTCAACAGCATCATGGGTCTGACGGCTCCGAACAGTGGATCTATTGCGGTGAACGGCAGAGAAATCTGCGGACTGTCTATTCTGGAGCGGCGCAAACTCATCTCTTTCGTGCCGCAGGATCGTGCAAAAATGGGCGCAAGCTTGGCCGCGTCCATCCTCGACAATGCGATCATGACGCACCACAGGCTTGAGCCGAGGTTTGCGGCCTGGCGCGGGCTGGTGCTCAACTACCGGAATGCGCGCGCCTTTACCGACAGCCTGGTGCAGCGCTTCTCCGTGCAGACGACTTCGAGCCAGAGCCCCTTCCGCTCGCTGTCGGGCGGCAATCAGCAGAAACTGATCCTCGGTCGAGAGCTTCTGCTCTCGACGCCTTTTTTTCTGATGGATCAGCCGACGCGAGGGCTCGATGTGGGATCCATCGAGTACGTACACGGCGAAATTCTCGCGATGCGCGAGGCTGATCGGGCCGTGCTCCTCATATCCGCCGACCTCGAAGAGCTGTTTTTGATCGCCGACCGCATTCTCGTAATGCACCGTGGACAGATCGTTGCGGACCTCGCCACCGAGCGGACGAGCATCGAAGAGGTGGGGCGCTATATGCTCGAAGGGAAGAAAACGGCATGACGCGCAAAATTCTGAGCGGCGTCTTGGGCGTCGTGATCGCATTCCTTGTGGGAGCCCTCATCATGTTGCTCGAGGGCTACGAGCCTTTGGCCACCTATGGCGCACTCGCACAGTTTTCGCTCGGAGGAATTGGACCTTTCGCCACGACCCTGAAAAATTCGGTGCCCCTCGTGCTCACGGGCCTCTCCGCGGCGATCGCCTTCGCATCGGGGCCGGTGAATCTGGGTCAGCCGGGGCAGCTCGTGTTTGGAGCCCTTGCCGCGACGCTTGGCGGGCTTTACTTCTCGCTGCCGCCTGCGCTGGAAATTCCGCTCCTTCTGCTTTTGGCCATCGCGGGCGGGGCACTGTGGTCCGCGCTCGCAGGTCTTCTGCGGCAGGCCTTCGGCATGAGTGAATTCATCGTCACGCTCATGCTCAACATGATCGCGGACTTTTTTACCGCCTGGGCCATCGCGTATCCCTTCATGGACCGCAAGGCCTTTTCGCCGATGACGCCGCCGATCGCGCAAAGCGGCTGGATGCCCGACATCGGGCCCTTGAGTTCCTCGGTGTTGCTCATGTTCGCGGCGGTTGCGGCGATGTGGTTCGTGGTGCAGCGCTGGCGCGCGGGCTACGAGTGGCGCATCACGGGGCAGAATTCCCTGTTCGCGCGGCTCGGCGGCTGCGACGTGCGCGGCAACTTCATGGCGGTCATGCTCGTCACGGGAGCCCTCGCGGGTCTGGCGGGCGGGCTTGTGGTGATGGCCGGGCCGCACAGGTTCATAAAGGGACTCGGCGCCAACTACGCATGGGACGGCATCATGATCGCCATCATGGCGAACAACGGACTTCTGGAGACGCTCATCTACGGCGTCTTTGTGGCGGCGATCCAGACCGGGGCGCTCGGCATGGAGCTCATTACGAACGTGCCGAGCGAGATCGCCCAGGTGCTGCAGGCGATCCTCGTCCTCGTCATCGTGGCCACGCGCGAATACGCCGCCGTGGCCTTCGACCGGCTCGCGGCGCGGCGTCAGGCGCGGAGGAGGGCACCATGAACATCGTCGTCGGCTTGATTACCGGCATGATCGCGGGCGCCACGCCCATTCTGCTCGCCGCGCTCGGCGGGATGCTCACTTTTTATGCGGGCATCTTCAACATCGCCATGGAAGGCATGATGCTGATGGCCGCCTTTGCGGCGGTGCTCGGCTCCTTCGTGTTTCATTCGTGGGTCATAGGGCTTTTGTTCGCAGTCGCAGGAGCGATGATCTTGGCCCTCATCTTCATCTTCTTCTCCGTGACGCTCGATACCGACGAATTTGTGACGGGCATTGCGCTCAACCTCTTCGCGGTGGGCAGCACGACATATCTTCTGCGGCAGATTTTTAAGGTAAAGGGAGTTTTCACGAGCAAGCTCATCGATTCGATACCGAATATCCGCATTCCGCTTGTCGAGAAAATTCCCCTCTTGGGGCCGGTCGTGTCGGGCAGGAACCTCATCGTCTACCTGGCGGTGGTCGCCACCATCTTCTGTTATTATTTGGTGTTCAAGACGCGGTTCGGGCTGAGGTTGAGGGCTGCGGGGTATAATGCGAATTCGCTCGATTCGAGCGGAGTGCGCACGTCGCGCATGCGAATTCAGTCGCTCCTGCTGTGTGCGGTGTTCTGTGGGCTGGCGGGAGCATTCTTGTCGCTGGGCTACGTCACGCTGTTCGCGGAGAATATGACGGCCGGGCGCGGGTGGATTTCGCTCGCGGCGATCATTCTCGTCGATGGGCACCCCTACGGCATCGCGCTTATTTCTTTGCTCTTCGGCTTTTTCGATGGGCTCGGACTCTTCCTGCAGAGCTACGGCGTCAGCTCGCAGTTTACCTCGATGGTGCCCTACATTGCGACCCTGGGCGCCCTCTATGTCTACGCGCGCCGAAACCGCGAGCGCGAAAGGAAAGCACTGTGAACGCGAAACTTTTTGCTGGCCGAAACGCGCACGCCTGGCAGATCGACCGAGCGATACGGCTTTCTGCCGTGCCCCTCGACCGGCGCACCCACGACTCGAAGTGGTACACGAGTGAGACGACCTTCCCCACCGGCGATGACCTTATCGCCCTGTTCTGGTTCTCTTCCGTGCCTGGTTCGGGCGCGCCCGAAATCCCATACCTCGAAATGGTCCAGGCCATGGGCAACAAGGGCTACGATGTCAGGCGCGCCGAACAGGTTCTCTATAAAGGCATGGAAGAGGCCCAAAACTGTGGCATCCTCGACTGGGAGAACCTTGGAACGCCTGAAAGCGGCGGCACCGTGCAGGCCAACTTCGAGCAGCCTATGCACTCAGAATTGGGCGAAAACGACGCCCCGCTGACGCCGAAGCGGACTCCGAAGCCCGCCGTCAGCCCGGAACTGCGCGCCCTCACCGCCGAGCTTTTGCACGAAATCCACACAGCGCCGCGTGATCCTGCACACCCATACTGGAACTACCTGCACCCGACAGACTGGGAAGCCGTCCGTGCCGAGATGCCCGCAGCCGAAGAATCGCAGGCCCCCGCACGCATCCCCGACGACATCGAAGCGCGCATCTACGCCGGCTGGCTCGGCCAGCTCGCTGGCGGCGCCTTCGGCACCGCGATTGAAGGCTACCACAGCGCACAGCTGCAGAAGGTCTACGGCCGTATCGACGGCTACATCACCGAGCCGGAAACCGTCAACGACGATGTCGTCTACGAGCTCGCCTTTCTCGACGCCTTCGAGCGCCGCGGGCGGGATATTCGCTCGCGCGACATCGGCCGAGAATGGGTGAAGCAGATCCCCTTCGGGTGGTCTGCCGAATGGATTGCCCTGCACAACATGGCCGACGGCATTCTGCCGCCCGAATCTGGTTCCTGGCGCAACCCCTACTCCAACTGGATCGGCGCACAGATGCGCGGCATGGTCTGCGGCCTCGTGGCGCCTGCCTGGCCCATGGAGGCGGCCCGCCTCGCGCACATCGACGGCGTCGTATCCCACGCCGAAAACGGCGTCTACGGCGAGATGTACGCTGCGGTCCTCACCTCGCTCGCCTTTGTGCACAGACTGCCGCGCACGCTCCTCGTCGACGCCGCCCGATTCATTCCCAAAAGAAGCGAATATGCTGCCGTGCTTAAAAAGTGCTTCGATACCACCGCGCGCACCGAGAGCGCCGAGGCCGCATGGGCCATGCTCGACACATATTTTGAGCGCTACAATTGGATTCACGCCTATCCGAACATCGCCGCCGTCGTCACGGCGCTCTGGTTCGGCAACGGCGACATGACCGAATCGTTCCGCATTCTCGCCCACGCGGGGCTCGATGTCGACTGCAACGCGGGCCTTGTCGGAACCGTGCTGGGCATCATGGGCAAAGTCACCGAACAATGGGCCCTGCCCCTGCACGACACGCTCGAAACCTACCTCGCCGGCAAGGAGCGCCTGAGCATTTGGGAACTCGCCGCGCGGACTGCGCGCCTTGCGACACGCTGATGGTCCGGCATGGTGCGGCGTCGACCTTTCACATATTTATTCTCCATTATTGACACTATATGCAAATCGCCATATCCTCGATATGATATGATTCGTGTGCATTCAAATAGATACAAAGGAGCAAGGCTATGAAGAAATTCTGGTCCGTTCTCGCCTCCGTCATGCTGGTTGCGATCGTCGCGTTCGGCGCAGTCGGCCTTTTCTCATGCGCCAAAAAACCAGCCCTGATCACGGTCGCCACCGACGCCACCTGGCCACCAATGGAATACGTCGACGAGAACAAAAACATCGTCGGCTTCGATATCGATCTTGTGAATGAGATCGCTAAAGCCCAAGGCTTCAAGGTGGAAATTAAGAATACTGCATGGGATGGCATATTCGCCGGCCTCGCCGCGGGCAACTATCAGGTCATCGCCTCCTCCGTCACCATTACGGACGAACGCAAAGCGACAATGGACTTCTCCGACCCCTACGTGAACGCAGGCCAGGTTCTCGTCGTCCGCAAGGGCACTGCGGGCGTAAGCACGCTCGCCGACATGGTCGGCAAGAAAGTCGGAGCCCAGATCGGCACCACCGGCGCCATCGAGATCGGAAAAGTGCAGGGCGTCGAGCTCAAGACCTACGACGAAGTAGGACTCGCGTTTGAAGACCTGGCGAACGGCAACATCGACGGCGTCGTCGCCGATTCGCCCATCGCCGCAAACTTTGCGCTCCAGAACGCCACCTACAAAGACAAGCTCATGATCGTCGGCAAGCCCTTCACCGACGAGTGGCTCGGTTTCGCGTTCAAAAAAGGCGACACCAAGACCCAAAAGCTTTTCAACGAGGGACTCGCCAAGGTAAAATCCTCCGGCAAGCTGGATGAACTGCAGAAAAAGTGGCTGCAGTAGGATTGCCCGATAAAGAACGATGAGAGGATCTCCTTTTTCGGATCGGAACTCGAAAGACTCCGGCAAGACGACCATCAACGTCACGGACGGCACCCTCATTCCCTTGAAGGATGAGGGTACTCTTCTGTCTGCGTGGAACATCTCGTTCTTCGGGGCGATCGCACTGCTCGTCATTCTGCCGCTGCTGAGTCCCGATCCTTACCTCCGCATTCTCTCCTTTGTGCCGGATGGCCTTGTGGCGACATTCTCGGTGACGCTGGTCTCGATCTTCTTCGCCTTGCTCATCGGCCTCTTCGCTGGACTCGGGCGCATCTCGCAGAAGCGGTTCATCAACCGAATCGCGACGGTCTACGTCGAGATAATCCGCGGCATACCCCTGCTCGTGCAGCTCTTCTACATCTACTATGCGCTGGGCCCACTCCTCAGGCTGAAAGGTCCCGCTGCGGCCATTGTCGCCATGTCGATCTGTTACGGCGCCTACATGGCCGAGATTTTCCGCGCCGGCATGCAGGCCATCCCCAGAGGACAGATGGAAGCGGCCCTCGCCCTCGGCATGTCGCGCTCGATGGCGATGAGGAAAATCATTATTCCGCAGACAATCAGAATCATCCTGCCGCCGATCGGCAACGAGTTCATCGCGCTCTTAAAAGACTCGTCGCTCGTATCGATCCTCGCCGTCTCGGACCTGTTACGCCGGGGCAGAGAATATGCGTCGACGTCGTTCCGATATTTCGAGAGCTACACGGTCATCGCGCTCATCTACCTGGTGATGACCCTGTTTTTCTCGCGGCTGGTCGCAATGATGGAAGAAAAGCTGAGGCACCGTGGAAAAGTACATTGAAATCATCGACGCCGTGAAGAGCTTTGGCAGCGTCAAAGCGCTTCAAGGTGTGAGCATTACGGTCAAAAAAGGCGAAGTCGTGCTCATCATCGGGCCCTCGGGCTCGGGCAAGAGCACGCTGCTCCGCTCGGTCAATCGCCTCGAACGGCTCGATTCGGGGCGAATCCTCATCGATGGCG
This sequence comes from Spirochaetia bacterium, assembly GCA_029975555.1. Classification (GTDB taxonomy): domain Bacteria; phylum Spirochaetota; class Spirochaetia; order Treponematales; family Rectinemataceae; genus Rectinema. Next base: position 199,540 of record JARKOY010000079.1, on the reverse strand, counting down.
AAAGCGTCACAGACCCGGGCGCCGACATCCGCCACATCCGCGAAGAAGTCGGCATGGTCTTCCAGAGCTTCAACCTCTTTCCCCACCTCACCGTGCTCGACAACATCACGCTTGCGCCGATCTGTGTGCTGAAAAAGAACAAGGACGAAGCGATAGAGACTGCGCGGCGGCTGCTCGCGAAGGTTGGGCTTTCCGACAAAGAAAAGGCATGGCCAGAACAACTCTCTGGCGGCCAGCAGCAGCGCGTCGCCATCGCTCGCGCCCTCGCCATGAACCCCAAGGTCATGCTCTTCGATGAACCTACGAGCGCCCTCGACCCCGAAATGATCAAGGAAGTGCTCGACGTCATGACGGAACTTGCGCGCGAAGGCATGACGATGCTCGTCGTCTCGCACGAAATGGGCTTCGCACGGGCCGCCGCGCACCGCATCATCTTTATGGATGCCGGCCAGATCGTCGAAGAGGCACCCCCGGAGACCTTCTTCACCTCGCCACGCGAAGAGCGAACGCGGAAGTTCCTGGAGCATATACTCTAAATCAAGGCGAGGGAGTATCCCTCCTACACATTCGAGCTGCCCGCCGCTTTGTCCCTACGAAAGCTCCTCACTCTTGTCCTCGCCGTTGAGAAAGCGGCGGACCAATAGTGCAATCTTGGGTGCGGCCTCGCTTGCCTTCTCGTACATGTGGACAGAAAACGCCCGATCGTCGATCGCGTCCTGCGGTTCCAAATTATTCAGTATGCTGTAGGGCGCACAGCGTGCAAATTCCTCCACCGGCAGCACGAGGCCCGATGTTCCGATCACCACGAGCATCCCTTCGTCGGCCAACCCCTCCATGGCCTCGTAGAGTCGCACATACTCAGGCGCTTGCTCGTTGAACATGACCACGTGGTGGCGCACGCGCGCCGCTTTGCAGAAGGGACAATGCTCCGTCCCCACGATGTCGGTATACCCGATGTCCCAGACGTAGCCACAGACCTCGCAGCGGGCCTTGGTGAGTTCTCCGTGCAGATGGATGGTGCCTTGGCAGCCCGCCTTTTCGAAAAGATCGTCGATGTTCTGCGTGATGTTGAGCACGCGCCCGGGAAACTCGCGCTGCAACTCGGCAATCATGCAATGGGCGGCGTTGGGTTTTTTGTCGGCGAGCTCTCTACGGCGCTTGTTGTAGAACTCGAGCACGAACTGCCTATTGCGCATGAACGCCTCGGCGCTGCAGACGTCCATGACATTGTACGTGTCCCACAGTCCTCCCGCATCGCGGAAGGTGCTGATCCCCGATTCAGCGGAAATCCCCGCCCCGGAGAGAAAGACGATGTGCTTCATGTGATTTCCCTGGAACTTTGTGGCACGTTTTCTTCGCAGAAAGGATACTCCCTTATCCTGTCAAATGGATCAGTATGCGTCTCCTCTTGAGGATTCACATAAGTGCTCGCTTCTTCTGCCATCAAATCGATGTTTTACTTTTTCGAGCACCTCGGAAAATCGAGCCTTGAGCTCCCCCGACCGATAATGTTTTTATGCGTTGATGATAATTCTGTTAGTCTTACGTGTCAACTTGTAACGTTTCTTCAGCCCCTCGGCTGTCAAGAATAGTATCGGATAGATTTGCCCGTCCACCAGTCTTAGCATTTCTCAGCGTTTTGATGTCGAGCGACGGCGGCGCTCCGAACAAACGCTTATATTCCCTAGTGAACTGAGAAGCGCTCTCATATCCGACTCGGAACGCGGCGGTGGCCGCGTCGAGCTGCTCGGCCAGCATGAGCCGCCGAGCTTCCTGGAGCCGGAGAAATTTTTGATATTGCAGTGGGCTCATCGACGTCAATTCTTTGAAGTGGTGATGGAAGCTCGATCTGCTCATGTGGCTCAACTCCGCCAGTTCCTCGACCATCACGGGCTGGCTGTAATGTTTCTTGAGCCACTCGATGGCTCTCGCAATCTGATAACTCTGATTTCCGGCCAACCCAATTTGGCGCAACAGCGGTCCTTGTTCACTGATGAGGAGGCGATACACAATCTCCCGTTCGATCAGAGGGCTCAGCACCGGAATGCTTGCCGGCTCATCGAGCAGATCGATCAGTCTGAGGATGGCGTTGAGCAGCGGCAAGGTGACTTCGCTGACGATCATCGCTCGACTGATCGGTGCGGCGCGCGGAATAGGTATCGAACTGTCCACGAGAAGCTGCGCAATGGTCTTTTGATCGAGCTTCACCGTAAGGCCGAGGTACGGTTTTTCCTTCGACGCTTCGGTGATCTCTGCGATGACCGGTACATCGAGCGATGTTATGAGGTAATGGTCGGCATCGTAGACATACGCTTCTTTTCCAAGCAGCACACGTTTTGCTCCTTGGGCAACCAAGCATAGGCTTGGTTCGTGCATGTACGTCGTCGGTTCGGATGGAGCATCTCTTTTGACGAGCGTGAGCGAGGGGATCGCGGTAACCGAGGGCCCAAATTCTTGTGCCTTCCTGGCGATCCTGGCGAGTAAGCCTTGTTTTGCCAGCGCGAGTTCATCGATTAATGCACTGGACATTGTATTTTCTCGTCCTCCATTCTATCGAAGCACGTCGAACAGAATAAATATAAATATACACCATGGCGGGCTCTATCGTGGATAATTTTAATCATTTTAGACGATTAGGCAAGAAATATGGAGTGTCGGTATATCTATTTGCTCAACATCGAGACTATTATTTATCCGACATCCGAGAAGTAAAGGAGCACCGATATGTATAGTTTTGTATTTCAAAACACAACGAAAATCTATTTTGGAGAAAGTCAGCTTCAGCATTTAGGCGAAGAACTACAGCAGTACGGCACCCGCGTGCTGCTGACCTATGGAGGAGGCTCCATCAAAAAAATTGGCCTTTACAACAAGGTTATGGATGAATTGAAAAAGGCAGGGCTCACTGTCTTTGAACTTTCCGGCATTGAGCCGAATCCCCGGCACACCACGGTCAACAAGGGCGCGGACATCTGCAAAAAGGAAAATATCGACGTGCTTCTTGCCGTCGGAGGCGGTTCCACCATCGACAGCACAAAGGCCATCGCCGCCGCCGCATTTTACGACGGGGATAGCTGGGATTTGGTGACGCATAAGGCTCCGGTCACCAACGCATTGCCCATTGTAACGATATTGACACTGTCCGCTACCGGCTCGGAAATGGACTCGGGCGCCGTCATCAGCAATCTGGACACTAATGAAAAGCTTGGACTGATGCACCCTATGCTTCAGCCGAAGGCGTCCTTCCTTGACCCGACCAATACCTATTCTGTAAGCGCATTCCAGACGGCCTGCGGTGCGGCGGATATCCTTTCCCATGTGTTTGACGTGTTTTACTTTACCGGGGCGCCCAAAATGGACATGGTGGACCGCGTTATGGAGGACGTAATAACAACTGTCGTCAAATACGCCCCCATTGCCGTAAAGGAACCGGAAAACTATGAGGCAAGAGCCAACCTCATGTGGGCATCTTCTTGGGCGCTGAACGGATTCCTCCAAACCGGCGGATTTCAGGCACCCAGCTGTCATGCCATGGAGCACGAGCTGTCTGCCTTTTATGACATTACCCACGGGCTTGGCCTTGCAATCCTTACCCCCCGCTGGATGAAATATATTCTGGATGAATCCACCGCGCCGCAGTTTAAGAAATTTGGCGTGAATATATTTGGAGTTGACGAGTCGCTTTCCGATATGGAAGGGGCAGAGCGTGCCATCGAGTGCCTGAGCGACTTTCTTTTCAGGACCCTGGGGCTGCAAAGCAGCCTCACCGAAATCGGCATTGATGACAAAAACTTTAAAGTCATGGCGAAAAAGGCCTGCAGAGGCGATGTGTTGCAGGGGTTTAAACCGCTGACACCTGAAGATGTGGAAAACATCTTCAGGATGTGCCTGTAAAAACCCTGCGAGCTGGGGGCAGAATAAGGGAGTAACATCCGAAGGAGAAAAGAACAGGAATGAACAAAAAACGATTGGTAGCCTATTTTTCATGCACCGGTTCGACGAAGCGCGTCGCGGAAAACCTTGCAGAGGTGGCCGGCGCCGACCTTTATGAAATTACGCCGGAAGTGCCTTATACCGCCGCGGACCTTAATTGGATGGACAAGAAAAGCCGGAGCACAGTGGAAATGAAAGACCCGTCCTCGCGCCCTGCCATCGTGGGCAAGGTTTCAAACATGAGCGATTATGACGTTGTTTTTGTTGGATTCCCCATCTGGTGGTATGTGGCGCCGACCATTATCAATACCTTTTTGGAAAGCTATGATTTTTCGGGAAAGACAATCATACTGTTTGCTACTTCCGGCGGGAGCGGCTTTGGTAAAACGCTGGAAAGGCTGAGAGGAAGCATTTCGGCAACCGCAAAAATTACAGAAGGCAAAGTTTTCCACAGTAGCTCACCCAAGGCAGAACTGGCTTCATGGATCAAGACCCTCGATTTGTAGTGAGGAACCTGACTTTATGATTGGAGCACACGATGAAAAACAATATATCGCGTCGTGGATTTTTGCGTTGGATGGCGTTGGTAATCGCTGCGCCGCTTTTTGCATGGATTTCTAAACACCATCTAAAAAAGCTTGTTGAGCCGGCAGCGACTTCATCTGAATCGAACACTTCGCTGCAAAAGACTGTTTCGGCGACAACAAAACCAGAAGAAAAGAACATGGCCACCGTATACATGACGACCAACATCGACCCCGACGGACTTTTGAAGGCGTACAGAGCCCTCGGCCACAAAGCCACAGGGAAAGTCGCAGTCAAAATTTCGAGCGGCGAGCCTGGTGGACATCATTTCCTTTCGCCAGCGTTGATCGCACCGCTGGTACAAGAGGTGAACGGCACGATTGTGGAATGCAACACCGCCTACGGCGGCAGACGCGCGGACACGGCATCGCATCGACGAGTCATGGAAGAACACGGTTTCGCCGCAATCGCACCTGTTGACATCATGGACGCAGATGGAAGCATGAACTTGCCGATTCGTGGAGGCAAACATCTGAACGCTGATGTGGTCGGCTCTCATTTTGCCAACTACGATTTTGTCGTAAATCTAGCACACTTCAAAGGCCATGCTATGGCCGGCTTTGGTGGTGTCATCAAAAACATGTCCATCGGCATCGCTTCCAAAGAAGGAAAATGTTTGATCCACACCGCCGGCGTTAGTGCGACATCCCCGTGGGGCGGAAACCAAGATGATTTTCTTGAATCCATGGCGGAAGCCGCAAAAGGCGTCGCAGACTACATGGGCCGAAATATTTTATACATCAACGTGATGAACAATCTGTCCGTCGACTGCGACTGCGACAGCAGTCCGGCTGCGCCCACAATGAAAGATATCGGCATCCTTGCGTCAACTGATCCCGTTGCGCTCGATCAGGCCTGCGTAGACCTGGTATATGCGGCGCCCGACGGTAAAGACCTTGTTGAGCGTATGGAATCCCGACACGGCATTCACGTGCTAGAGCACGCGGAAGCAATCGGTCTTGGGAGCCGCAAATATGCGCTGGTCAATATCGACGAAACAGGCAAAAAGGCCTGAAAGAATAATCATGACTCTTTTTGTAGCCATTACCATGGTGACCTCAGTGCCCACGGCCCGGGCAGTCTCACCGTCGTATCCTGGCGGAACACTCATACGGGTGATAATCGGAAAGACAATCCTGACAGGGTGGCTTTGGAACAACGCCACAGCGCGAGATCTGCTCGCCCAGCTTCCGCTGACGCTAACGTTGAGCGACTTCAACAGGCTCGAGAAAATTGCGGCTCTGCCGCGGAAGCTGTCGACCGATGGGGCCCCACCAGGCGACGACCCAAGCCCCGGCGACATTGGCTATTATGCGCCGTGGGGCAATCTTGTTTTTTACTACGGCGATGTCGGCTACTTTAACGGCATCGTGAGGATTGGTCGGTTCGAAGAAAACCTGGACGCCATAAGGATGCAGACCGAAGACTTCACCGTGAGGATCGAGCTGGTGAACTAATTATAAACTCACTTGGAGAGGCCAGGGGCAATTCGCAGCATGAGATTAAGAAATGGCTACAAAAAATTTATAAACACGGTTAAAGAGGAAAACTACAATGGAATATGCAAAACTTGGAAATTCAGCTATTCAGGTTTCACGCCTTTGCGTAGGCTGCATGAGCTTTGGCGATACAGCGAGCAATTTTCACGCGTGGACACTCAACGCAGAAGATAGTGCAGCAATAATCAAGCACGCCCTCGATCTTGGCATCAATTTCTTTGACACAGCAAACGTGTATTCCGCAGGAACGAGCGAGGAATACCTTGGGCGAGCACTTAAGAACATGATTGCTCGGGATAAGGTAGTCATTGCTACAAAAGTATATTTCAACGAAGGGAAACTTTCGCGGCACGCTATCCTCCGTGAAATTGATGGCTCCCTCAAGCGGCTCGGTACCGATTATATCGATCTCTACATTATTCACCGCTTTGATTACGATACGCCGATAGAGGAAACAATGGAGGCGCTTGACAGCCTTGTTAAAGCAGGAAAGGTGAGAGCCCTTGGAGCCTCCGCAATGTACGGCTACCAATTTTACAACATGCAGCTTGCCGCAGAGAGGAACGGCTGGACAAAGTTCGTTTCAATGCAGAACCATTACAATCTGCTTTACCGCGAAGACGAGCGCGAGCTTATCCCAATCTGCAAGCAGCAGCATGTCGCGCTTACTCCGTACAGCCCCCTTGCCGCGGGCAGGCTTTCACGCCTTGAGTGGAAGGCAGATACCAAGCGCAGCCAGACCGATAAAACCGCAATGTCAAAATATGACAGCACGCAGGAACGCGATTATGGCATTGTGCTTCGTGTAAACGAGCTTGCACAGAAATATGGCGCCACAATGACTCAGATTTCTCTCGCATGGCAGTTTGCCAAGGGAGTTACGGCACCGATTGTCGGCGCAACCAAGGCAAAGTATTTTGACGACGCTGTCGGGGCTTTTAATGTAAAGCTTACCGGCGAGGATATTGCTTATCTTGAAGAATTGTATCTCCCTCACAAAATAGTCGGTGCGCTTTAATTTTTGATTTGAAATCAATGTAGCTGAAAGGAGCATTTATACGCAAAAGGTAGTTTTAAATAATGGTGTGGAAATGCCAATTGTAGCTTTTCACGTCTCCATCCTGGCGGCTATGCGTTAGGAGTTACAGGGTGCCCCTTATTTAATTGGTACAGTTGAAAGGACCTTTATTAAAAGAGTCCTTTCAACTGTCGCATATTACATAGGAGAGGCGAGCACATGAGAAAAAAGGTAATAGCAGAATTGGCTCTGCTCATGACCATAGTGATTACTGCTTGCGGCAGTACAGGAGAGCCTTTGAGTGAAGCTGCAGCGGAAAATACAGCAATAACAAAGACGCAGAATATGAATTCCAAAGAAGCAGAGCGGGATGTCATGATTCCAAAAGAGATAGAAGAAATTCCTGATGAGTATTTTGAAGCCTCAAATCAGCCCGGAACATTAACGGATCTATATTATGATACCTATGAGTCCTTTTCTTATGATGAAAAATCAAAACCACTTAAAAAGCATGCGGTTGTATATCTCCCCTATGGCTATAGTAAGGATCAAAAATACGATGTGTTCTATCTGATGCATGGCGGCTGGGGCGATGAGACGAGAACGCTCGGAACACCGGGCAATCCATCCTCATTTAAGAACGTCATTGATCATGCGATTGCTGGGGGCGAGATCAAACCGCTGATTATCGTATGTCCGACCTATAACAACACAAACGAGAACGGGCTGGATTCTGCCAACTTTTCTCTGGCGATGCAGCTGACGAGAAACTACCATAACGAGTTATTACATGATCTGATTCCCGCGGTGGAAGGAACGTACAGCACCTATGCCGTAAGCACATCTGCAGAAGATCTGATTGCTTCCCGCGATCACCGGGGATTCGGCGGATTTTCCATGGGATCGGTTGCAACCTGGCGGACATTCCAATACGGACTTGATTACTTCCGTTATTTTTTGCCGATGAGCTGCGGCACAACTCTGGATGACAAAGAGATTTTTGCCGCAGCTCGTGGCCATGATCCGGATGATTACTTCGTCTTTGTGATGACAGGAACCGACGATTTTGCGTACAGTTACGATGAGGCCAGAACAAATCTGATGCGGTCGTCCGCATATTTTACCGATATCGATGAAAAGGCAGACGGCAATTTTGCGTATCGTGTCAAAAAGGGATATTCCCATGACGGAAACGCTGCGATGGAATACACCTATAACGGGATGAAAGCATTCTGGAGCAGTAAGGGTAAGAGCACGGATATACAACAGGCGACCCAGTTCGTCGCAGGAAGTGCTCTGGCCCCAAAAGCGTTTACGAGGGACACAAAGATCGAAGAGGTAATCAAGGATCCAGCTTTCGGAAATTTCGGAAGACTTTTATTTCCGGCAAATAAAGGGTACTACAGCGGGGATACTCTTGGAAAACTCTCCCTTACATGGTATAGCAACATTAACCCGAATAAAACAGTAGAAATCGTTAATTACTTGAAACAACGAGCCGTCTTAGGGGATACTATTTTCTATGACATTTATTCGGATGAGGAAAAAGCGCAAGACCCTACCAAAGAGGATACCGGGCTGTTCTTTTTCCGCGGCAATAAGGGCGCAAAAACCGCAATTGTCAATGCAGGCGGAGGATTTGTATTCGTCGGCGCGATGCAGGACAGTTTCCCACATGCTCTTGAACTCAGCAAAAAGGGGTACAACGCATTTGCCTTAATTTATCGCCCAGGGGCGCAGACAGCCTGTGAAGACCTGGCGCGGGCAATTGCGTTCCTGCATGAGAACGCCGGTGAACTTGGAATAGACATGCAACACTATTCGCTCTGGGGAGGCTCTGCCGGCGCCCGAATGGCCGCCTGGCTTGGAAGCTACGGGACAGAGCGTTTTGGAGAGGCTAAATACCCCCGCCCTGCGGCGGTCATTATGCAGTATACCGCCCTTTCAGAAGTGACGGGGCAAGAACCGCCGACCTTTGCGTGCGTGGGTACCAACGATGGAATCGCACCGTACGCAATTATGGAAGAGAGGATCAACAGAATTAGGGCAAACGGCACTGATGCGGAAATCAGGGTATTCCCGGGGCTTCCCCACGGATTTGGCCTTGGGCAAGGGACCATCGCAGAAGGCTGGATAGATGATGCAGTAAAATTTTGGAAAAAACACATAACTGAATGAGGGAGGAAATAGTATGAAAGTATTGTTGATTAACGGAAGCCCGAATGAGAAAGGATGCACATATACGGCTTTGAGCGAAGTGGCAAAAACTTTGACAGAACAAGGAATAGAAACAGAAATTGTCCATGTAGGCAATAAAGATGTCAGGGGCTGCACAGGATGCCGCAAATGCAAAACCACGGGCAAATGCGTGTTTAATGATATTGTAAATGAAACAGCGCCTAAGTTTGAGCAAGCGGATGGCGTTGTGATTGGCTCGCCTGTATATTTTGCCTCGGCAAACGGAACGCTCATCTCTTTTTTAGACCGTCTTTTTTATAGTGTTACGACTGATAAAAGCATGAAGGTAGGAGCAGCGGTTGTATCGGCAAGGAGGGGAGGATGCTCGGCGACCTTTGACGAAATCAATAAATATTTTACAATTTCGGGCATGCCGATTGCTTCAAGTCAATATTGGAACAGTGTTCATGGATATACGCCGGATGATGTCCGAAAAGACGAAGAAGGACTACAAACAATGCGCACATTGGGCAGAAATATGGCATTTTTAATAAAAAGCATTGCATTGGGAAAAGAAAATTTCGGCTTGCCAGAAAAAGAGCAGCGGATTGCTACTAATTTTATTCGATAGAAGAACTTGAAATGGAGGAGTACCTTATGGAAGAAGTTTATGAGTTCCTAAAAAAATGTGGAACGTATTTTTTAGCCACAGCAGACGGCGACCAGCCAAGAGTCCGCCCGTTTGGAACCGTGGATATTTTCGAAAACAAGCTTTATATACAAACCGGCAAAGTCAAAAACGTGTCCAAACAAATGAAGATAAACCCCAAAATCGAAATCTGCGGGGTAGTCGGTGAAAAATGGATTCGGGTAGAAGCTACTGTTGTCGAAGATGACAGAATAGAAGCAAAACAACACATGCTGGATGCGTACCCGTCTTTGAAGGAAATATACGCAGCCGATGACAACAATACACAAGTTTTTTATCTCAAGAATGCCACGGCAACCTTTTTTTCTTTTACAGAACCGCCTAAAATTATCAAGTTTTGATTTGGCCGAAATTTGTTCACAAGAGGAGCACTATGCCACAACGAACGCACAGCCCTTTCTTGCTTGCGTCCAGACCTATGCTCGCGGGCATCATTGCGGAGCTCAAACCGCACTTCGATTACATAAGCGTGCTCGCCACCGACGACCGTGGCCTTTCGTATCTCGCGCTGCCCGGCGAGACGCGCACCGCGGAGCCCATGTGGGTGCAGCGCGGTTTTGTGTTCCGGGCACAGCGCGGCGGTAAGGTGGCGGAGTACGCCTGCGCGTCGGGCAGCGTCGCGCAGGCCACAAAAGCTGCCGCCGAAATCCGCGCCCGCCTCGAGGCCCTGCTCACGGACCCGACACTGATCAGCTTTCCACAGATTCCCGACGAGCCCGCAACATCGGAATACCTCGGCGAGATCGAGGAAGACCCTTTCCACGCCGACCCTGAATCGATTCTCGCGCGCCTCACTGCGCTGCGGGAAAAGCTTACCGACGGCAAAGTCGTGGTCATGGCGCAGTCGCGCTACGAATGCGTCGACGTCTCACGCCTCTTTTTGTCGCCCAACCGCTCTCTCCTCCAGAGTTTTCTCTGGTCGCAGGCATACCTCTTCGGCGTCGCGCGGCGCGGACAGATGTCGAAGATGTCCTACCGCCCCGCATCCGGCCGAAAGGGCCTGGAAATCCTTCGGCAACTCGAGACCAGCGTCCCCGAACTGGCGCAGGAGCTCTCGGACCTCCTGGAAGCCGAACCGATGGTTCCTGGAGAATACGAAGTCATCCTCGACCCCGACATGGCCGGCACGCTCGCGCACGAGGCCTTTGGCCACGGTGTGGAAACAGACATGTTCTTCAAAAAGCGCGCTCGCGCGGTCGAATATCTTGGCAAACGGGTCGGTTCGGACCTCGTGACCATGTACGACGGCGCCGCAGGCGTGGACCAGACGGGCTCCTACCTCTTCGACGACGAAGGAGTCTTCTCCTCAAAGACCTGCGTCATCGACAGGGGCATCCTCAAGGGAGGCATCTCCGACACGCTCTCCGCGCTCGCCCTCAACATCCCGATGACGGGCAACGGCAGGCGCGAGGCCTATTCCCACAAGGCATACGCGCGCATGACGAATACGTACTTTGCGCCCGGAACCTCGACCCTGGACGAGATGATCGCGTCGGTCAAGCATGGCTGGAAGCTCTCCCAGCTCAACTCCGGCATGGAGGACCCGCGCAACTGGGGCATCCAGCTCATCTGCATGGTGGGCCGCGAAATCAAAGACGGCAAATTCACAGGCCGCGTCGCGAGCCCTGTCGTATGTTCAGGCTACGTCCCTGACGTGCTGTCCGCGGTGAGTATGGTTTCGGACGATTTCGAGCTCGGAGGCTCCGGCGCCTGCGGCAAGGGCCACAAAGAATACGCCAAAGTCTCTTCAGGCGGCCCCTATGTCAAAACAAGAATGAGGTTAGGATGATGATCGACACTATTCTCGAGGCGATCGCCACCGTCAACAGGCAGGATACGGTAAAAATCTCAGACTGGCGTCTTGTGGAACGCACGCAAGAGCGCCAGGAGCGCTACTACATCGCGGCGAAGGCGGAACAAGCCCGCGCGGTCGATGAAATAAATTATAGCCTTACAATATATGTAGATACAACTACCAATGACAAAAATTTCCGCGGCGAGGCGACCATCACGATCCAGCCGACCTTCTCATTGGAAGACTGCATCGCAAAAATTCGCCAGGGAGTGTTCGCAGCTTCAAAATCGCACAATCCTTGGTTCGGGCTTCCTGATCCTTCCGCGCTCAAGGTAGCGCTGCCTGTTTCAGGCTTCGAGGCGCTCTCCCCCACCGACCGAGTCGACGTCGTGCGCGGCGCCTTCTATTCCGCCGCCGCCAAGCTCGAGGGTTCGGCGCGCATCAATGCGCTCGAGCTCTTCATCACAAAAGAACAAAGGCGGCTCATCAACTCGCGCGGCATCGATTATTTCGCCACACTTTGGCGAGGCTACAGCGAATTTGTGGTCGAGGCCGAGGGCCCGGATGGCCCCGTCGAACTCTTCGACGACATCGAATTCTCCGAGCCCGATACTGCTCGCCTGGCCATGGCCATCGAAAGCCGCCTCGCGCAGGTTCGAGACCGCGCTTTGGCCAAACCCATGCCTCAGCTGGAGCACATTCCCGTCATTCTGAGGGGAAAGGAAGCCGAAGAGGTCTTTTCCTGGTTCTTCAACAATTCGTGCACCGAAGCGATCTATTCGAAGGCCTCCGCCTTCGAGCTGGGGAAAAACGTCCAGAAAGCCTCGGACGATGAAGAAGTCGTCGAACCTCTCGATCTCTGGGCCGAGCCGGTGATCCCGGGCCTGCCCTCGTCGAGAGCCTTCGACGCCGACGGTTTTCCCCTCGAGCGCACGCCGGTCATCGAACACGGCGTACTCACCACGCTCGTCGGCTCCGTCCGCCACGCCGACTGGCTCGGCGTCCCCCGCAGAGGTTCTTTCCCTCTCTTTTCCGTGTCCCCCGGCTCGATGAGCCTTGAGACCATGCACGCCGCGCCCTACCTCGAACCTGTCATGTTCAGCGATTTCCAGCTGGATTCCGTCACGGGCGATTTCGGCGCCGAAGTCCGCCTCGCCTACTATTTCGACGGAAATTCGGTGGTTCCTGTCAGGGGAGGCTCGATTTCGGGTTCGCTCGGCGCCATGAGGGCCTCAATGCGCCGGAGCAGTGAAACAGCCACGGCGACGATCTCGCGCTGCCCGGTAGCAGTTATGCTTCAGGGAGCCACCGTCACCGGAATACGTTAACGGATCGCCTTGCGGAGAGCCTCGACTCTGTCTGTCTTTTCCCACGCGAAATTGTCGCGGCCGAAGTGTCCGTAAGCTGCAGTGGCCCGGTATATCGGGTTCTTGAGCTGGAGTGTCTCGATAATCCCGTGCGGGGTCAAGTCGAAGACCTTCAGAATGGCCTGCTCGATCGCGGCTTTGTCCGCCTTTTCCGTGCCGAAGGTGTCGACGAGGACGGAAATCGGCTCTGGCACGCCGATCGCGTATGCCACTTCGAGCTCACACCTGTCTGCAAGTCCCGCTGCCACGACGTTCTTCGCGATGTAGCGCGCCATGTACGCCGCAGAGCGGTCGACCTTCGTGGGATCCTTGCCGGAAAAAGCCCCGCCGCCGTGGCGCCCCATGCCGCCGTAGGTGTCCACGATGATCTTGCGCCCCGTGAGCCCCGTGTCTCCCGCAGGGCCACCGATCACAAAGCGCCCCGTCGGGTTGATGAAATACTTTGTCCTAGCGTCGAGAAGGCCCGTCGGTTCGAGTACGGGCCTGATGACCTTCTCTATGAGCGTGTCCCTGATCTCTTCATAGGTCAAATAGTGACTGCCGTTGTGCTCTTCGTGCTGCTGGGACAGCACGACCGCGGAAACCCGAATGGGCCTATATCCATCATACTCGACCGTCACTTGGCTCTTGCCGTCGGGGCGCATCCAAGAGATTTCCTTTGCCTTGCGCAACGCCGAAGCCCTCTGAAGGATTTTGTGGGCGAGGAGGATGGGCGTCGGCATGAGCTCGGGCGTCTCGTTGCAGGCAAAACCGAACATCATGCCCTGGTCGCCTGCGCCCTGTTTCCCCGCATATTCTTTGAGGCCACGGCCCTCGACGCCCTGCGCGATGTCCGGCGACTGGTTGTGGATCGAGTTGAGCACCGCCATCGACTTCCAGTCGAGCCCGTAATCGGGATTGTCATACCCGATGTCGCGCACGACCGAGCGCGCGACTTCCTGAATGTCGACATAGGTCCTCGTCGTAATTTCGCCGCCAACAAGGACCATCCCCGTCGTGGTGAAACATTCGCACGCGACGTGGCTGTGTTTGTCTTTTGCGAGACAGGCGTCAAGCACCGCGTCGGAAATTTGGTCGCAGATCTTGTCGGGATGGCCTTCGGACACAGATTCGGATGTAAAAGGACGAAGAAGAGATTGCATCGTTCGATCCCTCTTTAGCTGGAATTTTTACCCGCCCGCAATTCGGATAACTCGGCGGGACCAGGCCGCTTGGAAAACTTCTGCTGCCCTGGCTTTCTATATAAGTGTAATAACGCGACTTTTTTTGGTCAAGCGCTTGTGCCCGCCGTAAAAAGATTATTTCACGTCTTTGCAAATACTTTCCGATAATTTTGATGTGGAGGATCCTCGCATGAAAACGGGCGGATGGCCCGGGAACGTTCGGCACCACATCGCTGTATGGTTTGTGGGTGCTCTGCTGGTCTTTCTGACTATGCCCCTTCGGACCGTGGCGGGCATCGTCTCCGCGCCGCCCCTCCTCGGGCTTGCCCCCTCCAGTGCGCGCCACGCTGTTCTCTCTGCCGCCGAGTCGTATCTAGGAACACCCTACCGATTCGGTGGAACCTCAAAGTCCGGCATCGACTGTTCGGGGCTGGTCTATGTCTCGTATCTCCAGGCTACAGGAATAAAGATTCCCCGCACGGTCGACAAGCTTGCCACATGGGTCCTCGTCATTCCTGTCCATGAACTCGAGCCAGGAGACTTTGTCTTCTTTGATCTCGACGCTAAGGCGGTCCCTTCTTCGGGGCAAGCAAAAACCGTCGCGTCTCAAACGGCCGCCAGTCTTACCAGGGCCGATCACGTCGGCATCTATCTCGGAGACCAGCTCTTCATCCACGCCGCAAGCACTGGGCCGCAGACCGGCGTCATTCAGAGTTCCCTCAGTGAGCCAGGATGGAGGCAGCGATTTTTGTTCGCTGGACGCGCCCTCCCCGCCTCGGCGCTTTCGGGGTTTGCCATCGACTGTGGTGGCGGCGTCAGTTTTGCACAGCTCGAACCACTGCAAGGAGGTCTTTTAGCCCTCGTGCGCGGCCTTTCGGGCTGGACTGAGGTCTCGCTTCCCATTTCGAAGAACTTTTCTGCAGGGCTGCGCGCCGGTGCGGACTGGGATCGTGCGCTCGGCGTCGTAAGAGTACCCATCGAGCTCAGCATCGGTCAAATCTCCGGTTTCTCGGTCTTCGCCGGCCCTGCCTTCACTTTTGGCTCCCCTCGTTTGGACGGCCGCATCTACTCGCCGGGAGATTTCTTTCTCGCCACGGCAGGCCTCCGATGGTCTCCCCTCTTCTTCTCTTCCGGGGCACAGCGCTTCGGGACCTACTTTGAGCTCAGGTACGATTACTACGTGCCGCAGCCTGGCCAGACCGAGGCGCAGGAAACGGATCTGCGCGCCTGCTTGAACTTTTCGATCGGCCTTCGCCTGCGCACGGTGAACTATTGAAAATAAAAAGGGCCGCCCATCTTTCTGAGCGGCCCCTTTTTCTCCCCTTTATCTTCTCGTCATTTTCCTTTTATAAAGTCAGGCAGAGTTCCCGTGGCCGCCATCTGTCCGGCGATATATCCATTGGATACACAGTCAGATACGGCGTTGGAACCCAGACGATTCGTACCATGCACGCCGCCTGTCACCTCCCCCGCTGCAAAGAGGCCAGGAATCACTTTACCATAGATGTCCTGAACCTCAGTCTTTTCGGTTATGGTCAAGCCCCCCATGGTGTGGTGCACGGATGGCCACTGGGGAATCGCGTAATAAGGACCTTTTTCGATCGTCATCATGACGCCTTTATCGATGCGTTTCCCGAAATCAGGATCTTTTAGGTCTCTGACATACTGATTGTGCTGAGCGATTGTCGCCGCAAGCGCCGCAGGGTCCATGTTCACAGAATGCCCTTTGTAGGTCCGCTTGTTGATTTCTTTCGCCAACTGTTCGAGACTGTCGGCGACGAAGATGCGATCCGCTTTAATACCGGCTTCCAACTGCTCTTTGGTAATAAAGCCTCCCTTGCGGTAAATTTCCTCACCGAAGATCGAGAAAGTAGGAAAGCCCTTCGTGTCCTGGGCCGCCTTCGCGCAGACATCCCTGCGCTCGCCTTCGTTGACATAGCGTTTGCCCCACTCGTTGACGTAGACGATACCAGAGGACGGTCCGCTGAAGGGGATGACGGCGAAGGCGTCGAGGACGCCATTGTTAGGATCGGCAAAAGGATAGAGCTGAATATAGCTCATCTGCATGGTGTTCGCACCGATTTCCTGGGCTATTATGATACCTTCTCCCGTGGCGCCGACATGGTTGGTTGTGGGAAGATCGGCAGTGAGCGTGGGAACTTGTTTGCTTCTCATCTCGACATTGGCGGCAAACCCGCCGGTACAGAGAATAACCGCCTTTTTGGCCTTGATAGTCTTATAGCCTGATTTGGTCTCAACGCCGATACCTACAACCCTGCCCTTCAGTTCGCCTTCGCGATATATTTTGACCATCTTGGTGTTGACAAGCGTCTCCACGCCCGCAGCTTTGCACATCTTTTTTTGGACTTCTACGATGTCGCTTCCCTGTCCGTTGATCGTGGTGTAGGTGCGATAGCCATAGTGCCCTCCTGGACGGGTCAGGCTCTCCCGGACCTTGAGCCCGTTGTCGAGCAGCATGTCGAGGTAGAAGGGGGCCCCATATACCATATTCTTCACGAGCTTAATGTCGCTCATGTAGTCGCCGCCCTTCATCGTATCGGCAATATGGGCCTCGGCGGTATCGGGGACAAGGTTAAATTTTTTCTGAAGCCCAGCGGCGAGCTTGCTGGTATACGCTGCGTAGACACCGCCGTTGATCTGGGAGTTTCCTCCTACAAAAGGCATTTTTTCGACAAGAACCGTCTTAGCCCCATGGGTCGCCGCACTGTGCGCCGCGGCGAGACCAGCGAAGCCCCCGCCAACCACGACGACGTCATATTCCTCGTCCCATGCGGCAGGAAGACGCTTTTCCGCAGCCGCCTCCGTCGCCCCCGAAGTCGTCGATACCTCAGTGCTGACGGCTTTCGCTTTCTTAAACTCTTCGACCTTGCCGCCGGCAGCGGTGATCGCCTGAGCGACCGCCTCGAGAATACCGCGGCTGGTCATCGTTGCTCCTGACACGATGTCCACAGAAAGACTCTGTTGGGCAACGATAGCATCAGGCACGGCTTCGATCGCACCAGCGGAAATTCCTGGCGTGTCATGGTTCTCAACCACGACAATCTTTTCAATTTTTTTCTCTGAAAGCGTTACTTCGATGACGAGCCCATCGTGCATCCCTTTCACTGTTTCGCGGTATACACCGGGTTTCATTGGGGTGATAACGCTGGCGGTAGAAGTCTCCACCTTAGACGATTTTTCGAAATGCTGGCACGAAAACGGCACCATGGCCATTACCGCCAGCATGGGCAGAAGTGCAATCAACCTCCGCTTGTTCAATTGGATCCTCCTCGTCCGCTGCGGATGATCGACATCGCAGCGTTGTATATAATGATAAATAATTATCTATAAATATTAGACCATATAAGTAACGATATGTCAATCGAAATTGTTATATTTTTTAATTTTTAATGATCCGATTCACCAGGCTCTTCTCTGATGGAGTCTACAAAAAGAGGGCTGTCGTAGGAATCCTGTTCCTCGACAGCCCTCGCTATGTCACACGAGCAAGGATACGGCACGCAAGGGGGCAGAGCTCTTGAGCTCTGCCCCCCTTACGCGTCAGGCTTGCGCCTCCTGCATCACCGGCACTTCCTTCTTCGCGCCGAAGACGTCAATCTCAAGCATCTTGTAGCACTTTGTGGGGCATTTCTGCACGCAGATGCCGCAGGACGTGCACTTCGCATAGTCCGTCACAGGGATGCCGTTCACCATCGTGATCGCCCCCTCCGGGCAGGATTTCACGCAGAGCTCGCACTTGATGCAGCCGACCTTGCATGTCTTGATGACGTTCGCCTTCACGGTGCTTCGGTTCGAGCAAAGCACGATCGAACCCACACGGCTGCGGGGCACGAGCGTCAATATTTTCTGCGGACACTCTTCGACGCAGAGGCCGCATCCCGTACAGTTCTCGTAATTGACGTGCGGCAATCCGTCCTCTCCCATCGCCAGCGCGTCGAATTTGCAGACGTTCGTGCAGTCGCCGAAGCCCTGGCAGGACCAAGAGCATGTCTTCACGCTGCCGGTAGAAAGTTTTGCGGCGCGACAGGTCGGGATGCCGTTGTACGTGCCCTTGGCGACAGTCTTGTCGATCGCACCCTGGCAGAGCAGCACGGCGACCTTGTCTTCCGGGATTCCCCCCTCGATGCCCATGATCTTCGCCAGGGTTTCCGCTGTGGCGGAGCCGCCCACAGAACATTTGCTCGTCGGGGCTCGTCCCGTCGCTACGGCCTCCGCATATCCATCGCAGCCGGGGAAGCCGCAGGCGCCGCAATTCGCGCCAGGAAGCGCTCCCCTCACCTCGTCGATTTTGGGATCCCTCTCAACCTTAAATTTCTGGTTGAAGAACGCCAGCGCAACCCCAATAAGAAAGGCGAGAACCGCCGAAAATCCAATCGTCAAAAGAATTGTTGCCACCATCTCGGTATCCTTTATTTCACCAGTCCCGCAAAGCCCATAAACGCGACGCCGATCAGCGCCGTGGCCATAAACAGAATCGGCGTGCCTTGGAGGAACTTCGGCACCGGGCTTGTCTTGATGCGCTCTCTAATCCCCGCGAGCAATACCATCGCAAGGAGGTAGCCCAGCGATACGCCCACCGAATATGCGATCGACTGAATGAAGTTGTATTTAAAAGAGATGTTTTCGAAGGTGACCGCCAGGATCGCGCAGTTTGTCGTGATGAGCGGCAGATAGATACCCATGGCCGTGTACAGGCCCGGAACATTCTTCTTGAGGTAAAACTCCACAAGCTGCACCAGGCTCGCGATGACGAGGATGAAGATGAGAATTTGAAGGAACGTGAGGTTGAGCGGCACCAAAACGTAATGGTAGATCGGCCATGTCGCCGCCGTCGCAAGCACCGTCACGAAGGTGACGGCGTAGCCCATTCCCAGCGACTGTCCAAGATCGCTCGTCATACCGATATATGAGCACAGGGCAATAAAACGCATGACGACAATATTGTTTACGAGCAGCGCAAGTAGAAAAATCTTGCCAAGGTCCATTATGCAGCCTCCTTCTTCGCGGCAAGCTCCTTGTTCCGCGCCGAAACTTCCATTCTCTTTTTAAGCCAGAGATTGAAGGATATGAACAGGCTGAACACGAAGAAGCCTCCCGGCGGCAGTATGAAGAACAGAATCGGCTGGTAGGATGCCGGCATGATCTGGATGCCAGCCAGCGTTCCATTTCCCAGCAGCTCTCGCACCGCGGCCAGCCCGATCAGGACCCATGTATATCCAAGCCCCATGCCGAGCGCATCGGCGATCACCGACGGCAGGTTCTGTTTTGAAGCAAAAGCCTCGACGCGCCCCATGATGATGCAGTTGACGACGATGAGCGGGATAAAGACACCCATGCTCTTCGAGAGGTCGGGAAAGTAGGCCTTCATAACGAGGTCGACGATCGTCGTAAAGGCCGCAATGACGATGATGAATATCGGGATGCGGATCATCGATGGAATAAGCTTGCGGAACAAGGAAATGATGATCTCAGAGAACAAAAGCACGAACGTCATGGCCAGCCCCATGCCGATGCCGTTCGATACGTTCGACGTGACGGCGATGGCGGAGCAAAGCCCAATCATCAGCATAAGCAAGGGGTTCTCAAAGATGATGCCCTGCTTAAAAATAGAATAGAGTTTTTTCATACTCATTTGCCTCCCGCCTGCGGCTGAGCACCTGTGTTCGCGCCGGCCTCGGCCGAAGGACCGCTCTCGGTCGGAGCCGTCACCGCCTTCTGGTCCATGTAGGCGACCGCCGCGTTGCCGACAGCCTTGATGATATTGGTGAGCGACCGCGAGGAAATCGTGGCGGCAGTTATCGCCACGACATCTTTCTTCACCTCAAAAGGATCGGTCAGAAACTTGCCCGCGAACTGGCCCAGGAACGTCACCTTTTTCGTCTTATCCACATAATAGGTCGGGTTCGACGCGTTCATGCCGAGTCCCGGCGTATCGTTCAGCGCCATCACCCTGACGCCCGCCACGCTGCGGTTCAGCCCGATGCCGACAAGGAGCGTGGCATTTCCGCCGTAGCTTGGTCCCGTCGCCTTCACCGCCAATCCGAGCGCCGCCTTATCGCTTTTCACCTCGTATGCTGATTCGAACTTGATGTTCGGGTCCGGGCTCGAAAGGTCCTGAATCGGGTCAAACACGGTGGCCTCCGGAAAAAGCTCTTTCAACGAGGCCTGGAGCTGCAGCTCGCTCTGCTTGTCGATGCTTTCTTTAGTGAAGGCATAGACGACGGCGAGGCTCGCGCACGCAAGCGACGCGTACAGCATGAGGGTTAATCCGAGCTTGGTCATGTCTTTCTTCATTTGGCCACCTCCTTGGACGGTTTTACAGGCTTAGGAGGAGGAACAAAGCCGTACTTTTTCGGACGGAGCTTGTTGAGGAACGGCGTCAGCGTGTTCATGATGAGGATCGCGTACGTGACACCCTCGGGATATCCGCCATATTTTCGGATGAGTACGGTGATCAGCCCGATGCCGATGCCGAAAAGCGCCTGTCCATAGGCGGTCATCGGCCTCGTCGCGTAATCGGTCGCCATGAAGAAGGCGCCGAACACGATACCGCCCGTCAGAAGCCCGAGCAGGGGGTCCATCCCGAGCAGCCAGGAAAACACGAACGTCGAGGCCAGCACCGAAACCGGCACGATCCACTGAATGACCCCGATTCCCAAAAGGAAAAGTCCGCCCAAGAACACCAACAGTATCGAACTTTCGCCGATACACCCGGAGCGGTAGCCCATGAAGAGCTGACGGTAAAAAGTCCCTACATCGCTGGCGCCGAAGTAGTTCGCGACATCGGCGAGCGTACTGCCCTGTTTGAGCAGATTGAGCGGAGTAGCGGCGCTCACCGCATCTGCGGCAAGAGGCAGCCCCTTGGGCATGGTCCAGGTGGTGATCGCGGCAGGAAAGCTCATGAGCAGAAATGCCCGGCCTATGAGCGCGGGGTTGAACGGATTCGCCCCAAGGCCTCCGAAAAATTCCTTTGCCACGACAATTGCGAAGATCGCGCCGAGGGCGACCATCCAAAGAGGAGTGGACGGCGGCAGAATCAGCGCGAGCAGAAGCCCAGTCACGACCGCGGAGAAATCCCCTACCGTCGTGCTCGCCTTGATGATCTTCCGAAACACGAACTCCGAAAGCACCGCCGCCACAATCGAGGTGACGACGACGCCAAGTGCAGACAGCCCATACAGGTATATCCCATACGCCGTGGCAGGCACGAGCGCAATGACGACCGAAAGCATGATGCGCGGCGTATCCACAGGGGAGAATGTGTGGGGGCTCGATCCGAGGAGCAGCTTCTTATCTGACATTCTGGGCCTCCTTCTGTTTTAGCGCACGCAGCACCTGCTTGCCGACCCTGAAACGCTGCACGAGGTGCCGGTGCGCAGGACAGACGAAGGAGCACGTGCCGCACTCGATGCAGTCCAAAAGACCGATCTTTTCCGCCTCCGCGTAGTTGCCGCTTTCAATGGCGATCGCGAGGAGGGCAGGGGAGATCGAGGTCGGACATGCGCGGATGCAGCGCCCGCAGCGGATACAGGTTTGCTCTTCATACTGCACGGCTTCTTGTTTACTCATGAGGAGGACGCCGGAAGTATTCTTCTGCACCGGAATTTCATAGCTCGGAAGGGCCACGCCCATCATCGGTCCGCCAAAAATTACCTTGCCGAGAGCATCCTCGTCGATTTCCACAACGCCGGCCTTCGCCAAATCCGACACCAGGGTGCCGATCGGGGCGACCAGGTTCTTGGGCGTCTTGCAGGCACCTCCAGTCACCGTGAATCCTCGCTCGATGAGCGGCTTTCCTTGCCGGAAGGCGTCCACAATCGCGCAGAGCGTACCCACATTCGACACCACACAGCCGACATCCATGGGCAGCCCACCCGAGGGCACCTGTTTGCCGGTGATCGCGGTGATGAGCATCTTTTCACCGCCCTGCGGGTACTTGGTCCTAAGCTCCTGAATGCGTATCTTCATGCCCGCTTTGACCTGAGGGTTCGCCTCTATCGCTTTCTGCACATATGGAATCGCATGCTTTTTGTTCTCTTCAATGGCAATGACGCCCTCAGGCGCATTGACCGTCTTCATCACAATGGCCACGCCGTCGACGACCTTCTCGGGTGTTTCGATGAGGGTTCGCTCGTCGATCGTGAGGTACGGCTCGCACTCGGCCGCGTTTGCGATGACGCACAAGATCGGCTTCGTGGGGGCAAGCTTGACGTGCGCGGGGAACCCGGCTCCGCCCATGCCGACGATGCCCGCGGCGCGGATGCGCGCGAGGGCCTCTTCTTTTGACACTGCAAAAGGATCCAATGGCGGCATGAATTCCTGCGCCGATTCGCCTTCCGGAGGCTCTTTCGGCTCGATCACAATGCACAGGCCCTCAAGGTTGTTCGACTGCATGCGCGGCTCAATCTTCTTTACCACACCAGCGACCGATGCGTGCACCGGCACGGTCATGCGGCCTTCGGCATCCGCAATCTTCTGCCCAGCCTTCACGTACTCACCGACCTTGACGAGAGGTTGAATCGGGGCGCCGAAATGCTGATTGACAGGAATCACGACCTGCGGTACCGATGCTACCTTCTCAATCGGCATATTCTGCGAGCGGTCCTTTCTCTCGGGCGGATGTACGCCGCCTTTGAATGTCTTGATTGACATAGTAGAAAGGTCTCCTTTGAAGATTAACTCTGATTCTGCGAAGAAGACGTGCCTCTTCGCATTCAATGTAAAATGTTGGAAAATGTAACAAAATCGTTCTATACTACCACTAGTTTTTACGGATGGTCAAGGTAAAAGTGTATAACTATTTGCCACAACAAGATAAGATAAAATTTTATTGAATTAAGATGCAGCGCAGAATCACGCGCTTGCTTTAAAAAAGGCGCTCCGGTGCTCAACCGGGGCGCCTTTCTTTTTTCGGTCGCAGCGCCAGATGCGCTACTTCCTTCCCTTCATCATGACTCGCACCTGCTTCATGAGGCCCTCGCCTTCGCTCTTGGTTTCGATGTCGATGATGTCGTTGAGCGTGGTGTGGATTATTCGCCGCTCGAAGGGGTTCATCGGCTCGAGCAAGACCGAACGGCCCGTGCGCCGCACCTCTTCCGCAGTCTCGTAGGCAATCTTCACCAGCGCTTCCTCTCTCCTCAGGCGGTAATTTTCCGAATCGAGCACGACCTTGATATCGCTGTGGCCGAGCGTGCCCGCATATACATTGCACAGAAGCTGAAGGGCATCGATGTTCCGCCCTTTCTTGCCGATCAGAATCGAGGCGGACTCGGTGTCGATGCGCAGGCCGAGCTTTTTGGGTTCCCGAAAGGCCACCGACACCTCGGCAGTATACCCCATCCGAGAGATGACTTCTTTTGTCCACTCGATCATCTTGCGCTCAAAATCCTCCATCGGGATCGGCTCAACGTGTCGTCGTGGTTCTGCGGCTTCACCTTCCGGGGCAGGATGCTCTTCTTCCGCAACGGGAAAGGATGCATCCTTTGTGTGCACCCGGATGCGCACTTTTCCTTTTTTGAACAAGCCGCCCCCCTGACTTTCGATAATTTCCACATCGAACGAACTGGTATCCAGACCAAGTTCCTGAGCGGCGAGCTCTATGGCCTCTCGCTCGGTCTTTCCTTCAAATTCATATATCATCTGAGACGCTCCTCATAGAAAGATGCGATTATTTATCGTTTAGGACTGTTTTTGCGGCCTCTGGAAGCCTTTGAAGAGACGGGCCCTCCTCCCTTTGAACCGGACTTGGCCCCTTTTTCTGCCTCGCCAGCCTTCGCTTCAAGCCATCTGGTCACTTTTTCAGAAAAGGTTTCCTGCGAGGCATCTCGACCACTCGGTCTTGCCCTCGTATCGACCGCCGAACTCTTGCCGGCCGCAAGCTTGGAAGGAGCTGCAGCGACCGCACTTCCTCCCGTGCCGCCTTTCTGCCCTTCAACACCGGCTAGCCCGGCCGTGCGGCCACCGATCTTGTGTTTCTTCATAAGGTCGTTGATGACCATCTGCTGAGCAATAGTGATGATGTTGTTGACGATCCAGTAGATCAGAAGACCTGCGGGTACGTCGTAGAGGATGAAAAAGAACATGATCGGCATGCCGTACATCATCAATTTCATCTGGCCGGCCTGCTGACTGTTCGGCTGCGCACTCTGAGGCGACTGAGTGAACTTGCCATACAAAAGCTGGCTAAACAGATAAATGATGGGCAAGGCCCTCAGATCATTCCAACCGACGATCGGCACCCTGAAATTGCCAAAATTCACGATACTTTCCGGCAAAGAAAGGTCGTTGATCCATCCGGGGATGAACATCGCTCCCCGAAGATCGAAATGATTGTTGAAAAGATTGTACATCGCGATGAACAGCGGAAATTGGATGAGCAGGGGCAGACAACCGGACATGGGGTTGTAATTCTCGCGCTTGTAAAACTCGGCCATCTCCTGATTGAGCTTCTGCGGATTGTTCTTGTACTTCGCCTGCAGCTCCTGCATCTTGGGCTGCAGCTCCGCCATCCTCGCCGTGGAGAGAGAGCTCTTCTTCGTGAGCGGAAAGAACAGCGCCTTGATCAGCACGGTGACCAGAATAATGGCCACGCCATAGTTCGGAATGAGGCTGTAGAAAAGATTGAGGAGAAATTTGAGAATACTTTCGAGCCACCCAAGGATTCCCGATCCCTCCATGGCGTCTTCCAGCTTGAGGTTGGACAGGCCAAAACCATTTTTATCGGCATATTCGTATTTGCCGAGCTCGCCCGATGTCTTCGGCCCGAAATAGAAATAATAGGTGTCGGTGGTCGAAGCCCCGGAGAAAGAACTGCGCAGAAGTCCAAGCGTATTGGTCTGCTTGATGAGCGGGTCCTGGCTCGTTTCGATTTGATAGCTGGAAAGGGGAGCCTTCGGCACGGCGATAAATGCAAAATATTTGCCCGACATCGAGAGCCAACTCGCGCTCGGTGCGATGGTGGTGGCCGTATTGGCCTTCGGATTCTCGATTTTCTTCTTGCCGTTAACCTCGGCGATATATTTCCGATAATCCGCATTCTTGGGCAGCTGATCGAAGCGAGGGCCGATCTGCGGCCCCAAGTCGATGCGGTACGCGACGCCGTTGGATCCGAGCACAATGGGCTTACCGTCCGGCTGTTCGATGCTCACCGCAAGGCCGAACATGTACTCGCCCTCATTGAACGAAAAGACTTTCTTCAAGACAAAGGGTACTTTTTGTTCGCTGCCCGCCATGGGCGCTTCGAACATGCGCGAAAAGGCAATCGTATGCTTGTTTTCATCGAGGTATTGCGTGTTCATGAGCTCGCGCATGGGGGAAAGCGCAGGACCGAACGAGAGAGAGAGGCCGTCTGAGCCCTCCGATCCCGGCACGACCATATCGACGCCCCCGCGGGAATCGCTCATGTCCCTGTGCTTCTTCAGCGTGAGCGAGACGAGCTCTCCACCCGCGTTGGTGAAGGTCGCACGGACTACATCCGTTTCGACTACATATTTCTGTTCTTGGGCAGGAACGGGTATGATGCTAGCCGCTGTAGAACTCTCGGTGGGGGCGGGTAGCACGGCCGGAAGGGTTGTCTTGCTGCTCTGGGCAGGAAGCGCCGTCTCCTGTGAACCTGTCTGAGCGGATACTTGCGCGCTCTGCTGTTGCTCCGATGGCGGAAACAGCGCATTCTGCACCATAAAACCGACGCTGACGACGATGGTGGACAGGACAACCGCGAGCACCGTGCGGCGGCGATCTTCTTTCGAAGTGGTTTGTTGATCAAAGATATCGTTCATGGTACTGGGTCATAGCCTCCTGGATTTCCTGGATGACAGCGAATGACTCGCTTGAAGGCGAGCACGACGCCCCTAAAAGGCCCATACTTTCTGATGGCCTGATACGAGTAGGAAGAACATGTGGGATAAAAGCGGCACGAAGGAGGAAACAGCGGCGAAATCACAATCTGATATGCCCGAATCGCTACCAAGAGAGGAAAGGCCAGTATTTTCTTCACGATATTCATCGCAGCAAATCCGCCTTGCGGAGCAGATACTGCATCGCGCTGCGGCAGTCGGAGAGTGCCGCAAATCCGGGATAGAGCACGAAGACCACATCAAACCCTGGCCTGACCCCTTGCCGGAGCAGCCGCCACGATTCCCTCGCCAGTCTTTTCGCCCTATTTCGCGCAACGGCGCCGGAAAAAGAACGCACCGCAATAAATGCCGCCCGAGTTTCCTGCCCTCCGGTCCGGAGGACCTGCATCCTCATACCTTTGCAGGAAAACCGGGCTCCATCCTTAAAAACACGATCGATTTCTCTCGCCTTCCTTACACGGAGGTGTTTCGGAAAGCTTTGATCAAACTGTTCTTCCTGAATACCGGATTCGGTGTTCTCAGTACTTTTTCTTCTCATCGGAGACAGAGAGCTTGATTCTTCCTTTTGCTCTCCTTCGTTTCAGAACGAGTCGGCCGCCCTTTGTCTTCATGCGGGCACGAAAGCCGAATTTTCTATTCCTCTTGACTCGGCTCGGCTGATAGGTGCGTTTCATGATTCAATCTCCTTGTCACAAACGGCCGCACAGGACATTAAACTTCTTGCGCTGCAGCCGGAAAATTGCATAATCAGGCGCTGGAGTATAGACTGCAATAGCGCCTTTGGTCAATTGCCTTTTGCGTGCCCATCGCCAGCTCTCCGCATCCGCGAAAAAATCTTTTCCAAAGGCTCAGGGAGTGGCGGTTTCTGGGTTTGGCCGGCCGAGGGAATCTCCCGTGTGGCTTCCTGCCCGCCCGTTGCAGAAGGCCACTCGACTGCAGCATGGTTAGGCGTCGCACCTTTGAGCAGAGCGGCCCCTGCGGAAGCCACATCTTTTGGCTCTTCGATAGTGAAGGCCAAACTTGTAACCTCAAGTTCAGGGTAATGCTTCGCAATGCGCGCCAGAATCCGCGCTTGGTCCATTTGCAGGAGCTGAATCCAGCCGGCATGGTCCGCAGCGATAAGCAGCGTGCGGCGCAGCACACTTTTAGGCCTCGAATGGTCGGCGAGGCGCTGCCCGACGATCTGCCTCCATGTGGAGCGAACCGTTTCGAACTGCGCGGCAGCCTGCAGCGTCGTTTCGTCGAAAAATCTGGAGAGAATGTCAGCGGCCTTCTTCACACGAAAATCGTCCATTGCTCACCCTGTAGACTATTGTAGTCTCATCGGCATACTCGTGCCAGGGCTCCTCCGGCAGAAAGGTAAACACGGCCTGTGCTCCCGAGCTCTTATCCGGCAAGAGCGAAAAAAAGCGGCGCCGCTTGGCAACATCGAGCTCCAGAAGAACATCGTCCAACAGAAGCACAGGAAACCGCGGCACCTCGCCGCCCGAGAGCTCTGCATACAGGTGGACCTGTACAATGCGCAGAATGAGCGAGGCGAGTCGGAGCTGACCCGTGGACGCAAAGGATGAAAAATTGCGCCCTTCCCGAGTAAAGACCCACCGGTCGCGGTGAGGTCCAGAAAGGCTCGTCGTCGCCTCGATGTCCCTCGGACGCTGCTGTGCCAATAGCTCGATGATCTCCGACACTGAGGCTCCTTCCGGCCAGCTCGGCATGTATTGGATAGCAATCTCCGTTCCCAGCTGGGATACGCGCTCGTAACTTTCAGGAAAGCGGCGAGCAAACAACAGAGAAAGCCTTTTCCGTACAGCCATAATTTCACAGCCATAGAGGGCAAGCTGCTCATCGAGTGTATCCAGTATGCTGAACGTGTCGGTCTTCAGGGCCACGTTGCGGTGTTTGAGCACTCTCCTGTAGAAACGCAACAGATCGATGTATTCGAGCCACAGCATTCCCGCACACTGATCGAAAAAAAAACGCCGCTCTTCCGGAACGCCCGCGGCAAACGCCAAGTCTTCATGGCAGAATACCACTGCCGGATTATGCGCCACGAGCTCTTTTCTGTCGGAGAGTACTTTTTCATTGAGACGAACTTCTTTACGCCCTTCTTTTGAATATTTCAGACTGATCTGCTCCTCTGCCGGGGCGCCCTTTTCACTCCAGGCAGCTCGTAATAAAAACTCAGAGCCCCCGTGCATGATAAGCTCACGATCCTGGTGCGTCCGGAAAGAAGTACCGTAGCTGAGGCAATAAAGAGCCTCGAGAAAATTCGTCTTTCCTTGGCCATTTTCCCCCAATAGAAAGATATGGCCCGCTCCGAGGCGCAGTTCAGCCTCTTCGATGTTCCTGAAGCGGGCGATCCGCACCTGTTCGAACGCCATGTTATGGCTGCTGCATCGGCATGATGATGTGGAAATAGTTGGAGGCTGGCTCTGGTCTCAAGGTGACCGCGCGAGAAGGATCGCTGAACTCTATCGCCAGTTTCTCGCTGTCCATGACCTTAAGAGGATCCTCCAAATGCCTCAGACTCAAGAGAATCACCACATCATCGCCTTCATAGTCGCACGCAAGCTCCTCCCGCGCCGCCCCGAGTTCCGTCTGCTCAGATTCCAGCACAAGCCCCCTACTCGAGACATTAAATATCACCTTGTTGGACTTTTCGACGAACAGCGATACGCGCCTGAGGGCGGCCAGCAGCTCGTCCCTGCCGACGACGAATTTGAAGCGGTGGTCCTTCGGTATGACCTTTTGGTAGTTCGGAAATTTTCCCTCGATGAGATAGCTCGTAAGCAGATAACTGCCAAAGCGGAAGAACACATTCTTATCATTGAACGCCATAAATATCTGGCCTTCGTCCGATGCCCGTTTCAAAAGCACGGAGAGAACCTTGGGAGGAATGATGGCGCCCTGAAAGTCTGGAATATCCGCTTCTTGGGTGGAAATGAACGCGAGCCTTCGGCCGTCGGTCGCAACCATCGCCAGCTCTCCGTCGGGAAGCTTTTCCATGAAAACACCGTTCATAAAGAACCTTGTTTCATCATTCGAGACAGAGAAGAGTGTCTGACTTATCATTGCACGGAGGTCGTGGGCCCGGAGAGGAAAATAGAATTTCTCATCGATCCGGGGAATTTCGGGAAGTTTGTCTCCGGCTATCGTCTTGAGCTGAAAACGCACGTTCTTCGAACGTGGCCGTATCTCAATGCTCGACTCATGCTGCTCAAAGCTCATATCCCCTTCCGGAATCGAATTCGTAATGGCCAGAAGCTTATCGCAGAAGACTGTAAGGGACCCAGGTTCTGATTCAGAAATAGGTATCTCGGTCTCAAACCCTACTTTTGCATCGGTGGCTTTTATGTACAGCCTCGAATCTAAGACTTCAAGGTATACATTCGACATTACCGACAATGCATTTTTTGATGCAATAATATCTTGCGCTATCGCTATCTCTTTCGCAAAAGTGTCCCGATCGCAGACAAACCTCATTGAAAAACCCCCTCTATGCGGATGCTGTATAGTAACAGTTTGTGCGATAAAAATAAACAGTCCCATGCGAAAAAAAAAGGCAAAGAAAGAGCACGGACTGTCTCTTTTACACCGTCCGTTCTTTCCTTTTACTACGTGTCTATTATACATATAAGACAGTAATAGTAGTAGTAAGCATAGTGAATATGTTGAAAACATATTTAATTGCTTTTTTTGTATATGATTAATATTGTGGAAAACTTGTGTCGAAATTCGCGTGTAGCCGCATTTTTTCCACAGATTTCTGACTTTTCCACAAGGATGGCCATGTTGTCCACAGCTTTGCAACAATACAGGTGTTAGGGCGTTGAGTGTTCTTTGCAGTCTTGGATGAGACGGTTGACGACAGAGGCGAAGAGAGAGTCGAATTTGATGAGGTCTTCGATCTTCTGGCAAGAATGCATGACGGTCGTGTGGTCGCGGCCGTTGAACTCCGCACCAATCTCCGTGGTGGAGTAATCGGTGGTCTCGCGGATGATGTACATGGCCACTTGGCGGGCAAGGGCGATATTTTTGCTGCGCTTCTTGCCCTTTAGGTCGGAGATGGACAGTTTATAGTAGTCGGCTACGGTTTTTATAATGGAAGAGACGTCGATGACTGGAGGTTTGAATGCGTTTGTCAGCTGCTTGATGACGTTCTGTGCGATCTCGTACGTTGGTTCGACCTTGATGAGATCGGCATACGCGATGATCTGGTTGATGCAGGAATCCAGATCGCGGACATTGGTTTCGATGCTTTTTGCAATGAGATTGATGACATCTTCGCTGAAGCTTCGTTTGTAAAGCTCGAGTTTCTTCCGGATAATGGCGGCGCGCGTTTCAAAGCCGGGGGTCGTGAGGTCGGTCTTGAGTCCCATCATGAAGCGACTTTTGAGTCGTTCGGAAAAATCCTTCAGCTCTGAGGCTGGTCTGTCGCAGGTGAACACAAGCTGCTTGTTCGAATCATAGAGCGCATTGAAGGTGTGGAACAATTCTTCCTGAACGCCGTGTTTGCTTTGAAAAAAGTGAATGTCGTCGATGAGCAGGACGTCGATATTGCGGTATCTGTTCTTGAAGTCGTTCGTCGTGCGGTCGTGGATTGTCTTGATGAATTCATTCGTAAAATCTTCTGCAGTCACACAGATGATGCGCAGTTCCGGATGCCGCTCCATGATTCGGTTTCCTATGGCGTGCATAAGATGTGTTTTTCCAAGTCCTACGCCGCCATAGATGAGGAGCGGATTGTAAGAAGTCCCTGGCATCTCGGCCACTGCCGTCGCTGCATTGAAGGCAAAGTTGTTGTTTTCTCCCACCACAAAGCTCTCAAAGGTATAGCGCGGCTGCAAGTTGCTGGAGCGCGGCTCGTGCGTCCGAACCGGTGAATTCGCGTAGGCTGGTTCGATCGGAAAGTCCTCTGCGGCCGACGGAGGAGAGGGCGCCTTTTCGTTTTTCGGAGTTTCGCGTTTCTGGGGGGAAGGCGTGCTTGTTTGAACCATCGGTTTAGAGAGTGCCTGTGCCTCCACCAAGAGCTCGACAGGCATGCCTAGCAAGGACGAGATAATTTCTTTCATGAATTGGCTATATTTTCTTACAAACTGATCGCGCAGAAACGTATTGGTCGCACGCAGATGGATGGTCCCGTTGTCGAATCCGAGGTATGTCAATCTGAACCACATGATGAATTCGGATTCCGGAACCTGGGATTTCGCGATCTCGAGCGCTTTTTGCCAAATTATCTCGTTGTCGTCGTTCATGCACTAAAAACTCCGGGTCTTTTCTATTATTTCCACAAGTTTTCCACAAGGGCCAACGTTTTCCCTATACACCCAAGTGCCGCGTGAGCGCAAGATGGACGGAGAACTTTTCGGGGAAAAATTAAAGGAATGTTTAGGAAACAGGCGAAAAATTGATTAAATGGCTCTATTTTTTCACAAAAAATTAAAATTACTATAGAAGAAAATGTGAGTACCTATGATGAGCGAAAGACTTAGTGCAGGTATCCACAAGGAAATTCACAGACTAACTACAGGTTATGCACAATTTTTCCACAGATATTGCACGGGGTTGCCTCGTGCCTTCCTCTTTTGGCTTCGCTTTACTCAAAGGCGCCAATCTGCTATGATAACAGAGAGATTTTTTCCAAATCTTGAATCCATCCCCGGTTGTTCCGTTCAGGATTAGTATGGAATCTACGACGAATAATTATTCCGCAAGCAGTATCCAAGTGCTTAAAGGGCTGGAAGCCGTTCGCAAACGTCCCGGCATGTACATTGGCTCAACGGGCATCGATGGTCTCCACCACCTCGTGTACGAGGTGGTGGACAACTCTATCGATGAAGCGCTCGCCGGTTTTTGCAGCCATATCGTCGTTGCGCTGGAGCGCCAGGATATCGTTCGGGTCGAGGACGACGGGCGGGGTATACCTGTCGACATTCATCCTACCGAAGGCATTTCCGCCCTCGAACTCGTCATGACCCGCCTGCATGCCGGCGGCAAATTCGACAAGAAGAACTACAAAGTCTCGGGCGGCTTGCACGGTGTCGGCGTTTCGGTGGTCAATGCACTTTCGAACTGGCTCGAAGTATACGTGCACACGGGCGAGAAGGTCTATTATCAGAAGTACCTCCGCGGCGTTCCCGAAAAGCCGGTCGCCCTGATCGGCGAGACAGACAGGCGCGGCACCATCGTGCGCTTTCAGGCCGACCCGGAGATCTTCGAAGAGACGGTGTATTCCTTCGATGTGCTCAGCAATCGCCTGCGCGAGCTTGCTTTCCTCAACAAAGGTGTCAAAATCTCTCTCGTCGACGAACGACTTACGCAGCCCAAACGCATCGAATTCAAGTTTGAAGGCGGACTGAGAGAATTCGTCGAGTACCTCAATAAAAACAAGAGCGTGATCCACAAGGATGTCATCTATTTTTCGGGCGTTCGAGACGAGGTCGAGATCGAAATCGGCATTCAGTACAACGATGGTTACAACGAAACCATGTTCTCCTTCGTCAACGGCATCAACACGCGCGAAGGCGGCACGCACCTCATGGGCTTCCGGAATGGCCTCACGAAGGTCATCAATGATTTCTTCAAAAAGTCTAAGTATAATAAGAAAATAGAAGAAAACCTTTCGGGCGACGACGTTCGCGAAGGGTTAACGGCCGTCCTCTCGGTGAAGGTGATGGAGCCCCAGTTCGAGGGGCAGACTAAGGGCAAACTCGGCAACAGCGAGGTCAAGGGTATTGTGGAGGGCTTCCTCTCCGACCAGCTCGATCTCTATTTTCAGAAGAATCCCGATGTCATCAACATCATCCTCGAGAAATGCACGACCGCGGCCCGCGCGCGCATCGCGGCGCGACAGGCGAGGGAGCTCACGCGCCGCAAGAGTCTTCTTGAAGCATCGAGCCTGCCGGGAAAGCTCGCCGACTGTCAGGAGAAGGACCCCTCCAAGTGTGAACTTTTCATCGTGGAGGGCGATTCTGCAGGCGGTTCCGCCAAGATGGGCCGCAACAGGGTGTACCAGGCGATCCTCCCGCTCTGGGGCAAAATGCTCAACGTGGAAAAGGCCCGCCTCGACAAAGTGATCGGCAACGACAAGCTTCAGCCGATCATCGCGAGCCTTGGGACAGGCATCGGAGAGGATTTCGATGTCTCGAAGCTCCGTTACCACAAGATCATCATCATGGCGGATGCCGATGTCGACGGCTCGCACATCAGGACCCTCCTTCTCACTTTTTTTTATCGCTATATGATCGAGCTCATAGAGAAGGGCTACATATATCTGGCAATGCCGCCCTTGTATCGCATCACCTACGACAAAGAAGTTCGCTACGCGTACAGCGACGAGGAAAAGGACCAGATTCTCTCCGCGATCAACAGAGATCCTGCGAAGATTTCCGTACAGCGTTACAAGGGCTTGGGCGAAATGAATCCGGAACAGCTTTGGGAGACGACCATGGACCCAGAGCGGAGGCTCATCAAGCGGATCACCATGGAAGATGCGATTCTCGCAGAAGAGATCTTTGTGACGCTGATGGGCGAACAGGTGGAGCCGCGGCGGCAGTTCATCGAAGAGAACGCGCTCGCGGTGTCGAATCTCGATATATAAAGGGCAGACCATGATGGCGGAAACCAGCAATATCATTCCTATTCCCATAGAAGAAGAGGTCAAGACTTCATACCTCAATTATGCGATGTCGGTCATCGTCTCGCGCGCCCTCCCGGATGTCCGGGACGGGCTCAAGCCGGTGCATAGGCGGCTTTTGTACGCCATGGAGGAGCTCGGCCTGCGCAACAATGCACCGACTAAGAAGAGCGCGCGCATTACGGGCGATGCCATGGGAAAATACCATCCGCACGGGGATTTTTCGCTCTACGATGCGCTTGTGCGCATGGCTCAGGACTTCTCGCTGCGCTATCCGCTTGTGCAGGGACAGGGGAATTTCGGCTCCATCGATGGAGACCCCCCTGCGGCGAGCCGCTACACCGAGGCGAAGCTCTCCAAAATCGGCGAGGAAATGCTCACGGACCTCGACAAGGATACCGTGGATTTCGTGCCGAATTACGACGAGAGCCTCAAGGAGCCCGCAGTTCTGCCTTCCGCCATTCCGAACTTGCTCGTCAACGGCTCGAGTGGCATCGCCGTTGGGATGGCGACCAATATGGCCCCCCACAATCTCCGCGAGGTCGCCAGGGCAATTGAAGCCTACATCGATGATCCAGATATAAATATTGATGGTTTAATGAATTACATAAAAGGCCCTGATTTTCCAACCGGCGGCATTATTTACGGCATCCAGGGCATTCGCGATGCCTACCAGACGGGGCGCGGCAGGTTGACGGTGCGGGGGCGCTTTGTCGTCGAGACCATGAAAAGTGGCCGAGAACAGATCGTCTTCACCGAAATTCCCTATGCGCTGAATAAGACGACGCTCGTCACCCGCATCGCAGAGCTGGTGCGCGAGAAACAAATCGACGGCATCTCGGACCTACGCGACGAGAGCGACAGAGACGGTATCAGGATCGTGCTCGAACTCAGGCGGGGAGCGATCACGAAAATAGTGCTCAACCAGCTCTTTACGCATACGCCGCTGCAGAGCACCTTCGGCGTCATCAACCTCGCCCTGGTGGACGGCGCGCCAAAGTGTCTCAACCTGAAAGAGCTCATCGCCTATTTCGTGAAGCATCGGTTTGAAGTGGTCACGCGCCGTTCGCGCTTCGAGCTCAAAAAGGCCGAAGAACGCGCCCATATACTGCGCGGACTGGTGATTGCCTTAAAGAACATCGACGAAGTGGTCGCCATCATCAAATCGAGCAAGAATGTTGATGCTGCCAAAGAGCGCCTCTGCGGCCGCTTCGACTTGAGCGAGGCCCAGGCGCAGGCCATCGTCGACATGCGCCTCGGCCGACTCACCAGCCTCGAAACCGAAAAAATTCTCGCCGAATTGAAAGAGATTGAGGCACGAATCGAATATCTGAAGTCCCTGCTTGCCAGCCCCGAGGCGATCTACCAGGTCATCAAGCAGGAGACGCGCGAGCTTGCCGAGAAATACGGCGACGATAGGCGTACTGAGATCGTGCCGAACCAAGTCGAACAGATCAACCTCGAAGACCTCATCAAACCAGAAGAGGTTGCTATTCTCATTTCAAACAAAGGATTTATCAAGCGCATCCCTGTGAGTCAGTATAGATCGCAGGGCCGAGGGGGCAAGGGATCGAATTCTGCCTCGTTGCTCGACGATGATTTTATCCAGCAGCTCTTCATCGCGAACACGCACGACTACCTGCTCTTCATTTCAAGCTGGGGCAAGGCGTACTGGCTCAAAGCGCTTGAGATTTCGGAGGCGAGTCGGCAGGCGAGGGGCAGCCACATCCGGTCTCTCCTTGCGATCTCCGAAGATGAAGAGATTACGGCGGTTGTCGATTTCAGCGATTTTTCCGAGAATCAGTTCATTTTGATGGGCACCCTCAAGGGTGTGGTGAAGAAGGTCGCGACGAGAGAGTTTGCCAACGCCAAAACCCGGGGCATCATCGGCATTTCGCTCGATGAAGGCGACAAGCTCGTCTCAGCGATCCTCACCGGCGGCTCCGACGAGGTCGTTCTCATCTCTCGAAGAGGGCTTGCGCTGCGCATGAAAGAATCCGAGGTCAGACAGATGGGGCGCACCGCGCGGGGCGTCCGAGGCATCTCCCTGCAGGAAAACGACGAGCTCGCCGCGATGCTCAGAGTCGACAGCCAGGAGTCGATGCTCATCATTACGCAGAACGGTTCCGGAAAACGGGTCAAATACGACCTATTTACGCCTCACTCCCGCGGAACGCATGGGCAGATCATCTACGCCCCCGACGAGGCTTCTGGTGAAGTGATAAAGGCGGTCTCCGTGCGCGAGGAAGACGAGGTCATGGTCATTACTTCGACGGGCAAGACGATCAAGCTAAATGTTTCCTCTGTCCGCGAGATGGGCAAGGCCGCCCACGGCGTGCGAATCGTCAACATTGAGCCGCCAGATTCCGTGATCGGCATGGACAAGATCATCCAGCAGCAGGAATAGGGACGAGGCCGCCTTCAAGGGCAACCTACTACATTTTTCCCACAGGACGTCGCAGGAGGTCAGCCGAGCGTTTCACGTGAAACAATGTAGACAACCTTTTTCTTATAAGAAGGCTGAGGCGGAGATCGTTGCGATCGCCGCCTTTTTATAACGGAAATGTTCCACGTGAAACAAAGAGTCTCTTAGTCTATTTGTAAAAGCGTGCGAGGCGCTCTTTCTTCACTACAAGGAACGCGTGGCCCGTGTGGAGAGCGCCGAAAATGAGGATGATCGAGAGATACATCGAATGGCCATGCGGTATCTCAATAAATGTATGGGTTCCCATGAGGAATATCCCCAAGAGCCAGACGACCGCCGTATAGGCGGGGGCCGTGATAAGCGCCGGATGTCCGCTCCAGGCAATCCTGGTATGGAAAATTTGGATGATCCATGAGAAGCCATACACGGCAAGGCCTATACAATAGAGCACAAGGCCGGCAATCTGATTTTGAGTCCTTATTTCAAGCTTCATATTGAGAGGCACGAAGAACGTCAAGAAACGAAATACATTTTCCGCGATGTCCAGGGCTTTCGGTATCCTGTCCCATTTTTGAGGCTGATATAAAGATGGTAATTTTTTATATAGCAATAAGTCCCATAGAAATACTGGAATGAAAAGAATAAAACAGTTCAAAAGGTAATTCAACATCGGGCTGTGCCCCTAGGCCGAAAAGGCGATCAGTATCTTCTCTGGCCGGAATAGTCGATAAAGCTTTCAAGTAGTCGGATGGAATCGGCCCGTGCACCCGGTAGTTCCGAAATTTTTTCGACCACAGCGCGAGCCGTCGAAAGATGGCTCTCAATTATCTCTTGGATATAGGCGTCGACGCCCCGAGTCAGCATCAGGCCTCGGAGCCATTCGATATCCGTATCCCTAATGTGGGGCGACTTGTAGACCGAATCAAATCGCGCCCGCTCTTCGGAGGTCATTCTGTTTTGCAGGGCGATAATATAGGGCGTTTTTTTCCCCTCTTTTATATCGGAGCCCAGTGCTTTGCCTATGCACTGTTCATTGCCGAAGAGCCCGAGTCGGTCATCTTGCAATTGAAACACGATGCCGAGCGCCTCTCCGAAGGCTTCGAGCAGGCGCTGTAACTCCGCATCGGCTGTCCTTGACAGTGCAGCCCCGGCAACAAGCGGTAGAACGACAGTGTAGCGGGCTGTTTTGTGGCGGTATACCTCGATGACCTCGGCGATAGTCGGAAACTGTTCGTCATAGCCCATCGCAACATCGCGCATTTGGGCGAGGGTGACTATCGCGTGCTCTTTTGCCACGAGGGCTGACACTCGCGCTTCAAGTTTAGTAATTTCTTGCCATGCAATAAAAAAGAAAAGGTCTCCGAGGCAGATGCCCTGGGCTTCGGCCATCTCGAGCGCAGGCGTTTCTCCAAAATTTGGATTCTTTTCTAGGATTTTGCTTTTGATCCTGAGGTGACATGTTGGCTTGCCTCGCCGCCGCTCGTCGTGGTCCATGATGTCGTCGTGGACGAGGAGTCCGGCCTGAAGAAGCTCGAGGCCTGCTGCAAGCGAAATGATCTGAGTCTCCTCGCCTTGGTTCGGCCCGCCAAAAAGCCGGCAGCCGACAAAGGCGAGGGTCCCACGGAGCATTTTCCCTGAACTCGCGAAATCTTCCATTTCAGCGGCAAGCCATTGGCCCATCTCAGGCAGTTGGGTGAATATCTCTTTGTTTTCCTGAAAGATCGCGTTGATCCTCTCGGAGATGAGTTTTTTTGTCAGCTTTGCAAACTCAAGGAACGATGTAATACCAGGGCTTGAATTCATAGAGGCAATTATACACTAGGGCATACAATAAAAAAACCTCGGCGTAAAGCCGAGGCTGTCTTATACTTACTCAAAGGTGTGGAAACTCTTCAGGCCACGTATGCCTGAAGAATTTCCATGGTTTCGGGTACGGATACCTTTTTTAAGGCCGCTTTCTCGATCTGACGAATTCTTTCTTTTGTCAAATGCATCCGATCGCCAATTTCCTTAAGGCTCATTGGGCGTTTACCGTTCAGCCCGAAGCGGTACTCGACAATCTCTCGCTCTTTTGCGGTGAGGGTTGCGAGGACCTTATTGATATCGTCGCGCAGGCCTGATTGAATTGCGGCCTGTTCTGGGCTTTCGTGGTGCTCGTTTTCGATGAGTTCGCCCACCGTAGTCGAATTCTTTTCGTCATATACCGGCGCGTCGAGAGAGATCAAATCGCGGGAAATCGAAATGATGTCCTTTACGTGCTCTGGTTCCATTTCAAGGAATGCCGCTACTTCGCGGATCTCCGCATCCTCCGAAAGCTCGCCTTCGAAGAGCGCACGGGCCTTTTCGATCTGCACAAGCTCGTTTGCTCTGTTGAGAGGCAGACGAATCATGCGGCTCTTTTCGCAGATAGCCTTGAGTATGGCCTGACGGATCCACCACACCGCGTACGAAATGAAGTGGTAACCCTTGGTGACGTCGTAGTGGTCTATCGCATTCAAGAGGCCGAGGTTGCCTTCTGCGATGAGGTCCGCCAGGGACAAACCCTGGTTTTGGTACTTCTTGGCGACGTTGACGACAAAACGAAGGTTGCTCTTTGCAAGGATCGCCTTAGCCTGTTGATCTCCTTGCGCGGCACGCGTTGCGTAATAGTTCTCTTCTTCGCGAGAAAGGAGGGGAATCCGATTAATCTCGCGGAGATACATGGACAACACGTTCTCGTCGTCAAAGTCCGCACTGGAGCGTGTTTCCCTGATCCTTTTATTCTCTGTCATCTGGATCTCCTTGCCATTTTTTACAGCAAGAACCATGCCAAAATAAAATTGAATTTCTAATTCAATATATTTGAAAAGATTATTCTATGCCTCACACTGTTTTGGGCGTGCCAAGTGTGCCTGGATCGCGAAAGATATACCTCCAGTGTGTTATTTTGAAATACTGTCTTAAAAAGAGGGTAGTATTGTGTAAAAATGAAACACACGGGCGACTCGGCAGAGGCTGGACAGAAGAGTCCCTTGGCCGGTCTAAAGCTCCGAAAGACCTTGCACCCGTCCGCAGCACTGGGTGTGGGGTAGTCCTGAGCCACAAAAACAACTCTTTATATTATAAATGGTTGACTGTGGCCGTGACTCGCCATGTTGATGCCCGGCAGCATACACATGAAAGCTCGGAAAATCGATCTTCAGTTGTCTGAAGAGATACAATTTTTCTCCACATTCGAGATTTTGAAACGTATGACTCTCTTTGAGGTGTTTCCACGCCTCGAGGATCAGTTTGAGCACGGTCGAATGCTCGATTTCCGAACTAAAGCGGTGATTGGGACGCCTGAGGAGATATGAAGAAAGTTGAATGCTGATAAAGGCATAGAGGTCATCGAGCTCCTTGGTGGGGCGCCTGATCATGCCGTACTCGTTGACGTTTCGGACATAGAACTTGCGGGCATAGCTCTGGCGCCGCAACTTCTGTGCGTTGGCGAGACTTTTCACCGCAAGGTCGCGCTGATCTAGGCGGAGAAGCGCGATAGAGAGCCAATACAGCGCCTTGGAGAGCTCACCTTCACATGAAGGCGGAGTCAGTTCCACCGATGTTCGCAGGAATGTGAGCGCCTGGGCTGGTCTGTGGTGTGCAAGTTCGTGAAGTCCTTTTCTAAGAAGGATCGACGCCTTGACCTCGGCCTGACTTATTTTCATCCATTATAAAATATTCATGAAATTTCATAACGGCAAGGCAATGGGGTCCAAAGTACCGCGCCAAGTCAGCCGGAACCTCCGTTTTCTTTGACAGCGAGGCTTGAAATAAGTAAGACAAATGAGCGCGGCGCCATCACATAATTTCTTTGATCGGCCAGCACGGGGTAGTCGCCTTCTTCGATATCATGAGGAGGCGGAAGAGATGTGTCGACTACGCGTCTCCATGTGTCCGGCTCGTGGTCGTGGGGAAGAGAAATCTGCATGGCCTCCGGCGAAGCGTTGAAGGCTAGAATATAGGAGTGGCGGAGATTCTGAACAACCATGTGCTCGTTGATGCGCGCAAGGAGGACTTTGCCGAGCTTTTCCCACTGGGGGGGCTTGCCCTGTTCGTCGTACCAGAGGAGGTCGGGAGCCTGTGCTTCCTGACTCTGTGCAGGAATTGTGCCGGGAGGCGCCTGCTTCGGCCCGGGGCGTTCTTCCGAGAGGCCTCTGAAAAAATCTTCGCGTCGGAATGCCGTGTGCGTTTTTCGGAAGGCGATGAGCGTTCTGACATAGCGATATATATCCCTATGTTTTTTCAGAAGATTCCAGTCGTACCACGTAAGTTCGTTGTCGTGGCAGTATGCGTTGTTGTTGCCTTGTTGCGTCCGACGGAATTCGTCGCCGCCGAGGATCATCGGCGTACCGATGGAGAGCAGGAGCGTGGCAAAGAAGTTCTTCACCTGTCGATTCCGCGTCTCTTCGATGAAGGGGACGTCGGAGGGGCCTTCGACGCCGTAATTCGACGAATAGTTTTCGTTGAGCCCGTCGAGATTTTGTTCGCCGTTGGCCTCGTTGTGCTTCTGGTGGAAGGAAACGAGGTCGTTCATGGTAAAGCCGTCGTGCGACGTGACGAAGTTGATCGAATGAAAGGGGCGCTTGCCGTTCTTTAGGTACAGGTCGCTCGAGCCCGCGATGCGGGTCGCAAGGTGTGGAGTAAAACCATCGTCGCCACGCCAGAATCTCCGCACATCGTCGCGGTAGCGGTCGTTCCATTCGGCCCAGCGGCCTCCCGGAAAGGAGCCCACCTGATATGCGCCGCCCGCATCCCAGGCCTCGGCGATGATTTTGGTCTCGCGCAGAAGAGGGTCCTCGGCGATCGATTCGATGACGGGGGGATTCTGGAGCAGATTGCCACGATTGTCGCGCCCTAGGATCGAGCCGAGGTCGAACCGGAAGCCGTCTACGTGCATGCTGACGACCCAATAGCGCAGACAGTCCATGATGAAGGATCGCATGACCGGATGATTGCAGTTGAGGGTATTGCCGCAGCCTGAATAGTTGCGATAGAAGCGCCTGTCGTCCGCGAGCATGTAGTAGATCGAGTTGTCGAGGCCCCGAAAGCTCAATGTCGGCCCCAGCTCGCTGCCTTCCGCGGTATGATTGAAGACTACGTCGAGGATGACCTCGATGCCCGCCTTGTGCAGCTCTTTGACCATGTACTTGAACTCTTTGACGGGATACGCGGGGTCAAAGCTGTCGTGATCCGCGCCATCAGGGAAAGCGTAGGATGTCTTGGGGGCGAAGAAGGCAATGGGCGCATAGCCCCAGTAGTTTGAGAGTTTTTCACCTGAGAGGGGGTTGCGTCTGAAGCGCTCCGATGAATCGAATTCTTGGACGGGCAGCAGCTCGATGCTCGTGATGCCGAGGTCTTTGAAGTAAGGGATCATCTCGACCACCCCACGGTACGTGCCCCGGTGCTTTACCCTCGAAGAGGGGGACTTCGTAAGGCCGCGCACGTGGGTTTCGTAGATGATGCAGTCTTTGAGAGGGTAGTTGAGCGGCGTGTCGCCCTCCCAGTCGAAATCATCCTCGACGACGACGCATTTTGGCATACACCCATCGTTCGGCTTTTCCGAAAAGGAGAGGTCTTTTTCGGGAGAGCTGTCGTCGTAGGCGAGGGCAGAGCAGAGGTCCAAAGCGCCGTCGGTGAGCGCCTTCGCGTACGGATCGATGAGGACTTTGTTGG
Source organism: Spirochaetia bacterium (assembly GCA_029975555.1). Taxonomy (GTDB): domain Bacteria; phylum Spirochaetota; class Spirochaetia; order Treponematales; family Rectinemataceae; genus Rectinema. The sequence continues at coordinate 157,662 of JARKOY010000079.1, read as the reverse complement.
GATTGAAGCGGTGGCCTTCCTGGGGCTTAAAAGGCCCTTCTGCGCGCCAGAGATAGAGTGTTCCTGCCCTTAATCCGGGGACATAGCAGTGCCAAATATCGCCTGTGCGATTGCTCTCAGGATCAAGGCGCAGCGATTGCGCAGGTTTTTCGTCATGAGGACTTTCATAGAGACACAGGATCATGCCTGTCGCGTGGCGCGAGAAGATCGAGAAATAGACCCCCTGCGGATGTGCCACGGCGCCACGGAGCAAGGGATTGCCTGGGAGAAGTTTTAATTCTTTTGGCAAAGTTCTCCAATGACTGTTCATGGTCGGCTTATGACAAGCACGGCATTCTGCCCGCCGAACCCCATCGATTCTTTGACAAAGGCACGGACAGGCATATGAATGCCTTTGTTGGGGACGTAGTCGAGATCGCATTCTGGATCAGGATTGTCGAGATTGATGGTGGGGTGAATGTAGCCTTCGTTCATTCCGAGGATTGCGGCGATCGTCTCAATGGCCCCCGCTGCGCCGATGCAGTGTCCGATCATGGATTTGAGGCTCGATATTTTGAGTTTATAGGCATGTTGTCCGAAGGCGTGTTTGATGGCCTTGGTCTCGATGGGGTCGTTGAGGGGTGTCGAGGTGCCGTGAGCGCTCACGTAGTCGATGTCTTCCGGCCTCATGCCTGCATCGTTGAGGGCCAGTTCGATCGCCTTGGCGACCCAAAGGCCTTCGGGGTCCGGCGCCGTTAGGTGGTGGGCGTCGCAGGTCGTGCCGAAGCCTGCGATTTCAGCGTAGATCGTCGCACCACGGGCTTTTGCGTGTTCGTATGCTTCAAGCACGAGGATGCCTGCACCTTCGGACATGATAAATCCGTCGCGGTCTTTGTCGAAGGGGCGCGAGGCCTTTTCCGGCTCGTCGTTTCGAGACGAGAGGGCTTGGATGTTGATGAAGCTCGACATGCACATGCGTACGATGCTCGCCTCGGCCCCGCCGGAAAACATGATGTCCGCGTGTCCGTCGCGGATGAGGTGCATTGCTTGGCCAATGGCGTCCGTCGCTGCGGCACAGGCGGTGACGACAGTCATGTTCGGCCCGTGCACGCCAAGCGAGAGCGCAATCTGTGCGGCCCCGAAATTCGCAAGCCCTTTTGCTACGGTGAGCGGGGGAACGCGGCTCGGACCTCGCTCCGTCAGGCGGACCACGGCCTCTTCTATAGTGTTGGACCCGCCTTGTCCGGTTCCAAGGCAGACGCCCGTCCTTATGGGATCGAGAGAATCTTTCTGAAGCTTCGCCGACTCCAGGGCTTCAAGCGCAGCGTACACGGCAAATTGTGCAAACCGGTCCATCTTTTTGGACTCTCTGGGGTCTATCCGCAATGCCGGATCGAAACCCTTGACTTCTCCTGCGATCTTCACCGCGAGGTCCGATGCATCGATGAGCGTGATCGGCCCTATCCCCGATCTGTTGGCTTTGACGTTCGCCCAGAAGGAAGTGACATCGTTCCCCAAAGGACTTACGACACCAAAACCAGTCACAACTACTCTTCGTTTACTCATACCGCTACATCCCCATGCCGCCGTCGACGTTTAATACAACTCCTGTAATATATGCTGCCGCATCGCTGCAGAGGAAGAGGGCTGCTTCGGCCACCTCTTCCGGCCTTCCGGGGCGCTGCAGTGGAATGGTCATTTTCAAGTTTTCCCTGACGGATTCGGGCAGGACGGCCGTCATGGACGTTTCGATATATCCAGGGGCTATTGCGTTGACGCGGATATTCCGGGACGAAAGTTCTTTGGCGAGGCTCTTGGTAAGGCCTATGAGCCCCGCCTTGGATGCAGCATAGTTCGCCTGACCTCCGTTTCCGTGCAGCCCCACGACGCTCGACATGTTGAGAATGCAGCCGCTCCGCTGTTTCAGCATAAGTCGCGAAACGGCCCGGCTCAAAAGAAAAGCGCTGCGCAGATTTGCCGTCAAAACAGCATCCCAGTCTTCGGTCTTCATGCGCATGAAAAGCCCGTCGCGCGTAATGCCGGCATTGTTCACGAGGACATCGATACGGTTTTCCTTTTGGGTTATGGCATGGATGGCCGATTCTATCGACGACTCATCCGTGATGTCGCACGAAATCCAAAAGATATCTGCGTCGGGCTTCGTGCGCGAAAGGCCATACACGCGTGCGCCTTCGTCTTTGAAGCGAAGCGCGATCGCGAGCCCTATGCCCCGCGATGCTCCTGTGACGACGCATATTTTATCAGACAACAGTCCGCTCATGGTCTTTCCTCCTCTGTGGTTCAACGGTTCACCTCTGATTCAGCATTTGGCATAGAAATGCTAGAGCGAAAGTGAAACGAGCGCATCGAGCGTGCCTGCCGCGACACAGGGAATCGGAGAACCTGAGGCCTTCCAAAGCCCTGTGAGGACGTTGCCGGGGCCGGTCTCGAGACACTGGTCGAATCCATCGGCCGTGATGTTCGCCTCTTCATCGATCCATCGCACGGGGGAGATGATCTGCAAGGAGGCGTAGTGCTTGGCTTCTGTTCCGCTGAGTATTTTTTTGCCGGTGACGTTCGAGTACAGATCGATTTTGGGGTCGGAAAAGGGCGTCGCATCGACGATTTCTTTAAATGCTTCGTAGGCTTCCTGCATGAGTGGAGAATGAAAGGCGCCCGACACCTTGAGGCGGATGACGCGTTTGGCTCCAGCCTGGCGGAGCTTTTCCTCCGCAACGGCGATGTCCGCTTCCGTGCCGGAAATGACGCACTGCGTGGGGCTGTTGTAGTTCGCTATCCAGCATTGCTTCAATCCAGCCTCTCGGATCACGTGTTCGATTTTTTCCGGAGAAAGGTAGAGCACTGCGCTCATCGTCGAGCTACCGGAATGTTTTCCCGCTTCATCCATCAGACGACCACGTTCGGCGACCAGGCGGAACATGTCGTAGAGGCTTATGACACCGGCTTCGGCGAGAGCCGGCCACTCGCCGACGGAGAAGCCCGCAGCGCCGGCAGGCTTAATGCCGTGTTCCTTCGCTGAGAGTGCCGCCGCAGCCTCGGCGGTGACCATCGCGATCTGCGTGTTTTTTGTCTGTCTGAGCGTCTCTTCGTCGCTTTCGAAGAGTAGTTTTTTTAAGTCCATTGATGCGGCATCGGACGCTGCTTGAAACAGGGTGCGTACGGCTTTGCTCGTCTCGAAGAAATCCTTGGCCATGCCGGGAAACTGCGCGCCCTGACCTGGAAAAAGAAAGCAGGTTTTCATAAGCCCTCCATGTACATAGTCACAGATTTTACATTTTCTCAGAATTTGTCATAATTGTCAAAGCGTTTTATAGAAGACACTGCCGCTCTGTACGAATCCATGTGAGGTCGCCTCTTCTGGTATCGGTGACGGGAACAGAGGGCCTTCGAGTATCATGAAATTTGTGCCTCTTTGAGAGACGTATGAGGAAATGACATCGATGAGAGGCCACTCGAGGCTCAACATTGCACTCTCCTTGCTTCCGAAAATCCCTTCTACGGTACAGAGCGGGCGGCCTTGAAAAGACTGCAGCATAAAAATACCGAACACGAGGGGATGTGCGCCGTCGACCGTTGCGAAAGAGACGAATGTCGAATCTTCCGAACTTTGCATCTTGTCGCGCAGGGTAGAGACCCACCATGCGCGGAGAAGCGAAGGCACCGACGCAAAGCACTCCTCTGCATAGGTGCTGAGAAAGCTTTCAAGGCTGAATGGGATTTCCTTGATGAACATGACGTTGAATTCCACTTCCGAGGCGATGATATCGCCTATATCCTCAGGCTCTTCCTTAAGTTTTTCGAGTTTCTGTTCTTCGAGGAGGGACTCGAGCCACGCTTCGACGACAGGACGCATGGCCCGGAACTTGAAGTCCTGGAAGCGTCGGAACAGAGCCTCGTCTGTCGAAAGGGCCTGGCGGAACGCCTTGAATACACCCTTCCCCCGGCGCAGCGCGGCGTTGAGTGCCAATTTGAGCTCTGGCGGCGAGGCGACCGTGGCCGCAAAGGCTTCGAGAATCGCAAAGCCCCGTCGAGAATCCCAGGATGGAGGCCTTACATATCGTTCGGAGGGGCCGGCAGCATTGACACAGTCGCCCGTTTCGAGATCGATGAGCATTTCATTTGACTGATTCTCCATGGCGAAGATGATTCGTTCCAACACAGCATCGGTCAGCTGAAACATGTGTGAATTGTAAACCACCTCTGTGAATCTATGGAAGGGAGACAAACCCTAGTATATACTGAAACAAATGATTTCGAATATGCATGTGCACTCCCGTTTTTCGGATGGCATGTCCTGGCCGGAAGAGATCGCCCTTGAGGCGGCGCGCGCAGGCCTCGATTGGGTCGCGCTCACCGATCATGACACGATGGCCGGCGTATCTCGGTTTGTCCGCGCCTGCGAATCGCGGAGTTTAACGGCGATTCCCGCCTGCGAAATCGATGTATATGAACCTCAGATTGATTACAAGAGCGAGCTTTTGGCGTATTTCCCCAATTCTGACGCCGAACCGTGGGCTCCTCAGACAGAGAGGCTGCTTCGGCAGGCCCTTCAGAAACGCAGGGCGCGACTTGAATTTTTTATCGATTCGGCAAAGGAGCTGTATCCCGACAAAGGCCTTTCGTTTCAGGACCTTTTTAGGGACAAAACGGGGCTCGAGTTCGATAACTCCCTCGCCGATAGGATTTCTTGGAGTAAGGTCGACTTTTTTCTCTATTTGAAGGCTCGCCGCTGCGTGGCCCCTGATATGAACTATAAGGCGTTTAAAAAAAGATTTTTCATGGGCGGCCTTCTGAAAAAATACAAACTTGAGAAACCGGACATCGCTTCAGTGGTGCAGGCTATCCATGCGGACAGAGGTTTTGTGGTGATTCCTCACATCGGGCACTGGTGGGATGACGACGCGTCGCTCATGTATAGGGATGTAGAAAAATTGCGGCTGGTGCTAGGGTGGTTTCGGCGGGCAGGTGTAGACGGCGTCGAACTGTACTGGTACAACAGCGAGGCCAAGAGCGCAAGGATCAATGGCCTCGTGCGCGAGATCGCCAAACCTCAGGGGTTCTTTTTTACCTATGGTTCCGATTGTCACGGTCCTGGGTCTGGCAAACACACCATTATGAAATTCAAGGGAAATTTCGACGGATTTCCTGGCAATAGAAAGAGTAAAACATGATCAGACTGTGCACTTTTTTAGGAAATTACGGAAGGGAATATCACAATCATCGGCACAACGTCGCGTGGCTCTTCCTCGAATCGATGCGCATCGGGGCAGAGCTGCATTGGAGTTCGAAATTCAAGGGGCATATCGCCCAGGCCGAGATGGGGCCGGAGAAGGTGTATTTTCTGAAGCCTCATACATTCATGAATTTGTCGGGGGAAAGCGTCGTCGAGGCGGCGCGTTTTTTCCGGTGTCGGCCGGAAGAAATCCTTGTGGTGCACGATGAGCTTGAGATGCAGTTCGGTGCCTTTGGCTACAAGTTTTCGGGCGGCCTTGGCGGGCACAATGGCTTACGCTCTTTGGAAGAGCACTTGGGAACAAGAGACTTTTGGAGGTTGCGCTTTGGCATCGGCAGGCCCGATCACAACGATATCGCGGGGTACGTGCTGTCTTCGTTTACCGAGGAGCAGTTTGATATTTTGAAGACGGTGGTGTTCCCAGAGGCCGAGAAGACTTTTTATGCGCTGTTTTCCGAAGGCATTGAGGGGTTCGATGTTCGTTATAAAAAAGTCCTGCCTCGGCCCGCCGTCCAGGGATCCTAAAAAATCATGCGCGAGAGCTTTGAATCGCTTTTGCGCCAATCCGGGTCGACGACGACCTGCAACTGCAGCTTGATGGGATAATCGAAGAGCTCTTTGAGGTCTGCCTCCGCTTCTTCGCGGATCTGCTTTATTAATGACCCCTGGCGCCCAATGACGATGGCTTTCTGGGAATCTCGCTCTACGAGGATGTCGAAGCGGGCAAACAGAGCTCCATCGGATCGCTTTGAAGATTCTCGGTATTCGACGGCGATGGCGTGAGGCAGTTCATCGCGCGTGTGGAGGATGGCCTTTTCCCGAATAATCTCCCCGATGCGGAACACGGGTTCCTGATCGGTGTAGATTTCCTCCGGATACCAGAGGGGTCCTTCCGGTGCAAGCAACAACAGCGCGTCGATGAGGGCGTCCAAATTCGTGCCCTGCGTCGCAGATATGGTGATGCGCTTTGCCTTCGGCAGGCGCGGTATGACGAATTCTTCGACAAAGAGGGGCTTGGCGTCGGGATGGTCGACTTTATTGATGGCAATGACAATACGGCTGTCGTCTTTGGCGAGAAGCTCGATGATGGCCTCTTCTTCTTTCCCTGGGTTCCGCGTGGCGTCGATGACGTAGAGAATCAGGTCCACATCGGAGAGCGCCTGCAGGACAAGCTCTCGAAGCTTAAGATTGAGTTTTTTATCTGAAAGATGATACCCCGGTGTATCGACAAAGATAAGCTGGCCCTGCGCGCGCGTTACGATACCGCGGATCGTATTGCGCGTCGTCTGGGGGACGGGGCTGACGATGGAGACTTTTGCGCCGCAGAGCGCATTCAAAAGCGTGGATTTGCCAGCCGAAGGCCTGCCAACAATGGCGACAAACGCAGATTTTGGCATTCCAACCTCCTTTGCGTTGACTACTTACTATGAGAGTTCGGGCTGTTCGAGCTGCGCGTAGATTTCGGGCGGCGGCTCATTCATCCAGAGTTTATATTGCCCGGCAGCCTGATAGCACAGCATTTTGTAGCCGTTGATCGTGCGGCACCCCGCCGCTTCGGCTCTTTTTAACAGCGCGGTTTTTGAGGGATGATAGATGAGGTCGAACACCATTTCGGAGCCTTTGAATTCGTAGAAGTTGATCGGGTCTCCTTCGCCCTTCATGCCGACACTTGTCGCCTGCACGATGAGATTGGAATACTCGGAGATTTGATCGGCCGCCCTGTCGTCGAGGTGGGCATATGAAAAGTTGTACTTTCTGGCCAAATCGCGGCCGGCGCTGTAAGTCCGGTTGAGAATGAGCACGCGCGCGCCTTTGCGGAACAGGGCGAGGGCGATCGATTTTGCGGCTCCGCCGGCGCCGACGAGCGTGGCCCGACAGCCAGAAATATCCTGCTTGCCCATAAATTCCAAAAGGCTGCGCTCGAAACCGTCGGCGTCGGTGTTGTAGCCAGCCCAGCTTGAATTTCGCCATACCAGCGTATTGCAGGCGCCGATACGTTGTACATCGGTGGAATGAAAGGAGAGGAAAGGAAGCACATCTTCCTTAAAAGGCACCGTGATCGCCGCACCCTTGCCGCCGAGCAACTCGAGTATCCTGAGCCCGTCGGAGAAAGAATCGACAGGAGTGGGGATAAGGAGGGCGTTTTTGCCCATTTTTCTGAAGGCGGTGTTGTGGAGATAAGGAGAGAGGGACTGGGTTATAGAATGTTGGCCTATTAAGGCGTAGATCACCGTGTCAGCATCGACGAGGTCGAAGTTGTAGATGTTGACGAGGTCCAGAGGATCGAAAAGATCAGGAGCAGTGGTCTCCTTGCCGCACTGCCGGGGGCTCGCATAGGTCCACAGAGAGCCGAACCGCCAGGCCAAGAGATGAGAGGCAAGGCCATATGGGCCGTTGGCGATGAGTATTTGGGCGCGCTTCGGCCGACGTTGAGACCATTCCAGAAAGCGGATGAACTCGGCCGAGTTTTGGGGATGGACGACGAGCTTGGGTATTTCGTCTTCTTCCTGTGTCAGGTTCTCGTAGGCAGTGTCGAGATTTTCAGGAAGGCCCGTACGAGAAATAAACGAGCGGATGATGCGGGTGCCGAAGGTCCGGCAAGCCTCCTCCACCACAGGAGCCCTGAAGTCGTGCTCGAGATCGACAAAGGCATAATTGGCGTTTGCGTCGGCCATGGGAAAAGAGAGCGCTTTTGCAAAGAGTACGAGGCGGACGCCCTCCCCGTCTTCAAACTTACCGCCGTCCTGCCGTCGCCGGATGGTGAGAATGCAGGGATGGCCCGCTTTTTCAGGAAACGAGCGGATGTAGAAACGTTCGCTCGGATCCAGACAGTCGGCCCTCAGCTCAACATAGTCCACAAGTGACCGGTATCGCTCGAGGATGCGCAGATCCTCTGCAATTGTTGTTCCCGTGAGGGAAAGGCAAATTTTGGGCTTATCCTGCTCTTTCATATGTTTTCGTCCATGTTATCCTTCATCACCGTTGACCAGCGCGGCTCTTGTACATTGTCATGCACCGTCATTTTTGTCTATAGTTTACACAAAAGCGAAAACTAAAGTATATTACCACATAACCCATTATTTTATCAGACAGCAGGAGTTGTTTTGTGCCGGACGATACTGCAGCCTCCAAATTTAACGAAAAGACCCTCGAGGCTTTTCTCGAAGGATTGCTCGAAGAATTGAAGCATCCCCAGGATGCAAAGCTTCTCGAAGACGTGCGGAGAGCGTTTAGAAAGAAAGTACCGTTTCACCTTCGCTCCTATGCCTCAGCGCTCATGATACTTCGGGCGGCGGGCATATACCGGTCTAAATCGCCCAAAAAGGTGTCCCAGGAGCCCCAGGAGCATGTGCGCGTCGAGCAGCGGCCAGAAACGCAGAATCAGACTAAGGAAATGGTGTCGCTTTTTGTATCCATGGGCAAACGGCATCACCTTAAGCCTTTGGAACTGAAGAAAAAGATTGCTGAGCGGACGGGGCTTTCTTCAGATGCGTTGGGACGCGTGCATTTGTTGGAAAATTATTCCTTTATCGAAGTTCCTGTGAATGAAGCTCAGAGAATCGTCGCGGCGATGGTCGGCGCAGAGCTCAATGGTCGAGCCTTGGAAGTAAAGCCCGCGAAAAAGCGCTCCGAATCCTTGTCCGAAGGGCTGTGACACGTGGCATCGACAGTGTGGCGGCTCAAGGTGGGCCCTATTGGGGAAAATTGCTACGTTGTGGCATCGGAAGGGGGCGTTGTCGTCATAGATCCCGGTGCGGAACCTGAAAAGATTTATTCTTTTTTGCAGGCGCACGGGCTTGTGCCTACCATGGTGGCGCTGACCCATGGGCACCTCGACCACACTGCCGCACTTCCCGGTCTTTTCGAAATGCTGGGGACCGCGCTCCCCATTGCGATTCATCCCGATGATGCTCACTACCTTGGGGAAGAAGGGGAGAGGACAAACCGCGAGCTGTTCGAGGCCATAGGCGGGCCTTCATATTTTCGTTCATTTTGGAAACCTCTGCCGGCTGCTGCTGTTTTTTTGTCGGAGGGGATGACCCTTCCAGGCACGAGTTTGCATGTGATCCATACTCCGGGACATAGTCGAGGTTCGATTTGCCTTTATGAAGCGGAGCTCAATGCGGGCTCATACGGAGTGGAAGACGGAGCGAGAGATGCCGGCGCTGTGCGCTCTTCGGGCTGTTCTTGCCTGATTTCGGGGGACACCCTCTTTCGAGATGGTGTCGGGCGCACCGATACACCGGATGCCGACCCCATTGCCCTCGAGCGCAGCCTGAAGAGGCTCGCGTACTTTTCGTTTGACACGCTGGTGTTTCCCGGGCACGGTCCGCGGACAACAATCGGTCGGGAACTACCTCCTGTTGCTTTGCGAGATTAATCACACATTCTATTCGAAGGATTCAAAATGAGACATTCAAAGATAATGACATTGCGATGGCTGGCGGTAGCGTTGCTGCTTGCCGCTGGAACGTTTGCTGCGACGTCTCTTTATGCAGAAGAGCCGACCAAGACCGATTTTGTGCTCGGTACGGTCTGTACCGTCCGCCTCATCGAAGGCGGAGACAAGGCCACGCTCGATGAGGCTTTTTCCCGTCTGCGGGCCATCGAAGACCACATGAGCGCGAACAGGGATGACACCGAAATTTCGCAGGTCAATGCTATGGCAGGCAAAAAGCCGGTGAAGGTCTCGGAGGACACTTTCTATGTCATCTCCAAAGCGCTTGAGTATGCCCGTCTCACGAACGGCGCCTTCGACCCTTCGGTGGGGCCGTTGGTGAAGCTCTGGAACATCGGCAACGGCGGCGAGAAAGTGCCGCCGGCAAAGGAAATTCTGGCAGCGAAGGCGCTTGTCGACTGGCGTCAGGTCGTGCTCGACACAACCACGCGCACCGTATTTCTGAAAAAATCGGGTATGAGGCTGGACCTGGGCGCCATTGCGAAGGGCTACGCTGCGGATGAAATCGAAAAAATTCTTATGAATCACAAGGTAAAGGCGGCAGTTATCGATCTTGGCGGGAACATCTTCGTCTTCGGCAGTAAAAAAGACAAGAGTCCCTGGCGCGTCGGCATTCAGAATCCCGAGTCAGAGAGAGGCGAGTATCTGGGCATTGTCACCGGAGGGCAGATGACGGTCGTGACCTCCGGCGTGTATGAGCGCTACTTCATTGAGAACGGCAAGCGGTATCACCACATTCTGAGCACACAGACAGGATTCCCTGTGGACAACGGCCTGGTCTCGGTATCGATCATATCGAAGAGCAGCATCGATGCGGATGCCCTCTCCACATCGCTGTTTATTTTGGGCATTGAAAAGGGTATGGAATTCCTCAAGCAGTTTCCGGACACCTATGCCATTTTTATCGATAAGGACAAAAAAATATATCTGAGTGTTGGGGCTGGGAAAGTCTTTACTCTGCAGGACAACACGTATCGGCTCGCCGAGCAGTGAGGCGATACGTGTTGGTGTGGGGCCGCCGGCTGCCGAGGCTTGTCAAGCTTCGCGCTTTGCGAGCTTCAGTGTAAGAAATAAAAAGGGCGTGGCATAGCTTACCCAAGCGCCGACGATCGCATAGCGGACAAAGCGGATAAGCTGTGCCTGACTGCCGCCGGACAGAGCATTGAGTGGACCGCTCGCGAATTTCAGCGCAAAATACACGACGCCGGTGCTCGCAATGCCAACAAGATAGCGAACCACTTTTTGCATGACAGGGCCTTCTGTCTCTATTGGAATATTGCGGGAGGCGAACGCAAAACCGATGGCGGCTCCGAGGAAGGCCCCCGATATCATCGTGTCCGCCGGGAGCAAAAGATTCATGACGAAAGAGAGCGCCGCGGCGATGAGGACGCGCACTCTCCATCCAAATTTTTGGAGCGATTGTTCGATGCCTGTCCCGAACAGACTAAACAGTGAAAAAAACACGGCGCCGACAAGATATCCGCCGAGGACATCGCTGGGAAAATGCACGCCGAGATATACTCTCGAAAAGCCAATAAGGAGAGGACAGCCTATCAACACAGGGATGCGCCATTTTTTCGGCAGAAACTGTACGGCATATGCCCAGAAGACGACGCTCAGCTGACTGTGGCCGGAAGGCATGCCATAGGTCGATTCTTTGGCGAGGCCGAGGCTGGGAATTATTTCATACGGTCTAGGCCATGCAAACAGCTGCTTTGTCCAAAGATTGACAAATGCCGAGCCGAGCACCAGAAGGCCGAGTTCGGCGCCTTTCTTGCGGTGAACACACCAGTATATTGCCGGCACCACCGCGATGACAAAGGCTTCTGAGGCGAATAACGAAATAATCTGCATTGGGATGCTCAGCCCACGGCCCAGGAAAGCCTGAAGCTGCTCAATATATCGCAGCTCCGCCGCATGCATAGATTCGATCAGCGCCATATGCTGTACTATACGACGAACAAGCCCAAAAGGAAAGACGAGGCGCGGACCAAGAGGGATACTCAAAAAGTTGGCGCGGCTTGGCGCGCCAGCCTTAGGAAACGAATGCCCGGCGCCTTGACGCATGCCCGCTTCTTAAGGCAAAATACGCCGAGTTTTTCTTTTTGTCATGCCGGCATGGTGAAATGGCATACACGGTAGACTCAAAATCTGCTGCCCGCGAGGGCGTGTGGGTTCAAGTCCCACTGCCGGCAATTCCCACTGAAATTTTCGCACCTTGAAAAATCAGCAAAAAGTGATGATTCCTGCTGATATTCAGTGCTTTTTCTGAAGCCGTCACCACGCGACTCGCTGACCAAAACGTTTGTTTGATGGACTGTACACGCATATTTTTCACATATTTTGTAGAAAATATGTAGAAGATTTGTAGAAAAAAACCCTGCTGATATAATAAATTTTGTAAAGGACAAGGATAGGGGAGCGACAGAAACTCATCGATCCAGGACACAGTGGTGTGCCTGCTGACCGATCGCATCGACGCGAAGGTCTTCGATACGCCAAAAAGGGCACGGGGATTCGACAATATGGACGTCGAGGAAGCGACACGGCGAAAAATACCGCTCTCAAATACCCCAGGCGTGCTGACTCATGCCACTGCGGACATGGCGTGGGCTCTCCTGTTTGCGGCGGCTCGCAGGGTAGCGCTCGAGACATTGCTGAAGGAGGCGGACTTCGTGTCAATCCATGTGCTGCTCACGCCGTCTACGCGCCATTTGATCGATGAGCGCGCGCTGAGGCTCATGAAGTCGAATGCCGTATTGATCAACACCATCCGAGAGCCGGTGGTCGACGAACAGGCGCTTGTCCGGGCATTGAAAGAAAAATGGATTGCCGCCGCGGGACTCGATGTATACGAGAACGAACCATATGCGGTTCCCGGGCTATCCGAATTATCCAATGTGGTGATGACCCCGCATACGGCCAGCGCGACCACGGCGTCGCGCAATGGCATGGCGATCAAGGCGGCTACGAATCTCATCGCCATGCTCGAAGGGAAAAGGCCGCCCGATTGCATCAATCCGCAGATATACGAAGATAGATGAATTGTCAGCGAAAGGAGGGCACCATGACACCATCACAGGCGCTGCTGGATGAAATTGCGGCGCAGGAACAGGAACTTGTGTTCGGGCAGTTCACCGAAAAGGACGCCTGGACTCTCGGCTGCCTCATCGTGGAGGAGGCCGAAATACGAAAAGCAGGTGTGGCTGTCGATATCCGGCGGCCGAATCAGATTCTGTTCCACGCAGCGCTCGAAGGAGCCACCGCCGACAACGACGAATGGATTCGGCGCAAGTCGAACGTGGTGTTCCGGTTCGGTAAGGCGTCGCTTGCCGTCGGAGTGACACTGGCTCTTGCGAACACTACTATCGACCAGAAATACTTCGTGAGCCCGCAGGAATTCAGCCCGCACGGCGGTGCTTTTCCCATCCGGGTTCGAGGGTGCGGCATTGTGGCGTGCGCGACGGTCTCCGGGTTGCCTCAGGAAGAAGACCATGCGCTTGTGGTGGCGTGCATACGCAGGTTTCTGGGAGCGCGCGAGCAGGCAGAGGCTGCCTCTAGTTCGAGCGCCCCTTGCCGGAGTCGGTGATTTCGACCAGAGAAAGCGGATAGGGCTCGAAGAGCACCTGTCGGAGCAGGTAGGATTCGCCGAGGCGAACTGCCCACGATCTGACGAGCTGCAGCAGGACGCTGGCGGGGATCCGTTCGTCCCTATACTGCTCGATCAGGTTCGAAAAGAGCGCGCGTTCGTCCTTCGAAAGCGAGTCCGAAAATCCCCCAAAGGCATGCTGAATCACATTGATGAGCGAGGTGTAGCGCGGCGGTCTGGCGAGTGCCCGTCTCAGGCCTTGCTCGTAGGCGAGATATACTTCCGACAGCGACCGTATTTCCGGGCATTCATGGACGATATCCGCGAGCGACTCGAGCTTCTTCACAAATTCGTCGTTGATGACTTCCCCGTTCCATCGGCAGCGGGCAAATCCAAGACAGCGCGAGACGAAAAGCCGCGGGCGCACCTGTTCCATGGGGTTCCTCCCAGCAATATCGTTTCATTGCTCAGTGTCCCACATTGCGGGCAGCATTTCCAGAGCATGGCGCCCCCAGGGGCTTTCTGCCATTGACAACCGGCGATCCATACGCGATGAATGGAGCATAATGGATACATGTATTATCGAAGGGAGTCGATCATGCGAAAAAAAGTTGCGGTCATCGGCGCTGGACTGAGCGGTCTTGCCTGCGCTGCGATTCTTGCCAGACGCGGATTCGATGTATGCGTCTATGAGCATTCACATCAGCCAGGTGGTTCTTCCGGCGCATTCAAGCGGGGCAACGCCATCTTCGATGTCGGCTCGGCAATGATGTTTGGGTTCGGGTCACATGGGTTCAATCCGCACAGCCTTCTTTTAAACGAAATCGAAGAGCACATTGCGGTCATCGAACATTCCTCGATGTACCGCATTCATTTCGCGGGCCAGGAGGTAGTGTTTCACGCGGATGTAGAGAGTTTTCTGGATGCGCTTGCCAGGCTCTTCCCCTCCGATATCGACGATATCAGGCGTTTCTACGCCTATCTGCAGCATCTGTACGATGATTTAGTGATGAAAGATCCAAGCCTCATCTCGCCATCTGAAATTCCCCTGGGCGAGATGACGGCTCGTTTCTTCAAGGACCCGCCGACGCAGATGCGCCTTCTGCCGCTGCTGTTCAGCAATGTGGCGTCAATCTTGCGGCGTTTTACAAAGTCGCAGGCGGTCATGCAGTTTTTCGACAAGCTGACGTCGACGTACTGTTATACAACGATGGCAGAGACGCCAGCCATCATGGCAGTCACCATGTTCGTGGAAAATCACCGGAGCGGCAGCTACTATATCCATGGCTCGAGTCAGGTGTACGTCGGCAGGCTGGAAAAGGCCATCGAGAAGCATGGAGGCAGTCTGCAGTATGGCTGCGAGGTCGTCGGACTGGAACCAGATGCCAGGAGGATCCGGGCCGCCCGGCTCGCGGATGGCACGCGCATCGAGGCCGATTACTTCGTCTACAGTGGAACGGTATGGAATCTGTACCAGAAACTCTTGCCGAATGACGCAGTGCCTCAAGCGCATGTCCGAAAAATGGCTGCCATGGTGCCGACACCCTCGAGCATTGTGCTCTATGCGACTGTCGCAAAAGAAGCGTTCCCGCACGATATCGGACCCATCGAGATGTTGGTTGAAGACACGTGCACGCTGGCGGAGTCGGAAATTACTCTGTACATTCCGACCGTCGACGACCCTTCACTCAACGAGCCGGGTTTTCACAGCGTGATCGCGATCGGACCTTCGTTTCGACAATGGCCTTCGCCCGAACAGTGCGCCTCTGGTGACCCCGCCGTGCGTGAAGCGTATGAAGCCGCCAAGCGTGAAGAGGAGGAGCGCATCATCAGCTATCTCACTTCATATTTTCCAAATTTCAGAAAAAGCCTGAAGTTCTGGGAAATCGGCTCGCCTACTACCATCGAACGCTATACCCTGAAACTGCGGGGTGCTGTGGCCGGCCCCAAGCAGATGTTTGGGCAGGACCTCATGCGCCGTCCGCACGCAGCAACCCGATGGAACAACCTGTTCATGTGTGGCGAATCGACGACGATGGGAACCGGTACGCCGGCGGTCGTCGTGTCTGCTCTGAGCGCAGCCGACGTCATACTTCGCCGTGAAGGCCTGCCCGAGTGTCGCTATTTCAAAGACCGCGGATATGTGCGCTACCTGACGTCGCCAGCGCCACCGTATGCGCAGGAAGGCTTGAAAGCGCGCGGCAATCTATGCCTCTGGTGTGAGGAAGACATCTGCCGGCATGCCTGTCCTGCGGCCATGGACATAAGGGGCATTTTCCGGCGCCTGTATTGCGACAATCTGGAGGGTGCCCGCCGTCTTGTGCGCCATGATGAAAGCGGCCGTCTTGTCTGCCTGTCATGTCACGATAAGCCTTGCCTCAAGGCTTGCAGAAGGAAAACGGTTCTGGGCGCTCCTGTGCCGATTCCAGGGGTACTGGAGGAAATTGGCCCGACAGCTGGCGGAAATTAAGGCAGGCACGGGACGCCGTCAGAATCGGCGGACCTGTCTGGCCCGTGCATGCAGGCGTTTATGAGCGAGAGTGCGCTCGCAGGAAGCAACGGTAGGACGCGTGGGGATGTGGGGTGGATGTGTTCGAGCTGCTGCAGACGCTGCTACAAGTCGAGCTCACCACCCGCCGCACGAATCTTGTCCAAGCCCGATCATTTGCCGAGATACTGGAGCGCCCCCTACGCATGCCCCATGCTGTGCTACACGAAGCCGATAGGCAAGAACGGCCACATAATCAAAAAGGCGAGTCATTGCATTGCAACGACATTCTTTCATTCTGATCGCCAAAAGGAAAAAACCAATGAGCCCCATAGCGGAACCCGATATTCAATCAGGGAACAGTCCTGAACTCACTTTGCAGGAAGCATTTCGAAGGAGTATTGATCGGTATCTCGCAGGGAAAAAAGAAACAAAAGAACTTAAGGATTGCCTCATCTTTAGACAATTCGGGTTCGACATTGCAGTATTTATTTTCAGAGATGATAGCCCCGCCATTACGCACTTCATAGAAGCGAAGGCGTATGTCGGTGCTCGTCAAAACGGAATTGGTATTGGCAACAGGTACGGCAAGAAACGCAAATTGACCTCCTGGAATCGCATGAGAACAGGTGAGCGCTGACCACAGGGATGATTACCTGGATATTGGTTGATGGAATAGAACCAAAAGGATCCCCAAGATACTTAGTTTTTAATTCCAAACTTGCCAAGCGTGCCGCGATGTCAGCTGTGCAAAGAGGCACGCAGAACAATGTATCAAAGAGCACGCTGATGAGCTTATCAGAGCCCTTGGAGTGGGGCTCATTCCGAGAGAGTGTATAAAGCAGAATAGTGTAAGATGAATAGTGTAAGATGCTGGTTGCTTCTGAGAAGCGGAGAATCGAGGAGGACGCGAGGTATTTGGAGCAGCACCATCGGCTCCCAGCGCACCTGCATGTATTGTTGTACGATATACCAAGGTAGGCTACAATTGTTTTGAAAATAGCCATGATAGAAATACCCGCCTTTCCTGGATGCTTACCATCCCTGGCGGTGAAGATGCAAGGAAAACAGGAAGAAAGGATACGTATGGCAAATAATACCAACACCAACAAAGAACAGGAACGCGCGGAACTGCATCGGACTATCTGGCAGATAGCCAATGATCTGCGCGGCAGTGTCGATGGCTGGGACTTCAAGCAATACGTCCTTGGAATGCTCTTTTACCGATTTATAAGCGAAAACCTTACCAACTACATCAACGAGAATGAGCGACGCATACCCGGCAACGAGTCTTTTGACTATGCCAGGCTCTCAGATAAAGAAGCGGAGTTTGGCCGCGCCGATACCGTAAAGGAAAAAGGATTCTACATCCTGCCCAGCGAGCTGTTTGAAAATGTCCGAGCCAGAGCGCGAAACGACAACAACCTCAACGAAACCCTTGCCCGGGTATTTCAGAACATCGAGAATTCCGCCAAAGGCACTGACAGCGAAGATTCCCTCAAAGGATTGTTTGACGATCTGGATGTAAACTCGAGCAAGCTCGGCAACACGGTGGAAAAAAGAAACCAGAAGCTGGTGAAGCTCCTGGAGGCTATCGGCGACCTGAAGCTGGGCAATGGCAACTACCACGACAACACCATCGATGCCTTTGGCGACGCGTATGAGTTTTTGATGACCATGTACGCGTCCAACGCGGGTAAATCAGGAGGAGAGTTTTTCACCCCGCAGGAGGTGAGCGAGCTATTAGCCCATCTTACTACTGTTGGGAAAACAGAAGTCAATAAAGTCTACGACCCGTGTTGCGGTTCGGGTTCGCTGCTCTTGAAGTTTGCCAAGATTCTGGGCAAGGAAAACGTGCGACAGGGATTTTTTGGGCAGGAGATCAACCTCACCACCTACAACCTGTGCCGGATCAATATGTTTTTACACGATATCAACTATAATCATTTCGATATTGCACACGGCGATACGCTCACTGACCCCAAACACTGGGACGACGAGCCTTTCGACGCCATTGTTTCCAATCCTCCATATTCCATTAAGTGGGAAGGCGACAGCAATCCGCTCCTGATCAACGACCCGCGCTTTGCGCCGGCAGGAGTTCTGGCACCCAAGAGCAAGGCCGACCTTGCTTTTGTGATGCACATGCTCTCGTGGCTGTCGGCAAGCGGCACCGCGGCCATCGTTGAGTTCCCCGGCGTGCTCTACCGCGGCGGCGCCGAGCAGAAAATCCGCCAATACCTCGTGGACAACAACTACCTCGACACCGTGATCCAGCTTCCGCCCGATCTTTTCTTTGGCACGTCAATAGCCACCTGCATTATTGTGCTCAAGAAAAACAAGAAAGACAGCAAAACCCTGTTTATCGACGCCTCGGCGGAGTTTGTGCGCGGAGGCAATAAAAACAAGCTCACCGAAGAAAACCAGCAAAAGATTTTGGACGCCTTTGTAAGGCGCGAGGATATCCCCCATTTTGCAAAACTCGTGAGCAACCAAACCATTGCCGGGAACGATTACAACATCGCCGTGTCCACCTATGTGGCGCAAAAAGACACCCGCCAGGAGGTGGATATCCACACGCTCAACACCGAAATTGCCCGCATTGTGGCACGCCAAAGCGAGCTGCGCAAGGCGATTGATGAGATTGTAGCAGAGCTGGAGGGGAATGATTAATGGCAAATGGTGAAAGTATGAAGATGAACCGCATAGAAAAACTCATTGCCGAGCTTTGCCCCGAGGGGGTTGAATTTAAGGAGTTGGGGGAGGTGGTTAAATTAGAGAAGGGTAAACAACTTAATAAAGAATTATTATCTGAAAATGGAGAATATCCTGCTTATAATGGTGGCATTACTTATTCTGGTTTTACTAATAGTTATAATTATAATGAAAATACAATTATTATAAGTCAAGGCGGCGCATCTGCTGGTTTTGTTAATTTCATTACAACAAAATTCTATGCAAATGCTCACTGTTATGTTGTTTTACCGAATCCAAATATTGTTGAAAATCGATTTGTTTACCATTTCTTAAAACTTAACCAAGAAAAATTAACTGAAAAACAACACGGCGCAGGGATCCCTGCATTAAAATCAACTGAGATTTTGAATCTAAAAATCCCCATCCCCCCGCTTGCGGTGCAGCAGGAGATCGTAAAAATACTGGACACCTTTACAGAACTCGAAGCAGAACTCGAAGCAGAACTCGAAGCAAGAAAAAAGCAATACGAATACTACCGCGATAAGTTGTTAACGCCGGTAATGGTTAATGGTAAATGGTTAATGAACGGCAAAGAGGTGGAGTGGAAGGCGTTGGGGGAAATAGGAACACTGATTCGGGGGCACGGTTTACAAAAGAAAGATTTTACCGAAAGCGGCATCGGATGTATTCACTATGGGCAGATTTATACGTATTATGGAACATATGCTTATGAGACGAAGACTTTTGTTTCACCTGAACTAGCAAAAAAATTAAAAAAGGCAAAAAGAGGCGATGTACTAATATCTGGGGTAAGTGAAAATATTGAAGATGTGTGTAAACCTCTGGCATGGCTTGGCGATGAAATTTGTATAAGCGGTGATATGTTTGCATTTCGACATAATCAAAACACTAAGTTCATAACTTACTTATTACAGACAACAGATTTCAAAAAATATAAAGAGAGATATGCGCATGGGGCTAAAGTAATTCGAGTAAAACAAGATAAAATTCTCAATTACAAAATCCCCATCCCCCCACTCTCCGAGCAGGAGCGGATTGTGGCCATTTTGGATAAATTCGATGCCCTGGTGAATGACCTTACGGCCGGGCTACCCGCCGAGCTCAACGCCCGCAGAAAGCAATACGAATACTACCGCAATAAGTTGCTGACATTTAAACCCTTGGAAAAAGAATATGCCAAACAATAAAAAACCTGCCTGCCACCAAGGCAGGTACAATTTAGTCGCGCAAAACCCCGAAAGCACGGTAGTTGCCGAATACACCCCCGAATACCGCACCGAAAAATCGTACCAGAGCGAGGCCGAGCTCGAGGCTGCCTTTATTAAACAGCTTGAATCGCAAGGGTATGAATATTTTAACATCCGTTCAGAGGCCGATTTAATCAATAACCTGCGCAGGCAGTTAGAGAAGCTCAACGCAATCACCTTTACTGATAACGAATGGGAGCATTTTTTTAAATCAGAAATAGCCAACCCCAACCAAAGCATTGCCGAAAAGACCGCGACAATCCAAGAAAATTACATCAAAAACCTAAAAAGAGAGGATGGCACGGTAAAAAACATTTATCTGCTCTGTAAAGACAACATTCACGAGAACAGTCTGCAGGTCATCAATCAGTACACCACAGACCTGCCTGCCGGCAGGCAGGAGAATGGCCAGCGAAAAAACCGCTACGATGTGACGATACTGGTCAACGGCCTGCCGCTGGTGCATATCGAGCTGAAACGGCGCGGCGTGGCTATAGAGGAAGCGTTCAACCAGATCAACCGCTACCAGCGCGAGAGCTTCTGGGCAGTCTCGGGGCTGTTTGAGTATGTCCAGGTGTTTGTCATCTCCAACGGCACACATACCAAATACTACAGCAATACCACACGGTGGGAACATATCAGAGAATCTCGCGAGGGTGCCGCGAAAAAAGGCAAACGCACCAGCAACAGCTTTGAGTTTACCAGCTGGTGGGCCGATGCCAACAATAAGCCCATCATGGATCTTGAAGATTTTACCAAAACCTTTTTTGCCAAGCATACGATCTTAAATATTCTCACCCGATACTGCGTGTTTACCACAGAAAAACAGCTTCTGGTCATGCGGCCCTACCAGATTGTTGCCACTGAGCGAATACTCAACAGAATAGAAATCAGCACCAATTATAGAAAACTTGGGACCATTGAGGCCGGCGGCTACATCTGGCACACCACCGGATCGGGCAAAACCCTCACTAGTTTCAAGACTGCCCAGCTGGCCAGCAGACTGCCCTATGTCGACAAGGTACTGTTTGTCGTTGACCGCAAAGACCTCGATTACCAAACCATGCGCGAATACGACAAGTTTGAGAAAGGAGCGGCCAACAGCAATACCAGCACAGCCATTTTAAAGCGCCAGCTCGAAGACCCCAACGCGCGCATAATTATCACCACCATTCAAAAACTGGAGCGGTTTGTAAAGCAGAACAAAGGGCATACTATTTTTGACGGCCATGTGGTGCTGATTTTTGACGAATGCCACCGCTCGCAGTTTGGCGAAATGCACGCGGCCATTACCAAGGCCTTCAAAAAATATCATCTGTTTGGATTCACCGGCACGCCGATTTTCGCGGTCAACGCGTCTTCAAACGGCCGGCCCGATTTTAAAACCACCGAGCAGGCTTTTGGCGACAAATTGCATACCTACACCATTGTCGATGCCATTGCCGACAGGAATGTTTTGCCGTTTAAAGTGGACTATGTTTCCACTGTTCGTGAAGCCGAAGACATTGAAGATAAGAAAGTGCGTGATATTGACCGCGAGGCAGCGCTTGCCGCTCCGGAGCGGATTGCAAATATCGTAACATATATCCTCGAGCATTTTGATCAGAAAACCAAACGCAACAGCTTCTACAAACTCAAAGAGCGCCGGCTGGCAGGGTTTAACTCTATTTTCGCGGTGTCTTCAATTGAAGCAGCCAAAAAATATTATGCCGAGTTCAAAAGGCAATTGGCCAATGTGCCAAGCGACAGAAAACTGAAAATTGCCCTTATTTACAGTTTTAGCGTTAATGAAGAAGAAATAGACGGCGTGATGGACGAAAACTCCGAGGACACCAGCGGGTTGGATCAAAGCTCAAGAGATTTTCTCGAGGACGCCATCAAAGACTACAACGCAATGTTTGGCACTTCATTCGACACTTCATCCGATAAATTTCAGAACTACTACAAGGATGTTAGCGAGCGGGTGAAAAATCGTGAGGTAGATATACTTTTGG
Source organism: Spirochaetia bacterium (assembly GCA_029975555.1). Taxonomy (GTDB): domain Bacteria; phylum Spirochaetota; class Spirochaetia; order Treponematales; family Rectinemataceae; genus Rectinema. The sequence goes on along the minus strand of JARKOY010000079.1, from coordinate 135,934 downwards.
TAGTGAATATGTTCCTGACGGGCTTTGACGCCACAACGCTCAACACCTTGTGGGTAGATAAAAATTTGCGTCTGCACGGGCTGTTGCAGGCATATTCGCGCACCAACCGTATCTTGAATTCCGTCAAGACATTCGGCAATATCGTGTGCTTCCGCAATCTGGAAAAAGCGACCAATGAGGCTATAGCCCTTTTTGGCGATAAGGAAGCCAGCGGTATTGTACTCCTGAAATCATACCAGGAGTATTACCACGGCTACAAAGAAGGCGATAAAGAAGTCCGGGGATATAGAAGCTTGATCGAGGAGCTTCTGGGAAAATATCCCATTGGCAAGCCCATCATCGGAGAACAAAACCAGAAGGATTTCATAAAGCTTTATGGTGCCATACTCCGGTTGAAAAACATTCTAGATACTTTCGACGAGTTCAAAGGCAACGAAATTCTGTCAGATCGCGATGTGCAGGACTATCACAGCATCTATATCGACCTTTATAACGAGTTCCGCAACACCGGTAATGGCGAGAAGGAAAATATCAACGACGATCTTGTATTTGAAATGGAGCTTATCAAGCAGGTCGAAATCAATATTGATTATATTCTGGAGCTGGTCAAAAAATACCACGAAGATCATATAAAAAACAAAGAACTGCTTGTTGATATCAATAAAGCCATAGACTCAAGCGTAGAACTGCGCAACAAGAAAGACCTTATCAACCAGTTTATCGCTTCGCTCGGTGCTCATTCAGTGGTAGATGAAGACTGGCAGCGGTTTGTGGAACAGAAAAAAATCGAAGAGCTTGAGGAGATTATCAGGCAGGAAAATCTGAATCGCGATGAAACCTATCAATATGTGCGCAATGCGTTTCGTAACGGCAGAATTGAGACCACAGGCACGGCTTTGGCCCATGTATTACCGCCACTCTCCCGTTTTTCTCCTGGCGGGGAGCGTTCCAAAAAACGCGAGAGTGTGTTGAATAAATTGACAAAATTCTTTGATAGGTTCTTTGATATTTCTGGCGGGAATATTTGAAACCGTATAGTATCCTCCTCTTCGTTCAAACCACATATAATGAACGAGGAGAAGAACTATAGGAGAACAACAGCAACGATGGACGGCGAAGCGAAAGGCAGAGATTGTGCTGCAGATCCTTCGCCAGACAACCACGGTTGTCGATGTAGCCTAGCAGAACGACCTGTATTCCTAACCTCCTATTCCTTACTATGTTGTAAGTTTAGAAGATTAGGAATACAGATTACTCCCAAGGAAAAACTCAATGAATTATGCGTTGAGAGTTTGTGACAGCCTCATATAAAGCGGATAATAATCTAGATTGCAATCTATAATCTTATTATTGTTTGTATATGATATTATTATATAATATTTAATTCAAAATATTGAAATATTGTCTAATGAACGACATAGTTTCTGTACCAGCAGCTTATCATGTCTATTCATATTATTTCCTCTATGAATTAAAAATATTGCTATTTGTTTTGCACATATTTACCACTCACCCAAGCGTCATATATCCTTCCCTTATATACTAATTCTATTTTAATCCAACCATTTGAGGTTGCAATTTTTTTAAAGACTAAACCTTTTCTAGCGACAGCGATTATATCATAATCGACCCCAGGTCCTGAGCGAATATTCAAATCTTGCATTATAGTTATATATTGCGAAGATTCGGAAGGTCTAGAGTCAATATTTTCTAAAACTAATGTTCCTATCGCAACAATAGTAATGAATATGAGAATTCCAATATGATCTTTCTCACTATTACTATAGATATTACTATGATCAGAAGGCGTTTTTGTATTATTATTTTTCGTATTCTTTACACTTTCATTGATGGTTTTTCCATATTTATTACTAGTTTCATTATTAATATTTTTTTTAATATTAGGAACCTTTCCTGTAAAAAAATAATAGATCGACCTGATTAAATTTGGTATCCTTGATATGAACAATAATATTAATGTTATCAGTATATTTAATAAAAATTCAATTTGACTCTCAATATATAAAGATTTTATAATTAAAATTCCTATGAAGCTACCAGCCAATACCAGAATTGACTTCTTAAACAGCTGTAGAGAAAACGCTCTTATAAAAGATTTTCTGATGAATTCAGCTCTCTCGGCAATGATTTTTGAAATATACGTTGGGCAACCTTGTTTTTCAAGCAACTGCTGAATTTCAATTGCGTTCATGTTCAAAAAAGCTAAATCTTCCGCATAGGCAAACATAGCTTTCATGAAATCTTTGAAAGCTTGCTCTGATGAATAATTGGATGTATTATTATATGTATTATTATAATTAAAATTATTGAAATTATTCCTTTTCTCAAACAATTTAGCGTCATATTTTTTTCTTTCATTTTCTTCTGAAAGAATTGAGTATGCTTCATTAATTTTTTTAAACTTTTGTTCTGCAACTCTATCTCCTGGATTTTTATCAGGATGATATAAAAATGCCAATTTCCTGTATGCTCTCTTAATCTCATCAAGTGTCGCATTGGGTGAGACACCAAGAATGTCATAATATGATTCCATATTAGATCTCCATGATAAGCATATTTTAATAAATTATAGAATAAATATTATCAAATATATTAAAAATAAATTATATAAGAAATTTATATATATGATTTTCATTTGATTCCCGTCTTTTATTGCTACTGTTGGAAATAATTATAATATTCTGACTTTTATATCGCAATAAATAATTTATTTTTTATTTTGCTAATGCTAAAACTGGCATTGTACAGTGTGCGGTATAAGAAATTAAGTTAGAGTTATCTGCCATAGGCGGGATGGGATCGCAGCGCACAGGCCGCTTTCTTTTGCGCCTTCCCACTATACTGCGAGAGTTCTGCAAGCTTCTGTTGGGCGGTTTCGACAATCTCGGCACGTATGCCCCTGTCGCGTGTTTCCGCCTTTGGGATTCTTGACGATGATGAATCGGCGCTCTGTCGCTTTCCCCGCGTCAAGGACGACATCCTTGATCGCAAGGCCGTTTTCCAATCGCCGGTATCGCCCTTTGCGATGCAGCGCCTCCACCGCAGCGCCATCCATCCCCACGCGGAGCTTCTCGCCGATGATGTAGTCCCCACATTCCCATAAGAGCATCTTTCGATTCTCGGCACTATTGAATCCCGCATCCTGTACCATGACGAGGTGCCCGAGATTCCATTGCCCAAGGTCCTGCTTCACCTGCTCCACGATCGTCTGATCGCTCATGTTCCAGGAAAGACCCAACTACGGAAGGGAGTCCCTGTATTCGTCACTGCAACCGCAATCGACACCAGGGGCAGCTCCGACATCCCCTCCTTGCTGTACCCACGCTTTACCAGGCCTGTGTCGGAAGTATCTTCGTTAGTCTCGAAATAGGTGTTTGTTGTGTCGAGGAAGATAAGATTGAGTTCGAGGCTGGCATGCTTCGCGACTTCGGTAAATACCCGCTTCTGGAGTGCTTCATTCGACTCAACAAGAAGGTCTATGGCCCGGTAGAGGTTATGCACACCGACCTCGGCAAGACCGTCGATATACGCCTTCTTGGACACCCAGTGCTTAAGGGAGAGCTTCGTCGAGGACCGAGGATAAAGCTGCGATGATTCCCTTGAGGTAGGAAGGATCGAGGTGATCTTCGCATCCGAGGTTCAATAGAACCTCGTGCGCAAGGCCGATTTATACCGCATGAAGGATCGGCTTCGGGTCGGCGCGGTCGGCTTTGAATGAACCAGGGTGACCGGAAAATTGAAACCGACCTTGAACCTCCCATTAAAATCGGCTCTTTTGTATTTTACACTTCCATAATTTTAAATATTTATATATAATAATACATCGATAGGCTCGTAGCGGCCTAATAGTTTTATTAGGGGGTCACCTAATATGAAGAAATTTCTTATTGCAGCGCTTGTGCTGGTAATGGCTGGCGCAGTGTGGGCGCAGACGCCGGGAGGGATCAGCTCAGCCATGTCGACGCGCATGGAAGCGGATTTCACCAAGATCGTCAGCGACATGGGATGGGGAACCGTCGATACGGTTCGCCCCGTACTCGCAGAGAGAATGTGGGATTATTACTTCTTCTATCCTGTGCTCAACAAGGACAAGCAGGTTACCGGGTATGTGTGGTGGGCAAAGAATGTCCGCATCGCTTCGCACTATGAGGACATCCTCGCCATCATCAATCCGGACGGCACGCTCCAGCACTGGTGGGTGAGTGCGAATACTCGCCATGCCGACTTCTACACCGATGTGGCGAAGAAGACACAGGGCGCGGCGATTCAGAAATTCATCGGCATGGATTCTAAGCGCGACTGGAACGAAGCGACCGATGCGGTTTCCGGCTCGACGTTCTCGGCGTACAAGTTCTTCGGAGAACTGAAGGCTGTGCTCGCGTGCTTCAAGATTTACGTGATTGATGCAGGAAAACTTCTACAATAGTTGAAGCGTAGGCTGAATCACAGCGCAAGCTGGGCATGGCTTTGGTTTCCAGAGATTTTCGAATGCCGCAGCGCTGAGTCGTTGTGAGAAAGGGGCTGCCCGGAACGGGACAGCCCCTTTTATTTAAGGTAGAGCCCCTTACAGCATGGCTCCGTCCTGAGGCTTCAGTAGTGAGCGGTGAAGGTAAAGCCCCAGAAGAACCCTTGGTGGGTGGCATAATACACTGAAGCCAAGGGATCGGATATGGGCCAGCGCCAGCCCGCATATGCGCCGAGCCACAGGAAGTTTACGACCGAAAAAGAAACGCCGGCGCCGGTTGAAGCAAAGACGCCGGAATTGTCGGCGAGGTTGGGTCCGCCGGGGGAACCGTAAAGACCGGCATATCCTGCCGCGTCTGCAAATACATATCCTACAGGATAGACGACGAATTTGTTGAATAGCGAGGGCCCCGCGACTCTCAGTTCTGCGCTGAGGTATGCTTTTGCCGGAGACTCATACCCCCAGGGCTGGGCGCCGCGGACCATGTCGCCGATGCCCTTTGTCCCTACAAGGCCGCCGAAAGTGGTGAGCACTTCATGAGGGATATTAGAGCCCACCGCGTAGTCTCCTGCGCCGTAGAGGACAAGATAGGGGGCGATTGAGGAGGGATTTCGCAGGGTACGGCTCTCTGGCGAAAGAGGGATGAATGTCTCGGCAGTCAGATTGGCCCTCCCGTAGTTTGTCGGCGTGCCGGTGAAGCTGGCGAACTGTGGGCTGTACTCCACCGAAAGCTCGGCGTGGGTGCCTGTTCTCCGATTGATTTCTCTCCACTGCTTTGAATCGAAGGCTATGCCTACGAGGGCTGAAATAGACAGGGCCTTCTGCGCATCCGCAAAGAGTGTCGTAGGAAAGTTGGTCGCGTTTGATGCATATTTTCCGCGCACAAGGCCGAAGAACCAACCAGCCCCTTCGTCGTCTCTGAGCATGTACTGTCTCAGGCCTATCTCGGCCAGCGCATTCGTCCAGTAAAAACGGTTTGTACCGTCAATGGCACTGGGGGCGGCGAGGGGCAACTCAGTCGCCGCGTTGCGCAGGATCATTCGCGACTCATAACCGGCAGCGGCGCGCAGGGTGAACGAGAGCGAACTGAAGCCCAGCGGGAATTCGAGGGCCAGATCGGCGCCTGTCGGGAGCGGCAGTCCAGCAACGATGTCGCTGTTCGTTTTGATGCTGTTGAGCGAGAATGCGATGCTCGGCGACGCAGAGACGCACATCGAACCACAGAAAAGAAGCAGGGACAGACTAAACAAAGTACGCTTTGCCATATGAACAGTCCTCCTCATTAATGGTTCTTGCTGTTTCGCGGATTACAACCGCGCTCCCGGCTTGTACCACGTCGCATCGTCGAGATAGTGCAGACGGAATTTCCAGCTTTCTGGCACGCTGAATGCCTTGGTGACGGCGCCGAGCACGATGCCCGACGTTCCCTCGACGATGATTCGCTCGAGCGAGCATTCCATCCACGCCACGATTCCCTCGGGAATACGGATGTCGATCGATTGTGCGCTGAGATATGGCACCTTGAGGTGTTCGAATTTGTCGACGTCGAAGCCGCTCACCGAGCCAGCCCGTTCAATCAGGCTGCGCATTTCGAACGATGGGAGGGCAACAACGAATTGGCCGTTTTCTTGAACATCGTGGAAGGTTTTGTGCGAAGTGTCGCAGACGAGGAGCAACTTGCTGATTGGGGTGTACTCGTATGGCGTACACCACGCGAGCGGTGCAAAGTCGTAGCGCGGGACGGATATTTGGCCAGACGAGCCACGAGTGCAGAGCAGCACGAGTCCGCCGGGATTTTGAAGGCTGTATGCCTTGTCTGCAGGGATCTCTTCATATTTTTCAGGAAGAAAAGAAGCACTAGCCATAGGACCTCCTTGTTTTGAAAAAGGATACCACGGAGCGCCTCGTAGGGGCAGCGCGCATGCACAACCTACTTTCCGCTGCACAGGTGCTCGATTAGTATTTTAAGCCCAATGAGAATCAGAATGCTACCTCCGGCTATCTCGGCCCACTCTTCGAAGATCTCTTTGAGATGCTTGCCGAATTCTATCCCGAGCAGGCACACGACAAAGGTCGTCGTGCCGATGACGATGCTGGGTATCAAGATGGCTTCGCCCAGAAGGCTGTAGGACAGACCTATTGCCATGGCATCGATGCTTGTGGCCAATGAAAGCACGAGGAGCGTGTCCAGCCTCATGATGCCGTTCTCTTTTGGCCGCTCGTCGGGATCATGGCAATCGGCTTTCTTTCGAGCCCGAATGGCCTCGTAGAGCATTTTACCGCCGACAAAAGCGAGGAGCATGAACGCGATCCAGTGGTCGAAGCCTTGAATATATGTGCTGAATGCCGAGCCGAGCAGCCACCCTACGATCGGCATGAAGAATTGAAAAAGTCCGAACATGAATGCGGCGCGCAGGCCGATCAGGACAGGAAGAACACTGGTGCAGGCGGCGGCCGAGACTGAGACCGCAAACGCATCGGCGGCGAGGGCAAAGCCGACAAGTATGTAGGTCAGCATATGTATTGATGAACTGCCTTTTCGAGTTGTTCAAGGGCCTGGACGAGGAGGTTTCTGGGGCATGCCATGTTGAGCCGCATGAAGCCTGAGCCGCCTGTTCCGAACATGGTGCCATCGTCGAGCCAGAGTTTGGCGTCTTTCAGAAAAAGATCGTGGAGCTGCGCGTCGCTGAGTCCGAGGGCGCGGCAATCGAGCCAGGGCAAGTACGTTCCCTCAAGGGGGAAGACCTTTATTGAAGGAATGCGCTCCGAAAGGAATTTCTTCAGTACTTCGTAATTGCCCCGCAGATATTCGAGGAGCTCTTCGAGCCATGGTTCGCCCTTGCTGTAGGCCGCTTCTTGAGCGACTATGCCAAAAATGTTGGCGAGGTCGAGTCCGATGTTGGACACTTGCTGCATAAATGCATGGCGCAGATGTGCGCTGGGAATGATGGCGTTCGCAATTTGAAGCCCGGCAATGTTGAACGTTTTATTCGGCGCGGTGAGCGTGACGGTTATGGCCGCCGCCCTCTCTGAGACGGTCGCCGTACAGTGATGGACTTCCGTGCCCAGGATGATGTCGGAGTGGATCTCATCGGAGACTATCACAATGTCATGCTCGGCACAGATGTCGACGAGCCGAGAGAGTTCGCCGGCTGTCCACACTCGGCCGACCGGGTTGTGCGGGCTGCACAGAATGAGAAGTTTTGTACGCGCATTGATTTTCTTCTCGAGGTCGTCGAAATCCATCGTATATCGGCCATCCCGGATAACGAGCGGATTTTCCACCAACTGACGGCCGTTGTTCAGGACGGCCGCAGCAAACGGATAATACACGGGTGGCTGAATGATGATCTTCTCCCCGGGTTCTGTGAAGGCCAGAACGGCGATATTGAGGGCGGGGACGACGCCCGGCGAGAATACGATCCATTCCTTCTGTATATCCCAGCCGTTGCGTCGCCTCATCCACTCGATGAAGGACCGATAATATTCTTCCGATCTGTTGGTGTAACCATAGATTGGATGGGAAGCGCGCTCGAGGATTGCCGCCTGTACCTCGGGAGGACCGGCGAAATCCATGTCGGCGACCCAGAGAGGAATTGCGTCTCGGCAATCCTCCGGGAGGACATCTCTGTTCCACTTTATGCTGTTGGTTTTTGTCCGGTCGATGGGTGTGTCGAAATTATATGCCATGTTCCGTACCTTCTCTGTACGCGATGGCTTCAATTTCTATCAGCGCATCCTTGGGGAGTGCGGCAACTTGAAATGCGCTCCTAGCGGGAAAAGCTGTTTTGAAGAACTCGGCGTAGATTTCGTTGACTGTGGCGAAATCGCGGATGTCTTTAAGAAATATCGTGGTCTTGACCACATCGGCAAAAGAACAGCCGCTCGCCTCGAGCACCGAGCCGAGGTTCCGCAGTGCCTGGGTGGTCTGTGCCCTGATGCCTTCGGCGAGGCTGCCTGTTTTGGGATCGATGCCGAGCTGGCCGGAGCAGAACACGAAATTGCTGGCCTTGTTCGCGTGACTGTAAAGTCCAATGGCCTGTGGTGCATTCGAGGCGTTGATGCATTGTCTGTTCATGAAAACTCCTTGATGCATATTTGCGAAGGTATATTCATGCTGGCTTATTTTAAGAGCGCATGCTGAGCGACTTCCTCGGCTTTTTGTCGATTTTCAAGCGCCGCGATGATGGCGATCGCAAAGTCTCCCGCGGTCCCGGGGCCGCGCGAGGTGATGATATTGCCGTCGATCACCACGCGGTCGGGAATAAAATGAGCCCCCTGCACCGATGCCTCTGTCCCCGGGTAGCCTGTGAATCTTTTCCCCTGGAGCAGATTGCAGCCGCCATGGAGCACCACGGCGGGCGCAGCGCAGATGGCTGCGACAAGTTTGCCCTTTGTATAATGGCGATTGATGAGCTCTCGCACTTTCGGACTCTCCGCAAGGTTGCGCGAGCCAGGCATGCCGCCGGGCAATATAATCGCATCGTAATTGTCTTCAAGGCCCTCTGGTCCGGCATCGGCCTCGACGGTAATGCCGTGGGAACCTTTGACCTTCCTGCCGGCGATGCCGACCATCGTGACATGAATGCCCGCCCGGCGCAGATAATCGGCCTGCGTCAGAGCTTCAACTTCCTCGAAACCTTCGGCGAGGAGTAGACATGCGGTTTTCATATAGTCCTCCTCAAAGTGTGTTCCTGAGGGGCTGACGGGATGAAGATTATCCTCCGTCAGCAAGAGTCCCGGCCCCTCTTACTTTTAGTATGCCACACGATACCTTTTTGTGCCATACAAAAAGGCCGCCTCGAAAGAAGCGGCCCCTTGGATCGATGGGGAGAAGACTCCCGCCGATATGCTGGGCGGTGCGGAGAATCGGAGGATCGGAGAACGTGGGAAAAATTCCCTCCCGCAGCCCGAATCAGCCGCGGATGTTGTAGAATGCCTTTCTTCCCCAGTACTCGGCGATGCCTTCCATCTCGTCCTCGATGCGCATGAGCTGGTTGTACTTGGCGATGCGGTCGGTGCGCGACATGGAACCTGTCTTGATCTGTCCGGTTTCGAGCCCAACGACGAGGTCGGCGATGAAGGTGTCTTCGGTTTCGCCGGAGCGGTGAGACACGACGGCGGTGTAGCCCGCGCGCTTGGCCATGTTGACGGTTTCGATGGTCTCGGTGACGGTGCCGATCTGGTTGAGCTTGATGAGGATGGAGTTGCACGCGCCCATTTCGATGCCCTTGGCCAGGCGCTTGGTGTTGGTGACAAAGAGGTCGTCGCCCATAACCTGAATTTTTTTTCCGAGAGTTTTGGTGAGCTTCACATAGCCGTCCCAGTCGTTCTGGTCGAGTCCGTCTTCGAGGGACACGATGGGATACTTTTCGATCCAGCGCATGTAGAGCTCGATCATATCATCGGAGGAGAATATCTTGTCGGGATTGGACTTCCAGAATCGGTAGCCTTTGCCGCCACCTTCTTCGAAGAGCTCACTTGCTGCAGGGTCGAGGGCGATGGCAATCTGCTCGCCGGGGACGTAGCCAGCTTTTTCGATGGCCCGGACAATGTACTGAAGCGCCTGCTCATTTTCGATATTGGGAGCAAAGCCACCTTCGTCACCGACGGTGGTGTTCTGTCCCTCGGATTTGAGAATGCCTTTGAGAGTCTGGAAGACTTCGGCGTTCATGCGGACGGCTTCACGGAAGGATTCGGCGCCGACGGGCATGATCATGAATTCCTGGAAGTCGATCTTGTTGTCGGCGTGTTTGCCGCCGTTGATGATATTGGACATGGGGACGGGCAGGACGGTAGTGTGGACGCCGCCTAGATATTTATAAAGGGGCAAGCCGAGGTATTCGGCTGCGGCGCGGGCAGTGGCCATGGAGACGCCGAGCATGGCGTTGGCCCCGAGTTTGCTCTTGTTTTCAGTGCCGTCGAGCTCGATGAGCGTGCGGTCGACATCGACCTGTTCGAGTGCATCGAGGCCGCAGATTTCGCCGGCGATGGTGGTGTTGACGTTCTCCACGGCGGTCAGAACGCCCTTGCCCAGATAACGCTTCTTGTCGCCGTCGCGGAGTTCGACGGCTTCGTATTCGCCGGTGGAAGCGCCAGATGGAACTGCGGCGCGGCCGAGGGTGCCGTCTTCGAGGACGACGTCGACTTCGATGGTTGGGTTGCCGCGAGAGTCAAGTATTTCACGAGCCTCGACATATTCAATGATGCTCATGGGATTCTCCTTTGAAGAAATAGATATGTAGTGAACGATACCGATATAGACTTAATTCGTCAAGACTTGGGTGATTTTGAGTTTGGCCTCCGGCGGAAGATCGTCGAAGTTCCAAGGCAAGCTCACTGGCTCGATGAGGCGCTTGGCAACTGCAGTTTCTGTGAACCAATGCAGGAGCGCCAATGCCTTGTTCGATGCCGATTCAAACACCCGACTGCGCCCGATCGAGGGCGACTGTATCGAAGTGACGAAATAGAGAAGTATCCCCTCGGAAGATGGAGCCGCGAGAAAACCAGTTCTGAGCCCATCGACAGGAAGGACGGGAATTCCGATCAGCCGAATCGGAGTAGCGTTGGTGTTCGTCATGAGGAAGGTCGTCTGCGACATGGAACATTGGACTTCGGTCACTACGCCGTCGAATGTCTGATCTTTTTGGTATACATATGTCCGCTGGGGGAGAAGGACATGGAGTTCGGCCACCGTTTCGGGGTCTTTGAGTTTGTTTCTGGTTTTGGGGTTGTCGACTCGATAGGCCTCCGTATAAAGCGTGCGCATTATTTTTCGACTTGCAGACCAATATTGGATTCCCTGCAGTGAACCGAATTGATTGAAGATCAATCCGAGAGCCTCGAGCTGTGCTTTGACGTTATAAGGGGTCTTTGCCGGAGGGCCGGGCAGAAAAGCGAGCGCTTCGATGATCAGATTGCTTGCCTTGGTTGTGGCATCGATGTGGCTGACCACCGTCGTTGCACCCTCGAGGGATGGAGCTAAAAGAAGACTTCCGCCGATGTGCTGGGCGGTGCATAGGATCGGAGAACCTGGTTGGAATTCCACACCTTGGGGAAGCGCCCTTTGTAAATCAGGGGGCAGTGGCACATTGATTTTCGATGGAGGCGTTGGACCGGGTGGAGGTGACGAGGGCGACACCTGCTGGGCAAAAAGGCTTCCGATGAGCGCGGCGGACATACACGCGACTAAAATGCATAGTTTCAATCTCTGTCCTTCAAGTTGCATCGTTTCTCCTCAATGTGCATGTTTTTCGCAGGCTGTTAGCGCTTGCGGGGGAACCTATTCGATCTTGAGCACATCGTAGATGCGCTGCAGGTCTTCCTGTGAGAAGTACTGGATTTTTATTGTGCCGCCGTTGAGGCTGCCCTGAATCTCGACTTTTGTGCCAAGCCGTTCGATAAGTTTTTCTTTGAGTTCCCGAAGAAGGGGGTCGAGAGCCGTTTCTTCGCCGGCTTCTGTGATGTGGGATGATTTGCGCGCTTTTGGCTTTTTTGTTTGAAGATCGCCCTGCAGATTCTGCGCTTCCTGCTCGGTTTGGCGCACGGAGAGGTTGTCCTTGCAGATGCGGTCAAAAAGCTTCTGACGCTCTTCATCGTCCTCAATAGAGAGCAGGGCCCGCGCGTGGCCGGAACTGATGATCCCCTGCTTGATAGCAGCCTGAATGTTTTCGGGAAGCTTAAGAAGGCGAATAGCGTTTGCGACGGTGACACGGTTCTTCCCCACAATTTCGGCAACGCGCTCCTGGGTTGCCCCCGAGATTTCCATAAGCTTAAGGTAGGCCTGCGCCTCTTCAATAGGATCCAGGTCTTCGCGCTGGATGTTTTCGACAAGCGAAAGTTCCAGGTGCCGATTGCTGTCGTTTGGGGCCCGCACGATGACGGGCACCTGCGTCAGGCCCGCGATCTGCGCCGCACGATATCTCCGTTCGCCGGCGATGATGATGTAGTTGCCCGCTTCTTGCTCATGCACGAGGAGCGGCTGCAGAAGTCCATGGCGGCGGATGGATTCGGCGAGCTCCTCCAATGATGCTTGAGAGAAGGTTTTTCTGGGTTGATCAGGATTTGGACTCAACGATTCAATGGAGACGAGTCGCACCATCGATTCCGCACTTTCCTGTGCCGATTGTTCAAAAAACTGCTGATGTTCGGGGATAAGAGCGCCGAGCCCTTTCCCAAGACCGAATTTAGCCACGGCTCACAATCTCCTTTGTCACAGCCTCGTAACTCTTCGCGCCGATGCACGTGGGATCGTACATGATGGCCGGAAGGCCATGCGAAGGAGCTTCGGAGAGCCTGACATTGCGCGGGATAATGGTTTTGAAGACTTTTTCCTTAAAGTATTCGGTCACTTGGCGAACGACTTCCTGAGAAAGCCTCGTTCGTGCATCGAACATGGTGAGCAAGATCCCGCCGATTTTCAGGTTTGGGTTGATGCTCTTCTGCACGAGGCCGATGGTCTGGATGATGAGAGAGAGCCCTTCGAGGGCGAAATATTCACACTGCAGGGGAATGACGACCTCGGTGGCCGCCGCGAGACCATTCAACGTAAGCACCCCGAGAGACGGAGGACAATCGATGAGGATGAAATCGTAATCGTCCACAATAGGAGCTATTGCGCGCCGAAGGTAGTCATTTCTGTCGGGACGATCGACCAGTTCAATGGTTGCCCCGCTGAGGTCCACCGATGAGGGAGCAAGAAAAAGTCGAGGAATGGCGAGCGGCTGGATGATATTCTTGATGTCCGTCAACCCTGAAATGACATGGTAGATGTTGGCATGAGTGAGTTTACCTCCGATCCCTGAGGTAAGATTTCCTTGCGGATCGAAGTCGATGAGGAGAGTCTTTTTGTGCAGGAGGGCCAGGGACGTGCCGATATTGATGGCGCTCGTGGTCTTCCCCACCCCACCCTTTTGGTTGACAAATACGATAATTCGAGCCATGCTGCCTTTCCCGACGTACTCAATTCATACTATCATATCAATAAAGGTTCATCTATACAGGTGTTGCGGGAATTTGGTCAGGGGGAACCGTGACTGCCGTCTGCCCCACACCGTGGTGGATTCTGTGCGCAGCGTTGATTTCAATATTGAGGAAAGAGGCAACCTTCTTGACCCTTGCGCCGAGGATCGGTACCTTAAGTCGCATAGAGGAGAGAACAATGCTGTTCGAAGAAGTGAAATCTGCGATAGAGAATGTGCGCCCATCCCTGAAGGCCGATGGTGGAGATATAGAGCTTGTGTCCGTGAGCCAGGATGGTGTGGTCAAGGTCAGACTGACCGGAGCCTGCGGTTCGTGCCCCTATTCTCTCATGACCCTCAAGCAGGGCGTTGAATCGTATCTTAAGAAAGTAGTGCCTCAGATAAAGGAAGTGCAGCAGGCCTGAGCTCCGTGGCGTGCCCTCCGGAGAGGGCCGCTCATCCCTCCGCACTGCCCTAGCACATTGGTGGGGATCTGTTCCTCGTGAGAGGCGATGTCGATCTAGCCGAGGTAAAATACAAGATCACAAGCTCGCGCCATGCAAGAAACATGTGGGGCGGTTTTTATTTTTTCCCAGGGAACCCCATAGCGGCTGAGATTGCTCCCGCAGCCTTCATCACGTGTACGGCGACTTTTTCGGGTTCGAGGTCTGGCCGGGATTCGAGGGCCCACGAAGTGCTGATCGAAGAGATGATGTGCCCTCGATAGTCACGAATTGGGGCTGCTACACAGTTTATGCCGGGCTCTGCCTCTTCATTGTCGTAGGTCCAGCCTCTCGCCTTGGATTGATGGATATCCTCGATGAGCGAGCCGACATCAGCATGTGTGTGGGGGCCAAATTTCCGGAGCGTCGTATTTGAAAGAAGACTGCGGATTTCTTCATCGTCCATATCCAATATGAGGGCCTTGCCCAGTGCTGTACAGTAGATGGGCCGCTGTTCGCCGATAATTGCGTATTTCCGAAGACTCGTAAATTGTTCTTGCTTATCGATGTATACCATCATGTCGCCTTGGCGCCGAGCGAGGAACACGACGGTCCCTAACGCCGATGCAAGCTCGCGCATGAAGGGCGCCGATTCCGTTTTAAGCTCGAGGCTGTTGAGATAATTACTCGAAAGTTCAATAAAACCAGGTCCAAGACGATAGCGATTCGTTTCCGAGGCCTTGCGCACATACTCGCGCTGAAGAAGCACGGCAAGCAGGCGAAACGCCGTGCTTCGGGGCAACCTCACTTTGTCGGAAATCTCGGCAAGCGTCAGCCCGTTAGGTTCATGGGCGAGAACTTCGAGAATGTTGAAGGTTCGATCGAGCGACTGGACTTTGGTGTCGGGCACGGATAACTCCTACCATAATAAACATACATACACAGCATTCAGAAATGCAAGTTTACTATTGACATTCCACAAACGCAAGCTATCATATGGAATGTAATTCTACATTGTGGAACGCTTCGTGGAATCTACAGCCTTGCCGTAAGATTTTTCTCTACAATGTAAAAATTTGAATTGAATACAGAAAGGGAGAGCTATGGAAGCGCGAGAATATGTGAATTCTGAATATGCGAAGACGCTGGACACGCAAGGACTGCGGAAGGCTTTTCTGGTGGAGAAAGTGTTTGAAGCGGGGAAGATGACGGCGGTGTATTCGCACGTGGACCGGATGATCGTAGGGGGCATCATGCCGACAACCGATGCCATTGCGCTGCCGGTAAGCAAGGCCCTGGGGACCGAGTATTTTCTTGCGCGGCGGGAGATGGGGCTGATCAATATCGGTGGTGCGGGGGTCATCGAGGTGGATGGGGTGGCGTACGAGGTTGGGGCTCGGGAGGCGATGTACCTTTCGATGGGCTCGAAGGATGTGCAGTTTAGGAGCAAGGATTCGGGGAATCCTGCGAAGTTCTATTTCAACAGTGCGCCGGCGCACCGGGCATGTCGGACGAGAGTGGTGAGGTTCGAAGAGGCGCAGCACGTGGCGCTGGGGAGCGAGGCGGAGTGCAACAAGCGGGTGATCCACCAGTACATTCATCCTGCGGTGCTGGAGAGCTGTCAGCTGGTGATGGGGATGACGGTGTTTTCGGAAGGGAGCGTGTGGAACACGATGCCGGTGCACACGCACGAGCGGCGGATGGAAGTGTATTTCTATTTCGATATGCCTGAAGAGAGGGTCGTGTTTCATTTTATGGGGAAGCCTGAGGAGACGCGGCACATCGTGGTGCGGAACGAGCAGGCAGTGATCAGTCCGAGCTGGTCGATTCATGCGGGGGTAGGGACGGGGAAGTATACGTTCATCTGGGGGATGGCGGGGGAGAACCAGACGTTTGGGGATATGGACAATGTGGCCATGGCGGCGCTTCGGTGAGAGAACCATGGCGTACGACGAGAGCGCAGAGGAAGGAACAGCGTATGATACTTGACAAGTTTAGGCTTGATGGAAAAGTGGCAATCGTGACAGGGAGTTCGGCAGGTCTAGGGCAGGCCATGT
Organism: Spirochaetia bacterium; assembly: GCA_029975555.1. Lineage (GTDB taxonomy): Bacteria > Spirochaetota > Spirochaetia > Treponematales > Rectinemataceae > Rectinema. Next base: position 119,988 of record JARKOY010000079.1, on the reverse strand, counting down.
GCATCGCGCTCGCAGAGGCTGGTGCCGACATAGTGGGGATAGGCCATTCGCGATCGAACGAGGCGACGCAGGCGGAGATCGAGAAGCGAGGGCGGCGCTTTCTTTCGATCACCGCCGATTTGGGCAACCTTGAGTCGATTCAACCAATCGTCGATGAGGCTGTGGAAGCGTTCGGACATATTGATATCCTCGTAAACAATGCAGGTATCATCAGAAGAGAAGATTCAATCAATTTCACTGAAAAAGATTGGGATGACGTGATGAATATCAACGCAAAGGCACTTTTTTTCTTGAGCCAGGCTGTGGCGCGACGGTTTATTGCCCAGGGGACTGGAGGGAAAATCATCAATATTGCGTCACTGCTGTCGTACCAAGGGGGGATCCGAATTCCTTCATATACGGCCTCGAAGAGCGCGGTAATGGGGCTGACAAAGCTGATGGCCAACGAATGGGCGAAGTTCAATATCAATGTCAATGCGATCGCTCCGGGGTATATGGTAACAGACAACACAGCGCCACTCCGCGCAGATCCCGTCAGGTCCAAAGAGCTTCTTGCAAGGATTCCTGCCGGGCGCTGGGGGATGCCGGAAGATCTGCAAGGTGCAGCGGTCTTTCTTGCCTCTGATGCCAGCGAGTATGTCAACGGGTTCACCATCGCCGTCGACGGCGGCTGGCTCGCAAGATGATCGGGTTTTGCACAGCATGGAATATTGAATATCGTAATGAAGAACTTCGAAGGAGCTAGAACATGATTGTTGCATCTCTTTCCAATATATCGAGATACAGGGGAATTTCCAAGAACCTAGATATCGCATTTGACTGGCTCGAAGAGGGGGCCTGGCGTCAACTTTCCGCAGGGAAATACCAGATTCTTGGCGATGAGGTTTTTGCCCTCGTGCAGGAATATGTCACGAAGGAACATTCGGCCTGCAGATTTGAAGCGCATCGAAGGTATATAGATATCCAAATGCTCATTTCGGGAAAAGAGACGATTGAGGTTGTCCCTGTGGATTCTCTCAGTGTCATCGAACCTTATAAGCCCGACATCGAATTCTTTGCGTGCCCGGAAGCCTGGGGGGCACACGCGCTGGCAATGACGGCCGGACAGTGTGCCATCCTCTTCCCTGAGGACGCACATCGTCCCTGCATGAATGTCGGAGGTGTCGCAGAGCCGGTGAGGAAGCTGGTCGTAAAAGTGGCGCTTTAAGGCGCCTTACCGGAAGGCAAGAAACCGATACCCTGTGGTGGAAAGAGAGGGGCGACAAAGGGAGGTCATTCAAATGAAGGATTTTAAAGAACTTTTTTTTGAGACGGGCCTTATTCCCGTAATAAAAATTGAATCGGTGAATATGGCCGACGGCTTGGCGGATGCGTTGTTGGCCGGGGGGCTCTCCGTGGCTGAGATTACGTTTAGAACGAAGGCGGCTCCCCAGGTCATCGAAAAAATCGCTTCCTCGCACAAGAATATCGTCGTCGGGGCCGGGACGGTGACCACCAAAGAAGAGGTGAATGCGGCGCTCGCTTCGGGGGCACAATTCATCGTTTCTCCAGGCTTCAATCCGTCGATATGCGAGTATTGCATTGGGAAGGATATTCCGGTCTTCCCGGGGGTGAACAACCCTTCTCTCGTAGAGCAGGCTCTGTCCATGGGGCTCAATGTCTTGAAGTTTTTCCCCGCCGAAGTATCAGGAGGCGTAAAAGCGCTGAACGCGCTGAAGTCGGTGTACCAGCAGGTTTCATTCATACCGACGGGTGGAATTCAGGAGAACAACATTCGTGAATATATGTCGTTAAACAATGTGCTGGCGTGTGGTGGATCGTGGATCGTCGCTCCCGAGCTCATAGAGGCCGGCAAATTTGATGAGATCGAGCGCCTTGTGAAATCGGCCCGGCGGACGATGATGGGTTTCTTGCCCGTGGTGGATGGGAATAAATTTTCGGGGCCCGCACCGACGAACTCCAGCGGTTGGGGTTCAGAAGGGGGCTCCATTGAGGTCCAAACTCCCTCATTGAAGCGAACCATCGCGATGCTTGCTCCTCTGGGCGCTTCGATAATTCCAGGTTCAGAAACCGTGAAGGGAAAAACCATGGTCGGCGCCAGCGTCGTTATCCCTGGCGTGAAAAGCATCATCCATCTTGTCGAGTGAAAGGAAGGTATCCATGAGTGTCGCAACCTTTGGTGAAATAATGCTGAGGCTGAAATCTCCCGGTCAGGAAAGGCTGTTTCAGACGCCATTCTTTGAGGCGACGTTCGGAGGAAGCGAGGGAAATGTCGCCGTCGCGCTTGCGAGATTGGGGCTCCCTGCGCGCTTTATCACCATTCTGCCGGACAATCAGATAGGAAGAGAGTGCCTTAGAGAACTTCGCTTTCATGGCGTCGATGTCTCTGCGATCAGGTTCAAGAAAGGCAGAATGGGGATATATTTCTTTGAAAATGGGGCCAATCAACGCCCGAGCAATGTAATCTACGACAGGGAACATTCTGCGCTGTGGAACATTTCCCCGGGCGACATTGATTGGCAGGAGGTCTTGAAAGGACAAACGTGGTTCCACGTCTCCGGCATTACGCCAGCCTTGTCAAAAAATTGCGCCGACGAAACCATCAAAGCAGCCCGTACGGCAACCGAGATGGGGCTTACGGTTTCGTTCGACTTGAATTACAGAGCCAAGCTCTGGAATTACGGCGTAGAGGCAAGAATTGTGATGTCCGAAATAGCCCAATACGCGGACGTTCTTATAGGGAATGAAGAAGATTATCAAAAATCTCTGGGGATAGAGGGGCCTTCGGCCGTCGGTGGGAACATCGACACCGACGCATATCAGGCGATGTGCGAAAGGGCTCTCCAGCGTTACCCGAAGGCAAAAATGGCCGCCGTCACGCTGCGCGAGAGTTTTTCGGCCGACTGTAACGATTGGTCTGCCATGGTGGTCGTTCGAGGGCAGCGCTTTGTGTCGCGCAAGTACCACATCGCGGATATCGTCGACAGAGTCGGCGCGGGAGACAGCTTCTCCGCCGGCTTGATATACGGCCTCTCTACGCAGAAAGACGTCGGCGCGGCTCTAGAGTATGCGGTTGCGCTTTCTTGTCTTAAGCATTCCATTTCAGGGGACTTCGCGCTCGTCGAAAAAGGGGAGGTTGAAAAACTCCTGGGAGGAGACGCTTCGGGGCGAGTGCAGCGATGAGGGTTCGCAGAAGTCTGACAGGCACCCGTGGTACTGGCCGGGCCCCTGTGCGAGACCTGCGGACCCGTTTGAGCCGAGGGCTTAAGGCAGCTTAAGGCAGCAGGATTTGCGGCAGGATGTACAGGTCTTTTACGCTGTCTACCAGGATACCGTTCATTCCCTCGGCCAACGCGGGTTCGATGTCGATGTCGTATCTGTCTCCGATCACAAAACAGTCTCGCGGCTGTGCCTGTGTTTCTTTTAGGAGCATTTTAAAAGGCGCCGGGTCGGGCTTTGATCTATAGGTGTCATCGAGGGCAATAATAATATTAAACAGATCGAATATTCCCAAAGCCTTGAGACTCTGTTCGGCGACAGCATGGGGATTGTTCGTGATTATCCCTAAAATGTAGAAATTTTTCAGCGAAGAGAGCGACTCAAACAATGCGCCGTCCTGTGAGAGCCAGTTTGAGGGATGAAACTCCTCCTGCCTCCAGCGGACGATCAGATCGAACGGAACGCCTAATTCTCGGAAGATATTGGCAAGGCTCGTCGGCGGCAGACCGCCCTCTTTTCGATGCTGCCTGATCCGCCTTATGCGAGCACCTGCCTCGTCATATGAAAGACACAAGAAATCGGCGAGCCTCCTGACCTGGCTTTCCTCCTGAAATCTGATATATGCAGCATTATCGTACAGCGTCCCGTCGAGATCGAAGGCGAGGATTCCATGTCGACGCAGCGGGGGACGGAGGAACAGTCTCATGGCTTGTCGGCTGCACCGTAGGGAACGACATCGTCATCGGCGTGCGAAGATGTGTCCGCCTGTGGTGCCTGGAATGTGTTCACCTGTTTTGAGGGTGTTGTCGTTTCAAGCTTTCTTTTAATGAGCCGCGCCACAACGTCTCGATTATCGAGCAGAGAGCTCACAGACCTGTTGTGGTGCAGCAGGCTGATGACTTGTGCAAAAAGGCCCGTCACGTCGCTCTGGATATACCATTCCTTTTTAAGCAACTCATTGTGATAAATGGCATTTGTCCCTATTATTCTGTAGAATAATCCCTCTTTATAGGCGGCATCGAATTCCTCGATTGCATTTCCTGAAAAGAGCGGCAGGCTGACGGCGCAGATTACTTTTGTCGCGCCGAGATCTTTGAGATATTTCATTGCTTTGATGAGTGTTCCGCCTGTGCCGATCATATCGTCCGCCATGAATACGATTTTATTGGCCACATTGCCGAGCAGGCGCATTTCGCTGATATTTGTTTCTGCGGCGTTTCGGCTGATCTTCGAGTAATCCCTTTCTTTGTAGAGCAATGCCAAAGGCTTTTGGAGAGCGTTTGCATAGAATTTGTTGCGATCGACGGCTCCGGTGTCGGGGGCCAGGACGACCATATCTTCTTTTGCAATATCCACGATGGACATGAGTTTATCAATAATCTGAAAAGAAGCATGGAGGTTTTCCATCCGAAGCCGGTCGAAGGCATTCTCAATTTCTTTTGAGTGAACGTCGAGCGTGATGATTCGATTGACGCCGAGACTTTCCAGCATTTTCCCTATGCGGGCGGCAGTGAGGCCTTCCCTTCCTTTTTTCTTGTGTTGTCTGGAATAGGGATAAATAGGCAGCACCAGGTTGATTTCTCCCGCACCAGCCTGCATCGCAGCGTCGACGGCGACAAAAAGGTTGAAGATATGATCATTTACCGACAGGACTTTGTACAGCGTTCCATCGTTGAACGCGACGGGCTGATGGTTCTCTATGTCTTGGAAAATATAGATGTTCCTGCCCCTGATGGATTCAAGAATTTCGGTTTTTATTTCACCGTTTGCAAAAAAGGTATGTCGTACATTTATTTTGAATTGGGGCGGACGATAATGGTCCGTATCCCCCGGCAAGAAAAGCATGCCTGTGTTGCAATCGTTGGCGAAATTTATTTTTCTTATAACAAGCTCAGGGGTGATATGATAACGTCCGGCAATAGCCTGCGCCTTCCTGGCAAAGCGGTGTTTGTAGATTCCGGCGAGTTTCCGAATGACTTGGTTTGCGAATATTTCGGCGCCAGGACACGCGATAATGCCCAAGTGGGTTGGATCTGAATAGCTCATGACAGGCCTTCCCTCATTAAAATAGGTAAATGGAGTTAACTATAATTGAAAGAGAGATACAACTACTATAGTTTATTATAGCCCAAACGCGCGTAAATGAATAGAATCTCCGAGTGATGGGAAGGGGGCTCAGTGAATTGTGAGTGTCGACTTTTTTAAGATAAAACAGAGGCTGATCGCCGAGGGGCGAACGTTTGCCGTCGCGACCATCGAGGCCCCTCTTTTGGTTCCTCCGGCCGACGGCAAAATCATTCTGACCGATGATGGCCAAGTATTCGGCAGCACCGGCAGTGCCGACATGGATGAAGAAATAACGACGCGTCTGCGCGAGTTCGTCCATGAAAAAGGGAGTAATGCTGTTGTCATCCAGTGCCTTTCCGAAATTCGAAAAGAAATCCATGGCAAGCACGTTCAGTTGTTAAAAATTTTCATGGAACGGTTCGAACCAACCCCACTCTTGGTGATCATCGGCGCTGGAGACGTCGGGCTTGCTGTCGCCAGGCTTGCGGCCGACCTTGATTTCCGCATCCTCGTCGTCGATGAACGAGCGGATCTTGCAAATCCGCAAAGGTTTCCTATGGCAGATTCGATTCTCTGCGAACCAGACCTGCTGAAGGCGCTTTCTCTCATTCCTTTCGATGAATCCTGCTATGTCGTCATAGCGTTTCAGGCGAACGATGATCGTGCGATACGGTATTGTCTGACGCAGCCTTGGGCGTATTGCGGTGTGCTTGGTTCAAGAAACAGGATCAGGGCTCTATGGGAAACATTGAGAGGCGAAGGAGCCCCGGAGCAGCGGCTCGGGGCCGTTCACGCCCCCATAGGATTCGATATCGGTGCACAAACGCCACAAGAAATAGCCATAGCAATACTGGCGGAAATACTGGCTGTGAGGAACAAAAAATCATTTTCAATGTGCTCACCTCCACCACAATGACGCATCCTTTGGCCCTCCTTACTTCAAAATTTAAGGGGCTGTACTAGATAAAAATCTAGATTGAGCACCATTTTCTTAGAATCTTAAGCTGATTCTTGGGTGTTCCATAGTTAAAACGGAACTCGCATTCTTTCAAGAATAAATGGAAATACTTCTTATTGATCCCGTTGTACTTTCGCAAGACTCTTTTAGCCTGATTCCAGAAGTTTTCTATGCCATTAATGTGATTCTTTTCATCGACAAAAACATCTGAATGATTGATTCGATGATGATGGAATTCACTTACATCTAATGCATCGTAACTATGATAGGCGTCTGTATAAACAACGCTATCTGGCTTGATTTTATGGGTAATTTCATTCATTAGGGTCTTTGTCCTGGTATTCTCCACAATTACAGTATACACCTTGTCATGACGCTTCAGCATGCCAAAGACGACCACTTTCCCGGCTGCGCCTCGACCGCGTTTACCTTTGCGGACTCCACCGAAATAGCTCTCGTCAATTTCGATATCACCTTGAAATATTTCATGTGCTTCTTTTGCTAGATTAGAAGCAATAACTTGACGAATTTTTCGATAGAAAAGAGCTGCTGAATTAGGGTGTATTCCCAGTATATTTGCTGCAGATCTTGCCGTTACTTCCAGGACAAAGAATTCTAAAAGTCTTGTCTGAGTATTTTTCGTTAATCTACAATGACTTAAACCCACTTTCTAAGTATATCATCGCGCTTTATCTAGTACAGCCCCAAATTTAATGACATATTTACTAGTCTCTGCTCGGAATGCATAATGACGGTGGATACTGTTTTGAAGAGGAAAGGTAGAACATGAAAAGAACTGTGCTTCGGATGCTGAAAGAGGCTGCGGCAAAATATTCCGACATTCCTTACGCATTGAAGAAAACCGATTCCGGGTACGTAGGGACGACGTTTTCCCAAGTAAGAGAACAAGCGCGCATGTTTGCCGCGTGGCTGGTGGCACAGAATGTTACAAAAGGCGACAGGGCCGCCATAATCGCCGAAGGCTCTCCGGAATGGCTGATTTCGGAGCTTGGGCTGTTGTGCGCGGGCATGATCTCCGTGCCCCTTTCGATTAAGCTTCTCTCGGATGAAATTCCGTTCAGGATAGAGCATTCCGAATCGAAAATTATCTGCACGACGCACAATCAGTTGGAAAAAGTCGCGAATGCCATGAGGAACATCCGTAGTGCCGATATGCGCATTGTATATTTTGACGATGATGTCGAATGGGCACGGAGCATTCTGAATACATCGAGCATCTCGGAAGATTGCCTGATCTCTCTGAAGGAAGCCCTTTCGATCGGAGATTCGCTCCTCAAACAGAATGACGAGTATGGCAAAAAACTGGATTCAATTGAGGAAGCGGCAGAAGAAGATGATATAGTGACCATTTCCTATACGTCTGGCACAACGGGCAATCCAAAAGGCATCATGTTGTCGCATCTCAATTATTGGTCGAATTGTCACGACGCAATAGATCTGTTCGACAATCCCATGTATTTCAGGACCCTATTGATACTTCCCGTCGATCATTCCTTCGCCCATACTGTAGGATTATATACGGCGATGATTTGTGGGATTTCTCTTTATTTTGTGGATTCCAGAGGAGGAGGAATTGCGACGCTGAGGAATATCCCGATCAATTTGAAAGAGAGCAATCCGATTTTTCTGTTCACTGTTCCGTCTCTTTCAGGCAATTTCATGAAGAAGATTATCGCGGCGATTGAAGAGAAGGGCGGCCTCATTGAAAGAATATTTAAAAAAGGGATTGAGGCGGGGATCCTCTGGAACGGTGATGGCTATCACAAGCCGCCGTTTAAAGATCGATTCAAGGCGTTCTTTCCATACTTCACGGCAAAGCTGCTTGTGTTCAATACAGTTAAAAAGACGCTGTTCGGCGATGCTATTCGGTTTTGCGTAGGGGGAGGGGCATTTTTGGATATCAAGCAGCAACAATTCTTTGCAGCCCTTGGCGTGCCGGTCTATCAGGGGTATGGCCTCACCGAGGCCGCTCCTATCATTTCTTCGAATACTCCAAGGATCCACAAATTCGGCACATCCGGCATAATAGCCCCGTCCGTCCAATGTAAGATTATGGACGAACGCGGAGACGAGGTGCCGCTGGGAACTGTGGGGCAGATCACCATTACCGGAGAGAATGTGATGCTCGGTTACTACAAAAATCCTGAGGCTACCGCCGAAGTGCTCCGCGACGGCCGCCTGTGGACCGGGGATCTGGGCTTTATGGATGAGGAGGGCTTTCTTTCCGTGATCGGCAGGGCGAAGGCGCTCCTGATTCGGGACGATGGCGAGAAGTACAGCCCCGAAGAAATCGAAGAAGCGATTACGATGTCGACAGATGTTTTCGATCAAATTATGGTGTGGTGCGATCATAGAAAATATACGATAGCGCTTGTGACGCTGGATGAAGTAAAAGTAAAGAATTTGATCGCGAAAAGGTCCCTTCATTCTCCCGAGGCGCTCTTGGAGGTCCTCGTCGATGAGTTTTATAGATTCAAGAACGATCCGAAGGCGAAGAAGGTCCAATCGACATGGATTCCTTCTGTATTCCAGATTGTGGAAGAACCCTTTAGCGAACAGAACGGAACGATCAATTCCACGATGAAGCTCGTGCGGCACAAGGTTTCTGAAGTTTATAAAGAATACATCGAATATTCGTACCTTCCGGAAGGTTCTACCACGATGAACAAGAAGAATCTGTCGCTCCTCGCCCGAAAATTTTCGCTGGATTGAGATACTCAACGAACCATGTGCATGTGTGGTAGACTCGACCATCATGGGGAAAAACGACGGTGGCATAGATGCGCGATCGATAGCGCTGCGTCTGGTACGATCGGCGAGTATAACAAATACGTCGGGGGAAGTCTCTTTCCCAGACGTTCTTATGTCGGTGCTGCGAGAGCTCGCTTTTTTCAAAGCGCATCCTGACCACGTGTATGAGTTTTATATCGAGAAAGATCCGAAAGGGCGGAGGATTGTCATAGCGCTGGCCCCTGGGATCGGAAGCTCTTGTGTTGTCCTTACAGGGCACTATGATGTCGTTGATACGAACAATTACGGTGTCTGGGAACCTTTTGCCTTCGATCCTGAGAATCTTACGAAAAGAATGGTGCAATCGCTCTGTGCAAAACAAGAATTGTCTCCGGCAGAGGCATTGCTCAAGAAAGATTTAGAAAGTGGATCGTTCATTCCCGGCAGGGGTATGCTCGACATGAAGAGCGGTCTCGCTGCTGGAATAACTGCGCTCGCTGCGTTCCTCGACGACAATGAAAGAGTGGGCAATATCATCTATATGGCGGTCCCGGATGAAGAGGGCTCGTCCGTTGGAATGAAAGCGGCGAAAAAGATCCTTTCGACGTTTGCGACTGAGCGTGGACTGACGCTGAAGGCCGTCATCAATCTCGATGCAGCCGTGGATCAGGGGGATGGCGCAGAGGGAAAGGCCGTATTTGTAGGATCGGTCAGTAAGCTTCTTCCTTTTGTGTTGTTCGTGGGAAAACCGGCCCACGCGGGGGCTCCCTTTGATGGGTTCAATCCGGTCATGGCAGCTTCGGTATTTGCGCGAGATATCGAGTGCAACAGTGAGTGCTTCAATATTCGGACGACGTTTTCAGGCGAAGAGCCTCCTCCCCCGACCATGTTGTATTATCGTGAAATGCGAAATCACTACGATGTGACGATGCCTGGAGATGTCTTTTGTGCACTCAATGTTTTGACATTTGAGAAAAATCCTGCAAAAATCTTTGAAAACATCAAACTTCTTGTCCAGAAAGCGCTTGATACATCTATTTCTTTATTTTATGAGAGAATGTCTGCATTTTCCAGAAAACAGAATGAGCATGTGGCCATGCCGAAGTTCTCTTCTGAAGTCATCGATTTTCCTGAACTCGTCCGTCGTGCCGAATATGTGGCGCCTGGTGTTTTAGAGCGTATCAGGAGGATTGCAGAGAAGAGCCATCCTGAAGATAAGGTCTTGCAGACGGCGACAATTGTGCATGAATTACTGAGTTATGCTCACCTTGAGGGCCCATGCGCGGTGGTAGGCTTGGCGCCGCCTTATTATGCAAAGGCAGAATTGGACTCGGATCGCGATCAGACCTTTTTGGCATGCATCAAAGATGAGCTCGTACAATTCAACAGGATGCACGAGGAGACCATAAAGCTCCGTCCCTACTTTCCAGGGATTTCTGATATGAGTTTCTTGGCGCCTTCTATCGATGAGCAGTCCATCGAATATATAGAGCAGAGGTCGGCGGTACCTCAGCCCGATTTAAAGGAGTATCTGGAAAATCCACTCAATGTTCCCGTAATAAATATTGGCCCTTGGGGGAGGGAATATCATCAGCCAGGCGAGCGTGTGAATCGCCACTATGCGTTCAATGTGCTGCCTGAATTGCTCTTCGCAATATGCCAAAGACTGCTGAAAGAGAGGGGATAGTGATGACTGTTGTAATCTCGTTAGGCGGTTCGATCGTCGCTCCCCAAGGGGGACCGGACGGTTTGTTCCTCTCACGCTTTCGAAAAGTGTTGACGTCATGGTTGGATGCGGACGATCGAAAAGCGATTCTTGTGGTGGGAGGGGGCTCTGCAGCCCGACAATGGCAGAAGGCCTATAAAGAGTTCGTCGAAGATGCCGGACAGAAGCAGGCAAGGGCGTCCCAGCTTGATGAATCGCTCGACCGAATTGGGATTGCGGCGACCAGGCTCAATGCACAACTGGTAAGGGAGGTTTTTTCCGATTATTGCCCAGACCAGGTAATCACAGACCCAAGCGCAGATATTTCAATGCACGGCAAAATTTTGGTCGCAGCAGGCTGGAAGCCGGGCTTCTCGACTGACTATGATGCGGTGCTGCTTGCTGAACACTTTCATGCAGACAAAATAGTGAATTTATCGAATATTTCTCAGATCTATAGCGCCGATCCCAAGAAAGAGCCTGAGGCAAAGCCCCTTACCCATATAACCTTCGATGGCCTTTTAAGGATGACAGGAGCAGTCTGGAATCCGGGCGCAAACCTTCCTTTTGATCCAATCGCCGCAGCAAAGGCAAAAGAACTTGGGCTCAGAATAATTTTTGCATCTGGGACCGATTTAGAGAATTTTAGCAGGATACTCATAGGGGATTCATTTCTTGGCACAATAATAGATTAGATTTTAGGAAATGTGTATAGTAATTAAGGTAGTCTGATCCTCGTCGTACGAAGATCAGGTCCCAGGAGGCTCAATGAGCAGGGAGAGAACGAAGGGGCGAGAGCGGGGCTGGAGCTATGAGAATTCACCGTCCAGCGATATTCGGGAAAAGGCGCTCGATGAGCTCACGGACCTCTATGTTCAAGATAAGATTTCTCTTGAGCAATATGAGAACCTCGCCGCAGAGATACAAAAAGCCGATGATCCACAGGCCGTCCTCCATGCAGCCCTCACTGCGCATCGGGCGTCCGATATGGATGGAAGGGTGGAGAGGCGCGACGTCCAGAATGATCAGGGCGGGACTTCTTCAAGCGCATATAGCCGCCCCCTGTCCTTGGGGCAGTGGGGGATGTCCGGCGACTTTTTTCTGTGCGTCATGGGGGATCGCAGGGTCAATGGGCGCATGCTCGAAGGAAAGGCCGCCACCAGTGTTACTCTGATGGGCTCGACGACGATCGATCTTCGCGGTATTCAAGTGCCGGCCGCAGGCTTGCGGCTTGAGCTCGTCGCGATTATGGGAGAGACGAGAATTCTTGTTTCTCCGGGCACGCGAGTGCATTTTTCCGTCGTGCCGATAATGGGAGAGGCCGTGAGCAGGGCAGATGTCCCCTTCGGCGCTTCACGCGAAGGCGTGTTGCAGGTCAGCGGCATTGCGCTTATGGGCTCGGTATCGGTGCGCGTCGTCCCTTGAGCGAGCTCGATCCGATTTTAAATCTTGTCGATGAGCATTGAGCACTTGCCCGAAGGAATGGGGAGCGTTTTTTTCTTTTTGCCCAGCACATTGATAGTAAAGTAATACAATTTTTCGCTCTCCATATGGATCTCCCATCCGCGGCCGGATTTGCTCGAAAGAATGGTAATCATGTTGCGCTTCAGGGAAAGATTTTCGATGCCCATGACTTCGAGGTTGGGGATAATCCAATCGACGGTCTTTCGGGGCAAGGAGATATAGAGCCCTATAATGTTTTCGATAATGAGGGTTACCGTGCAAAGTCCGTTTGAAGGGAAGTGGTTTGGCAGCGGCCAATCGGGGTGCCCGTCCCAGACTGCTTTTCCCTCGTTCATCGGTTGGTATGCGCTCCACACGGTGGGTCGGCTGTTGTGCCGACCTCCTTCGTGATCGTTGCTGTGCATCGAATCGAGAATGTAATAGAGGTGGCGTATCGCCGAATCTCGGGCAAGTTCGTAGAAGTAATATTTTTCCAAGCCTTTAATGACCATGAAGGTGAGCCAGGGGAACACGCTGCCGCAAAAGCCCTGCCCCTTTTTATCAAAGGCGGGGTGGTCGACCGAGAGAGAAGGGAAGGGGTTCTCGGTGCCGAAGCACTGAGGATCCTTAAGTTTTGCCACAAGTTTCTCGGCGCGCTCTTCGTTTGGTATTTCGGCGAGCAGAAGCCAATATGTCCCAAGGGTTTTTATGGGAATCTGATTTTCGTGCTCATCGAGGTCGTAGTAGAAACCGTCTTCGGCATTCCACATTTTTGAATTTATTCTTGTTTTTATCGAGAAATAGTCTCTTTTGTACTGAAATGAGGCGTCTTTGTCGTTCAAGATGTCTCCCAGCGCAGAAAGATAGAGTGCGTTCATTGCCATGGTGGCATTGAAATCGATGAAGTATCGCACATCGGTGCGCGGGCTGTTTTCCATGCCTGTCGAGGACAGTGGCGTCGCGAAGAGGCCGTTCGGCATTTTGAAATGCGCCTCGAGCCATTTGTAGTGTTTGCTGAGCACAGGCATGACTTCCTTAACGCGTTTTTTATTGGCCGTCTTGTGGTAGAGATTGAACTCGGCCCACGCGAGGAGAGGAAGCGTTACTCCCAGGGGGTTGTCTGGCGGCAGAATGGGTGCGCCTGTCTCGATGTCGTAGGCGGTGTGGATTGCCCCATCGGGCTCCTGAAGTGCATACAGCGCATCGAGTCCATTCGATGCAGAGTAGATTCGATTGCTGTAGACGAGAAAAAAACTGGAAAAAACCTGTTCGAGGAAATCGAGTCTTTTCCGCTCAGGATAGTAGAAAAATTTGATTTTGCTGATTTTTGTCTGGCTACCTCCGGTTGTCCAGCAATCAGCAATCCAGGCCCAGGTTCTGTCATAGACGTCGACAAAATCCTGGTCATAGAAGTGGATGTGAGGAAAATCCTTCTTATTCAAACAGCTTACCCTCTTGATGAATATTGACTATTGACCGGATTCACGGATAACCGGAGAATCTTACATGAAATTACACAAAATGCAAGCATACAGTAATTTACTATACTCATTCCATATCTGTTTGTCAAATTTATTCGACGATGACGTATGGCATATCCGTCCCTATGTCGAACGCGTTAAAAGTCGGCATTCTTCGACAGAACTCAAATTGCGCACGATGTCCTCTGCAAAGGCATCGCAATCGGGGGCCCCGCAGGCTCCGCAATCGATTCCGGGCAGCTGTTTCCTTATGTGTTCGATGTGTTCGGCCATCTGTAAAGCCTTCGATAGATCGGTATCCAGCACCAGCACCGGATTGGGAACTAATGGTTTTGTCCACAGGAAGGTCTTGTGCGCTTGTTCTCTCGTGGGGAGCTCGGGAGAAGGGGGGGTGCCTTGTTCGAAAGGATGTTGATATCGCTGGCGCATGGTGGCTCGTGCAATGTGGGGGTTTTCCACGGCCATGGGACCTCCCACACAGCCTCCTGGACATGCGAGGGCTTCAATGTACTGGATTGAGTCGATGTTGCCGTTTTCGATGGCTTCGAAAAGGTCGATGACGTTGGAAATGCCGTCGACCGACACCGCATTTTCGATCTGAAGCGCATCGAGCTCGCCATCCGATCGAGCCCATCCCATGCCGGGTTCGAGGTGTTTCATGATCGGCAAGCGACGGGGGTGTTGTTTCTCGCGCCATCCCTTCTGTGCGCAATGATCGAACGCGGATGCGGTGTCCTCGTCGTTCGGTCTTCCGGGGATTGGGGGAGATTCGAGCGCACGCTTGAGCGTGGCGTATATATCCCCAAACGAAAATACCGCATCGATCGCAGATTCTTCATATCCCAGCGGAGCCCGCACAGAGGTCACCTTTGCAGTACAAGGGCTGAGAAAGAAGATTCCAATCTTCTGTGATGAAGCGCCAAGCCTTCTTCGAGCCTCTCGGGCGGCGATTTCCGAAGGGGGAAGTATAGGCATAAGATTGGGAATCAGGCTTGGAAATCGCTGTTGAATGAGGCGAACGACGACGGGACAGGCGCTTGAAATGCGGGGCCGCAGTGCTTCGTGAGCAAGGATGTCGCGCGTCATCTCCGTAACGACGAGGGCCCCCCATGCCACGTCGAACACTTCGTCGAATCCTGCGGAGAGTAGTGCATTGAAAATATTTTCTTGAGCGTAGGCAGTGCCGAATTGGGCATAGAGAGAAGGAGCAGGGAGCGCGACTTTGATATCGTATGCATCCATCACGAAGAGGGGGTCCGAGACCGCTTTTTTTGCCCCCTTGGGGCATCTGCGGATACATTCGCCGCAATCGATACAGCGGTCTTCGAAAATTTTTGCTTTTCCGTTTCTGACGCGAATGGCTTTGGTCGGACAAAACTTAATGCAGGTAGTGCAGCCCACGCACAAGTCGGCATCGAGCAACACCGAATGAAATGGATGGAGTATGTGCGGGGTCTGATTTGTAGGTTCAAAGTTCACTTACTGTTCTCCTACAGGAAGTTTAAAGTACATCTGCACCGTTGTTCCTTTGTTGAGTTCGCTTTGAATAATAAGCTCATCGGCGTTTTTTTTCATGTTGGGCAAGCCCATGCCTGCCCCGAATCCCATGTCGCGGATTTCTTCCGGAGCAGTCGAATATCCTTCTTGCATCGCGAGCTCGATGTCGGCGATACCTGGGCCATGATCGATGAAACGAGTCATTATCCCATCGTGAGAGATTTCGACCTCTGCTCGTCCTCCGCCCCCGTGAATGGCGATGTTCATCTCGGCCTCATACATCGCGATGGCGACTCTTTTGATGAGGGCCGGCGGTAGGCCAAGCTGGGTCAAGCGGCGTTTCATGTCGGTGGAGGCCTTTCCTGCGGCGGAGAAGTCCAACCGGGGAATGGTGTATTCAATGATCACGGCGACGATTCCTTCTTGTATGCATTGATGTATCTTTAATATGAAGAGTCTCCTTTTATTCCGGCTTGGTAGAGCTTGCCGCAGGCTACGAACATGCTGTCGCGAGTCCTCATGAGCACGATCCCTTGTTCCCGAGCCATTTGGATCATTTCTTCAGAAGGCTTTTTGCCCCTGACAAAAATAATCAGGCGTATATCCATCAAGTCGGCGGTACGCAGAACCTGAGGGTTGGTGAGGCCGGTGAGTAACGCCACACGCTCTTTGACGAAGGCGATGACGTCGCTCATAAGGTCTGAGCCACAGGCGGTCCCGATATCGAGATTGTCAGCCAGGTCTTTTCCTGTAATGATTTCTGCATTGATAATGTGGGCAATTTCGGTAGCGCGCATCCTTGAGCTCCTAGAAAGAGGATCTGCCGCGAAAAGATCGGGCAAGGGTCAGTCGGTCCGCGTATTCGAGGTCGCCGCCCACGGGAATGCCTGTCGCCAGCCGGGTGACTCTGACGGGTTCTTTTTCAAGCAGTTTTTTCAAATAGAGGGCCGTGGTGTCACCTTCGATGGTCGGATTCGTCGCAATGACGACTTCCAGGATGGGAACGGATGTTGCGCGGGAACTCTGAATTCTTTGAATGAGTTTTCCAATATTGAGACGGTCTGGGCCGACACCCTCCAAAGGAGAAAGTACTCCCCCCAGGACATGGTAGAGGCCCCTGTATTCTTTCGATGCTTCTATCGTGATGACATCTTGGGGTTGTTCGACAACGCATACGATGCTTCGATCGCGAGAGAGGTCGGAGCAGACCTGGCACAGTTCTGATTCGGCATACGCGCCGCATTCAGCACAGAAATGGATTGTCGCGCGCAAGGTCCGGATACGTTCGGCAAGGGCCTCGCTGAATGCCAGGTCTGATCTGAGAAGCGAATACGCGATGCGAAGGGCGCTTTTTCGCCCCACTCCTGGTAAACGAGTGAGCAGCGACACAAGATCTTCGATTGCTTTCATGGCGCTGTCCTTCTTGTGCTCCTGCCCTTTGTCGCTGGCGTTGTTCTGCTGCCACGTATGCCTCGTGCAGAATGCCTTGTGCAGATCAGCATGAGCGTCAAACCGCCATTCCCGGAAGATTTCCAAACGGCATGCCTGGCCCGAATCCGCTCAGGGAACCAGCAAATTCGTTTTGGATCGCCTCTTTGACTTTTTCTGCAGCGTTGTGGTGGGCTGCGCGGATAAGGTCTTGGAGGAGGGGTATGTCTTTGAATTCGGAAAGCTCTGGAGAGATGTAGCATTCGAGCAGTTCCATGGTCCCGGAGAGGGTGATTTTGACCATGCCTCCGCCGGCCTGTCCTGTGGCGTGGATTGCGCTCATTTTCTTCTGCATCTCCTCAGCCTGTGCCCGTAATGCCTGAGGATTTTTCAACATGTCGAAAATATTCGATAGATCCATCATTGCCTCCGGTGGTATCAAAATTGAATATCAATCAAAATCATCTTCATCGCCACCTTCGAACGCTTCGGTGTCTTCGGGGTATTCGGGTGTATCGGCGGTGCTGCTGGAAGGGTACTGGGGTGCCAAAGACTCGGAAGGCGAGGCGCCGGGAGAAGTATACGTCGCGATGACTTTTCCCTTGAACATTTTTCGAATGAGCTCAATGGCGTGCACCTCTGTCTCTGTAAGTTTTTGTAGTCCCGAGGAGACGGCATGTCGGGGATGCTCGCCGTACACTGGATTTTCCGATTCGTCGGCGTTTTCAGTCGCCCCGTCCGAGGCTGCCCCTTCAAAAGAAGCTGCGGCCAGAGGGGCGCTTTTGGATTCTTGTCCTGCGCTTTGGCCGGAAGAGATCTGCCCTTCGTCGTTTCTTTCGTTCGAGCTAGGAGGAGGGCTTGTCGTCTCTCTTTGCGACGGCCGGAAGGTGGAGGGCTCTTGATCTTTGGTGAGGCGCGCTTCTATGGCGCAGGGGGTGCCGAGCATCTGAGCGCCGACCTCTGCGATAAGGGGGGCGAATCGCGCGATGAGATCCATCTCCACCCGGTTCGTCGCCGGAATGATGAAACCATTATGTTTTGGCATCCATTCGGCAGATTTTTCGAGCGCCGAAGCCAGGAAAAGATTCTGGTTCCGCAGTTTGGCGATGATTTTTTTCCTAAGCTCCGAGGGAGAGACAGGCCCGGCTGGCGAAGTATGAACATCCGTCGCTTCTGGCTCCAACGAGCTGCCGGCTGTAGTGGGCTGTTCCGCACTGCGCCGAGACTCCGCAGAGCGAGGATGCAGGTCGCGGAGAAGTGGCGCATTTGGGGCCTCTGCGCTATTGGCGGAACGGCTCTGAAAAGGGAGCTGGGCGTCCTTTCCTGTTTGCATGCGAGGTGGAACTTCTTTCGCATTGAGGACTTTTTTTACGGAATGAATTGCCTCGAACAATTCCTGCGGGCTGAGGTACGATTGGATCTTGCACAGTTTTGCTACTGTTAATTCGAGCTCATACCGAGGTTCGATTGTCTCTTTGAGGTGGCGGTAGGTGTCGAGGAGCAGCGCGATCGCATATTCGATCTGGGCCTTCGAAAGGGATTCAACGACGACAGGCTCAAAAACAGCCCTGGGGGCGCTCAACAGCCCCTCTTTTTCCACGCCGTGGAGCATGAGCAGGATGGATCGGCAATAATCGACGGCGTCGGTTAAGAATTGTTCGGGGGATACGCCTCGTTCGAGGATTTCGTCGAGGACGCCGAAGGCCTCCTTTGTCTTGTTGCTGACAATGGCGCTGAAGAGCTCGTTGAGTCGATCGATGCCGACCAAGCCCAGGGTGTCGCGAATATTCTGTGCGGTAATCTTGGTGCCGGAGAATGATGCGATCTGATCGAAAAGGGTGTAGGCGTCTCTGACCGAACCTGCTGCCTCACGGGCTATCCAGAGGAGGGCCTCCTCTTCGGCCTCGACGCCGGTTTCGGCCGCTGTCTGTGCCAACAATCTAAAGATGGTTTCGGTGGGGACGAGTCTGAAATTGAACTGTTGGCAGCGACTTTTTATGGTCGCGGGGACCTTCTGAGGCTCAGTTGTGGCAAAAATGAAGACAATGTAGGGGGGAGGTTCTTCGATGGTCTTGAGAAGTGCGTTGAAGGCGCTCATCGAGAGCATGTGGACTTCGTCGATAATGTAGATTTTGTATCGCCCCGAGTGGGGCGCGAAGAGCACCTCGTCTTTTATCTGGCGGATATTGTCCACCGACGTGTTTGAGGCACCGTCGATTTCGATGACGTCGAGGGAAGAACCGCTTGAGATGGCCAGGCATGCAGGACAAGTTCCGCAGGGGTGCGGCGTGGGCCCATGTTCGCAGTTGAGCGCTTTGGCGAGTATTCGCGCCGTGCTGGTTTTTCCGCATCCGCGAGGTCCGGAAAAGAGGTAGGCATGCGCAATGCGTCCTTGTTCCAGCGAAGAAATGAGTGTCGCGGCGACAAAATGCTGGCCGGCCAGCTGTTCGAAGGTCTGAGGACGCTTGCGTGTTGCGGTGACTTCAAAGGGCATAATAGAAAAATAGCATGATGGGATGGAAGGGTAAAGCAGTGGGAGCGCATAAAGCCAGGCGCTCTGCGGCACCGCACCTGCTGCGTACCGTTGCTTCCTTCCGGACCTGGCGGGGTTAGGCAGTGGTTACGAGCACAGTGCCTGGCCTTATGCGCTCAACCTGCAAGCGGAGAGAGAGGGATTTGAACCCTCGGTACCCTTACGGGTACACGCGACTTCCAATCGCGCACCTTCGACCGCTCGGTCATCTCTCCAGGGGTAGAATCGCGCTCAGCAAAGAGGCCTTTCGTCGGGAAACCAGGGCCCCCAGCCCGCGGTTTCCTCTCGCGGAGAGAGGGGGATTCGAACCCCCGGAACCCAGAGGGTTCAACGGTTTTCGAGACCGCCCGATTCAACCGCTCTCGCATCTCTCCAATAAAAAAAGTGAGGCTAAGAGGATTCGAACCTCCGACCTTCAGATCCGCAATCTGAAGCTCTATCCAGCTGAGCTATAGCCTCACGAAACCGGAGAGGGAGGGATTCGAACCCTCGGTACCCTTTAGGGGTACAACTCCTTAGCAGGGAGCCCGATTCGGCCTCTCTCGCACCTCTCCTCACATCAGGTGGCTCACGACGGAGCAGGGGGGATTCGAACCCCCGGTACCTTGCGGTACAGCGGTTTTCAAGACCGTCTCCTTAAACCCCTCGGACACCGCTCCAATCTAAGCAAACCATTCGGCGAGAATCGACAATACGAGAAAGCGGGGCAATTGTCAAGGGCTATGTCGGTCGTCGACCTGTAAACATTCGCCCCTGAAAGGAGTCTCGCCTGGCAAGCTCGGCCTCGACGAGGCGCGCCAAGATATGTTTATCCATCGGCTGGTGAATGTTTATCGACTCTTCGGGGCGAAAGTCTGCCGAGAGGCGGACGATTTCAGTCGAGGGGGGCAACACTTCGAGGCAATCGGCGAGGAGGCTTGGAAGCCGTGACGGATGCATCGCCGTGATCTCGCCTGCGAGAAAGCCCCGGGCGAACGCAGAGCCTTTCACGATCCTAAAATCGTGAAATTTTACCCCTTCCGCACCTGTGTTTGCCACTAACCGCGCGGTCTCGATCATCATCGCACGCGATTCTCCAGGAAGGCCCAGCATGAGGTGCACCGTACGCTTCAGGTGGTTTCGCTGCGCGATGTCCATCGCGTCGACGAAGACGTTGACGCCGTGGTTTCGCCGTATGAACGAAAGGGTCTGGTCATGCGCCGACTGGAGGCCGAGTTCAACCCATACTTCCATACCCTGTTCCATATAGGCGGCAAGAAGCTTGGCCTTTTCCTGATCGAAGCAGTCGGGGCGCGTGGAAACGATGATACCTTTCAGCGGCCCTTTCGAGGAGGTGTGGAGCTCTGGGGGGATGTGGTGTGTCGGGTTGAGCTTTTCGTATGTTTGCCAGAAAACATCGATGGCATTTCCGTAGATTTGGGCCAGCTTTTCCGTGGAGGCGTTGGTGCAGGTGTATGCCTGAAAATAGAGAAAAAAGGCGTTTGCATGGTAGCGCCTTTGCGTGAAGATGAGCGCGCGTTCGATCTGTTGTGCGATGGTGGGGACGGAAGTCTTGGTTTTTTGATATGCCGAAATATTCCCGTCGGGGGCGCAAAAACGACAGCCGCCCTCCTGCCGATCGGGGCTTCTGTGAGGGCAGGTAAAGCCAGCATCGATGCCGAGTCGCCAGACATGCTCGCCATAGCGGGCCTTGAGGCATTGGGACTGCCAGTTGATGCGCGATGTTTTTTTCTGGTCACACGGCATGTGCACGGCGGCTCTGCCCCTCTCCTTTGCTACCTTGTGGTTGTTCACTATGATACCATGATGAATAAGGATATTGCGAGCGATGAAGAAAAAGATGTACAGATATAGTCCAGGTCTTTTCGGAGGCCTTTTTGCCCTTGTGCTTGCCATCATGTCGGGGTGTGGTACGCCTGAGCGCGCTTTGGTGTGGACCGATGTCCCTGAACTCGTCGTCGCCGCCCAGCTCTTCAACAAAGAAAACGACCAGGTGGCGGTGGATATCGAGTATAAGGCGAATGCAGCGTCGGAACTGAAGAAGACGAATAAACCTCCGTCCCTCGTCATTGCAAAATATTTGCTTTCCCCACCTCTGGTGAAAAAATTCGATTCACTGAATGACCTTTTTTCAAAGTATTACCTTGATCCGAACGATATGTATCCTGCATTGCTGAATGCCGGGAAGCAGGGTGCGGAGCATCTTTTGATGCCCTTGTCGTTCGACTGCATGGTGTTGGTGGAGCGGAAGGCCGAAAGCTCGAATGTGGGGGTCGCTGCGCTCAGTTTTGATCGGATTCTGAGTTCATCGAAAGCCTTTACGAAAATCGACGATGGGAAAGTGAGCGCGATGGGATTCTCGCCCAGGTGGAATTTGGAGTTTGCCGAAGACTGGCTTTTGGCAGGGGGCGCGGGGTTCTCTTTGAATCAAAACTGGAAGTCGACTTCTGTTTCCCTGCCGAACGATATACATACATGGCCCATTCTGTGGAACAAGGAAAACCTCGAAAGAGCTGTCGACGAGCTTGTCTCTCTCTGTTCAAACGTCAAAAAAGAGCAGGAAGATGCTTTTACCTTTACCTATTTCAATAAACCAGGCTACCAGCTTGTGCTTGAGAATCGTATCCTCTATTGGCCGATGAGGGCGAGTGAATTTTTCAGGCTTCCTTATTCGGCCAAGACGCAGTTGCAATATCGTTTCCCCATGATGAATCAGAAAATGTTATTGACTGCGGATGCTCGCTATATGGGGATACCCAAGGGAGCAAAAAATAAAAAGGCGGCGCTGGCCTTTGTTCGATGGCTCTTGATTGCAGAAAACCAAGAGAAGATTTGGAAGGAAATGGAGGCGCAGCAATTGTTGCCCGACTACATCCCCTTTGGAGGATTCAGCAGCATTATGCAGATGAATGAGCGTGTTTTTTCGAAATACTTTCCAGAGTATACGCAGAACCCTCTCGTCCCTTCGTCCTTGCCGGGCGCTGTGCCTCTTCCCGATTATTGGGATAGTTTTGCTCGCAATTTTTTGCGCCACTGGCTGGAAGATGTGTTGTCCGGTGCTGGAGCGAAGGGCTCGGTCGATGACAGTTTTCGCGCCTCGCTTGAACAGTATGTGGGCACTATGCCCGATTGGCTCATTACAAGTCGTTAAAAATTACCGACCTTAAGGTTGTTTAAGGTTGTGAATCCGCGCTATTCTCGAGTTCTGTAAGAAGCGCTTCATATTCATTGAAGCTTGTACAGCGCACAGCTTTGGCGCGGAGCGCCGCCCCACCGGGCAGCCCTTTTGTATATGCGCAGAAATGCTTGCGAAATTCTATACATGCGTTTTTTTCACCTAGATACTGTATGGCCAGCGCGAGGTGATGTCTGGCTGTCTGCGCGATGAGACAGGGGGACAGAGGGCTATCTGACGGCCCTGCTTCTGGCTGAATTGCAAGGGTTTTCAGCCTTGTAAAAATGAAAGGATTTCCGATTGCGCCGCGCGCGATCATGACGCCGTCGCAGCCGGTCATGCGGCGCATGGCGATCGCATCTTTTGCGCTGAAGACGTCGCCTGAGCCGAATACGGGAACGGATGTCTGTGCTGCGAGCGCCTTGATGGCGGCCCAGTCTGCGCTGCCCGAATACCCCTGGGCCCGGGTCCTTCCGTGCAGCGTTATGGCGCAGGCCCCTGCCTCTATGGCGGCCGACGACGTCTCGAAATAGTTGATGGAGTTTTGATCCCAGCCTGTGCGCAGTTTGACGGAAATGGGGAGGGCCGTCGCATCGCGCATGGCGCGGACAATCTCGCCGATCCGCGCTGGTGTCCTCAGCAACGCGGAGCCCGCCCCCGCCTTTATGATTTTGGGGACAGGGCAGCCGCAGTTGAGATCTATCACCACAGGATTATATGCCGACACGATTTGAGCGGCTTTTGCCAATGTCTTGGGGTCGGATCCGAAGAGCTGGACCGCATAGCGGACTTCGATCGGATCGCGCGCAAGGAGTTCTTTTGTCCTGGGATGGCCGCGGACGAGGGCCTCCGCGCTTATCATCTCCGTGTAACAGAGCGCTGCGCCGAATTCGGTGCATATGGCGCGGAACGCAATATCCGAATAGCCGGCCACAGGTGCGAGGAAATAAGGAGCGCGCCATTTTTCTTCTTCGAGCGCGAAGGGGGTAGCCTTGGTACCGTTCATGATAACATTCCAAAGCAGAGAACATCGCTGGGCTCGGCCCACGTACACCACAAGAGGGGTTTATCGTCCTCGTGGCCGTCCTACGCGCTCCCAGCCCAACTCGTCAATGCTTCCTCGGCCTCAGGGGCTGAGCCTGAAGAACCGGCATGCGTTTTGGTAGGTCGTCTCGGCGACTTCTTCCACATCGATGTTCAGGAAATCCGCCAGAAATTGCGCCGTGGAAGGAAGATATTCGGGCATGTTGCGCTTGTTCCTGTATTCTGCGGGCACCATGAAAGGCGCCTCGCTCTCGAGGAGTATGCGGTCGAGCGGAAGGAACGCCACGGTCTCGTGCAGATTGCGCGCATTCCGGTACGTCAGGTTGCCTGCGAACGAGAAATAAATGTCGAGTCCAAGGTCGAGGATTTCCGCCGCATATGCGGCGTTTTCCGAGTAGCAGTGCAGGACGGCCCCAGCGGGAGGCATCCGGTCTTTCAGAATATCGAGGACGTCTTTGCCGGCCTCGCGGTTGTGAATGATGACGGGAAGATTGAGGCGTGCGGCGATTTCGAGCTGATCGATGAAGAGTTCGATCTGGCTGCGCTTGTCGCCAAATTTATGGTAGTAATCGAGGCCGATTTCTCCTATGGCGATGACACGGGGCAGTTTTGTGGCCTCTTCGATGAAGCGCTGCCAATCCTTGCCGGGGTTGCTCACTTCCGACGGAGAAACACCGACAGCATGGTACACCTGCTCCGCAGGTTTCAGGTTTTCGTACACCTGTTTGAAGTCCACGAGGCTGTTGCAGATGCTGACAATGCGGCTGACTCCGGCAAGTTTTGCCTGTTGGCAAACGAGGAGTTGTTCGATCGGGTCATCGTAAATAAGCCCGATGTGGGCGTGAGTATCAAAATACCTCATGGCTTTTCCGTTACAAAAAATGGTGGGCAGCCCATACGGACTGTCGTTAAATGTACCATGCGCACGCACTGGCGTCAACAGTGATTTTATTTCATTACGAGTTGTGCGAATAGTTGTTTCATGTGCATCCCCATGCTCGGAGCTACATTTCGAAATCTTGCCCCAGATATGTTTCGCGCGCAAGGGGGTTGTCGATGATGCGCTGCGGTTCCCCTTGTGCCACGATGACCCCTTTGCTGATGATGTATGCGCGCGTGGTGATGGCGAGCGTGTCCCGGACGTTGTGGTCGGTGAGAAGAATACCGATGCCTCTCGCGGACAGGGATCGAATAAGAGATTTTATCTCGCGGATTGCGATGGGGTCGATGCCCGTAAATGGCTCATCGAGGAGAAGGAATTTTGGCTCGATGGCCAGGGCCCGCGCGATTTCGGCTCTCCGGCGCTCGCCCCCCGAGAGCGTATACGCCGGCTGATGGGCGAGGTGGGCAATACCGAATTCCTCCATGAGGGCGCGCGCTTTTTCCCTGCGGCCCGACAGGGACAAGGCGCTGCGCACTTCAAGGACCGCGAGAATGTTTTCTTCGACGGTCAGACGGCGAAATATCGAGGGTTCCTGGGGAAGGTAGGAGATGCCGAGCATGGCCCGTTTGAACATGGGAAGCCGATCGATCTGGCGGCCGTTGAAGTGGACGCTGCCTGCATTCGGTTTGAGAAATCCTGCAATCATATAGAAGATAGTCGTTTTTCCTGCGCCGTTCGGGCCCAGAAGGCCAATCACTTCCCCTGTCTCCATTGAGAAACTGACGTCTGCCACGGCGAGTGTTCGTCCAAACGATTTTCGCAGGTGGAAAGCTTCAAGCGTTGCAATGCTCATTGCGATGCTGATTTTTCCTTTGTCGTGATGGTCCCGGAGACTTCACCGGACACCTGGATGTTCGACCAGTCTGACGTTGCGGAAATGACGTCGCCTTTGAGGGTTCCGTCTTCGGTGATGGCGACTGCGCCGCCATGGAGTTTGATTTCTTCAGTGTCGCGGTTGTAGTGCGCGTATTCGGCGCGAATCGACATGTCCTCTTTCAGGACAAGAACAGAGACGGCCGCTTCGAAAATGGACTGCTGTTGATCGAATCGGAGCCATTCGGCATCGATGGTGGTGTTGTTCTTGGTGTCGTTGACGGCGACCTTACCTTGAGCCACGCCGATTTCCGTGTCCCTCCGATAGTAGAGTTTCTCGGCGACAAGAGAGAAGCCTTTTTCGGCGTCGTTTACCGTGACGTTCCCGCTGCACGCGACGTTTACGTAATCCTCTCCGCTGAGCTCGACGCGGTCTGCGGTGATGGTCAGGCTGCCTGTGGTGATTTTGACCGATCCTGTGAGGATAGTATTCTGTTTCTCTTTTGCGAGAACCCCTTGAACGCTGCGTGCGCTGAAGGATATGGGCTTTTTGCCGTTGGTCTGCTGAGTTTCGGAGGCAAGGGGGGGCTGGCCGGACGCCGTGGGAGGCGGCGTCTGGGATGTTGGTGTCTGGGCAAAGCCGGATTGGACTATTCCACCCACAATCACAATCACGAACAGCCACAGAGGCGCTCTTATTTTCATAAAAATATTGTACCTCATATCATCGATAAACGGAACCGGAGACATCTGTCAGAATCTCGTAGTATTTCTGCTTGACGTCGAAGAGCAGGCCCTTGCCTGCCATCCATAACCGGTCTTTCGCCTTTATGACGACGTCTGCGTCGGCGGGGGTCTCGAATACATCGAGCGCCCGTCGGTACGTAAGCTTTTGGGTTTCGAAAGAGACATCGCCTTCCGCGCTTCTGACACACACGTAGCCCGAAAATTCTGCATCGCCGCTTGCCTCGTAGAAAACGGCCCTGTCCGCCTCTCCAGAAGCGGAGACCGAACCCTCATCGGCGTCGTAGGTGGTGAAGGTGAGCCCTTCAATTTCCAACCGTTGGTCCGACGCGTACCAGGCGGCCCGGCGCGCAGAAATCTGCATGGAGAGTTTCCCGCCGCGATATTCTTTTCTCGTCAGATCGACAAAACAGGCGTCGGGCGTTTCGGCCTGCGCGCCGTCCGTATTTTCTTCGATGTACTGGCTGCAGGAGAAAAAAAACAGCGTCAGATGGCCCACAAGATACAGCACCAGGATGAATCGGACGAGGCTTCCCGGTGCTTTTTTATAGCCATCCATGCATGTGCGCTCCCTGTCCGGATCATGCTCCGGCATGATCGGCATGATTCAGCGCCGCTCTGATGAACTCTCTGAACAAGGGGTGCGGCGACGTTGGGCGTGATTTGAATTCCGGATGGAACTGGACGCCCACCGACCAGCGATGGTTTGGCCATTCGCAGGCTTCGACGAGCTCGCCGTTCGGCGTCGTCGCGCTCACGACGAGGTGATGCGCCTCGAGCTCGGCGCGCATATCGTTGTTCACCTCATAGCGGTGGCGGTGCCGTTCGCTTATTTGCTCGGTTTTATACGCTGCCCGAATATTCGAGTTCACTTTCGTGATCGCATCGTAGGCCCCGAGCCGCATGGTGCCTCCGTAGTTTTTGATCTTGGTCTGCTCTTCCAAAAGACAGACGACAGGGTGCGGCGTCGATTTATTGAATTCTGTAGAGTGTGCATCCTGCCAGCCGAGCACCGAGCGCGCATATTCGATGACCATAATCTGCATACCGAGACAAATACCCAGATAGGGGATGTCGTGCTCCCGGGCATAGTGCGCCGCGCGTATCATGCCTTCGATGCCGCGCTCGCCGAATCCGCCAGGCACGAGTATGCCATGGATGTCCCTGAACACCGAGTCCAGGTCCGCCTTCGGATCCTCAAGCCGCGACGAATCGACTTTTTCGATCTCGAGGCCTGCGTGGTGCGCAATGCCCCCGTGGCAGAGGGCTTCCCATATCGACTTGTAGGAATCGTGCAGCTCCATGTATTTGCCGACTACGGCAATTTTTATCTTGCGGTTCGGTTTTGTCACCGCCTGGACGACGGACTCCCATCTGTCGAGCTCTGCGTGGCGACTCTCGATGTTCATTTTCCGCAACAGGAAGGTGTCTAGTTTTTGATTGTAGAAAATGAGGGGAATTTCGTAGATGGTGGCAGCGTCGTAGGCGCTTATGACGCCATCCTCTTCGACATTGGTGAAGAGCGAGATTTTTCGCCGCAGGTCATCGCTTAAAGGTTTTGTGGAACGAAGCACGAGCGCATCGGGCTGGATTCCGACTTCCTGCAGTTCCTTGACGGCGTGCTGGGTGGGCTTCGTCTTTATTTCGCCGCCGGACACTGAGGGGACGAGCGTGACGTGGATCGAGATGGCGTTTTGTTTTCCAAATTCGTGGATGAGCTGGCGGCACGCCTCCAAAAAAGGAACAGACTCGATATCGCCGACGGTGCCACCGATCTCCACGATCGTCATGTCGACTTCGGGGTCGTTGGCTACGGCGAGGATGCGCTGTTTGATTTCGTTGGTGATGTGGGGAACGACCTGGACAGTGCGGCCAAGGTACTCTCCGGCTCTCTCCTTTTCGATCACCGTCTTGTAGACCTGCCCTGTGGTGATGGAGTTGGCACGGCTCAGTTTTGCGGTGGTGAATCGGCCATAGTTGCCGAGGTCGAGGTCCGTTTCCGCGCCGTCGTCGGTGACATAGACCTCGCCGTGTTGATAAGGGCTCATCGTGCCGGCATCGACGTTGAGGTAAGGGTCGATCTTCACCATCTGCACGGTAAACCCACGCGCTTCCATGAGAGCGCCGATGGAGGATGCGGTGATCCCTTTCCCAAGAGAAGAGCACACCCCTCCGGTTACGAATAGTAGCTTTCTCATGGGTCTTCAGTATCCCAAATTGTCGAGGGGGCTGTCAATCCTGTGCGGAGCGCGCGTGCCATATGCTATAATTACGACGATGAATCACGAACAATTGCTTGCCCGTGGGCTGGCGGCCCTCGATTTCGATATCGCCACCGGAATTCTTGAAAGATTGTCGCGGTATCTCGATGAGCTGGAGCGGTGGAATCCTCTCTACAACCTCGTCAAGGCTGAAGGGGAGGAGCTCGTCATAAAGCATGTGCTCGACAGCCTGGCTCCTTGGCATGTGCTGGCAGAATTGCTCGTCGATATCGAAAGTTCCAGCGCGCGAGGAGAAAAGGTGCGCATCGCCGATATCGGCACAGGCGCGGGATTCCCCGGAATTCCGCTCTCAATGGCCTTCCCGGAGCATCATTTCATCTTGATAGAGAGGCTTGAGAAAAGAGCGCGCTTTTTGGAGAGCGTCGTGGCGCTGCTGGGGCTGGAGAATGTCGAAGTCCGTCAAAGTACGGTGGAAAATGAGCGTGAGCCGCTGCAGTGCGTCGTATTTCGTGCACTGAAGCCTTTTGGCGAGAGAAAATTGTTTCGATCGATATGGAAAAAAATCTTGCCGGGGGGAGCCCTGTGTGCCTACAAAGGTCGCGTAATGCATGCGCGGCTCGAGCTCGCCGAACTTTCGGATGATCCTGTGTTGGGCAGCCTGGCATCGAACGCCCGGATCATGCCCGTGTGGGTTCCTTTTTTGGAGGAAGAGCGCTGTGTTGTCGTCGCGAGGAAAGTGTCGTAAAAAGAATATCGTAAAGACTACAAACGTGGAGGGCAGCCCAGTATATGATGGCTTTTAGCCTTTCTTGCGCTCGATGATAAACGAACGCATTGAAATAGTCGAATTTTGAAATGCTTCATAGAAAAAGCGTATGTGGTCTTCGGGTTCTTTCAGCGCGAGCATGGCGATGGCCGGCAAAATATGCTCAGGCGTGGGGATTGCTGACGAATGGTCAAGATTTTGTAGTACGAATTCACTGAGCGCGGCAGCATCTCCTGCTTGAACGAGCGCGGCGATCTTTGTATCTGCTTCGATGGCCCATGCGGGCGGGGTGGTATTGATGCTTTTGCTCATTTCGTAGATGTTGTGCACGAGTCCACCGCTTCCTATGAGTAAGACCCCTCTTCGTCGGAGAGGAGCAAGGGCTTTCCCAACTTCAATGATGTTCGAAGTGTCGATGTGATACGAAAGGCTAATCTCGACTACAGGGATATTGGCTTCGGGATACATGTGGACGAGAACACCCCACGCGCTTACATCGAGGCCCCGCTTGGGATCGGTGTTTGCAGAAATGCCCGATGAACGCAGAAGATTGCAGATCGCCTCTGCAAGCGCGGGGTCTCCTGGAGGTTCATAGTCAATATCATGCAATTCTTGCTGAAACTCGATGCTGTCGAATATTTGTCGGAGATGAGGGGCACTTGTGACACGGATTTCTGGGGTACTCCAGTGAGCCGCCATTACCGCGATGCTCTGGGGTACCGGGATGCTCATGGTAAGTTCGCGCAGCGATTTTGTGAAGTCGTTGTTCAGCACTGCATTTATAGGAAGTCCATGTCCGACAAAAATGACGGGCATGATTTCAGACGATCCAGTGGCCGCAACACTCATATCGGTCTCATCGCGCATGCTTTATAAAATGATAATCCATAGCAGGCCGGGGCGCAACAAGAAGGCGCCGCCCCTTTATGAAGGGAAGGCCCACAGCTTTGCGCGTTGTAAGTCGACAGCCGACGCAGAAAACGGAACACCTTCGCGTTCAAGAAGGTGGCGCTTCATGGTTGTGCCGCCTTGGTAGCCGGCCAGCTCTCCATTGGAGGCGATCACGCGGTGGCAGGGGATAAGAAGAGGCAGCGGATTGTGCGAAAGCGCGTGCGCGACGGCACGGAAGGCCAAGGGCTTGCCGCACGCCCTCGCAAGTTGCCGGTATGTACAGATATGCCCGAAGGGTATGGTGGCCTCGAGCGTGAGGACTTTGCGCTGAAAAATGCCAAGATGCTTCAGGCTCTCTTCAATGAGCGGGAAAGGGAGTTGGACTGGACGCCCCGCAAGGATGAGCTGAAGCAGCCCTGCAACAGACTCGATGAGGGGAGGGGGCGCGGCGTTTGTCCTCCAGAGTTCCATGTCTGGAAAATCCACGCGGGCTCGGTCGAGTTGGCCGGCGCCTTCATGAGGAAGGTAAATCCGGCAGAGCCTTGGGCTCTCTTGGCCTTCCCAGAGAACGAGGATGTCGCCGAACGAAGATGAAAGAGGGGTCCAGAACGTCGGATTGCAGGACGACAGATCGTCACTCATAATTACTCCTCACATTTTGTGTGCGCGGATTCCCCGGTTGTCGGCGTGCAAAACGACGATCTTCCAAGAATGCCGTGCTTGCTGTGCGATGATTGAGGCGAGTTTTTTGTCGATGTCTTCGGGAGCAGAGGGTTCGAATACCGCCATAATTGTCGGCCCTGATCCGGAGAGCCACACGGCGGCGGCGTGTTGCGCCCGACAGGCCGATTCGACAGCCTCGAAGTCGGGAACGAGGGGCCGGCGGTACGGCTCGTGGAGCCTGTCTTCACAGGCTCGTCCAAGCAACGCGAGGTCGGCCTTCTGTATCGCAAGGGCGGTGAGCACCGCGTGCGAAAGCGCATGGACGGCATCAGAGCGAGAGAAGGTGTTGGGGAGGACCTTGCGCGCTACGCTGGTCTCGAGATCGAACTCGGGAATGCATGCCGCAAAACGCCAGGCCGCCGGCGCACTGCTGTGGCTGACGATGAGTTCTTGTCCTGTGGCCGCCGCAGCGGTAAAGCCGCCATAGACGGCGGGAGCCGCATTGTCCGGATGTCCTTCGATATCGGTGGCCACCCGGAGTAGAAAGTCCAGATTTTCCGGTCTGTGCAGAAGAGCGGAGTATTCACCTCTTGTCTCCGCTTCGGTTTCTGTGTTCAGGATGATAGCCGCTGCAGCGCCCGCCACTGTGAGGGATGCGCTCGAACCGAGGCCACGGGCCGGCGGAATATTCGTGACGAATTCGACGGAGATTTCTGGAACAGCGATTTGTAACAGCGAGCATGCATGGCGGAGTGATCTCAGAAAGAGATTCTCATCTCCGCTCCATTGGGGTGGGCATCCTTTCAGCGTCGTTCTGGCGGCTTTTTCGATGCGGACAATGTTCGACAGCGATAGGGCGAGCCCCAGGCAGTCAAAGCCGGGGCCGAGATTTGCGCTTGTGGCGGGGACTTCAATCTCTATCATAGGACCATTTCTCCAATTTAGGGTTGATGGGCGAAGTCGGCGAGCAGAGGCACAAGATCCCTTTCTTCCACGACATGCTGATGTCGGACTTCGGCGGCACCAAGCGCCCCGATGGGCCTTGGAACAGAGATGCCGGTAGCCTTGGAAAGCTCGAATACGAGATGAAGGTCATTGGCCTGTTCTTGTGGAGAAATCGCGCTGCCGCCGCGGAGCGCCTCGAGGCATGCGGTGGGGAATTTGAAGGGGCTTGCGGTCGCCGCGACGACGACAGGCGTTGAGCCATCGGCCGCAGTCTTTCTGTTCTCTGTCGATTCATGCGCAACAGCGCAGGCAACGGCGGTGTGCGGATCGACGAGAACACCGTGGACTTCCCACATGTGCCGGATGCTTGCAAGGGTGCGGTCGTCGTCCGCCCATCCGGCAGAGAAATCGGCGATTTTGGCGCGGTTTTGGTCCGGTAGTTGAAAGAAGCCCTCACGCTCGAATGTGCTCATCGTAGATGCGAGGGTTTCGGGCTTGTTGTCGAACGCAAGGTACAAAAGACGTTCGAGATTACTGGAGACTACGATGTCCATCGAAGGGCTCAAGGTCTTTGAGAGGGTTCGCCGTCGGTCGTAGACGCCCGTGCTGAAAAAATCGTGCAGGACCCGGTTTGCGTTTGAGGCGCAGATGAGACGCCGGATGGGGACACCCATCGCTTTTGCATAGCGGGCGGCCAAAATGTCGCCGAAATTACCGCTCGGCACGACGACATCGAAGGGGTCACCTCGCCGCAATGCCCCTGAAAGGGTCACGTCGCGCCAGGCTTTTACGTAATAGACGATCTGAGGCAGAAGTCTTCCGATGTTGATCGAGTTTGCGGAGCTGAGGCGTATGCCGTAGAAAGGCGAATTGGGGTGGTGTGCACTTTGGAAGATGGCCTTGACTGTCCGCTGCGCGTCGTCAAAGTTGCCTTTCAGGCCGACGACGAGCCTGCCCTCGGTGGGCACGGAGGTCATCTGAAGGCGCTGGATCTGGCTCGTGCCTGTGGCCGGATAAATGACGGCGATGCGGATGCCCGGTTGTCCGCCGAGCCCGACGAGCGCCGCTGATCCGGTGTCGCCGGAGGTGGCGGTGAGTATGAGCATCGGCTCATCGATCCCACATTTTTCAAGACTTTTGTGCAGCAGCCCTCCCAAGAGGCTGAGGGCAAGGTCCTTGAAGG
The DNA here is from genome assembly GCA_029975555.1 of Spirochaetia bacterium. Taxonomy (GTDB): domain Bacteria; phylum Spirochaetota; class Spirochaetia; order Treponematales; family Rectinemataceae; genus Rectinema. Next base: position 87,517 of record JARKOY010000079.1, on the reverse strand, counting down.
CACACGTTCTGCCGTGGAAGAGTTCGAGCAGAAAAAGAGGGACGGCCCCTTCTAGGCATCTCCCTCTGCCATCGCTGGCCAGCGAGCCGGCCCCAGAGAGAGGAACGATGTCCGGAACGTCGAACATAGGGCTTTCCCCAGTACTCGAATACGCCTCTTCGATGAGAGGGCGCAGCTCCCACTCGGGCCAATCGAACCATAAAGACAAAACAATCCAGGCCAGCTCGGCGTACGAGAGCGTTGGCTCTAACAATGGCTCAAGCGGCAACTTCGGTATTTCCGTGGGAACGAAGAGCCCGCCATCCTGAGGCATGCCCTGCACGATGGCCTCTGCGATGCTCACGCGAACATGAGCATTCCGTGTGCTGGTATAAAGGACCGCCATAGCCATGAGCATACAGAACTCGTGGACATGAGAAAAGCCCGGCTCCTTTCATCGTCCTGCGAGCTGCGTGTGCCGAAAACAGCTCACAAGATGGTCATTGACGATGCCGATTGCCTGCAAGTGAGCATAGATGGTCACCGAGCCCACAAAAGCAAAGCCGGCCTTTTTCATCTCAGCGCTGATCAGGTCTGAAAGCTCCGTGCGGGTAGGGATTTCTGCAATGGTCTCCCACCTATTGATCACAGGCTGGCCGTCGGTGAAGCTCCAAATCCAACTGTCGAATGAACCGTACTGTGCCTGAATGGCCAGAAAGGCGCGGGCATTCGCAACTGCCGCCTCGAGTTTCCGCCTGTTGCGGATGAGCCCAGGATCCTGGAGCAGGCGCTCGATATCCTTTTCGGAGTACAGGGCGACGCGCTCCGGCTCGAAATTGGCGAAGGCTCTGCGGTAGGCTTCGCGTTTGCCGAGGATCGTGCGCCACGAGAGCCCCGCCTGCTGCGTCTCGAGCAACAGAAATTCGAAATGTGTGCGTTCATCGTGGACGGGAGTGCCCCACTCTTCATCGTGGTATTGCACATACAGAGGGTCGTCACCGCACCATGGACATCTGGTCATAAGGTTCATGCGTCGATGATATCATACCTGCGAACAGGTTTGTATTGATTTTGCGCGTTGTTCGACTATAATTCTACATAAGGCTGCGAGGCGCTGTTTTCTTTTTACACGTAAGTAGCCCGGGAGGAAAAGTATGAAAAAATTGAACATTGCTGCGGTCCTGTGTTTGATGATCGTGGTTGCGGCGACTCCTGTGCTTGCCCAGAACGTGACGGACGACGTTCATGCCGAAAAAGGTGATCTTGATCTGCTTGGGGGCGTCGGCTGGGGCTGGAGAGGCTTTGGCATCGGTGGAGGGGTTGAGTACGTTGTTCAGAAATTCAGCATTCCAGGCTTTCCGCTCTCGCTGGGGGTCATGGGCCTTGCAGGGCTTGATTTCGGCTCAGATGTCCATGTTTCTGCCGCGGGGATGGCCAGCCTGCACTGGGGCATGAAAGCATATAAGGATTTTCCCGAATTTCTGCGGAATTTCGACTGGTATATAGGATTGGGCTTCGGCGTCGGGATTCTTCCTCCCGGCTTTGGGATTTCCACCGGCGGTGGCGTTTCGTATTATGTAAACGAAAAGCTCGCGATCGATTTTCATTCGTTCTATATCGATTACTTTGCCGGCGGCGGATCGGGCTTCGGCCAGACGATCGGTGTCCGGTATTCGTTGAAATGAGTGCAGGGCCTCTATAAGGCCTGAAGAAAAAAGGCGCGCGGTGTTCTTACCGAAGACTGCGCGCTCATTTTTTGGCATCCAGAAACTGCTCTTGTATCTAAAATTTTTGGCTCGAAAGAAGCACGCCGCTTCGGATTTGAAGCGTGAAGACCTTGGAGCCGGAGTAGCTCGCGTAGAGGCTTAGGGTGGCGGGTGCGAGCCCGAAGGCGCGGGCTTCGAACGAAAACGTGAGGCCTGCAGCCCAGTCTTTCATATGGAAAGGTTCCCCAAGAGTGTTGCTCCAGCGCGTATCGAAGAACGGTGCAGCCTCAAAATTCCGAAATAGGAGTGCCTCGGCCATATCGAGGTACATGTCTCGAAGCACCACGGAGACTTCCGCGTTCGTAATCAAGTCGGAGAGCGAAGAAGCCCGAGGCGCCGAGCTCCGGAACCCGTCGAAGCTTGAGCCGGCGAATTCCTGGCCGTTGAGGGAAATTTTCGCAAAGGCTCGGGCCTTGGGGCTGATCCATGTCGAGTCGAGGCCGCCTGTCAAGGTGCTTTGAATGCCTGCGGCAATTTGATTTCCCGAAGTGTTTTCGACAAACCCACCCACATTTGCTGTATACCAAGGCTGAAGCGCGGCGCCGAGCTTCGAAAATTTTTGGGTCGACGCGAGATCCACAAGCCCCAGTGTCCGCCAGACGGCGATACCCCCTGTTGTTTTCAAAAACAGATCGCCCCCGAGCTGAAATCCGATCCTTTTATTTTTTAATACCGCGGTATTTTTTAGAAGCCCGGCAAATTCCCAGTATTCAGGCCTGTGGTCCACAATATAGGTAGTGCCGTAGTCTCCCCAGAGGCGCGTCGTGAGCAATACATTCATGCTCCCCAGGGGGTTGGCCCGCAGCCCCGCTTCAATGGCCCACTCTTTTCCTGCTTCTGGGGCCAGGGCAGCGAAGTAGGAGACGCTCGCCCTGAGTTTTGAGACCGAAAACATAAGAGAAGCGCCTATGCGCGGGTCGGTATTGGTTTCTCCTGGAGCGCGCAAGAATGGTTCCATCAGGCTGAGGATCGGGGCGCCTCTCACGACGAGCGATGTTGAGGGAAGCTCGCCGCTCTGTATCTGTCGGATACTCGATGTGAGCTTTTCATGCATCTGCGCACGATGCTCAGAGAAGCCAAGAGGAGGTGCATTTTCGAACTGTGCACGCAGTTCAGGTGGAAGTTTTTCCAGACGTGACGCCGCACTTTTCTCGCCTTTTGCGATGATGGTGTCGGGGTCGCTGAACTGCATGTAGGAGAGATTTTCCACATCGTTGCGGATCACAAAGGCGTGGGACCTCTCGATGTCCTTCATGCCGGCGCGCGTCTTGCCTATGTCCACTGCGCGGTTGAGCACGGTGATCGGGCTGGAGAAGTTCATTGCCCGGTCGTAGAACGCGGTTGAAATGATGAGCCGATTGCTGAGTCTGAGGGCTGGTTCGACGGGTGCGATGGTCGTTGCTCCCGCATCGATGAGGTCGAATGTGTCCAAAGGCTGTGGTTCAAAAATCGCAGGCATCGCAAATGCGCCTGCCATGACGAGGTCGAAGGGCCCCTCCGCAAACCATATCTGCTGACGGGACTTGAGATCCTCGGCCGTGACGATGATGGGTATCGCGGTTTCCGAGATGTCGAGCGCGCCGACGAGTTTTCGAAGCGTGGCGGTGAAATTTGCGGTATTGATGAGGCCCCCATTGGTGGGAATGACAGTATCGAAGTAGGATTCGAGCGGAATGGCATGGATGAGCATTTCGATATCGTCGGGAGAATAGCCAGCGGCATAGAGCATGCCGACGATGGCCCCCATGGAGCTTGCCACGATGAAGTCAGGGTATATGCCGGCCTGTTCGAGCGCCTTGAGCACCCCAATGTGGGCATAGGCGCGCGCGGAACCCCCGCAGAGGACAAGGCCCAAAGGAGCGCGCAGCGGAGCGGCGCTTCCGCTGCGGATTTCCTGCGTGCGGGTTTTTTCCTTGAGTCTTTGAAGGAAATTCGTTTCCCCGAGGAATATCGGCTCTGTTATCTTTCGGAGAGGATCGCTCTCTGGAAATTCTAGGTCAAACATTTCGTGGAGCGTGTGTGGCGGCGAGGGATTTTGTTGCGCGGACACTGGCCAAGGTATTGCCACCGCGCACGTGAATCCCAGAAAGACTGCTATGCGCGTCATCCACAAACGTAAGAATCTCTTCATTTGTTTTTACTATATAATACTAAAAGAGAGCCACGAAAGAGCAAAAACAAAAAAGTCGGTTCTGGCGCCTCGACATCGTGGGCCACTCTTTGTTATTCTTTTTCCATGCAGAACGATGACGATTCCTCAAGTGATTCTGACTGTTGCCACCTAGGTACCGGCACAGCGCCTCGAGCAATGAAGCACCTTACCATCATGGAGGTGCGCCATGGTGACTGAGCTTCTTGTCCTGCTTGTCCTTATCCTGCTCAATGGATTTTTTTCGCTCTCGGAGATGGCGCTCGTGTCTTCGCGCAAGGTAAGGCTCAAAGCCGAGGCGGACAAAGGGAAAAAAGTCTACAGCCTTGCGCTCAAGACCAGGGAATCGCCGAGCAGGTATCTTTCCACCATTCAAATCGCAATCACGCTCATCGGCATCCTGACGGGCACGGTGAGCGGTACGACCTTCTCCCAGTGGCTTGCGCAGTGGCTGTCGAAGTGGGCTTTCCTGGAACGATATGCCGCTTCGATTTCCGTGGCCGTGGTGGTATTGGCGATCACCATCCTTTCCGTGGTGATCGGCGAGCTCGTTCCCAAGAGCATCGCCCTCCACAATCCAGAGCACATCGTTAGTCTCACCATTCAGCCCATGCGCGCGCTGAGCGTCATTTTCTTTCCCGTAGTGAAGCTTCTGTCCTCTATCACCGATGGGATCATAAAGCTCTTCGGATTTTCGCATCATCCTGAATCTGCAATCACCCCGGAAGAACTGAAGATCCTCGTAGAGCAGGGGGAGAAGTCGGGGGTGTTTGAAGCGGCCGAGCGGGAGATGGTGGAGGAAGTGCTGAGCCTGGACGACAGGCGTGTCACGCTGTTCATGACGCCGAGGACGGATGTCGTGGCCCTGGATGTGGCAGATTCGCGCGAATCGCACATTCGGATCATCATCGAAAACGCCGAATTTGGCTATCTGCCTGTCGTGGATGGAGACCTGGATCATATAAAAGGCATGTTGGCGGTAAAGCAGGCCCTGACGCATTTGGCAGAGGGCCACTTTGTCGGCGTTGAAGCCTACATGGAACCGGCCGTCCTGATTCCGGAGACCTTTTCCGGGTTGCAGGCGCTCGGCATTCTCCGCGACGCAAAGAGATCGACAGGTCTTATTGTCGATGAATTTGGCGGCGTATCGGGGCTCGTCGCGATCAGCGACCTATTGGAGGCTATGGTCAACGTCTCAGATATCGAGGAAGAAGAGGCGCCTCAAATTGTCAGACGAAGCGACGGTTCCTACCTTGTCGACGGCTCGATGCCCATCGACGAATTTGCCGAAAATCTCGAACTCGACGTCGGGGCCGTCTCGAGTGAAGATTACGACACCGTGGCGGGCTTTGTGCTGCACTGTGCAGGTTCGATCCCCAAAGCCGGCGATGTTATCGAGTGGCCGCCCCTCCACATCGAAGTAGTCGATATGGACGGCAAACGAATCGATAAGGTACTCGTAAAGAAATCAGAATGAATTTTTTCGGCCACCCCATTCGAGCGCTCCTGTGCATGAGTTTTTCTAAGGGGGCCCTCGTTCAATACCTCTTTTTGAAAATCCAGTGCTTCTGAAGCATATAATTGAAGCAGACCGACACAAGGGCGTCGACAGCAAGCCTTGTAATTTTGTAGTCGATTTTCGTGAGAGAGGTAAGCGCAAAAGTTCCGCTCGATTTTAATGCGATGCTGCCGAGCACCACCGGACAAAACATGACAAGCTGCTGAAATACAGAATATTTGTAGGGTTTTTCCTTTGAATAGAAACTCCACACCCTGTTCACGCTAAAATTGACCACAGCCCCGACGATGCCACCGAAGACAATTGATATGGTGTAGTGTACGTGCAGCAATTCGGTGAGAACAATCATGACTCCGTAGTCGACGACGCCCCCGACGAAAGAGGATATCTGTGCCTTAGAAAACGTCAGAATTGAACGCAGCATGGCACCTGCTTTCTATTTTGCCTTGATGTCGGGCATTTTAGATATATTCTTCTTGTTTTCTTCTTCGTCGCGTCGATCGGCGATTCTCGCCAGTTTTTTGAACTCGAGAAAATTCGAAAGGGCGAGGATAAGGTCGGCCAATCCTGCCATGTAGATGAGGGTTCCATGGAATATCACCTCGAGCACCAGAAACAAAGAAATACCGATTCTGGCCTCGGTCGGGCTCAATTTTCCAGCATCGATGGAGTATTCTCCGCTGATCTTGTACCGAAGCAGCGCAATGATGATCTCAAGCCCGTAGAGGACGATGAATGCATACCCCAAAATTTTTGAGAGCCCCTGGGGTGCGTACACGATGAATCCAAGGCCGACCAGCACGATGCCTATCCAATCCACTACCAGGTCGAGTGAAAAACCATACCACTTCCGCGGCTTATTCCGGTAGTACGCGATGCGGCCGTCGAGCGAATCGCCGAACCACGAGATGGCAAAACCTGCGACGCCCATGAGCAGAAACTTCTCATCGACTGTTTTTCCGAGGATGAAACTCACGAATACAACGACGTTTCCGAAAAAGCCGACTCCTGTCAGCATGTTCGAACTTACCCAGGAAGGGATGTATTGAACGAGGAATGCGATTGTCTTCTGTTCTTGTTTTTTCAACAGGTTGGTTCGGTCTCGGCCTTGCGAGATGGCGAGCAGCACATCGTCAAATGACGATTTTGGTTTTTGGTTCATCTGTCGTTCCTTTCAGATATCATTTCAGCCCCTTCTGGGCACGATGAAAAACAAAGTTAAAATTTTCAGAGCGACTGATTAAAAATATATATATTTGACAGATGCGTCAAGAAAGGGTATGTAGTAAAAATACATTGCTGTGCACGGCACTTCAGGAAACCCAGAGGAGGAGACGATGCATTATGATTCAGAAGATTATTGCCTTGTCCTCGGCGGTGGTGGAGCGAAGGGGGTCTATCACATCGGTGTCTGGCAGGCCCTTCAGGAAATGGGAATTCCCGTGGGCGCCTTTCTGGGTACCTCGATCGGTGCGGTCATCGCGGCATTTCTCGCGCAGGGTTCGGGGGCTTTGCTGGAAAAGCTGGGAAAGGAAATCACTGTTGAGAATATACTCAATTTACCCTCCCGTTTCACAAAAGAAGGAGAAATATCTATCGGCCTGCACACGATATCGAGTATTCCAGATTTTTTTGCGTCGATTGTGAACAATAAAGGACTCGATACAGGACCCCTCAGACAGCTCATCGAGAATAACCTCGACGAAGACGCACTCAGAAGAAGCGGAAAAGATTTCGGCGTGGTCACCGTCGATGTGACGAATCTGAGGCCCCGTGAAATTTTTCTTGAAGATATGGAGTACGGGAAGGTCGTTGACTATCTCATGGCGAGTTCGGCCTTCCCAGGCTTTAAAAATCCGCAGATCGACGGTGCGGCCTTCATGGACGGAGGAATGTACGACAACATTCCCTACGCAATGGCTAGAAAGCGAGGCTACCGCAGGATCATCGTTTCCGATCTTTCGGGTATGGGAAGAAAGAGAAAGCCGCAGATCGAGGGCTGTATCACCGTCTACATCAAAAATTCGATCGATATGGGCTGGGTCCTCGACACGAACAGAGATTTTTTAACCACATTCATGAGGCTCGGCTATCTCGACACGATGCGGACCTTTGGTCGCTTGGTGGGATATTCCTATTTCTTGAAACCCGACGAGGAGCGCGAAGAAGCCTATGCGCCGGCCTCCTCGATACCGTTCGATAAAAGGCCTCGGCATATGTGCTATGACAGGAGAAAGCTCCTCGTCGCGCTGGAATGCGCCGCCACAATTCTGAACGTCGAAAGAGTCCACGCATACTCCTACGATGAACTCGAAGCGGCGATTCTGAACGGCGTAGGCGCCACAGAGGAGAAGATAGCTCACGTCGTCGACACCTCGAAGGAAGGAATCATCGCGCTGACGAAGGGATTAAAGGAGACGATCCTTAGTGGAGCCTTTACAGAGTGCCCCTATTACTACTATCGACTTGTCGGGGCACTTTTCCAGCCCTCTTCTTCCAAAATTTTGAGAAATGCCCTCGGGAAATTTACCCCTGAACTCCCTATAGGGGCAGCCTGGATTGCGTCTCGGATATCGGAAAGGCCTTTCGCTACCCCTGCGTTTTCAACAAGAAAGACTGAATGAACCAACGATGTAAAGGAGCGTCAGGGAGCAGCTCTGGGTGGAAGGTTGCGGCCACGATTGAACCCTGCCTCACCATGACGGGTTCGTCCCGGTGGGTGGCGATGACCTCGACACCTTCGCCGAGAGCGGTGATTTTCGGAGCACGAATGAACACACCGTCGACGATGCCTATCTGGGGGAGCGTCGTCCGCACGGGCGAGTGGAAGCTGTCGATCTGGCGGCCATAGGCGTTGCGCCGCACCGTGATGTCAAGCACGCCGAGCCTGGTCTGATCGCTCCCTTCGATGTTCTTTGCGAGCAGGATAAGGCCTGCGCAGGTGGCAAAGACAGGCAGGCCGTCTTCGATGCGGGTTTTGAGGGCTTCGAACATGCCGAAGCGTTCTAGGAGCATGCCCATGACCGTGCTCTCGCCGCCTGGAATGATGAGGGCATCGACGCGCTCGATATCTGAAAGGCGCCGCACTTCGACGAGGGCCGAGGATGCAACGCCTGCCCGCGTAAGCGCCTTTCCGTGGGCTTCGTAATCTCCTTGGAACGCCAGAAGTCCGATTCGCAGATCGTTCACCAGCCTCTCCCTGCGATCCTCTGGTTCTCGGCGAGCTCGTCGAGGCCAATGCCGACCATGGGCTCCCCGAGGTCTTCAGAGATCTCCGCAAGAATCTTCGGGTCTTTATAGTTGACCACCGCGGCGACGATGGCCGCTGCGCGGCGTTCGGGGTTGCCGGACTTGAAAATGCCCGAACCGACGAAGACCGACTCGGCGCCGAGCTGCATCATCAGTGCGGCATCGGCGGGAGTCGCGACGCCGCCTGCAGAGAAGTTTGGGACGGGGAGTTTGCCGGTCTTTGCAACCTCCCAGACGAGCTCGAAGGGCGCCCCAAGCTCTTTTGCCGCGGTCATGAGCTCCTCATCGCGGAGGGTGGTCAGGCGCGCGATGCCGTCGCGCACTGCCCGCATGTGCCGCACGGCTTCAATGATGTCGCCTGTGCCAGCCTCCCCCTTGGTGCGGATCATGGCTGCCCCCTCGCCGATTCGGCGGAGCGCTTCGCCCAGGTCACGGCATCCGCAGACGAACGGCACTTTGAAGTCGTGCTTGAAGACGTGGTAGCGATCGTCGGCCGGTGTGAGCACCTCGGATTCGTCGATGAAGTCCACGCCGAGCGCCTCAAGAATCTGCGCCTCCACAAAGTGCCCAATGCGACACTTGGCCATGACGGGAATCGAGACTGCGTCTTGGATTTCCTTGATGATCTTAGGATCGGACATGCGAGCGACGCCGCCTTGGGCGCGAATGTCGGCAGGGACACGCTCGAGGGCCATGACGGCGCAGGCTCCCGCCTTTTCGGCGATCTTCGCTTGTGCGGCATTGGTGACATCCATGATGACGCCGCCCTTGAGCATCTCCGCGAGTCCGACTTTTATGCGCCACTGCTCGCTCTGGCGGCTCGACCAAAGGTTCTGTTCCATATTGGTATCTCCTCGCTAATCGATGTCCTGTAGGGAAGTTGACTGACTGTAGGAAGATACAGTAGCGAAAAAAGATACTTTACGCAAGGGCGGATGGGTATACCACAAAAAGTGAGGAAGTTGCCGCAGAGGTATGCAGCGGCGCAGAGTGGCGCGACGGACTGTGGTCTTCTGTATTGTGCACCTCCATGGTATTCTTATTTCATGAAGATCCTCGTCACCGGTGCGTCCGGCCTCTTGGGCCGCTCGCTCATGAAACTTTTGGCAACGCGTTCCGATTTTGAAGTGAAAGGAGTAGCCTTTTCGAGGGCAAGGCCGCCGCTCGAAAAACTCAATCTGACCAACGAGGGCGCGGTAGCGCTGTTTTTTGCGCAGTATTCGCCCGGTATCGTGGTGCATATGGCCGCCGAGCGTCGCCCCGATATCGTCGATAACGACATGGAGCGTGCGCGGGCCATCAATGTCGATGCCACGAAAATCATCGCCCGCGAATGTGCAACCCGAGGAGCTTTTCTGCTCCTCATTTCGACAGATTATGTGTTCGATGGGACTTCACCCCCTTACTTCCCTGATTCTCCGGTCAATCCCCTCAACGAATACGGAAGAATGAAGCTCGAAGCCGAGCGAGTCGCCGAATCGGCGCTTCGAGAAGCGAGGTGCCTGGAGTCGGGAACAACCATCAAAAGAGCCACTGACGCGCACCCTGCAGGAGCAGTGCTGCGCATCCCCATTCTCTATGGCCCTGTCGAGTCGCTCGAGGAATCTTCGGTGACGGAAATTGCACTCGCGCTCAGAAGTCGCGTCCCGTCGAACGTAGACGACTGGGCACACCGATATCCTGCCCATGTCGACGATGTTGCAAACGCGATTCTTGCGATAATCGACGCGCACCTAGGGAATTCCGGCACGTTCGAAGAGCTCGGGCCGATGCCTCGATTTTTGCTTTCGGGTCTTCCTTCCTATACAAAATTCGAAATGATCAACGTCATGGCGAAAGTGCTCGGCCTTCATGCCGAGCATATCCACCCCGACCCGAACCCACCGAAGGGTGCCCCGCGCCCGCGCGACTGCCGCATGGACACCTCGAGGCTCGAGTCGCTCGGCTGGCGCCAGAAAAAGGATTTCGAATCGGAGATCGGCGGGATTCTGAGGCCATTTTTTGGTGTAAATTGATAGTTTTTGGGGGGACATAAGCCTTACTTTCTTGTGGGTCGTACACAGGCCTCTCCATCGGCCGAATACGGAGCTTTCCGTTTTCGGCGTCTTGTATTCTCTGCTTCGCGATCGCTACGTATTCTTCGACTATTTCCGAGCCCGCTGCCTTACGGTGGTGCATCAGCGCTGCAATGGCGGTAGAACCTACTCCGCTGAAAGGATCGACGACAAGATCATTCTCATTGGTAAGAGCGAGAACAAGGCGCTCGACGAGCTCTACCGGAAATTGACAGGGATGGATGGTTTTCTCGACATGGTTCGATTTGACATTTGGGATTTCCCAGACATCGCTTGGATTTTTGCCGAGAGGATTGCTCGAGAATTCACCCTTCTTTTCCCCTTTGTAATATTTCTTATTCGGATATTTTTGAGGAATACGGACGCTGTCTAAATTGAAAATATAGTCGTCGGTCTTTGTAAACCACAGGATGGTCTCATATCTTCCGGAAAATCTGTTGGCACAATGCAGGCCGTGACCGAAATGCCATATTATTCTGTTGCGGAGATGAAGTCCGAGTCTGTTGAATATGGGGAACAGCATGATATCGAGCGGTAGAATTTCTCCATTGTTGACATAGTTCCCCACTTCCCAACAGATGCTGCCATCTTCTCTCAAAATTCTGTAACATTCCTTGATGACGTTTTCTTGCCATGCCAGATAGGTGGCGAGAGAAGTCTTTTTTTCATATTCTTTGCCGATGTTGTAAGGTGGAGAAGTTACTACCAGCGCTGCGGATTGGTCCGGTATTTCTTGTAAGAAATCCAGACAGTCGCCCGTATAAAGGGTAATCCTGTTGTTGATGTCGAAGTGGCTGGCGATTTCCATAGTATCGAATATATCATATTCAATGTCTTAGCGTATAGCAAAAATGGAGAAGACACCCAACAAAAGTTTAGTCTTTTCGTTTTGTTGCCCTTCAGCCATCAATCTTCAATATCGAAAATTTTCCCCGGATTCATGATGAGGTTGGGGTCCCACGCGCGCTTGATCGCCTTGAGAAGCGCAAGCTCGACGGGGCTCATGAACTTTTTCATGTACGCTTTGCGCTTGAGCCCGATGCCGTGTTCGCCCGAGATTTTGCCGCCGAGCCTGGTGATGGCTTCGTACAGCGCAGTGAGCGCCTCCGGTTCGATGCGGCGCCACGCCTCCATGGGCATGTCGGGCGCTTTGACGAGGGTCGCGTGCAAGTTTCCATCGCCCGCATGGCCGTAGCAGGGGATGGTGATACCGAACTGTTCGGATATACGATCGAGTTCCGGAATGACGGCGGGAATCGCCGCGGGCGGCACGACGATGTCTTCGAGGCTCTGAACGGGGCAGTAGACCTTGAAGGCCTCGGCGATGTTGCGGCGTATCGCCCAAAGGCGCTCCTGTGTGGTGCGGTTGTCCGCCACATAGACCTCGATGGCTCCCTGCTCCATGCACAGGTCTCCCACAGCCTCGGCTTCGCGCTCGACGAGGGCGGGGTCTCGGCCGTCCATCTCGATGAGCAGCATCGCGCCGCACTCTGCATACGGCAGGTTCTCGTTCAGATAAGCACAGGACGTCTCCACGCTACGACGGTCCATGAACTCGATGGCGGTGGGAATGAGGCCTTTGGAGAGGATGATGGGGACAGTCGATATCGCTTCCTGAGGACTGCGGAAGAGGACGAGAAGGTCGGATTTCGCAACAGGCAGTCCGATGAGCCTGATGATGGCCGCCGTGGCGATGCCGAGCGTGCCTTCCGAACCGACGATGAGGTGGACGAGGTCGTATCCGGTCACGTCCTTTGCGAGCTTGCCTCCAAGCCAGACGACCTCGCCGGTGGGTGTGACGAATTCGAGTCCGAGGATGTAGCGCGACGTCACGCCGTACTTGATGGCCTTTCCTCCGCCAGCGTTTTCCGCGATGTTGCCGCCGAGCGTGCACGTCTCGAGGCTCATAGGGTAGCCTGCGTAGAATAGGCCCTTGTCTTTGACGAGGTTGTTGATCTCGTTGGTGACGATGCCGGTCTCAACGGTCATGGTGAGGTTGTCGTAGTCGATCTCGCGCACGCGGTTCATCTTTTCGAGCGACAGCACGATGCCGCCGTAGACTGGGATAGCGCCGCCCGAAAGCCCGCTCCCCGCGCCGCGGGGCGTGATAGGGATGCGATGTTGGTTCGCAAGTTTGACCACGGCGGCGACGGCCTCGGTGGACTGCGGCGTCACGACAACCTCGGGCATGTGGCCATATTCTTCCTTGGAGGTTTCATCGTGAGAAAAGGCCTCGGTGCGCGCTGGATCCAAAAGCACATTTCGTTCCCCAACGATACGGATGAGTTCATCGATGATCTCTTGGGTGAGGTGATTATAGGTCATGATCGTGCCTCCTTCGAGCTGCCGGTTACCTCCTCGTCGACAGATCTCGCGGCAGCAGGCGAGGCTGGGGCCAGACCGTCCGATGAAGGCCAGGGATGTTCGTGCGGCAAGCCGTGAGTGGCCCCCTGTCGCAGGCGCGCCGTGAGCCGGGGAAGAATGTCGAAGAGGTCACCCACGATCGCGAGGTCGGCCACGGCATGGATGGGCGCATCGGGATCGGTGTTGATCGAAATGACGGTCTTTGCTGTGCGGATGCCCGCCAGGTGCTGGATGGCGCCTGAAATTCCTGCACAGAGGTAGATTTCGGGCGATATGGTCTTGCCGCTTAAGCCCACCTGATGGGGGTAGGATATCCAGCCCCTGTCGACTACTTCTCGGCTTGCGCCGACGACAGCGCCAAGGGTGCACGCGAGCTCGCGGATGAGCTTAAAATTGTCGGCTTTCTTGAGGCCTCGTCCGCCCGAGACGACGATGCGCGCCCCTTCGAGGTTTTCAAAATCCTCGGTGTTGCGCTCGAGTGCGAGTATCCGGACAGGAGGCTCAGAGGCTTCGCCTGCGAACGGTCCTCCTGCAAGGCGGATCACCGCGCCTCGGCGCCCGGTGTCGGGGGAGAGAGGTTGCATCGAGTGCGGACGGACTGTGGCCATCTGGGGCTTGTGGCGGGCCGTCTTAATCGTGGCCATGATGTTCCCGCCGATGGCAGGACGGGTCTGGAGCAATAGGCCCGTGCCCTCCTCGATGGCGAGTTCAGTGCAGTCGGCGGTGAGGCCTGTGCCGAGCTTGGCCGCGAGATAGGGCATGAGCGTGCGGCCCGTCGTCGTGGCGGCGGCGAGAAAAACCTCGGGCTGGCGCTCGCGCACAAGCTTGTAGAGGACTGCCGCCCATGTTTCACACAGAAAATCGCGCAAGAAAGGATGCTCGAGTGCGAGAACGCGGTCCGCGCCATGGGCAATCAGCGCGCCTGCGTCCTCTTCGGAGAGTGAGGAGGTAGGCACCACTGCCGCTAAAAGCGCCCCTCGGCTGTCCGCGAGCGCCCGTGCCCGCGCGAGCAGCTCAAAAGAGACCACGTCGAGGCCGCCTGCGCGGCGCTCCGCCAGAATCCAGAATTCGGGCTTTGTCGGCGTGTCTGCGGTGTCGGATTCCTGTCCCGCCGCGCCCTGTGCAACGGAAGAGTGCTCAGGCGCTGAGCTCGAAAAGGAAGCAGTGGCAAGAGGCACCGAAGGAGCAAAAGCTCTGTCCCCAGCCGAGGCCTTGTCGAGGAGGCCCTTTTTTTCAAAAAGCGTCATGATGTGGCCGATCGCCGTTTCGATGCCCGCTTCGTCCGCGGCCACAATACGCTGGCCATTGCGTGCGACTTTTGGATAAAAAATCTTTGTCACGCGGGTCGGAGAACCAGCGAGCCCCGTACTAGCAGGATCAAGGTCGAGGTCCCCAGCTCCCCAGCGCACCACTTCCGCACTCCGGGCGAATTTTTTGCCGCGCAGCGTCGGAAGGCGCGGCGAAGCGATCTCTTTCACGACCGTGACGAGGCATGGCGGCCTGGCCTGGAGCACTTGATAGCCCTCCTCGGTCAGCCGGCGGACGCGGATGGTCTTCGGCACAGCCACTGGAGAAGAGGCACTGGTGATGGCTGTTGGTGTGTTTTCAGAGAGAGGGGCGCCGTGGGCGGCCGTCGTTGTGGACAAGGGTTCCGCTTCGATTTCAAGAGAACTTACGTACGTGAGAACGGGAATATCGAGCCACGCGGCCACCGCAGGTCCGACCTGACCGGTATCTCCGTCGGTGGCCCGCTCACCTGCGAGGATGATGTCTACGTCCCCTGCGCGCCGGATCGCTGCGGCCAGCACGCGCGAGGTCGCCCAGGTGTCAGAGCCCGCAAAAGCCCTGTCGGTCAGCAAAATTGCGCTGTCGCACCCCATCGCGAGCGACTCCCGCAGGGCGCGCTCCGCATCCGGCGGGCCCATCGAGAGCACGGTTATGTGTGCCCCGTGACGTTCTTTCAACACAAGCGCCTCTTCGATCGCGTAAAGATCGAGAGGATTGACGATGCTCTCAAGCCCCGAACGCACCATCGTGCCGGTTTCCGGGTCCATTTTGACCTTGTCGGTTTCAGGGACTTGTTTGATGAGAACGAAGATGTGCATGTAAACTCTCCGGGGCTTTAGTGTGGCATATCTCTATCACCTCCAGCAAGTATGAGCTTAGTGTTTTTATTATGGTTGCTCTTTTCTCAAAAAATTTTAAAAAATGTATTTGACAATTTTGAAAACCAGATTTACACTAAGATAAGATATCAGACAACCTGATTACATGATATCATAACATCACAATAACTCCGAGGAGGAATAGATGGGAAACCCGTATGGTCGGATTCTGCTGCCGCTCGTCACACCGTTCGATTGCAATGAAGAAGTCGATTATAAAAAATATATACAGTTGATAGAATATGTTATTGCCAAGAAATACTGCGATTCGCTCATCGTTACTGGAACGACGGGGGAGTTCAATACGCTTACTGTCGACGAAAGAGCGAGACTGCTCGAAACGGCGCTGAGAGCGGCTGCAGGCAAGGTGCCGGTCATCGCCGGCGTTGGATGCGCCTCCACAAGGGAAACCGTAGCGCTCGCTCAGAAAGCCGAAAGAATTGGTGCGGACTGCATTATGATCGTCGCCCCGTTCTACTGCAAACCTACACAAGATGCGATCTACGAGCACTTCAGAATCGTGCACGACGCGACGAATATTCCGATACTGCTTTATAATATTCCTATATTTACGGGCATCAATATGGAGCCGGCCCTCGTAGGGAGACTGGCAGCGCTTCCTCGTGTTGTTGGTATCAAGGATGAGGCAGGCTTAAATCCAATTCAAATAACGGATTATTATCTGGCCACTAAGTCAGTAAAACCGGATTTTCTGCTGTTCAACGGCGATGACCTTATGCTCATGCCGACTATTCCGCAGGGCGCAGTGGGGATTGTTTCTGGCGGAGCACATCTTGTCGGTGATAGGATCCGAAAAGTATTCGAGCTGTATGAAACGGGGAAAAATACCGAGGCCATGGAAGTGTACCGCGATATATTCCGCCTGTTCCGTGGTTTCGGAGTGAATGGCCGCGTCCATCCGAATCCAATGCTGAGGGCTGCGATCGAGGTCGTGACGGGCATTGAGATAGGTCCCCCAAGGAGGCCGCTGGACCCAATTACCGACGGTGAAAGAAAATTCCTGATGGGGCTTTTGAAGGAAGTCAATCTTATCTGATTGGAGCACAGTGATGAAAAAGAGCGAAACCCTGAGGGGAATCATTCCGCCGATTATTTCGCCTTTCGATGCGTCCGGCAAAATCGACAGAGCCATATTCCGGCGGGAAGTCAGGCACCTCATCGAGTGTGGAGTTCACGGCCTGTCTCCAGGGGGAAGCACAGGAGAAGGCGCGGCGCTGACCGATGAAGAGCTTTCCGAGTTGATCCGTATAGTAAAAGAGGAAAACACGAAAGGGCTGCCCATCGTGGCGGGTGTGATCAGGACATCCACGCAGGCCGCTGTGAAGACCGCTTTGGCCGCCAAGGCTGCGGGCGCGGATGCGCTCATGGTGACCCCCGTCTTCTACAATGTATTGGTGCCGGACGAAAAAGGAAATTATTCGTTTTATGAAGCAATTGCGGAAGCATCAGGATTGCCGGTGATCATCTACAACGTGGTTCCGCAGAATGAGATTACCTCCGAAGCATTTTCGCGCCTTTTAGAGATTCCGAATGTCATGGGCATCAAACAGAGTGTCGGTGGCATCATGGCCTTCTACGACATGGTGATCACGAACGGGCAAAGAGGCATGATCTACGCCGCCACTGACGAAATGCTGTATTCGGCATTCGACCTTGGGGCGGATGGCGCGATTTCCGCAATACTTTCGCTCTTTCCTCGACTGTGCGTAAAAATGTGGAATTTGGTGCAAGAAGGCCGGAAGGATGAGGCGCGCAAAATTCAAGATACGATTTATCCGGTCTGGAAGGCTGTCCGTGGACCGCAGTTCCCTGCCCGCATGAAGGCGGCTCTTAGGCTTATGGGAAGGGACTGTGGTTGCTCCCGCTCTCCAATGAGCGAAGTGACGGAAGCCCAAGTGTTTCACATGAAAAAACTACTTGAGCATATTCGGGATGAATAAGCCCGGAGAATTTATTAGGAGGTTGATATGCGCAAATGCATAGCCGGAATCATTGTTCTGATGTCGATGATTTTTACGCTTGGCGCCTTCGCTCAGGGGAAATTCCCCACCAAGCCGATCAAGATTATCGTCCCCTGGAATGCCGGAGGGGGGACCGATGCGGTGGCCCGTGCCCTTGCTCGATCTGGTGAAAAGTATCTGGGCGTTCCTGTTGTCGTCGAGAACAAACCGGGGGGATCCGGCGCGGTTGGGTTGGCGGAAGTTGTTCAGGCGGCTCCCGATGGCTATACGCTTGCGATTCTTCCTGTGGAACTTGGATTCATGGACAAAACAGGCGTGTATCCTTTTGGTTTCAAAGACTTTACCCCCATTATGAATCTGAACACCGATCCCGCAGCTCTTACTGTGAAATCTGGAAAGTTCAAAAGTGTCGCTGATTTTGTGGCCTATGCCAAGGCTAATCCTGGAAAATTAAAAGTGGGGCACTCTGGTACAGGCTTACTGTGGCATCTTGCAGCAGCAGTCTTTGCCAAGGAAGCAGGGATCTCATTGACATATGTTCCGTTTGATGGTGCTGCTCCTGCCATTGCTGCACTTATTGGAAACCAGATCGATGCGGTCACCGTTTCAGGTGCGGAGGTACAGGCGCAGGTAAAGGCTGGG
Source organism: Spirochaetia bacterium (assembly GCA_029975555.1). Classification (GTDB taxonomy): domain Bacteria; phylum Spirochaetota; class Spirochaetia; order Treponematales; family Rectinemataceae; genus Rectinema. Next base: position 69,627 of record JARKOY010000079.1, on the reverse strand, counting down.
GAACTTACGATGCTGGCGTGCATGGGCGATAAACGCTTGGCAAATTTCCCTGAAATACCTACACTCATGGAACTCGGCTATAACGTAAACGTCAGTACATTCCGTGGTATTGGCGGTCCTAAGGGGCTTCCGGCAGACAGAGTGAAAATTTTGCACGATGCTTTTAAGAAGATGATGGAAGAGCCTGACTTTGTTCAAACGCTGGCCAAAATGGGGCTTGGTATTGACTACCGTTCAACGGCCGATTACAAGAAACTCGCTGACGATACTGCTGCTACCCTTGCGCCGATACTGACGGAACTCGGTCTTTTGCGGAACAAATAGACTGAGAACAATCTGTCGCGGTACAACAGAAGTGAAAGAAAGCGGCCAGAGGGCTCAGGCCGCTTTCTTTATCTGAGAGGCTATTTCGGAGGGGTCTGCATGGTGGTTTCATTCAAAGTCAAATGGTTGGATCTGTTTCTCGGCATTCTAAGCATTGTGTTGCTGGTTGTTGTATTTGTTTTAAGTGCGAGTTTTCCGGAACCGCATGAGGCACAGCTCGGCGCTGCAGTTTTCCCAAGGATTATTGCGCTTGTCCTTGCTGTTGTAGGCGTTTATATATTGGTCCGGGCTATGGGTAAAAAGAGTAATGCAGCGGTAGATATTAATAATGCACAGAAAGTCCTTTTAACCTTTTTTATCCTTTTGCTGTACGGATTATTTCTGAAAAAAGTCGGGTTCGTTATTTTGACGCCCGTTTTTATAGCTGCACTTCTTTTTTTGATGAGATTTTCGAATGTTGTAACCAATCTTCTGACGTCGATCCTGACGACCGCCGGCATATACCTCATTTTCAAAGTTCTGTTGTCAGTGCCCCTTCCTGAAGGGATTCTTGGATTCTGAGGACACAGCGATGGTACAATATTTATTGAACGGATTTGGACATCTTATTCAGACTGGAAGTATCCTTGCACTCTTCATCGGAGTTTTCTTAGGGATAATAATAGGTGCGTTGCCTGGCCTTACCGCCACTATGGGCATTGCCCTTCTCATCCCTTTCACCTATGGAATGGATCCATCCTATGCGCTTTCTCTCATGGTCGGCATCTTTGCCGGAGGGATCTACGGTGGTTCGATATCAGCGATTCTTCTGAAAACGCCAGGAACGCCGGCGGCGGGAGCGACGGTACTCGATGGATATCCTCTCGCACAGAAAGGACAGGCTGGCAAGGCTGTCGCGGTGTCAACAATCGCAAGCGCGTTGGGTGGACTAATAGGTGCTTTGATCCTCACATTTCTCGCGCCCCAGATCGCGAAAATCGCCGTGCTGTTCGGACCACCCGAATATGTACTGCTTGGCATATACGGGCTCTCCATGATTTCTTATGTCGCCGGGAAGTCCATGGCGAAAGGGATTTTCATGGGCCTTCTTGGAATTTTGATATCGACGATTGGCATAGACCCGATTTCCGGTTTTCCGCGTTTTACTTTTGGGCAGCTTAATCTGTTAAACGGACTGTCTCTCCTGCCTGTCCTGATCGGCCTGTTCGCTGCAGCCCAAGCATTCGAGGGCATTGAGAAATACAATGAGCCTCAGGCCCAACAGGCAAAAATAAACAGAATCGGCATAAGCGGGAAGGAATTCCTGCGAATTTTGCCACATATTATAAAGTCGGCGTTTATAGGCACCTTTGTAGGAGCTGTGCCCGGGACGGGCACGGATATCGCCGCGTTTCTCTCATATGGCGAGGCCAAGCGTTCTTCCAAGAACGGAGCGGAATTCGGGACAGGTGTCATTGAAGGAGTCGCCGCACCTGAGTCCGGGAATAATGCATGTGTGAACGGGGCTATGATCCCCATGTTTACTCTCGGTATCCCAGGTGAAGCTGCGACGGCGGTCATGCTTGGTGGGCTTATGCTGCTCGGACTACAACCGGGGCCGCTGCTGTTCAAGGATAATCCCCAGGTCATCTACACGGTTTTTGCCAGCACTATTACAAGCAATCTTCTTATTCTTGTTTTAGGGCTTCTAGGGGCTAGATTCTTTGCGAAAGTGCTCCAGCTTCCGACAAAGCTCATCACCACGATGATTTTTGTCCTCGCGATAATCGGTTCGTACGCAATGCGGAATAATGCATTCGACGTCGGTGTCACCATTATTGCTGGTTTTTTAGGCTATATCCTGACCAAGGCGGATTATCCGGTGCCACCGCTTCTTCTGGGCCTCATTCTTGGGCCTCTCGTCGAATCGAATCTGGGTAGGACCGTCATTATTTCCGAAGGCAACTACTTCATATTTTTTACGAGGCCTCTCTGTTGGTTATTCTGGGTGCTGATCCTGTATACCGTCATTTCTAACATTACCAAATCGAAGCGCGCATCTAGGCAATTGGACCAAACCAAAAGGTAGGTGGGGGAGAAAAGTCATGAATAATAAAGATATTTTTTCGGTACAGGATTATATTGCCATTGTAACAGGAGGAATGGGGCAACTCGGAAAGCAGTTTGTTAAAACTTTGGCTGAACGAGGGGCGAGGGTCGCCATTTTCGCGCGCCATATTCCAGAACCAGCACAGATTTGTGAGGTGTTTCCTGAATGTTGCAAACGTATCATAGCGATCTCGGTTGATATCACAAAGAAAAAATCAATTCAGGATGGCCTTGATGTTGTGTTGAAAAAATGGGGAACCCCTCATGTGCTGATAAACAATGCCGGTCTCGATACCCAGCCTTCCGCTCCTCCTGAAGTTTCGGGCCCCTTCGAAAACTTTCCAGAGGAAGTGTTCCGAGAAGTAGTGGAAGTAAACCTTGTGGGTACTTTTCTTGCATGCCAGGTTGTCGGTGCCGCAATGGCGAAAGAAGGTCGTGGCTCAATCATAAACATCGGATCGATTTATGGCATGCTTTCGCCTGTCCAGGACATCTATGCTTATAAGGCAGAGAAGACCGGAATACCTTTCGTAAAGCCTGTGGCATACTGCGCTTCTAAGTCTGGAATATATAATTTGACTCGATATCTGGCGACTTATTGGGCGTCAAAAGGTGTGAGGGTAAATACACTTACACCCTCAGGTGTGTGGAGATCAACGCAAGACCCTGAATTCCAAGCGAATTACTGTGCTAGAATTCCTATCCGAAGAATGGCGAGAGAAGATGAATTCAACGGTGCTATAATTTTTTTGGCATCACAAGCTTCATCGTACATGACAGGCTCCAATTTGGTTATAGATGGGGGCTGGACAGCATGGTAATCCATGAAAAAAAAAGGCGTATACCAGCAGGGGTCTTTGCTGCGCTTCCAACCGCGTTTAATGCGAATGATACGATTGATACTGTTGCTCTTAGCCATATTGTAAAGAGTCTGTTGAAAAGAGGCGTTGAGGGCTTTTATGTGGGCGGATCGACAGGAGAATGCTTTCTCTTAAGAGATGATGAAAGAAAAGAGATTTTGGAAACGGTGCTGGCTGTTGTAGATGGAAAGGCGCCTGTCATTGCGCATGTAGGCGCTCTTTCTACCAGTGCTGCTATCTCGCTGGCTAAACATGCGACTAAGATTGGGGCAACGGCAATCTCCGCGACACCTCCTCTCTATTTCAACTATGATCTTGAAGAGATACAAGGGTATTATACAGATATCGCCGAAGCTTCGGGATTGCCCATAATTATCTATAACATTCCTGCTTTCTCCGGGAGAAAATTCGGCGTAGAGGGTCTTGAGAAACTATTAAATATCTCCGGAGTCGCAGGGCTCAAGCACACATCGATGAATCTTTATGAGTTGGAACGAATACGCAAAAAGTTTCCAGAAACAGTCATATTTTCTGGATATGACGAAGTGTTTGTAGCAGCGCTTTCTTTAGGCGCCGACGGTATGATAGGAAGTACCGTAAACCTCATGCCGGAGCTATTTCTAGATATGCGGAGTGCCCTTTTCTCCGGAGATATTACTAAAGCGCAGAAATTACAGAATATTGCAAATTCGGTCATAGAATGTCTCTCTGGAGGGTCTTTCTTCCCAGCGCTCAAGTATGCACTTGCCCTTTCTGGGCTTCCATGCGGCGAGTGTCGTAAACCATTTCTGCCTATCTCAGATATAAAAAAAAACATTGATTGCAAGTAAGCTTGTTGAGTATGGTGTTGTGAAGCATGGCAATAACATGTAAAGAGGAGCATAGGTATGCGCTCGATCAGTAGGCTGTCGATAACGGATCAGGCGGTACAGCAGATAAAGAACGAAATTCTCTCCGGCGCATACAAGATCGGCGACCGCATCCCGACTGAAAAAGATTTATGCCAGCAGTTGGGTGTTGGAAGATCGACAGTCCGAGAGGCTCTACGCATGCTTAAAGCGCTTGGATTTATTGAAGTAAAACAGGGGAAAGGCGCTTTCATTATCAAAACGAGCGAGGACAGTGATGAAAAAATTCGAGACTGGTTTAGCAAAAACAAAATCGAGTTAATTGACTTCATACAGGTCAGAATGAGCCTCGAGCCGCTTGCTGTCCGGTTATTCATCGAAAGGGCAAGCGACGAACAAATAAATAATATAGATAGAATATTAGTATTGTTTGAAAATGCTACCGAGTCAGGTAATGCACTCGATTTAGCTCTGCTGGATGAGGCTTTTCATACGGCTATTGCTGAGGCTTCGGGAAATAATCTCCTTATTATGCTGAATCGTACGATCGTTGAATTTTTCAGGGAATATAGAGTTCGATCTTTTGCAGTAAAGAAAAATATCAAAAACGCTCTAGAGCCTCACCGAAAAATAATGCAGGCAATACGGGCACGCGACTCCGACGCGGCCGCCCAGGCGATGGTAGATCACCTGAAGTTATCCATGACGGACATCAATAAAGTCCTTGAGTAAGCTTTTGATCAGAGACTTGTTGGGAGCTGTGTTTGTATCATTAGTATGTTTTTATTGTTATTTTTATATGATGCAATCCAACAGGGTGTCGATGGCAGGCGCGCAATTTTGGAAGCGTTGGTTGTGGCTCATGGTGGTTTGCTTTGCTGCTCTCGTGTCCATAGGAGCCCAAGACGAAACTTTCTCCGATGCGCCTCTGGATTTCACCCCAACCTCGACTGATTCCGCTCATTATGGTCTTTTTTTAAAAAAAGAAGGTCCCCTCAAGGCTGAGCTCCTTGCTGCTGAGATGCTGTCCATCAATATGGATATTGATTTTTATGAGAAAGAACTAGACAGGGCAAAGGGTGAAGCTCGGCAACAGGATGTGCTGGCGATGGAGAAGAGAATATCTGCTTTAAACAGTATATTAGAAAAGCTCCGTTCGACAGATCCTGCGCACTATTCCCTGCCACTAAAACGGCGAATAAGCGTGCGCCCGACAACGGTGTACGGCATCGGCTCTGTGCTGGAAAGCGACGATCAGAAACCGGGAAATACGATCTATCGTGTCGTGGGCATTCAGGGAGATGATTTTTCTCTTCTGGAACCAGGAAGGTGGTACAGCCTTGAGGTCTATATATTGAGGGCCCGCGATACTGGCGTGCCTGTCCAGGAATACTATGTCTATGTGATGGCTCCTTCGGAGCCAGGTCCAGGTTTCTCTGCGCCCGACGAAGGCTCGCAGCCCCTGGGAAAGCCATAACCAGGAAAGCTACAATCAGGGAAGCCACAACTCTGCGCCGCGCGCCTAAAAAGACCGAGTTAGAAAAAACAAACAAGGCGCCCCGCTTCCGCGAGGCGCCTTTTTTGCTGAGCCAACGCTTATTTTTGCAATAGATTACGGTTTCATCCCTAGGCCTTCTAGGGCATCACGAACGAGAAGTAATCCGCATCGCCCAGGTAGAGGCCATAGTCGGTGCCGACAGTGATCGGCGCGGCTGTGGCGAGGGTGTCGTTGTCCTCAAAAGAATCATCGGCACCTGCGCCGCGGCCATTGGTGGTATTGACGTAACTTACGGCGCTGAAGCCGACGTTGAGGCCGTATTCCCCTGTCGTGTTGTTGTACTGCGTTATGCCGATCTTGTAGGTCTTGCCGCTCTGGAGACCGGCCACGGAGAGTGTATCCAGTGTGCCACTGTCATAAGGGCCTGCCAAAGTGTTGCCTGCGCTGTCGTACAGGGTGATGATGGTGTCCGCTCCCGTCGATGCGGAAGGATCTTTCGCTAAATTCGGAACGGTCTGGATGAGCAACACGGCGATGTCGAAGTTGAACGTGATGGTCCTGTCCCTCGCGTTGTCCACCGTGAAGGATTTTTCCTGTTCTTCGCCGAGATAATTCGTCTTGGCGACATAGAAGCCAGGTTTGAGCAGCTTGAAGTCGACCGACCCGTCGGTACCGTTCGTCATGCCCAGATACACAAACTCACCGTTTCCGTTGTAGAGATAGACAGGTTGCCCTACGACCGCGGATGCATAGCCGGGTATGCCCGAATCGTAGTTCGAGTTGTTGTTCTTCACGTAGATTTTTGTCGTCTTGGTGCTGTAGACCGAACCGGCAGTGGGGATTTTCCCTCCATTGACGACTGCGGCCGCGGCTTTGACGTTGACTAAGCCGTAGCCGGTGTCTTCGTCCCATCCATCGTCGCCGATGTCCGTCGCCGTGGACTCAAGGATGGTCCGGATTTGGTCCGGCGTGAGGGTGGGGTTGAAGGTGAGAAGGTACGCGACGGTGCCCGTCACGAAGGGCGCGGCCATCGAGGTCCCTGACATGTCGGTGTAGCTATGGTCGTTCTCATTGTAGGTGGAATAGATGTTGTAGCCGGGCGCCGAGACCGAGATGAAGGTTCCGCTCGTGGAGAAGTGGACCTTCGATCCGTCGGCCCGCGTGGCCCCCACTGCCAGCACGCCGGAATAGGCCGCAGGATACTGGGGCGCATTGTAGCCGCTGTTGCCCATGGAGGCTATCACCATGATGTCGTTGGCCAGCGCCTGATTGATCATGTCAAGCTCGAAGTAGCCAGCGTAGGAGCTGCCGAGCGACATGTTGACGGGAATGGTCTGATGTATATTGTTGGTCTGTTTCCAGTTGATGAGATCGGCGAATCCGCCGTAGACTGCCCAGTCGGAGCCTGAGCCGCTGGCTGCCGAGTCGGAGAAACACTTGTAGGAAATGAGGCGGACATTTTTCCAGGCGACTCCTGCGACGCCCTTGCCGTTGTTGCCGAGGGCCGCGATGGTGCCTGCCGTGTGCGTGCCGTGTCCATTTTCATCCCAATTTTCGTTGGTAGGGACATCGACGAAGGGGTTCCCGTCGCCGACGAAGGAGAAGGTGTTTCCTCCGTCCGTCGAGGTGAAGGCGCTCTTCGCGTATTCGATGATCTGACCGCTGTCGCCGTTGAAGTCCTCGTGCGTTCGGTTGATACCGGTGTCGATGTCGACGACGTAGACCGTGTTCGTGCCTATTCCATACGCGGTGTACGCGTCGAGCGCCTTGGTCGTCTCGAAGTGACCGAAGCGTCCCCAAGTGTAGGGATCGTTGAAGACTGCCGCTATGGCGCCTGCATCTTTGCTCTGCGCTGTCCTATCCTCAGCGGAGGCCGAAGAGGTTTCGTTCTCCGGAATCTTCGAGAGGAGCTCGTGCTGAGCGTAGATGACGCCTGGGGTTTTCTGAAGCCGCGCCACGAGCTTGACGGCCCCGTCTTTCTTGTAGAGGCGGTAATAGGTCGAGCCGTTCAGGCTGAAGTGTCCAGCGACGGTCGCTCCGTAGGTTCTGAAGGTGTCGGTGTTGAATCCGGACGCTACTTTTACGATGACGTAGCCGGCGTTGACGTCCCCGTTGGCCGCGGCAATGGCGAGGTCTTCCTCACTCGTCGGTTCGAACATAGTGTAGGGCGCCATGGATCGGGATGAGTCCGATGTGGTGGCGTCGGACTTTACGAACAGATTGCAGCCTATCAAGGCCATACAGATCAGAATCGCAGAGAGGAACGTGATTATTTTTTTCATCGTGCTTCTCCTCATTATTCCACCGTGAAGGAGAACCAGCCGTTGAGGGTCTCCTGGCCGTTCTGATATACATCGGCGTATGAGCGCGAGACGCAGTTTGTTCCAGTCTTGTAGAAGTAGGCGGCGGTGTTCGTGCTCGAGCTTCCCGTGTAGTTTCCGAAAATGTCCCAGTAGTACGTTACGCCCGAATCGAGCGCAAGGTCGGCGCCGGTCGCGTAGTTGGTGTCCGCGTTGAAGATGCTTGGGCTCAGGCTGATCGTGCCCGTGCTCGAATCGAAGCTGATGAGCGATGCGGTTGCCGCTACACTGTATGCGTACCAGCCATTATTTCCGGGGTATTCAAAGCAAAGTTGGTTTGTGTTGAATTTATAGTAAAAATAACCGACGTACGCATAGGTCCCGTCCGCTTTTCGTATTACCGGCGAGAAATAGAAGCGGTCCGACACCGATGCATTCCACAGGCTGGAGTCTGAGATTGTGAACGTGAAGTTCGGCAGGTTCGCGGCGTCGATGGCGGGGGACTTGTTTGCAGGGGCGACAAGAGAAGCGGTGAAGGCCGGCAAAAATTTGACCGGGCCCATTATAGCGCTTGTGTTTGTATGCGTGTCATCGGTAAAAACCTTAACTTTATACTCGTATTGTACTCCCTCGGTGAGCTGAGAATCGGTGTCGTAGAAGGTGTGTGTTCCGGAACTGCCGGTGGAAAGAGCGCCGTAGTTCACGGTGCCGACAGCCTCCCACGTCGCGCCACTGTCCTCTGAGCGATACACCGTGAAGCCGAGAATCGGCACGGCACTGCCCCCGGAGGACGCGGTCTGGAACTTGAAGCTTATTGCGGCTCTGTAGGAGATTGATCCGCTCGAAAGCCCCGTGAGCGAATCGGTGCTTTTCTTTGTCTTGAAGTATTCTCTCGACACTCCGTAGATGCGCAGATCTGCCGAAAGGCTCTGGAAATAATAGGCGCTTATGTCGCTGCCGCTCGTGTTGGCGAGCGTGTTGGTCACCGTCAGATTCTTCTCGGTGCGGTTGTTGGCGCGATCGTAGATGACGAAGGAGATGGTGTGCGAGCCGCTCGTGATATTGGTCCACGAGGTTGCGAAGTACGCAGTTCCGGTGAATGTGCCCGCGGTGGAATTGTACGACGAGGTGGAGAGCGTCGTGTCGGCGGCGATACCGGAAAAAGTGGTGGGCGTCTGGTCAAGGCCCATCTCGATTCCAAAACCGGCCCAGGATGTGGCGTCCATCTCCGCTTTGCCCGTCGCAACGAGTTTTATGTACTTCATGGTCGAGAAGTCGACGCTGCTTCCCGAGGCCAATGTGTTCCAGACAGCGCTCGCATCTGTTGGGTCCGAGGCCGTCGTGTACGTTATGGAGTCGATGGTCGGCGATTCTGCGGGGAAGGTGCTCATGTCCAATTTCTGACAGATCATCGTCAGCGCAAGATCATTGACACCGACTACGCCCTCTTTCGAGGATTGTGCGCGCCCCGTGGGTGAGGCCTTCACCGTGTAGGTCGAGCCCTCGCCCAGCCATATGGGCTGGGGATTCGTGCTGAATACGGCGCTGTAGAGCAAGCTTCCGTTGGAATAGACATAAATGTTACCCCCTGCGGCGACCTTGCTCCCGTTGACAGAATCAATGACTTCTACGGTCGAATTTGCTCTGTATATCGTGATAGTATATGACTTTGTAGTTCCATCCTCAGCGGTCACCGTCACCGTGAAAACGTTTGGGCCCGTCGAAAGGGTGGTACTGGCCGGAATTTTATTCCAGGAAACCGTTGCCTTGCTATCGTTCGCGGTAGCAGTGATCGTCACGCTGCTGACTGTTTTCTCGACGACGGCAGTATAGGCGGTGACGTCGCTCGCGAACGTCTTGTCCAAAGAATACCCCGCGACGGACAAGGAACTTAAGGTCGCGTCGGATGACTTGATCGAGGTAGGCTGGACACACGCCAGGAGCAGAGAAGTGAGGGTCAATACTACCATCAATCTCCCGAAAAGCTTTTTCATTTTTCCCTCCTCATCGTTTTTGCAGAGAGATTGAAAATCTTTTTATGGCAGCCACACATCCTGAATCTCAAAGAAATATGCCAAGAGGAAAGGGGATGTCTAACTTCTTGAACAGCTCCGTGTGTTTTCTTGTGATTTTCAATACCGAGACTCTGCAAATTGTTTTTTCGAATCTATTTCTGAATACATAAAGACTTCCCTCCGGCTCTTGTGAGTCGATCGTGGTTATATCTTGCTTGTCCCTCTCTGTGCACCTCCTTTTTGATAAAGTTTTTATGTGATTATTATAATTGAAGTTATTATAAATACCCTAATATACCATGTCAAGTTGAAAAATGTAAAATTATTCTGTTATATAATAAGGCAGTCTTTCCCTTTTCCGATTAAGTCCGTCCGCCCCAGGAGTTGGAGTGCCTCCCGCACGGCGGCGCGGTTTTGTGGTTTCGAAAACTGGAGAAGAGCTCGCTGGAGCGCCCGTTCTTTTGCGCTGCGCGGTATGTAGACCGGTGTGCCGTCGAGGGGGTTCATGCGGGTTCTCCACATGGCGATGGAGAGCGTGCCGGGGGTTGGGTAAAAATCCTGGACCTGATCGGGCACGAAGCCGAAGCGCTTGAGGTAGAGCGCAAGTTCGAGGGCGTCCTTCAGCGTGGAGCCGGGGTGCCCGGAGATGAAATAGGGGATCAGGTATTGTTTTTTGCCGAATTTCTCGCTGAGGCGGAAATACTCTTCGGCGAAGCGGTTGAAGGTTTCGAGCGGGGGCTTGCCCATGAGCTCGAGGACGCTGCTCGAGGCGTGTTCGGGGGCGACTTTGAGCTGACCCGAGATGTGGTACTGGATCAGATCGCTGAAAAAGCCTCGGTCCTCGTCGAGCATGAGGTAGTCGTAACGGATGCCGGAGCGTATGAACACGCGTTTGACGCCGGGCAGACTCCGCAGCCGCCGCAACAGTTCGCGGTATTCGCGGTGATCGACGTCGAGGTTTGGGCAGGGGCGTGGGGCCAAACAGCGCCGGTCGCCGCAGGCACCGTGTTTGGCCATTTTCTCGCATGCGGGGGCGCGGAAGTTGGCGGTGGGGCCTCCGACGTCGTGGATGTAGCCTTTGAAGTCGGGCATTTGGGTGAGTTTTCTGGCTTCATGGACGATGGACTCGATGCTGCGCGAGGTGACGACGCGGCCCTCGTGAAAAGTGAGGGCGCAGAATGAGCAGCCGCCGAAGCAGCCTCGCGAGGATACGAGCGAAAATTTTACCTCGGCGAGGGCCGGCACGCCGCCAAACTGGTGGTACATAGGGTGCCACTCGCGGCGAAATGGAAGGGCGTAGACTTCGTCGAGCTCCTCGCGGGGAAGAGGAAACTCAGGAGGTTCTTGAACGACGAATCGGTCGCCGCATGGCTCGATGAGCCGTTTTGCCGTCCATGGGTCCGTATTGTAGTACTGAATTCTGAACGACGCCGCAAAGGCTCGGCGACCTTCTTCAGTGTCTGGCCGTATCGTGTCGTAGGAAGGGAGCATCAGTGCGCTGGCGGCGCCTGCGCCTTTCGACGCGGCTGCTGTGACGGCGGCCTTGGATCCGTCGAGTTCGGCTTCCACCAGGCGCGATGCGTGGACCGCCCAGACTGTGCCTCTGATGCCCCGGAGATCGGGCTTTTGCCCCGCTTCGGCGGCAGCCTTGAGCCGCCACATCGTCTCCAGAATCTGCCGCTCCCCCATGCCGTAGATGAGCAGGTCCGCCTTCGCGTCGAGGAGTACCGAACGGCGCACCGTGTCGGACCAGTAGTCGTAGTGGGCGAGACGCCGCAGGGAGGCCTCGATTCCGCCGAGGATGACCGGCACTCCCTTGTAGGCCTGTCTGCACAAGGTTGAGTACACAATCGTCGCGCGGTCTGGGCGCGCGTTGATGCGACCGAGTCTGCTCTTGCCGATCGTTCCGTCCGCCGCCATGCAGAGTGAGCGGTCTCCGCCCGGGGCGAATTCGTCTGCTGCCCGCGGTTTTTTGTTCGCAGTATATGAACAGACCATCGAATCGAGGGCGCCTGCGGTGACGAGGAAGGCGAGCCTCGGCCTTCCGAACATGCGAAATACTTCCGGATCGTCCGGATCGGGGCGACTCAAGATTCCGACGCGGTACCCGTGCGCCTCGAGGAGCCTGCCTATCAGTGCGGTTCCAAACGACGGATGATCGACGTAGGCGTCGCCTGTGACGATGACGGCGTCCAGGCTGCCAGGTCTCCAGTTTCTGCGGCGCAGGTCCTGCGGCGAGGCTACGAGAAAATCCATATTGATTCAGTATAATGGGAGCGCGGCCCTTTGTCCCAGAGGCCGGCAAATTTTGAAATTTGGTGATTTTTTTGTATATTTTGAAAAGTAATATCTTAGATGTTCGCGGAGGAATACAATGGCAAAGAATGTTGGAAAGAACGACAAGACGATTCGCCTCATTGTTGCAATTGTAATCGCGATTCTCATCTTGACCGGCGTTTTGCATGGGGCCTGGGGCTGGATTCTTGGAATTATCGCGGTAATCCTTGCCATTACGAGCGCGATTTCCTTCTGCCCTGTCTACAAGGTGCTCGGCATTTCTACCTGCCCCACCAAAGACAAAGAGCCGAGCAAAGACAAAGAAACCAAGTAGTGCCGCGCTCGGACTCATGCACAGGGGATCCGGGTCTTCAAGAGGCTGCCTGAGGTCTATGGCTCAGGCAGCCTCTTTTTTGCGTCTTTGTGCGGTCATGGTGCGCGGTCGGCCGGCGGTTTCTCCTGAGGGGCTTTTTTATCCGTGGGGGCTTCGGTCGGAGACGGGGGCTGCGTCTCTGCGGAGCTGCTTTCGCGCGCTTGTTTCTTTAGGGACGAAAGCGCCCGCATCCGCTTCCACACCGAGGGGAGCAGCAGGGACATGCCGAGCAGTATCCCTGCCGCAAAGGTAATGACGAGCACGATGGACATGGATGCGTTCGCAGACAGGCCTAGGAAGGTGACGGTGATGGGCGCGCTGTTCTGCACTGCAAACACTACCGCGGCGATGACCAGGACGATCAAAAGGATCACGTAGAAAATACGCATTTTTAGCCCTCCTATTTGGATGCGCTACGATAGTCGTATCTTTATTTCATCATATACGTTCGGATTCACTGTTGCAAACTCCCAGCGCACATGAAATCGGCGCGGCGCACCGGCATCGGCGGCTTTTCTTAAAAGAAGGCAGCGTTTATGCTTGAACATATGAACAGTTTTGGAATGCTGGCGCAGCCGTCGCCGTTTGCGCCGTGGCTCTTGGCTGTGGTGGTTGTCCTTGTGGCGGTGGTTTGTATTGCCGGGGTGCTGGCATATAGAGCCGGAAAAAATCAGGGGCGACTTGAAGCGGAGCTCACCGAGCGTGAGCGGGTCGAGTTGGCCAGGAAAGATGCGGTGGAGCGATCGAGGTCGGTACTCTCGGGACAGATATCGGAACAGATCGCGCCGTGGCTGCCGGATTTTCCGGTCAACCCTTCAGACGCCCGGTTTGTCGGCAAGCCTGTGGATTTTGTGGCATTTTGCGGTGCTGACGAAGGCGCGGTGCGCGAAATCGTGTTCATAGAAGTCAAAACAGGGCGTTCGTCCCTGAGTTCAGTAGAGCGGAGCGTCCGCGACGCGATCGTCCAGGGGCGAGTGCGCTGGGTCGAATACCGGATCGAAGAGGAAGCCTAAGGCTCCATTTGGCGCAGTTTTTTGGGCCCGGCGCGGAACAGCAAGAGGCCGAGCGAGACACACGCGGCCACGAATGCTGTGCCATACAAAACGGCGAAAGTGTATTTTGCCGAGGGCAAGGATGCTGCCAAAGCGCCGAGTCCTGCGATCAGCCCCATAGAGCCGAGAATCGCGATCATCGCGTTTGGATTGCGCTTGAGTGCGGACATCGGGTTTTCCCACGAAAGCCGCGGCCAGAACGTGTCGAGCACGAGTCCTGCCATGTTGAGCGCGAGCGCGCCGAATATGGAAAGCAGAAGCGCGACAATTGTGTCCAGGGCGTCGGTTCTGAGCATGATGGCCCCGCCGACCGTGCCGAGCGCGATGCCCAGAACCGCGAATATGAGCGCGTGCGCAAGCTTCGCCGCGATGATGTGGTGCGGTTTCAAGGGCAGCGACTTCAGAAAGGACAGCGATTTCGCGTCGCGAGAGAAGGCGGTGCAGGCGATGCTCGTCGCGGTGGCGAGGAATATTCCCAAGCCCGCAGGGATGAGGTACTCGGCCGGACCCGTCAGATAAGGGCGGATCTGGGCCACTGCATTGCGCATTTCGTCGCCCTGTGCAATGAAGGTGAGCGCGAAAATGACAGGAAGCAGCAGGATCACGAAGGGTCCGTTCAAAAGATACACCGGTTCGCGGTTCATGAGCCGCAGTTCGCGCTGGACAAGGGAGAAGAAGACCGGATGCGCCCTGAAGAGGGAACCGATCTGGACCTGGTTGAGCCTTCCTTTAACTGCATGCGTCTCGCCGAAGCTCGCGAGGATCCTTGCATATTTTCTGCCGAAGAGGAAGGCCACTGCCGCCGCCAGGGCGACGCCCAGACCGAGGTTCGCGAGGGTTGCGGCGATGGCAGCGAGCGCGGAGCTCTTGATAATCGCCTGCATCGTGAGCCACGCGGGCGGCCACCAATCTGCAAGCTTCGCGATGTTCAGCTGGTTTTGCACGAACATTTTTTGAAGCAGCGCCGGATCTTTGACGCGGGCCAGCATTGTCTGGAGGTAGTAGTTGAATCCGAGCGCGATGGCCAATCCCACGAATCCCCCTATATACAGAAGCGCATTCTTTCTGCGGAGCCACCGCGAGGCGCTCATGAGCGGCACGAGCACCGCATAGGAGATTGCAAGCGGCGCAAGGGGCATGGCGAGCGCGTTGAAGAGCATATAGAAGTAAAAATCGAGCCTGGGGTGGCCCTTGATCCCGTAGACTGCCGAAGCGATGCCCATCACCAGAAAGGCCATGGGCGCTTCGATCGCATAGACCGTCGCCATTCTTCCGATCAGCAGAGAAGTTGGCTTGAACGGCATGGTGAGGAAGAGTGCCTCGTACTGCGCGCTCGAAAAAAGCGAAAGGGCAGTGATGAACGCGAAGAGAAAGACGAGGACCGACGAGGTCACTGTCGCATACAGGAGCATGAGCGACTGCATGCCGAGGGGCTCGAGCGCGTCGTATATGCCGATGTCCATCATCGCGAACAGAGCACCGAAGTCGGCGAGAAGGAAGATCGCGAGCACAATCCAGCCGAAGGTTTTGAGGAGCGCTCTTGGAGAGGCCAGCTCCTTTTTGTCCGGCACGTGGAAAGAGAACACCGATTTGAGATTTATGACCAGAAGCGCCATGAATGGCGACATAGTGCGCTCGCTCATGGCATGGGTTCCTCGCTGTCTTCCACGAGAGCGAGGAAGAGTGCCTCGAGGCTCTCTTCGCTCGCTTCGGCCGCAGGGGCATTCGCCTCACCAGTGCCCGCCTTGGCGCCGCGCGATTCGCGGAGTTCCCTCAGGGCCTCGAGGTTGCCCGTAAAAATCAGTTTTCCTCTGTTGATGATCGCAAGCTCGTCACAGAGCCGCTCGGCCACTTCCATGACGTGGGTGGAAAAGAAGACTGTCCCGCCTGCTGCCGCGTGTTTCCGCATGAGTTCTTTGAGCGCGAAGGCCGAATGGGGATCGAGCCCTACGATCGGTTCGTCGAGGATCCAGTTGTGGGGGGCAGGGATGAGGCTCGCGATGAGATTGAGCTTCATGCGCATGCCACGGCTCATGCTGCCGATGGGCGATTTGAGCACGTCGCTGAGCTCGAAGCGTGCGGCGAGCTTTTCGATGGCCGAAGCTCTCTCCGCGGAAGGGACTCTGTACACGTCCGCGACGAAGTTTAGGTATTCGTACGCCCTGAGCCTGCTGAACATATCGGGCGTGTCGGGCACGAGGCCGAACCGCCGTTTGGCGTCGATGGGGTTTTTGTCGAGGTCGATGCCGTCGATGAGCACGCTGCCTGTGTCTGCGGCAATCGCGCCCGTCATGATGCGTATCGTCGTCGTCTTTCCCGCTCCGTTCGGGCCGAGAAATCCATAGATGACGCCGTCGGGGATTCGAAGCGTGAGGGAATCGACGGCCTTTGTGCCGCTTCTCGCGTAGGTTTTAGAAATGTTGCGCAGTTCGATCATGGGTCTGCCTTATTGTTGAAAATTCGGCGCATTTTTTTTGGGCGATAGCGTCCGTCGCGCCCTCCAATCGTTCCGTCTTTATTGAATCACACATGACCGCTATACTGCAAGCAATCGCCGAGGCCAGCATGACGCATGCTGGCCTCGGAAAAAGGAGTGAGGGCTCATGACGACCAAAAATATCTCCGAACTGATCCCCGTCGAGGTACTTCAGGGGGATTTTGACGATGTCGAGGTAAAGGGCATCTATACTTCGGACCTTCTTTCCGATGTGCTCGCACATGGCAGAGACTCATCGGTGCTCGTCACCATTCAGGCGCACAAGAATACCGTCGCAGTAGCTACGGTCGTCGACATATCGCTCATCATTCTCTGCAACAGTCGGCCGGTCGTCGATGACATGATCGAGGCGGCCGCACAGGCGCGGATCGGCGTAGTAAGAACCGCGCTCAGCCAATTCGAGGTGTCGGGCCGGCTCTGGCAGGCCTTGCACTCTGCGAACTCCGTGCGGGCGTAGTCCGGCCGGGCCATGATTTTGACCTTCGATTTTCACAATCATTCCTGCCTCAGTCCCTGCGCCAGCCTCGAGAATTCTCCTTCGGCCATGGCCGCGCGCGCCGCGCGCAAAGGCCTCGACCTCTTCGCCCTCACCGACCACAACAGCGCGCTCAATGCACCCGCCTTCGCAATCGCCTGCGCGCGCGCCGGGCTCATCCCCCTGTTCGGCCTCGAGATAAACCCCTTCGAAGAGGCGCACCTTCTCGCCATCTTTCCCGATCCGCTTTCGGCTCTGGCCTTCAGCGACAGGGTGTTTCCGTATCTGCCCCAAATGGAAGTAGCGCCAGGTCAGTTCGGAGACCAAGTCGTGGTCGACCTCGAAGAGCACATTCTCGCCATGCCCACGGTCTGGTACGGAAACGCGCTGCGGCAGTCCTTCAGTTTTTTCGCGGAGCTCGCGGCGGAGGCAGGCGCCCTCGTCATTCCGGCGCACGTCGACCGCCCGCAGTTTTCGGTCTACAGCCAGCTCGGATTCCTGCCAGAGGGCGAATACGACGCAGTGGAGGCCATGAGCGCCGACCCCGACGCAGCACTCTGCGGGCGGCACTGCGTGATATCAGGCTCGGACGCCCATGTGCCCGAGCACATCGGGCGCAGGGCATCGACGCTGGAGATCGAAGAGGGACGCCTTGTCGCCGACATGAGGTCCGGCCTCGCCGCAATGCTTCGGGCTTGGGAAGCGCTTGGGCCCGGACGAGAATTGGGGCAAGATGCCCTCCCTGTGCCGCCGCGGCCGGACGCCGATACCGACGAGACGATGTGCGGCGCTGCGCTCTCTTCGGAGATTCCGGGGCTCGCGCCGCTCCTCGGTTTTTTGGCGCAATGGTACCCGCGCGGCGCGGCGCGGGCGCTTTTTGAAGAGATCAGGCGATCCTTTCACGCGGGAAGGGCTTGGAGCGTGTACAAGGGGCGGCATTCGGCACGTCCGGCGGCCGATTGATTTTGCCACAGGCGCGGGCACAGAGAAGGCCGCGCCAGGAAAAACCGGTGGCCCGGCCAAAGGATGCACGCCGCCGAGCGTGCCTCATTGTGCACCCCGGCCGAGCGCCGCGCCCCATCGAGCCCGCCGGCTGAATTGTACCGACTTCCTTCGCTACTCCGGCCAGCGCATCGAAAACGTGATCGGCTTTTCCAGCGTCAGCAGGCCGAAGAGCGGCAGCTTCGCGCGGAAGACCGGTCCCGAGAAGCTGCCCCCCGATGCCGACACAATCGCCTTCGGCACGGTGATCGCGATCTCGACTGAACAGGCGTCGAAGGCGGGCATATTTTTCTTTCCTATGATGACCTGTTCGAGGTTGAGCCGATATTCGTCGGCCGAGACAGGGTCGGGCTCGAGCGCCGGCGGGCTGAGGCTGTCGATGATGCGCCTGTCGATGCCCGGAAAGAGTTTGAGCATGTAGGGCGCATTGTCTCTCGAGAGCTTCACCGAGAGTTCGCGCATTGCGGGTGCCGTGCCTTGCGCAGATATTTTTCTGTATTGAATCATGCCTTGGGGCACGAGGCTTGTGTCCGCGATGAGCGAGTCGATGTTCTGCACCCAGACCACGGAAGTGAGGATGTCGGGAGTGGGTGAAGATACGTCGACGAGATTGATGCTCGTGCGCCCCACAAACTGATTCCTCACCGCCTCGGGGCTGAAGAGTGGCTCGCGCGAGCCGAGGCCTACGAACTGTCGCACCCGTCCGCTCAGTGCTTCGGGAACATTGAGCCGGACCGCCGCGCGGACAGAGCCGTCCCCTCTCAGGGTGGCGTCGAGGTTTCCGGAACACGAGGTGGCCATGAGAAGCATTGCGGCGAGGATCGCCCCGCCCATGATCGAAGAGAAGGCAAAACTCTGATTTTTGGCTGATTTCTTGGACACGTTATCACTCCGGTTATGGTTTTTTCGTGTAGAGCGGCATTGGACGCGTGCTCTTGCGGAGCAGTGCTTCACTGAATCGTTCGAGCGTCACCTGGCTCTCCAGAGACAGCCGCCGATATGTCGCGTGGCTCACGAGGAGGCTCTGGTGAAACTCGCGGCAGAGCGAGTCGAGTCTTGCTGCGATCGCGATGGTGTCGCCGTAGAAGTTCATGCTCTGCTGGCCCGGCGGGCCGAGGAGTGCGGCGGTGACGAATCCCGAATGGATGCCAATCGACACTTTTATGTCGTTCGGCAGCGACTGCACAACCATGTCCTCTTTTAAGCCCTCCAGCTCTTCAAGGAAGGCGTACGCCGCGTTGAGGGCTCGGTCCGCGCTCCGCTCGGCGTCGACGAGGCCGTACACCGTGACCACGGTGTCCGCCGAAAGCGAGGCGATCCTTCCGCCGTAGCTCCCCGCGCACTGCGTCCAGAGTGCGTAGTAGCGGTTGAGCAGGGCCGTGGCTTCGGTGCGGCCCAGCTGTTCGGAGAGGTCCGTGAAGCCGATGATGTCCGAGGAAACAACGGTCACGAAGAAGGCCGTGGGAGTTCGCACCGGCAGAGCTTCGGAAGCTTCGGTGCTTGGAGGTTGCCGACCTAGACCAGAACTCGCCTTAGAATCTTCGGAATCTTCGCCCTCGGACTTCTGTCGTGAGGCGTCGATGATACGTTTTGCCTCCTGCGGCATCTCGATGATCCGCGTGAGCCTGTGCTCCAAGGTGATGGCCCTCATCCGCGCCACCAGCAGCAGAAAATCGAAGGAAATGACGCCGAAGAGCGCGAACAAATGCTGCGGCGCGCGGATGAATTTCTGGAACACGGCGGGGAAGGATTGAATGCGCAGCGCCTCGGCCATCGTCGCCGCATCGATCTCGCCCTTCACAAAAGAAGCGTTCACCGAGATGCGCAGGTCCAGATACGCATAGAACAGGATGAAGATGAGCGCCGAACCCAGCGAGAGGGCCATTTCGGAGAGCCGCTTCAGAAACGGCCTGCGAAACACCATCGACAGCGTCTGAAAGATGGCGATGTAGATCGAGGATCCCCACAGGAGCATGTTTGCCGTTTCGGTGAAGGACGTATCGGAGAGCGTCGTGCGCAGAATCGAGTACCCTGCCGCCGTGATGAACGAATACAGTATCCTCAATATAGGGATGTGCCCCTGCAGGGTCAAAAGGCTCGTCTGGATGAGCATGAATGCCAGCACGATGAGCGAGGAGACGAGCGCATTTTTCCACGACCCTGAGGTCAGGGATATGATCATGACGAAAAAGAGGACGAATTGGTTCGAATAATAGTACAGTTCGGCCACAAAGCGTTTTCGGGAAAATTGCATCAATTCTATTGTACCTGCCAAGGCGTGCAGTGGAAAGTCCCGAGGAATACTTGACGGGCGCTTGGAAGAGTGTACAATAATTTCGCATTATCTATTACAAAGGAGGTTCTATGAAAAAGTTCGTAGCAGCGATGCTCGTGCTTGCCTTCCTCGTGGTTGGGGCCGATGTATTCGCCCAGGCCAAGGCCAAATTCCATATCGGCGTGGTGACCGGCACGGTCTCTCAGTCTGAGGACGACCTGCGCGGCGCCGAACAGCTGATCAAGGAATATGGCAACGTCAAAGATGGCGGCATGATCCAGCACATTACGTATCCTGACGACTTCATGTCGCAGCAGGAGACGTATATTTCCAACGTCGTCGCGCTTGCGGACGACCCGCTCATGAAGGCGATCGTCATCAACCAGTCGATTCCCGGCACTGCGGAAGCGTTCAAGCGCGTGCGCGCAAAGAGACCGGACATTCTCCTCCTTGCGGGCGAACCGCATGAGGACCCGCTCGTCATCCAGGGAGCCGCTGACCTTGCGCTTTCCGCCGACTTCGTCTCGCGCGGCTACACCATCATCTGGGCAGCCAAGCAGCTCGGCGCGAAGAACTTCGTGCACATCTCCTTCCCCCGCCACATGAGCTATGAGTCGCTCGGCCGCCGCCGCGCGATTATGGAGCAGGCATGCAAGGACCTGGGCTTGAATTTCTACTTTGAGACCGCTCCAGACCCGACCTCCGACGTCGGCGTTGCGGGCGCCCAGCAGTTCATCCTCGAGAAGGTTCCGCAGTGGGTCCAGAAGTATGGGAAAAACACCGCCTTCTTCTGCACGAACGACGCCCACACCGAGCCGCTCCTCAAGCAGCTGCTCGCGTACGGCGGCATCTTTGTGGAAGCAGACCTTCCATCCCCGCTCATGGGCTATCCTGGCGCACTCGGGCTCGACCTCTCCAAGGAAGCGGGCGATTTCCCCGCCATCCTCAAGAAAGTTGAGGCCGCCGTCGTCGCAAAGGGCGGCGCAGGCCGCTTCGGAACCTGGGCATATTCCTACGGATACACCCTCACCGCTGGTCTCGGCGAATTCGCGAAGAGAGTCATCGAAGGTAAGGCCAAGAAAGACAGCATGAAGGAAGTATTCGAGGCGCTCGGCAAGTACACGCCGGGAGCAAAGTGGAACGGCGCCTACTATGTCGACATGGGTACGGGCGTGCGCGCGAAGAACCAGATCCTCATCTACATGGACACCTACATCTTCGGCAAAGGCTTTTTGCCGACCACGCAGCAGAAGGTCCCCGAGAAGTACTACACCATCAAGATGCACAATTAAACGTGCCTGTGGGGCTGTCCACGATGTGGGCGGCCCCTCTTTTCTCTTTTCTGAGGCCGCCGAAGGTGGCGGCGCATTCCGGCCCGTATTCAGGCGTCGTCGGGATACGGGTTATTTTTTCGTAAACCCTTTTACCATGGAATTATTATGACGAATGGAAGACCTCTTCTTTCCATCGAACATGTTTCCAAAGATTTTTATGGAAACGTCGTTTTGCATGACGTGAGCTTCGATCTCCATGAGGGCGAGATCTTGGGCCTCGTGGGAGAAAACGGGGCAGGGAAGACCACGCTCATGCGCATTCTTTTCGGCATGCCCGTCATCATGGAGACCGGAGGGTTTCAGGGCAGCATCAAGATCGGAGGGGCTGAGGTTCATTTTTCGAGCCCCTTCGATGCCCTCGATGCTGGCCTCGGCATGGTCCATCAGGAATTCAGCCTCATCCCCGGCTTCACCACGACTGAAAATATCGTGCTCAACCGCGAATCCATGCGCCCGAGCATCCTCAACGATGTCTTCGGCGACCGCATGAGCGTGCTTCTGCGCGACAAGATGCGCGAGCGGGCCAGAAAGGCGATCGCCAAGCTCGGCGTGGAGCTCGACCCCGACATGCTGGTCTCCGAGATGCCGGTGGGCCACAAGCAATTCACCGAAATCGCTCGAGAAATCGACCGCGAACAGACGCGCATCCTCATCCTCGACGAACCAACCGCGGTCCTCACCGAATCTGAGGCCGAGGTGCTGCTCGAGACCCTCAGGCGCCTCGCTTCGGAAGGTATCGCGATTATCTTTATTTCTCACCGCCTTCAGGAAGTCTTGGCCATCGCGAACCGCGTCGTCGTGCTCCGCGACGGCCACGTCGTCAAGGATACGGTCAACGAGAACATCAGTCTGCGCGACGTCGCCTCCTGGATGGTCGGTCGCTCGCTCGGCGAAGGCGGACGGCACTCAGAGGCGCGGAGTTTTGCGAAGACCGTATTCACCGTGCAACACCTGTGGGTCGACATGCCCGGCGAGACCGTGCGCGATGTGTCCTTTGAGGTGCGGCAGGGGGAGATATTCGGCATCGGGGGATTGGCAGGACAGGGCAAGCTCGGCATTCCTAACGGCATCATGGGGCTGTTCCCGGCCGGCGGCGAGGTATCCCTCGACGGCGAGGCCGTGCCCCTCAATGCTCCGGCAAAGGCCCTCGCGATGGGGATGGCCTTTGTCTCGGAGGACAGGCGTGGGGTAGGACTCCTCCTCGACGAGAGCCTCGAATGGAACATCGCCTTCACCGCCATACAGGTGCATGGACAGTACCTAAAGAAGGTGCTCTTCGGCCTCTTTTCCCAGCGAGACGAGAAGGCGATGGAGGCACTCTGCCAGGAATACGTGAAGCTTCTCGACATCAAGTGCACGAGCACGAAGCAGAAGGCCAAGGAGCTTTCCGGCGGCAATCAGCAGAAAGTCTGCCTCGCAAAGGCGTTTGCGATCAAACCGCGGCTGATGTTCGTGTCGGAGCCGACGCGGGGCATCGACGTGGGCGCGAAGAAGCTCGTGCTCGACACGCTGCACCACTACAACCGCGACTTCGGGACGACCATCGTCATGGTGTCGAGCGAGCTCGAGGAGCTGCGTTCGATCTGCGACCGCATCGCCATCGTCGACGAAGGGAGAATCGCTGGCATCTTGCCGCCGACAGCGGATATCTCCGAATTTGGTCTACTCATGTCGGGTGCCACTGCGGAGGAGGCCGTCAATGCGTAATCTTAAGACATTCATTCAGGACTTCGGATGGCCCCGCATCATCATATTCTTCTTTTTGGTGGGGCTGTTCATCATGGCGCCCTTCGTCCGCGTCCGACTCGACGCGTCGATTTCCGATGTGCTAAATCGCTTTGGGCAGAACGCCATCATGGTGTTGGCGATGGTGCCGATGATCCAATCGGGCTGCGGCCTCAACTTCGGCCTTGCGCTGGGCCTGGTGTCCGGGCTTCTGGGCGCGACGCTCTCGCTGCAGCTCGAGCTGCATGGGATGCTGGGCTTTTTGGGCGCAATCGTGCTGGCTGCGCCGTTTTCGATTGTTTTCGGCTGGTTCTACGCCAAACTCCTCAATAAGGTGAAGGGCGAGGAGATGACCATCGCGATGTACGTGGGCTTCTCGTTCATCATGTTCATGTGCATCATGTGGCTTGTCCTGCCCTACAGCAACCCGACGATGGTCTGGGGCTACGCGGGCAAGGGCCTTAGGACCACCATTTCGGTCGAAAACTACTGGCTGCACATACTGAACGACTTTCTGGCGATCAAAATAGGCGAGTTCTTCGTGTTTCCGACGGGGCTTCTATTGTTCGTCGCGCTGTTCGCCTTCCTTATGTGGCTGTTTTTGCGCACGAAGACCGGCACGGCCATGACGGCGGTGGGGTCCAACCCCGACTTCGCGCGCGCTTCCGGCGTGGACGTCGACAAGATGCGCACGATCTCCGTCATCATCTCGACCTTTTTGGGGGCTGTGGGGATCATCGTGTACGAGCAGAGCTTCGGCTTCATCCAGCTCTATACGGCGCCCAGCCCGATGGTGTTCCCCGCGGTCGCCGCGATCCTCATCGGAGGGGCGAGCATCAATAAGGCGAGCATGGTGAATGTGCTCGTGGGGACCATTCTGTTCCAAGGGCTTCTGACCATGACGCCCTCGGTGATCAACTCGCTGTTACAGACTGATATGTCGGAAGTCATACGGATTATCGTATCGAACGGCATGATTCTCTACGCGCTCACGCGCAAGATAAAGGTGTCAAAATGAGCGCACGGAAAAAACTTTCTACGTTGTTCTCGCGATATGCAGTCGTCATCATTTTCGTCATCATCACGCTGGCCGCGATTCCACCTTCGGGCCTCTCGGTCAAGTATATTCTGCAGGAAATCATCACGAGGTTGGGGCGTAACTCCTTCCTCGTCCTGGCGCTCCTCCTGCCGATCTACGCAGGCATGGGGCTGAACTTCGGCATGACGCTGGGCGCGATGGCCGGCCAGATCGGGCTTATCTTCGCTGTGAACTACGGCATCGCGAACTGGCAGGGTCTTGTGTTCGCGCTGCTGGTGGGCTTGCCGATTTCGGTGTTCCTCGGGTGGATATGCGGCCTCGTCATGAACAGGGCGAAGGGCCGCGAGATGGTCACGGGCTACATCCTGGCTTTCTTCATCAACGGCATTTACCAGTTCTTCGTGATGTACATGCTGGGCTCGGTCATCCCGATGGGCAACAAGGCCATCGTGCTGTCGCGGGGCTACGGCATCCGCAATACGCTCAACCTCGAGTCGGTGCGGCAGTCGCTCGACAACATCGTCATGCTGCGCGTGGGCGGGTTCTCGATACCCCTCGTGACCTTCGTCGTCATCGCGCTTCTGTGCGTGTTCGTGGTGTGGTTCAAGAGGACGAAGCTGGGGCAGGATATGAGGGCCGTGGGCCAGGACATGGCAGTGGCGGAAGCGGCCGGCATTCCGGTCGAAAAGACGCGCATCGTGGCGATCATCATTTCGACGGTGCTCGCCTGCGCGGGACAGATCATCTTCCTCCAGAATATGGGGAACCTCGCGACCTACAACGCGCACGATCAGACGGGATTCTTCGCGGTGGCCGCGATCCTCGTCGGAGGAGCTTCGGTGACGCACGCGAGCATCGCCAACGTGTTCGTGGGCGTCATGCTGCTGCACGCCATGTTTGTAGTGTCGCCGCTCGCGGGGCAGAAGCTCTTCGGCTCGGCGATGATCGGCGAATATTTCCGACAGTTCATCGGGTATGGGGTCATCGCGCTCTCGCTCGTGCTCTACGCGTGGAGGACAAGGAAGGCTGCGGCGGACGCGCGCCTTGGGTTGCGGGGGAGCCAGGCCAGCCCGGCGAAGAGGAGCGGCGAGACTGCGGTCGGAAATGGGGGACAGGCATGAACGGTACTGCAAATGCAAAAGGCGCTTCGAACACAAAAACCCGCCGTCTGCTCATTCGGGGCGCTTTGCTGATTGTCTATGTGCTGATCATGGTGCTGATGATTTATTCAGGCAGGCGGCACACGATTCTCATCGACAACAAGGATGCGGCCGACGGCTCGTACCGCGCCATCAACGGCATGGAAGTCTCGATAGATAAACAGGAATCTTCGGAATATTACCCTGGAGACCGCGACAAGGCGCTGGTCCAGGGGCAGAAGCATACCATTAAAATAAACATTTTTGACGACAACAGCACCATCGAGAAGACATTCACTGTCCCCCTCTGGAGCGACATGATGATCATATCGGTGCCGAAACTGGTCGCTGGCATCGAGCCATGGATCGAGCCTTTTACCGTGGCAGAGCAGATCGAGGAGGCCCAGGAGTCGGGTCCTCCTGCCGGAGAAATGAGCTTCCAGAGCCTTGGGGACGTGCCTGGAGGGGCCGAGGGGGCGCCGCCGCCGAGCCCGTGACGCGGCCTAGCGCCGCTTTTGTTCGAAAAAAGACAGGGGAGCCTGGGGCCCGGGTTATTTCTTTAAGAAATTATTCTTTTAGGGCCCCTTCCCCGAAGCCTTTCACGAGCTGTCTATGGAACAGCATGTAGAACAGGATCATGGGCATGATACCGATGACGAGCGAGGCGTACTGCAGGCCGTACTCGATGTTCTGTCTGCCGGCGAACTGAGTGATCGCCACGGGGAGGCTCTTCAGCGCCTTCTTCGTCGTGAAGATGAATACGAAGAGAAACTCATTCCAATGCCGTAGGAAGGAAAGAATCGCCATAGTTGCGGCCACCGGCGCAGAGAGAGGCACGATCAGGGACCAGAATATCTGCCGGTACTTCGCCCCGTCGATCTCTGCCGATTCGATGAGCGCGTCGGGAATGCCCTTCACATACGAGAGCGCGATGAGGATCGACATGGGGAGGTCGAAGGCCACATAGGGCAGGATGACGCCAAGGCGCGTGTTGATGAGCCCGATGCGGACTTCGGCGAGGAACAGAGGAACGATGACGGCGTGGACTGTCAACATGAGCCCCACGGAGAAGGCCCAGGTGAAGAACTTTGCGCTCTTGAACGGGAATTTCGCAAGGCCGAAGGCAGCGGCCAGCGCAAGAAAAAGCGTCGACACGGTGGCGATGCCTGTGTAGATCAGACTATTTTCGAGGGCCGTTCCCAATCCCCCCATGGTCCACGCGCGGACGTAGTTGTCGAACGAGGGCGCCTGCGGCAGGGCAAGAGGGTGCTGTACGATCTCCGCGTTCGGCTTGAGGGAGGAGTAGCCGAGCCAGACCAGGGGAAAGACAGTGATCAGGGTGAAAAGCACCATGATGATGTAGGCTGAAATCCTCCAATGAAGGGGTGCTATTGCTAGACGCGATCGATACTGCATGCCGGCCTCCTACACCATGTTGAGTTTGTTGGTCGCGGCTTTGGTGAGCATGATGGCCGCGACGATGAAGAGGATTATCACGATCGAGATCGCGCTCCCGTAGCCGTAGTTCTGGAACACGAAGGTCGTGTTGTACATGTAGACGGCCATCACTTCGGTGAGGTGGGCAGGTCCGCCCCCCGTCATCGAGTAGATGAGGTCGAAGCTCTTGAAGCTGCCAGAAATTGCGAGGATCGAGTTTATGAAGACGACCGGAGCGAGGATCGGCACGATAATCTTACGGAATATGATGCCCTCGCTCGCCCCTTCCATCTTTGCAGCCTCGATCACCGAGTCCGGGATACGCTGGAGATTGGCGAGGAAGATTACCATGTAGAGGCTCGTGTGCTGCCAGAGGAGCACAAACATGATCGGTACGAAGGCGAAGTCCTTGTTCTCGAAAATCGTCATGATGTAGTCGTGGTTGCCCGTGAGCTGGCGCACAATGGTCGGCAAAATTCCGACGGGCGAGAAGACGCGGTTCCACAGCTGAGCGACAATCACCGAGGAGATCGTGATCGGCAGAAAAATTAGTATTTCGAAGAGTTTTGCGCCTTTCACCATGCGGCGGTGGAGCATGTAGGCGAGCAGAAGCCCGAGGGGGATCTGTCCGAAAACCGAAATGAGCACGATGAGCACGTTGTTTCTGAGACCGATGTGGAAGACCGGATCGGAGAGCAGCCTCGCGTAGTTTTGAAATCCTACGAACTCGATTGGGCCGTAGCCTTTCCATTTCGTGAAACTGAGCCCCAAGGTGAACACCAAGGGGAAGACCATTATGGCCGCGTATATGACGAAGGCTGGTAATACGAAGCTCAGATAACTGCGTCGTTTCGATCGTGCGTTGACCACCTCGGGCCTCCTGTGAGATTTCGAATGAACGGGCAGAGCGCACACGCGCCCTGCCCGCCCATCATGAAAGGGAAGAGATTCCTATTTTTTGCGGCGATTCGAGTCGTTCGCAGCGACCCATGCCTCGTATTCGGCCGCGAGCTGGGCAGGCGTCTTGGTTCCCATCATGACCGCCTGGAGCCCGGGGTTGAGAATGTTGTTTACGCCCTCGCTGTCCATCTTGGCGTCGATCACGTAGCCCATTGTCTGGCTGTTGATCAGGTCGATGTACTGCCTGGTGAGGGAGTCGATCTCGAATTTGGAGTAGTCGAGCTTGTAGGTCGGGACGGTGCCGTACTTCATGAGTATTTCGCAGCCTTCCTGTCCATAGATAAAGGAAAGGAATTTCCACGCTGCATCGGCCTTCGCGCCGGAGAGCTTTGTGTTCATGGCGAGAGCCTCGCCCAGCGTCGCTGCGCTTGAGCCGTGGTTGACCTCCCCGGCCACGGCAGGAAAGGCCATGACGGCGTAGTTGGCGTAGTCGGCAGGGTTAGCGGCGGCCTTGAGGGCAGAGATGCGCCAGCCGGCGTCGAGGAGATAGACGGCCTTGCCCTGGACGAACTCACCCCATGCCTGGGGGCCTTCGAGCTGGTTGACGCCTGCAGGGAAGAGCTTCGTGTCGACCATCTTCTTGATGACGGCGATTGCATCCACGAAGGGCTTGTCGGTGAACTTGGCAGTGCCTTTCATCGCCTTGTCGAACCACGCAGTTCCGCCCATGCGGTCCACGAGCATAGAGAGGCAGAGAGACTGGGCCTGCCACTGGGCTTTGTTTCCAAAGGCGAGGGGGGTAAGGCCCGCGGCCCGGATCTTCGGCACCTGAGCGATCATCTCGTCGAGGGTCTTCGGGGTCGAAAGGCCGAGCTGCTTCTGGAGCTTCGTGTTGATGTAGACGACGGTGCAGACCGCCATGTTCGGAGAGATGATGTAGATCTCGCCGTTCGGCCCCTGGGGTTGCCAGATGGCTGGATTGTACTGCTTCTTGAAGCTTTCGGTTAGATAGGGCCTGAGGTCCTTGACCATGCCTCGGTCGAGTATGTACCCGGAGCGGGCGCCTGCGTAGCAGGTGAAAAGGTCAGGGATGTCTCCACTTGCGGCCATGGCCTGGAATTTCTGGTGGAATTCTTCGCCGGACACGTATTCGAACTCGAGCTTGATGTTCGGGTACTTCTTCTGGAACGCTTCCACAGTGACCGGCCAGTAGGCCGACTGCGGATTGGCTAAGTCGTTCTGCATGTACACCGTCAGCGTGACGGGAGCGCCGGACGACGAAGTCTGCGCGCCGAGGCCCATGGTCGCCAGAGCGACGAGGGCAGCGATGAACACCTTCTTGCAGATTTTCATAAAACCTCCTCTTATATTGTATCGATCCTTACGATGTGGATCGTGTGGGCCTCTTTTTAGGTTTCGTTTACGATGAGCCCCTCGAAGAAGCGGTCCTTGGCCGCCATTGCGGCGCCGATGGCGGGGGCCGTCTTTCCAAGCGAGGAAAGCCTGATCTCGCAAACGTGGGTGTGTGCGAGGGCTCGCGAAGCTACGCCCGCTTTAACCGCCTCGAACATCGCGGGAGATGCGCTGAGCACCGCGCAGTTGATGACGAGCATCGATGGCGCCATTGCGTTCATGATGCTGACGATGCCGGATATGAGGTAGTCGACGAAGTTCGAAAAGGCCTCTTGGCTCCAGTCCGGCGGAGAAGCCGCGAGGGTCAAAAGTTCCTCGGCGTCTGGAATCTTGCCGCCCCGCGCAGTGCCCAGCGCCTGCCTCAGCGCGAGCTCGGATCCATAGAGGTCCCAGCAGCCGGTGTTGCCGCAGGGGCAGCGGAGTCCGTCGTGGACGACGGTCATGTGTCCCACTTCGCCGAACTGCCCGTTGTGTCCGTAGTGGATCGCACCGTTGATGTATGCGCCGGACCCGATGCCCTCGTCGATGAGCAGGCACACGAAGTCGTCGGCTTCGGGCGCATTGAGCTCGTGCTCTGCGATTGTAGCCAAGGTGGCGTCGTTGCCTACGTGCAAAATTCCTCCAAAGACCTTCGCAAGGTCCTCACTGAACGGCACGTCCTCCCACCCGAGCTTCGCCGAGCAGACGACTCGCCTCGTGCCTTGGTCGATGGTTCCAGGCACGGCGATCCCAATTCCGAAAAGCCCAAATTTTGCCTGGCGGTATCGCCTCTTCGCGTTCCGGGTCACCGACACGATGGCGTCGATCACCGCCTCGGGCGTGTGCACCTCGATAGGGAAAAAGTCGCTGCGGTCTATTTTGCCAGCCGCATCCATCGCCACGACGAAAAGGCCGGTTGTCGAAATCGACAGGCCCAAAGCGTAGCCCGCTTCTCCTGCGATCTCGAGCATGATGGGCTTGCGGCCGAGTTCCGATGCCCCGACGCCGATCTCTTTGACGATGCCGAGCTCGATGAGTTCGGCGATCTGTGAAGAGACCGTCACTTTATTGAGCCCGCTGTCCTTCGCGAGCGATGCGCGCGAGCAAGCCCCTTTTTCCCGAAGCAGGTGAAGCAGGAGCGCGCGGTTGACGGCCTTGCTGAGCGTTTTGTCTCCGGTGCGGCCGTCGAGGTACTGCGGAATGCCTAGTCTTTTCATCGAAACCTCAACGTTGCCCGTAGTATACTTCAGATAGTTTGTAAAGTCAACAAACAAATTGCCGCAATTGTGCTTGACTCACAAGAGGTCTCTGGTGCAGAATGACGCTCGGACGGCTCCCGTGCAGCCGCATGTTTCATACCGAATTTCATATTGAGATAGGGAGAGGCCCATGAACGAACCTTATGGCGTGGGCGAGGACAGGCTCGCTCACTATACCTGTCACCGTGCGACGCGCCCGATCGAAGTCGATGGCGACCTCTCGAAGCCGGCCTGGAAAGATGCCCCGCGCTCGAGGCGCTTTGTCGACCTCGTGACCGGAGAACCGGCCTTGCTCGACACCCGTATGGCAGCCCTCTGGGACGACAGAGCCCTCTACGTCGGGTTCTGGCTCGAGGAGCCGCAGGTGCGCGCAAGCCTGACGAAGCGCGATTCTTATATATGGTTCGACAACGACGTGGAAGTCTTCATCGCCGGAGAGGATTGCTATTACGAATTAGAAATAAACGCGTTCAACACTGTGTACGAGGTTTTCTTCGTGTACCAGAGTGCCCTCAGGCGCGGCAGCCGCTTCGATAAGCCTGAGTTCGATCTCTATACCCGCGAGGTCGATGTCCTGAGCGGTTTCCAGGACGGCACCAGGCACGGCAAGCATCCACGGGGAAAGCGATGGGCGTTCATGGACTGGGATTTTCCGGGCTTGAAGACGGCCGTGCGCGTGGACGGGGCCATCAACGATCCATCTGTTGTGGATCGGGGATGGACCGTGGAGATCGCCTTTCCGTGGGATGGTATGCGCGGGCTTTTTGCGGACAGGCAATTTCCCCCGAAAAATGGAGAGATGTTGCGTGCCGCGTTCTTCCGCTTCGAATCGCTCCAGTACAATGGGAAAAAGCTCCAGGATCCTATCGGCTGGGCATTGAACGAACACGGAGTTTATGATTCCCATCTTCCTGAGTGCTTCTCTTATCTGCACTTCAGCGAGGACCCGCCTGAGATGGGGCGGCATGCGGATTGATACAACGAAATACAATCGGGGGATTCCCCCGCCAAGGTAAGGAGGAGCAAGACAATGCGTATAATTATAGGGGGGATGAACCACGAGTCCAACACACTGAACCCAATTATCACCGGAGAGGACGACTTTGTCGTGTTTCATGGCCAGGAGATCCTCGAAAAGGGTCTGCTCCCATACTATTCTTCGACAGGCATCATCGAGGCCCTTCGGGAGGCGGACTGCGAGATCGTGCCAACGGTGCTTGCGAGGGCAGTGCCCAACGGCGTCGTGTCCGACGAGTTCTATTATCGGATCAAAGCGGAGATGCTCGAACGGATTAGAGCAGCCGTCGCAGCAGGCCCTGTAGATGGGATATGCCTCGCGCTCCACGGCTCTATGAAGGTCAAAGGGCTTGGTTGCGCAGAAGGGGACATTCTGTCGGCAATCAGAAATATCCTGCCCGAAGTTCCGCTGACGGTGGCCCTCGACATGCACGCCACCATCACCGACACGATGCTGGCCTGCGCGGATGGGTTTGTGGGATACAAGACGGCTCCACATGTCGATTGCCGCGAGACGGGCGCGCTGGCTGCGTCCATGCTCCTTCGCTCCATCAAGGAGAAACGGCGCCTGACGACGAGGGCCCGCACGGTGCCTATGCTCATTGCGGGAGAGAAGTCCGAATCTGCGGCCGAGCCCATGAAAAGCCTCCTCAATGCGTGCAGGGCTGCAGAAAAGGAGCAGGGAGTGCTCGCTGCCTCTCTGCTTCTTGGCTTTCCGTGGGCCGACGATGAGCACGAGGCCGTCACCGTACTCGTGACGACCCTCGACGATCCTCGCACTGCAGATGAGGTCGCCGCGCGCATCGCCAGAGAGTTCTGGCGGCGCCGCGCCGAGTTCGACTTCAGGTGCGAACACTACGACAGCAAGACCGCCATGAAGGTCGCGTTCAGGGCTGTGCTCCATGAAGGGATGAAGCCTGTCTTCGTCTCCGACTCGGGCGACAACCCGACGGCGGGCTCGACGGGCGATTCGACGGAGCTGCTCGAGTGCATCGTGGCGGAGATGACGACGGTGGACAAGCTGCCGACTCCTCTTCTTTACTCGGGCTTCTACGACGCGCGCGCTACGGCAGCCTGCATCGCCGCGGGCGAGGGAAGCTCACTCGATATCGAGGTCGGCGGAACCTGGGACAAGGTGAACGGAAAGCGGATTCCCCTCAGTGTCAAGGTGCTCAGGATCGTACGGAACTATGGCCCCTACAACTCAGACCTCGTGTTGGTCGGTCATCGAAACATGGTGCTCGTCCTTACCTCGAAGCACATCGGCTTCGGCGACGAGGAACTCTTGCCTGCGCTCGGCGTGGACCCGAGGGATTATTGCCTGGTCGTCGTAAAGCTCGGCTACCTCGAAGCCTGCTTCAGCGAGATCGCAGCCAAGGCTATCCTCGCCACCTCGAAAGGATGCTCGAACGAGGTGCTGGAGTCCATTCCCTACAGGCGGATACGCAGGCCTATGTACCCGATCGATCTCGAAATGGCCTACGAACCAGACTAGAAAATGTTCAAAGGTCGTTGTTTTTCAGTACGACTCGTGATCGCATTCCGCACAAGCGCCACTTGGAAGCGGCGCCTGTGCGAGCGTTGGCTTTTTTAGATGAATAGGTTGATGCCGGCGCTGCTCGCGGCTTCCATGTAGGTCGCGACACCCCCGATCTCCACGCCGTCGAGCAGCTCTTCTCGCTTGACTCCCATGATGTCCATCGACATCTGGCATGCGATGAGACGGACGCCTGCCTGGCGGGCCTGCGCGATCATGGTTTCGAGCATGTCGACGCGCTTGGCTTTCATGCGCGACTTCATCATCTTCGGTCCGAGGCCGCCGAAATTCATGTGGGAAAGGGAGAGGCCGCCTGCGTGCTTGGGCAGCATCATGCCGAACATCCTGCCCATGAAGTCTTTGACGACGTGCGGTGCGTCGGGCTTGCGGATGACCGAGAGCCCCCAGAATGTGAAGAACATGGTGACCTCTTTGCCAGCGGCCGCCGCACCGTTTGCGAGCACAAAGCTCGCCAGGGCGCGATCGAAGTCGTTCGAGAACACGATGATGGTCGCGCCTTTGGGCGTCATCTGGATGAAGAGGGCACTCCCGGGCGCCACTCCTGCGGCCGCTGCTGCCTGTGTCAAGGCCATGGCGCTCTGCTTCACTGTCTTCTCGATCATCGCGGTGTACGTGCCGTTCGATTCCTCCATCGAGATGAGGAGATTGCCGGTGACCTTGCACCAGGCTCCCGCGTCGCGGACGAAGCCTGGGTCGGTCGCGCGTATGACCACGCGGCCGCCTTCCGGTAGTTTGTCGATTTCGGTCTTGAGGCGCATGATGGGGCCGGGGCACTGCAGACCGCAGGCGTCGACCTGGACGACAGTCTGGCGCTTCGCGGCGAGCGATTCGGGCATGCCGGAGCCTTCCGCGAAGGTCGTGTGCAGAAGTTCCTGGGAGCCCTTGGCCATGCTGGACTGGAGGCCTGCGAGGCCCGGCCTGTAAATGCCCTTGTGGGACTGGGGTTCAGTGGCAATCTCCCACGTCTTGTAGCCTCCTGAAAGATTGTAGACCGCCGTCCACCCGTTTTGTCTGAGAATCCGCTCCGAGAGATACCCTCGGAGGCCGACGCCGCAGTATATCAGCACTTCTCGGTCGCGGGGAATTTCGGCGAGCCGCTGCCGCAGGGCGTCGAGAGGAATGTTCGCTGCGCCGTGGATGGCGCCGAGGGAGAACTCTTCTGGAGTGCGCACATCGAGTACGAAGCCACCCTTTTCCTGGAAGGCCTTCACCTCGTGCCACTGCAGATGACGGCTCAAACCTGCGAGCACGTTTTCGGCCACCATTCCGGCAATGTTGACGGGATCCTTGGCGCTGGAGAAGGGGGGTGCGTAGGCGTGCTCGATCTCGCCGAGCTCCGTTACCTTTGCCTTACGGCGTATGTAATCGGCGATCAGGTCGATCCGCTTGTCCACCCCGTCGTAGCCGACGACCTGCGCGCCGAGGAGCGTCCCGTCGGGCGTGAAAATGGTCTTGATGGTGAGCGGCTGGGCGCCGGGATAATAGCCTGCGTGGCTCGAACCGTGGGTGATGATCGACATGCAGGGGATGTTGTTCTTTTTGAGGAGTTTTTCGGCGACGCCGGCTGCGGCCGCGGTGATGTCGAAGACCTTGGCGATCGATGTGCCGATGGCGCCGCGCCACTTTCGTGTTCCGGGGCCTCTGGCAATGTTGTCCGCGACGACGCGCGCCTGTTTGTTCGCGGGGCCAGCGAGCGGCACGGGCATCGCCATGCCGAGCACGGGGTGTGGAAAAGCGATGGCGTCGCCCAGGGCGTAAATGGAAGGATCGCTCGTCTGCAGGTTTTCGTTGACAAGAATTGCGCCGTTCGGCGTTGTTTCGAGCCCGGCGGCTTTGGCAATGCCTGTTTCGGGGCGAACCCCGATCGAAAGCACGATCATGTCGGCGTCGAGACGCGTGCCGTCGGCGAGGACCGCGATGACCCGCGAGCCGGCCTGCTCGAATTTTGATACCGCGGAGCTCAGGTAGAGCTCGACATTCTTCTGTTTAAGGTGTTGGTGGACGAGCGCCGCCATCTCGAAATCGATGGGATTCATGACCTGATCGAGCGCCTCGACGATGGTGACGAAGGATCCGCGCGCGTGCAGGTTTTCGGCCATTTCGAGGCCGATGAAGCCTCCGCCGACCATAATGGTCCGTTCCGGGCGCCTTGTGTCGAGGTACTCTTTTATGCGATCGATGTCGGCTACGGAGCGGAGCGTGAATATTCGAGGATCGTCGATGCCGGGAATGGGCGGTTTAATGGGATCCGCGCCCGGCGACAGCACGAGCGCGTCGTACTCGAGCGAGTATTCGCGGCCGGTATCCTGTTCGCGGGCCTGAATCTTCTTTGCCCCGCGGTCGATGGCGGTCACTTCGGTGCGGACGCGCACATCGACATTGAGCCATGCTTTGAACTTCTCTGGCGTCATGACAAAGAGACGCTCGCGTTCTTTGATCGTGTCGCCCGCGTAATAGGGCAGGCCACAGTTGGCGTAGCTTATGTGCGGCCCGCGCTCAAAGAGAACGATCTCTGCATGCTCGTCGAGCCTGCGGAGCCGCGCGGCGGTGGAGGCTCCACCTGCCACGCCGCCTACGATGATGTACCGTGCCATTCGAATTCTCCTCTTGTAAATCAGATCAGTTTATATAGATATATTTATATAAAGATAATTAAATAAATACAAGGGCTCGAGGCAGATGCTTATCCAAGAGTCGCCTTGCTGCGTGGACTCTGATTTTTCGATCTCGTGCCAGAGGGTTGGGGGCGATTTGAAGGATTATTATGTTTTTCGTATAATTTACGAGGTTCATCAGTGCTGGGAAAGCGCGTTATATGTCCTGTGCGCGCGGATGCGGTACGCGGAGGGAGATTGGATGTACACGCTTGTGCTCGTGCGACACGGCGAGAGTGAGTGGAACCGCGAGAATCGATTTACCGGCTGGACCGATGTCGATCTCAGCCCGAAAGGCGTCGATGAGAATGAGAACGCGGTGAAGGCTGCCGCGGAGGCTGTCGCCAATCGGGGAAAATCGAAGTAAGATATTGCTCCAACGGAGCATTGAAGCAGGTGATTCTTTTTGTCGTCGCGGTGAGCGCGCTGCTTGTGGTCGCTGGCATCGCGGAATATCGAATCCACATGTCTCGACTCGAAAAGATTCCCATTCGCATACTCGTGAATGGGACGCGCGGAAAGTCGACTGTAACACGGCTCATTGCTGCAGGTTTGGCGGAGAGTGGGCTGCGCGTGTGCGCGAAGACCACTGGATCGGCCGCGCGTCTTATTCTCCCTGATCTTTCGGAAGAGCCGATCCGAAGGCGTCATGGCGCAACGATCATGGAGCACAGGTGGTTCGTGCAGCGGTCTGTCGGTCTGGGTGCGCAGGCGATCGTGGCCGAGTGCATGGCGATTCAGCCCGAAACCATCTGGACGCTCGAGCATCGGCTCGCGCGCTCGACTATTGGGGTCATCACGAATGTGAGGGCAGACCACAGGGATACGATGGGTGTGGAACTCAGCCAGATCGCGGAGATCCTCGCGCTGTCGGTGCCGGAGCGGGGGCAGGTCTTTGTTGGTACCGAAGGCTTAGATGAAGAATTGAAGGCA
Organism: Spirochaetia bacterium; assembly: GCA_029975555.1. Taxonomy (GTDB): domain Bacteria; phylum Spirochaetota; class Spirochaetia; order Treponematales; family Rectinemataceae; genus Rectinema. The sequence continues at coordinate 33,356 of JARKOY010000079.1, read as the reverse complement.
ATTTTCGAGCGCGCGGGGCAAGGCCGCAGCTCAACAAACGGTGCGTTGCTCGGCAGGAGGGGTTCTGCGCCTACGAGCGCATCGAAGTTTGTGAGCGCGGATGAGGTTGTGCGTTCGTGGTGTGCGCGCTTCGGGTACCCGATGTTTGCTGAGAACCTCGCGCTCGCGCTTGCAGTGTGCGAGGAATGCGGTGTGCAGCGCGAGGTGGCGCTGCGTGGCATGCTCAAGATTCAACCTGATCCCGGCGTGTGCGCATCTGTCGAGTTTGAATGGCAGGGCGTGAAGGTGCGCGCGGTGAACGCGTTTGCTGCAAACGACGCTCAGTCGACACTCACACTGTGGCGTAGAGAGGTGGCGAGCTTGGATAGGCTAAAGGAGTCCTTTCAAGAGGCTGTCCATGGCCAGGAAGCGGCCGCGGGCCCAGAGGCGACCGCGAGCCGGAGAGCTGTCGTAGACCAGCGCGCTGCACCAGCCGATTCGAATGCCCGCGCGGAAGATCGGCGCACCCGCATTCTTGTGTTCAACCACCGCGACGATCGTTCGTGGCGCGCATTGCAGCTCGCCGAGATCGCGGAGGGAATCGACGCCGACGCGGTTATCGTGTTCGGGATGAGCAGATGGCTCGCGCGGCGACTTGTGAAGGATACCCTGAGTGAGGCAGCGCTTTCGGGCGAGCCGAGGCCTGCACCCCGGCTTCGAAGTGCGCCAGTGCGCGTGCTGCGGCCTTCGGAATCGCGCGTGGAGTCTGTGCTCGAGACTGCGCTCGAGATGCTTCCGCGCAGGCCTTGTGGCATCGATTTACTCTGCGCGGGCAATATAAGGGGGCCGGGAATGGCACTGACCGCATCGCTCGATGCGTTGCGCGCCTCGAGCGGGGGGAGGACATAGTGGCTGCTGTCTCGATCGTCGTTTCGATTGTGTTCGGCTTTCTCTTCGGCGAGGCGACGGGGTGGCTCTCCGGAGGTCTTGTGGCGCCTGGCTACCTCGCGCTCTATGTCGATCAGCCGCTGCGCATTCTCATGACCTGGACCGCCGCGATGCTCGCGCTTCTAGTGGTGAAGCTCCTGTCGCGCGTCACGATTCTCTTCGGTCGGCGGCGATTCATGGCCTTCATACTTACAGGAATCTTGGCCGGCGCGCTTCTGGACGCGTTCACCGGATGGCTCTTTGTCGGCACACCTGAGATGCGCGCGATCGGCTACGTCGTGCCGGGGCTCATCGCGAACGATTCGTGGAAACAGGGGCCGTGGAGAACACTCCTCGCGAGTGCCGTAATTACCCTGGCGACGCGCACTGTGCTCATGCTCGTGGCACGCTGAGGCTGGGCTGATGAACCAATCTGCGACATCGTTTCGGGTTTCTGGAGATGATCGTCAGACACACGCTCGCCGCACGTGGTGCAGCGGTCGCCGCCGACATCTTCGAGAGCAATTCACGTTTCTGCGCGTTCTTGTGGCGCTTGGGGCGCTCGCCCTTGGCATTGCGGCTTCCTCGCTTTTTACGCGCGAAGTCCCACATCCTTCCGTAGATGCAATGCGCCGCGCTGCCCTGCGAATGGCCCGCGCGGAGGAAGCTGTCGCAGACAAGCGCCGACTGCTCGGTATCCCGATTGACCCGGCGTTGGATCCCTATCGGACTGGTCTCATCGGCGCCGAATCGAGCATGCTGACCACCACGATCGGCGATATCGTCGCCAAGCGGACAGCGACGAGCACCTCCTTTGCCGCCCTTTTCGTGCGCTATTTCCACGAGCTTGGACTGAGGCCGGGCGACAGAATCGCCGTCGGCTCTTCGGGGTCTTTCCCCGGCATTCTGCTCGCCGTGCTTTCGGCCTGTGCGGAGACGGGCGTCGAGCCTGTCGTCATCACGTCCCTCGGTGCTTCTGAGTACGGCGCGAACATCGAGGGCTTGAGCAATGCCGAAATGATGGCTATCTGCAGAGATGCCGCTGTGCTGCCCTACATGCCTGCGGCGATTTCTCCTGGAGGTGACGGCGACCGAGGCATTTCTTCCCTCTACCGGCTCGAGCCGAGCGACGATCTCGCCCGCTACGCGCGCCGTACTGCCAGTAGTTTGCATGTACCCTTCATCGGCGGCGAAAGCTTCGAAGCCTCTTTTTTGTCCCACCTCGAAGTATACGAAAAAGCAGGCCCTGTCAGGGCCTTCGTGAACATCGGCGGGGCGGATGTCAATATCGGCACCGGGCAGGTTTCGCTCACGCGCAAGCCCGGCCTCATTCTCTCTCCGGCATGGAACAGCCGCGCGCAGTCGACCAAACAGCTCAGCGCAGCTCCGATAGCCACCCCGGAAAGGGCATCTGTCGACGCAGGTGATGGACTCCTCGGCTACTACCTTGCGCGTGGTATTCCTGTCCTGCACTTCCTCAACATAAAGGGCCTCGCGATCCAGAGTGGGATCGCCGTGGACGGCAATCCAAAGGCGCCGATCCCCTTCGAGGTCACGCACACCCCAAAAAAGCCCGCGTGGCCGCTGGTGCTGGGCTTGTTGCTCGCAGGTGCAGCCCTTGCCATCCGAAAGCCTCTTGGATAGTATCCATAGCAATACATAGATTTGACCATTGCATCGGGAGATAGATCATGGCGAAGTATCCGTTCAAGGACATCGAGAAGAAGTGGCAGAAGCGCTGGGAGGACGAGCAGACTTTCCGCGCGGTCGAAGATGAGCATTTTCCAAAGGAAAAACGTCGCTATGTGCTCGACATGTTTCCCTATCCTTCGGGCGCAGGGCTGCACGTCGGACACCCCGAAGGCTACACCGCCACGGATATCTATTGCCGCTATCTGCGGATGAACGGCTACAATGTCCTGCATCCCATGGGTTTCGACGCCTTCGGGCTTCCGGCTGAAAACTATGCAATTCAGACCGGCACGCACCCCGCAGTGACGACCTACGCGAACATCGATCGATTTCGTACGCAGATCAAATCGCTCGGCTTCTCGTACGATTGGTCTCGCGAAGTGATCACCTGCGATCCTGAATACTACAAGTGGACGCAGTGGATATTCCTCCAGCTCTTCAAGAAGGGCCTCGCCTACGAGGCCGAGATGCCCATCAACTGGTGCCCGTCCTGTAAGACCGGACTCGCCAACGAGGAGGTCAAGGAGGGACATTGCGATCGCTGTGGGACAAAAGTCGTCCGCAAGCGCATCCGTCAGTGGGTGCTCAAGATCACCGCGTACGCCGAGCGCCTCTTGGCCGATCTCGACAAACTCGACTGGCCCGAACCCATAAAGCTCATGCAGCGAAACTGGATCGGCAGATCCGAAGGCGCATCGGTGTTTTTTAAAATCGAAGGATACGACGAGGCGCTGGAGATTTACACGACGCGCCCCGACACGCTCTTCGGCGCGACCTACATGGTCCTGGCGCCGGAGCATCCCTTTGTGCCTCACATAACCACCCCGGAGCATCGCGCAGCCGTCGAGGCCTACATCGAAGAGGCTGCAGCCAAGAGCGACCTGGAGCGCACCGATCTTGCAAAGGATAAGACCGGCGTCTTCACGGGCGCCTACGCCATCAATCCCGTCAACGGCGCGCGCATACCCATATGGATCAGCGACTACGTCCTCATCTCCTACGGGACCGGTGCGATCATGGCCGTTCCTGCCCACGACGCGCGCGACTGGGATTTTGCCAAGAAATTCAAGCTGCCTATCATCCAGGTGGTGGCCAGGCCCGGCGAAACCGGCCCCTTCGACAGGGAACCGGAAGCCTGCAACGAGGCGGAGGGCATTGCGGTGAATTCGGGCCAATTCGATGGCCTTCCCACCGCCCAGTGCATTGCCCGCATCTCGGAGTGGCTCGAGGAGCGCGGCATCGGCAAGAAGACCGTCAACTACAAACTCCGCGACTGGCTCTTCAGCCGCCAGCGCTACTGGGGCGAACCCATCCCCGTCGTCCACTGCGACAGGTGCGGCATCGTGCCTCTTCCAGAGGAAAGCCTCCCTCTCGCCCTGCCCGAGGTGAAATCCTACACCCCGACCGGCACGGGCGAATCCCCGCTCGCAGCCATTTCCGAATGGGTCAACACCACCTGTCCCCGCTGCGGCGGCCCCGCCAAGCGCGAGACCAACACCATGCCCCAGTGGGCCGGTTCCTGCTGGTACTACCTGCGCTACCTCGATCCTAAAAACCCCAACGCGTTGGCCGATCGCTCCAAAATCGACTACTGGATGCCCGTCGATCTGTACGTGGGGGGCGCCGAGCACGCGGTTCTGCACCTCCTGTACAGCCGCTTCTGGCACAAGGTCCTCTATGACCTGGGCCTGGTGAACACCGACGAGCCATTCATGCGCCTCGTGAACCAGGGCATGATCCTGGGCGAGGACAATCAAAAGATGTCGAAAAGCCGCGGCAACGTCATCAATCCCGACGATATCGTCGAAAATTATGGCGCCGACGCCATGCGCGTCTACGAGATGTTCATGGGACCCCTTGAGGTTTCTAAGCCTTGGTCGACGGCCGGCCTGGTAGGCGTTTCGCGCTTCCTCGAACGCATATGGGCGATCTCCGAACGCCCCCTCGTCGAGGAACCCTTGGCCCCCGAGATTGAGAAGCTCCTCCACAAGACCATCAAAAAGGTGACGAACGACACGGCCACACTGAACTTCAATACGGCCATTTCGCAGATGATGATCTACTCGAACGAGTTGTCGAAGCTCGAGACTATCCCGCGCGCAGCATGGGAACCCTTTGTGCTCCTCCTCGCGCCCTATGCGCCGCACCTCGGCGAAGAGCTCTGGGAGAAGCTTGGTCATGAAGGCTCGGTTTCGAAGGCTCCCTGGCCCGCCTACCGCGAAGAACTCACCTGCGACGACGAGAAGGAGATCGTCGTGCAGGTGAACGGGAAGGTCCGCAGCAAGTTCACCGCGCCCGCAGGTACATCCAAAGAAAAGCTCATCGAGATGGCGAAACGCGCGGAGAAGATCCCGGAATGGCTTTCGGGAAAGGAGATCGTCAAGGCGATAGCCGTCCAGGACAAGCTCGTCAGCTTTGTGGTGCGGTGAAAAAATGCTTGCCAACGGCCAAATTCAGTACTAAAATATTCTCTCGAATAACGCGCTAAATTTCTATGTCCCGACTTCTCCGGGAGCGGCGTGTCGTTCAAGGAGGCTGGGATTGTCCGCAAATTTGGACAATCCCATTTTCTTTGTGACCGAGGCATCCGCGAGGTCTCAAGCGAAGCGCAGGCTGATGAGGCTTCTAGGTCGTTCCTGAGCCCTGCCGCGGACACTCTATTCCTTCCGCCGCTTTTTTAAAGCCAGCTTATTTTTCCATTTGATCAATTTCACCATCAACGCGATGATCGCGGCGGTGAACATGGAGATGACGGCGGCAATTCCATACGTGAGGAGCGCAAGCCCTAGTCCTGATCGATTCATGGTTTACCTTCTCTCAGGCGAGGTTATTGGCGCACGATTGCAAGCACCTGGCCTGCTTCGATCTGATCGCCCTGTTTCACGGCCAGCCGTTCGATTGTACCGGAAACCACGCTGTTCACAGGTCTTTCCATTTTCATCGATTCCATGACGAGGAGAGATTCGCCTGCGATGATAGTTTCGCCCGGTTCCTTGTAGATGCGCAATACGAGGCCGGCGATCGGCGAGATAATTTGGGTAAGCGCCTCCGCTTCGGTGCCGGGCAGTTTTTGTTGGGCGGTCAGCGCCTCGGCCGCCCGCGCCACAGTATCGACTGTCCCATGCGCGATGGTATTGACGCGATAGAGCGCCGTCCCTGCTTCAAGCATGTCGCCCTGCAGGACGAATACCGACTGGATGATGCCGGAATAAGGAGAATTAAGAGGCACCTCGATGTTCATCGAATCGATGATGACTACTGTCTCTCCGACGGCAACTTTGTCGCCAGCTTTTTTCTGAACCTTCACCACTCTCCCCGAAAGAGGGGACTCAACAAAATGCGTCTCGCTCACGGCGGGCAATTCGGCCGTCTTGGGCAGGGTCGCGGTTTTTGCCACAGCTTCGGCGTCGATGCCTTCTTTCACCTGAAAATCGTAGGCGGTACCGTTGACGATCACCATGTTTTTATCGAATTTTACCGCGTAGGCCTTGTTGCCGAGCGTGACGGTGAGCGAATCTACAGGTTTGGAAGAGGTCTCGGGTTCTTCATGCCGCACAGTATCCGATATCTTGCGCACGTGGGGCACGGCCTTGCCTTTTAGAAAAAGAATACCCTTGTCGAGGCACGTGGCGGCGATAAACAGGTTTTCGTCCGTCTTTTCGATGCCAGCCGTTTCAAGCATAGCGGCCGCCGCGGCGAGGCCCTTCGTCGGATTGCGGTCGTTCAGGGAGAGTGGACTTTCGGTCGTGGGCGCAAGTCCCAGCTGTTGCTCCGCGATGCGCTGCACCTCAGGATCGGGAGGGAGAGGTGTCTTTCCAAAGTATCCGAGCACCATTTTCCCGTATCCTTCGGCGATGCGTTTCCATGGCCCATAGACGACGTTGTTGTATGCCTGCTGAAAATAGAACTGACTGACCGGTGTCACTGCCGTGCCGAAGCCGCCTTTCGCCACCACCTCTCCCATTGCAGCGATGACTTCAGGGTATTTGTCCAACATCTTGTTGTCGCGGAGCATCTGTGTGTTGACGGTGAGAGCCCCTCCCGGCATTGGAAAGAAAGGGATGAGAGGTTCGATCCGCGTTGCTTCCGGAGGAAGCATGTAGTCCGCTAGAGCCTCCTTCAGCATCTCTTCGAGCACGATGATCTTGTGGATGTCGATATCCAGCGTATAATCGGAACCTCGCAGCGCGTGCCAGAGCGTCACGATGTCCGGCTGACAGGTTCCTCCCGAAAGCGGGGCCATGGAGAGGTCTACCTGGTCGACTCCTGCCTCGATGGCACTCATGTAGCACAGAGTTCCGGTCCCCGCCGTGTCGTGCGTGTGGAACACGATTCTGGCATCTTGCCCCAGCAGTTTGCGGGCGGCCTTTATCGTGTCGTAGACCATGCGGGGACGCACGGTTCCAGTCGCATCTTTGAAGCACAGTGAGTGATAGGGGATATCGGCGTCGAGTACCTGCCTAAGTACGCCGAGATAAAACTCGGACGTGTGGGTCGCGGGCGATCCGGGAGGTAAGTCCATCATTGTGATGGCGATTTCGTGTCGGAGGCCGGCCTCCACGATGCACTTGCCGCTGAAGATGAGATTCTGTACGTCGTTCAGGGCGTCGAAGTTCCTGATGGTCGTGACGCCGTAGCGCTTGAAGAGCTGCGCGTGGAGCCTGATGACGTCCGAACTCTGGCTGTCAAGACCTACGACATTGATGCCCCTTGCGAGCGTCTGCAGCGTGGCGTCAGGGCCTGCCGCCTGCCTAAAGCCGTCCATGACATCGAAGGCATTTTCGTTGCAGTAGAAAAAAGAGGACTGAAAGAGCGCTCCTCCGCCAGATTCGAAGTGGATAATGCCAGCCTCCGCGCAGGCTTTGACGAGCGGCAGATAATCTTTCGAGAAGACCCGCGCGCCGTAGGCGGACTGAAGTCCGTCTCTGAATGCGGTCAGCATGAAATCTATTTTCTTCATATGACGTTCCTCTCTCAGGATACTGCCGATTTTGATCTGCCCCGAAGGGTCGCCCGCGCTGCGACCGCAATGACTGCGGCGATGTCCTGCAGGTCGTCATGGGCGATGGCAGGATGCGTCTGGACCGAGGCACTTTCTGGGCCCCCGGCCGATTTTTCTGCGGTTGACTTTCTAGCTGGCATATCCGACGCCGCAGCGACAACCTTCTCTCGTGAAAGAACATCGAGAATTCCTTTCAGCGTCCAGGAAATACGGGCAAGGACAAAGAGCATCCCGACAAGCACCGCCGCGATCAGAATCTGAACCTCCATCATGGCCGGCCTCCTGTCACTTCAACAGCGTCACATAGATGGCCGCGATGATCGCAGTCGTAATTACCCCTGAAATGTTCGCGCCGAGCGCATACTGCATGATCATCGCCTGAGGATTGACCTTGGAGACACTTTTTTGGGCGACCTTTGCCGTGCTCGGCACACAGGACACTCCCGCAATGCCGATGACCGGATTGAAAGCCCCGTTCTTGAAGAAATAGAGGATGTAACCTCCGATGAGCCCTCCTATTCCTGAGAGAAGCAGGGCGAGCATGCCCAAGAGCAAAAGCGGCAACACCTTAGGATCGAGGATGACACTCGCCTCGCACAGAATGCCCAGGGTCAGCCCCAGAAACAGCGTCGCCGTGTACAGAATGGTGTTCGACACCAAGTCCTGAAACGCCTTGATGCCGGATTCTCGGATCGCAATGCCCAAAAACAGAGAGAAGAAGAGCGGTGCGGCCACAGGGAAAAGCAGCGAAAGAATAGTGTTGACGATCACCGCGAACATGAGTTTCTGGAACGACGAGACGTTGATGTCATAGTTCTGCTGCGGCATTGCGATGCCCCGTATTTGTTTGGGCACCATCAGTTTGATGAGGTAGGGATAGCCACCGTACGTGAGGCCGAGGTACAGGTACGCCACCACCGCGATCGGCACGAAGAGCTCCGGGGCGAGCTTAAGGCTGGTGAAGAGCACCATGGGCCCGTCCGCGCCGCCGACCATTGCGATGGCCGCCGCCTGCTTCGCCGTGAAACCGAAGAGCTGGGCGATCGGAAGGACGAGGATCGTTCCAAGCTCGGCACAGAGCGCCAGGAACATGCTGATGAAAGGATGGATCATCACAAAGCCCACGTCCAGAAGACTTCCGATCCCGATGAACACCAGACAGGCGATCAAACCGTTCGAAAACATGAAGGTGTAGATCGGCTGCAGAAAGTCGATCTGGAGGATGCTCATGAGGTCTGCCGCGTTGCGTATGGCGTCCGGCGTCGCGCCCGCCGCGGATTCGACAAAGAGCGTCCCCAGCCCATTGTGCAGACCAAGGGGATCGAAGAACATCACCGCAGCGTTGACGGTACTCATGCCTAGGCCCATGGGAATCATGAGCAGGGGCTCGAGCGTGCCCTTTTTGCCAAGATACACGAGAAAGATGCCCAAGAAGATGAGACCGATCCGAGCAACGGCCATGCCGGGATCTACGGCAAACAGTGTCCCTACGCCCTGAAACAGATCCAGAACGGACTGAAGTGTCATGGTGACCTCAAGAATAATCGATATCGGAAGAAGAATATGCCTCGATTATTCGATGTATCATAGAATAAAAGCGGGCTTTGGAAAAGCGAGGGGTGATGCCAAGGGCGACGTCGAGCCTCGAGGTGTCAAAACTATGGCTCAGAGGCCGGTCGCCCTTGCCGCGCCGAGGATACAACCAACTATAATAACAACAATGAGAACAAATACTACGGACCTGCGGGTGCGGGATTGCATTGAAGGGAAAACCATGCTGGCGGCCTGGCCTATCTGCTCTGAAGGCTCTCCCACAAGCTTCGGGCTCAGCCAGACTTTTTGCAGCAGCACATCGATGTCGCGGACGATCGTTTTTGCGTGCACCTTGCCGCGATACTCGATGACTCGGTCGTAATACTGAAAAGCCTGCGCGATGATGGCGCCGAACTTTCCAGGGAAGTGAAGCCCCGGCATGATGGCCGCCTTGGAAAGGTACATGAGCCCCTCAAAGGTGAGCGCCTTGGAAAGACCTTCTCTGAGCGCCATTTCGGTGATGACGATTGGTCCGAGCCTGAACAGCACACGCCCCGAGGGAATGAGCAGATTCGTCGCGACGATCCCCACCGTCACGAGCAGCGTCGAAATCAGCGAAAACCGTTTACCCGCAAGCCAGGTCCAGAAAATAAACAGAAGAAGGAACAGTGTTTTGACGAAGATTCCTTGCTGCAGCAGAAAGACTACGGCGATCACGACGCCTAGCACGGCTGCCATCCATGGCTCCAGCAGCGATTCATAGCGCTGGCGCCGCGCAGCTCGTCTTTTGTTTTTTGCGCCGAGCTGTCCCGCTGGGCGACGCGCGTCTGCCTGTTCTGAAGCGGTGTCTGTTCCAGCCTTCGTAGGCATAGCGGCCAAGCCTCTGTCTGTGCGGCCTGGTTCTTGGTCTACACCGCCCTCACCTTCGGCATCCATTACCTCCGAAGCGCCCGTCGCGCACGCATACCAGTTCGAATGCTCGACAAAATATTCGGCGAAAAAACCCATCGCTGTCCCGGTGATGAGCCCCGTCAGCAAAAACAGCGGGGCAATCAGCCATGCGACTTCGCCGAAGATGACGAAGCGTGCGATCAACATCTGCATGGCGTTCGACATCACGGCTCCTGCGATCGAAACGCCGATCAGCGAGATCGAATCTCTGCCGAGTCGTCTGATCCCGCGCATCACGAGCGCCGCGACCATCGTCCCTGCAAGGCTGAACAGCGCTACGTAGGAAAAGAGTGTTCCCGATATGATGCTCATCCCGATCACTTTTGCGGCGGCCAGCACAAGAAACCACTTAAAAGGCAAAAAATCTACTGCCAGCAGTATCGGCAGATTCGCGATGCCGAGCCGCATGAAAGGCAGGGGCTTCGGCAGCATGTATTCGATGGCGGAAAGAAAGAAGCAAAACGCCGCCAGCAGCGCCGTCAGATCTGAACGATTCGCGAAGCGCGATCGAAAATCTTCGCTCGAAGCGCTAGAAAACACCTGCATCGACACTCCCTTCATCGTTACTCTCGCTGCTTGTAATGCGCACGAACACCTGATTTGGAAGGCACGCCAACCATTGTCCAGGTTCGGAAATAGCACCGCTCAGGATGCATATCTTGTTTCTGCAGGGGGAATCTTCTATCGCCACCTTTCCGTCGTGAATGTGGACCACAGTGGTGCCGAGCGGCCCCGGCACCTCGTATTCAGCCTCTTTGTCGAGGGGGGCGATCCATTCTCCGCTTTCTCCCGTTATATGGACATAACGAGTACCACTTTGGCGATTTAGAACCAGAAAAAATGTTCCCAACACCAAGGCGACGGCCAGACCGAAAATCACAATGTCAAGCCATCGGACATGCAGTTTTGCAAATAATTTCATACATGTCCATCATTGAAGAAACAATATCGAAAATTCAGATCAGCTGCAGCAGTCTTCGTCACAGTCGCAATCGTCACCACAATCGCAGTCCTCGCCGCACTCGTCGTGCTTTCCATGTACATGCCCGTGCTCGAGCTCATCGGGGGTCGCTTCGCGGACATCGACGACCTTCACGTCGAAATGAAGGGTCTCTCCGGCGAGCGGATGGTTCGCATCGAGCGTGACATCCTCGCCATCGATCTTGACTACCGTGACGATCTGGACACCGTTCTCCCCGTGCGCCTCGAACTGCATGCCAGGTGCGACCTCGACGTTCTCGCCGAAGTCTTTTTTTTGGACCTTGAACACGAGGGCCTCGTCTCGGTCGCCGTAGGCGTCTTCGGGTGCTATGCTGCACACGATAGAGTCGCCGGGATTCTTGCCTTCGAGCTCTTTTTCGAGCCCCGGAATAATATTTTCATTCCCATGAAGGTACACGAGGGGCTCGGCTCCTTCGGATGAATCGATGAGCCTTCCCGTATCGTCGCGGAGAGAATAATCGATGGTGACCACGCGGTCTTTTCTGATTTCCATATCGTTTCCTTGTTTGAGATTGAGGATGGAGCTGCGATTGCGGACATCCTTCAGGCCGAACAAGTATAATGTATCATTCTCTTGCGCGGCAATGGAGTAGTGAACCAAATTGTGAAAAATAAGTAAAATTCGTGTTCTCCCGGGCCTCAAAAAAGTCTTTTTCTATGCCTTGATGTGGATCTCAGCTTTACGCAAATTGTGGCAGATACTCTCTGTCCTCCGTAACGCCCAGGCCTGAAAATGCCGATAATAAAGCAGGATTGGTGTGCCCATGGAAGCAAAGAAAAAACCTCAGCCCAAAGCCTCGGTCGTCGTCGCAAGAAAAACAGTGCGCCGCGCTTCGGCCTCGCGTTCCTCTCTGAAGAGCGTCCGAGGCATTGTGGCGCTCTTGTTTACGACCGCGGGGGGCGTGGCGCTCCTGTCCATGCTGTTGTGGACGCATTTTCCTGGAATCTGGAAACCGCTCGTGGTGCCAGGCAGGATTCTTTTGAGCGTGTTTTCGTGGGCGGCCTATTATCTGCCCCTGTGGTTGTTCTGGGCGGCTGGCCTCGCGTTCGTGCCCAAGTTCTGTCCACGCTTGACCTATCTTTTGGGCATTTCCGCCCTCCCTTTTGTCGTGGTGACGGGGTTCGCGCGCCTGTCGAGCAACCCTGGAGCATTCTTCGAAAACCACCCCGCGATGGCGAAGGTAGGGCTCTCTTCGCTGTATGCGGCCCTGGGCTTTCTGTGTGCCGCGAGCCTCGTGGTGGTGATCGCAGGTTACATGAAACTCTCGGAGTGGCTCAAGGCAAATGGCTACATCAAGACCCGCGCAGAGAAGAAAAAGAATGGAGAGGCGCAAGGCTTTGGGCAGAGGTTGGCGATCTTTTTGAAGAACGCTTCGATGAAACGAGAAGAACGGCGCAAGCGGAAAGAGGAAGCTCGTCTTGCGCGCGCAGAGGCCCTCGCGAAAAAGGATGTTTCGCTCAATATCCCCGAAGTGCCTCCTCCCGATCCACTTAAGTCCGAAGAGAAGGCAGTGGCGGCTCAGGGTACGGCCGAATGGACGGCTGGGGCCAGCACGGCGCCCGCTTCCGATCTGTCGGCGCTCGGCACGGCTGGACGGAGCACCGTTCAGGCTCGCGAGCCATCCCGGCAAGGCGAATCTCCGGCAGCTCAGGTGCCTTCTTCTACACTCGACGCCGGCGGTATCTCCTTCACTTCCGTCCCCCCGGCGCGCCCTGCGCAGCCCGGCGAAGAGCCCAAACGCGCCATCGTCGAGCGCATCCTCGAGCGCAAGGCGGCCAAAACCTACCATGTGCCCATCGACGGGCTGCTCAACACCTACCCCGACGGCCAGTACTGGATCATCGACGACAAGACCCGAGCCAGCGCCGGCGTGTTGAAGGAGACTCTCGCCGAATTCGGCATCGAGGCGGAAGTGACCGGCATCCGCAAAGGGCCTGTGATCACCATGTTCGAAATTCTGCCCGCGCACGGCGTCAAAATCTCAAAGATCACCAACCTGAGCGACAACATCGCGCTCAGGCTCGCCGCCTCCAGCGTGCGCATCGTCGCGCCCATCCCCGGAAAGCACGCCGTAGGCATCGAGGTGCCGAACGAACGCCGTTCCATCGTCTCCCTGCGCGAACTGATCGAGAGCGAGCTTTTCCGTCAGACCAAGATGGAAATCCCTGTGGCCCTCGGCAAGGATATCACCGGTGAAGTCCAGCTCGTCGACCTCACCCAGATGCCCCACCTGCTCATTGCGGGCGCCACCGGCTCAGGCAAGTCCGTCTGCGTCAACTCGATCATCCTCTCGATTCTTTACAAGCGTACGCCCGAAGAAGTGAAGCTTCTCCTCATCGACCCCAAGATCGTCGAGCTCAAACTCTACAACGACATACCCCACCTCATGACGCCTGTCGTCACCGAGGCCAAGAAGGCCTTCCAGGCGCTTCAGTACTGCATCTGCGAGATGGAGCGCCGCTACTCCATGCTCGACAGCCTCGGCGTGCGCGACATCCGCTCGTACAACCGACGCGTCCGCGAGCGCAACCTCGCACAGGAAAAACTGCCTTACATCGTCGTCATCATCGACGAATTCGCCGATCTCATGCAGACCACCGGCAAGGAACTCGAGTCCACCCTCGCGCGCCTCGCCGCCATGGCCCGCGCCGTGGGTATCCACCTCGTCCTCGCGACCCAGCGTCCCAGCATCGATGTCATTACAGGCCTCATAAAGGCCAACATTCCCTCGCGCATCGCCTTCATGGTCGCGAGCAAATTCGACAGCCGCACCATCATCGACATGGTGGGCGCCGAAAAACTTCTGGGGCGCGGCGACATGCTCTTCTCCGGCGCTCAGGATCCCTTCCCCGTCCGCATGCAGGGCGCCTTCGTCTCCGAGGAAGAGGTGGAGCGCGTCGTTGCCCACGTCAAGACTTTGGGCGAACCCGAGTACATCGACGAAGAGATATTCATAGATGAAGAGGAAACCGACGAGCCAAGCCTCTTCGATGAGGACGGCAGCGACCCCCTTTTCCAGAAGGCCCTCGAGATCGTGCTTCAGCAGGGCAAGGCTTCAGTCAGCTACATCCAGCGCCGCCTCAAGATCGGCTTCAACCGCGCGGCCCGGCTCGTCGAGATGATGGAAGAAAAAGGCATCGTCGGCCCTGCCCAGGGCTCCAAGCCCAGGGACGTGCTGCGAAATCCGGACATGTTCGACGGAGGTGGTGTGCACGCTGTGGGAGAGAATGATCCTGACAATGATGAATGAGGGCCCTCCCGCGAACTTCGAGTCCGCCGAAGGGCCCCTGCGTGGTGATTTTCTTTAGCCGAGGGTGGCGCGGAGCATCCAGATTTTCTTTTCCAGATCGGTGATGTAGTCGGCAAAGAGGTTGTCGGTCGCCGCGTCGTCTTCCTCAGCCGCAAGCCGGCGGGTTTCCTTGAATTCCTTGAGCAGATACTCGAAGTCGGCCTTGACGCCGGCGACGACCTCCTCGTCCGTGTAGCTGCCCTTCTCCGGAACCGCGATCTTGGTCTTGTCCATATAGGTCTTGAGGCTCGCTGGAGCAACGCCGCCCCGCTGTACCAGCCGTTCCGCCACGGCATCCAGCACCTCGTTGATGTCATCGTAGTAGGACTCGGTCAGCTCGTGGATGGTTTTGAAGCGTGGACCCCGGACGTGCCAGTGGTAATCGTGGAGTTTGAAGAATACGGCGGCCAGGTCGGCCACGTGGTTTGAAAGGCGTTCATTGATCTTTGTACTCATAGTGATTCTCCTTGGTATTTTTAGTTCTATTTATAAGAAAGCAAAATTCGTGCCAATATTTTCTATTTTGCGATCGTTCTTCTCATTTTATTGTAATGAATAAAAATACGTTGTTGTTCTGTTTCGGCGAAGCCTTTTTCGTGCTCCTTTGCACTCGCCGCTGCGCTTTTTGTCCACCGAATACCGAATATTCGGTTTTTGATACCGATATATCGGTGAACAACAAAGTAATGATAAAGCGTAATACTCTCTCCCATTGCGATTGCAGCGCCGCTTCGGCGAGCAGCCCGTGCGGAGGCGACTCTCAGAGGCCAGGATACATGCGCTCGCGATATACTTGTGACGATGCAAGCTCATGACGATCATGGGGAAATGTAACCTGAGGGTTGAAGAAGGAAAATCTTGTTGACGCCAAATTACGATTGTGGCTGCTGGGGATGATGTACTGAGGTATTTGGGCGTTTCTAAAAATTCCATTACATTATAGGACGTATTGAGGAGTCGATAATGAACCGGACAATCAAGGTGGCCTTTTTTGACACCAAACCTTACGACAAGGAGTATTTTCTTCGGGCCGCAGATGCCGCGGCATTCTCGGAGATCGATTTTCAGTTTGATTTTTTTGAGGGAAAGCTGAACGCAGCGACGGCGAGTCTTGCCTCCGGACACGAGGTCGTATGCGTCTTCGTCAACGATGCCGTCGACAGGGGGACGGTGGATGTGCTCGCCCGCGGCGGTGTGAAACTGATCGCGCTGCGTTGCGCCGGCTACAACAATGTCGATCTCGAAGCAGTGTGGCAGAAAATTCATGTCGTGCGGGTGCCGGCCTATTCGCCCCACGCCGTGGCGGAGCATGCGGTGGCCCTGTTGCAGACGCTGAATCGACGGATTCACTTCGCGTACAATCGGACTCGGGACGGGAATTTCGCGCTGAACGGACTGATCGGTCGCGACCTGTACGGCAGGACCGCCGGTATCATCGGCACGGGGAAAATTGGCAGAATCCTGGCGTCAATTTTACATGGATACGGCATGAAGCTTCTCCTGAACGACCCGTATCCTGATCAGGCTTTTGCGGAGAGCATCGGAGCTCGGTATGTCAGCCGCGAGGAACTGTACCGCGAATCGGATGTCATCAGCTTGCACTGTCCGCTGACGCCGGAAAATCATCACATGATCAATGCCGAGAGCCTCGCGATGATGAAAAAGGACGTCATCCTCATCAACACCGGCCGCGGTGCACTCATCGACACCAAGGCGCTCATCGAGGCGCTGGTCGAAGGCAGAATACGCGGAGCAGGGCTCGACGTCTACGAGGAAGAGGATGAATACTTCTTCGAGGACTGGTCGCTCGCCCCGATCAGAGACGACGTGCTCGCACGCCTCCTTCAGTTGCCCAACGTGCTCTTGACTGCGCATCAGGCTTTTCTGACGGAAGAGGCCTTGAGTGAGATCGCGCGGGTGACTCTCGACAATATTCGGCTCTGGGCCATCGAGAAAAAGGCGCCGAACGAAATCTGCTATAAGTGCACGGCTTTCGGGAAGGCCTCTGGATGTACAAAGAAGGGGGACGAATTCTGCTGGAACGATAGGTCGTAAAGTAGAATCACCGTGGCGGCGCAGTTTTGTCATGAGTCGGGTCTGGTCGCGCCTCCGATGTTTTCTGGTTGGGCGCTGTTCGGAGTGAAGCTCTCAGTGTTTCGATTTTTTCTGCGAGTCTTTTCAATTCGAGCGCATTGGTCGGGGCATAGGCCATGACGCTGTTGTCGAAGTAGATGTAGGCATCCTTGTCGAGCGCTGCGATGCGCGCGGCCCAGCGCTCAAGTTCGGGCCCGGAATACGATGAGGCGTAGAGCGTCGTGGGACCGTGCAGGCGGATGTAGGCGAAGTCCGACGTGACGGCCTCTGTATAGGGGTAGCGCCCTCCTGTGTCGGAAATGCAGAAGCCGAAGCCGAGCTCCCGCAGGCAGGCGAGCGCCTCGTCCTGCATCCAGCTCTCATGTCTCGGCTCTATGGCGCAGCGCACACCTTCGGGAAGGCCGGCGCTCGACCGGGCGGCATCGTGCAGACTGGCGCAGAATTCCTCCAGCACGGCTCTGTCGAAGCCGAGGGACGGAGGAAGTTGAAAAAGCACGGGCCCCAGCTTGTCGCCCAGAACGCTTGCAGACCCGAAGAAGCGCTTGAGGGGCTCTGCCACATCGCGGAGTCGCTTGATGTGGGTGATGAAGCGGTTGGCCTTCACCGCCCAGCAGAAGCCGTCCGGCGTCCCTTCCCTCCATTTTTTGTAGGTGGATTTCCTCATCTCGTGGTAGAAGGTGGCGTTGACTTCGATGGTCTGGAAGTTACGGGTATAGTATTCGAGCCACTTTGTCCTGGGCAGCTTCTCCGGATAGAAAGAGCCCTTCCAGCCCTCGTAGTTCCAACCCGATGTGCCGACGAGTACCTTGTGCATACAGACCCTCTCCCTCGTGATATCAGGACAATTATACTGTAATGTCGCCGTTCCCTCACAGCTTGAGCCCGCGCAGGATGCCCGCATTCTTCGGGCCACGCCGCACAGCACACACAGAGATGTCCGTAGCGCTGCATGCATAGACGGTCGTGCGCAGAGGCCTGCGCACCCCGACCTATATCGCGTGACAGGCGCAGAGATGCCCGCCGCCGACATCCTTGAGGAGAGGTTCCTGTTGTCTGCAGAGATCGAATGAGTGAGGGCAGCGCGTGTGGAATCGACACCCGGAAGGCGGCTGGCCAATTCCGCACCTGTCCTGCGGAAAATTGGAAAAAATCCGCAGCATAGTTGCGGATTTTATGAATTTCGCATATACTATGTTCATGGACTATGCCCGAAAACTCGAAATTGGTCGAGAAGACAAGTCAGTGTTTCTCTTCGGCCCGCGGCTCACCGGTAAAACCTATCTTCTCAGGAAGAAATTTCCGAATGCCAGATATTATGATCTTCTGCGTTCCGACACGTTTCTGAGGTTGTCGCTGAGGCCTTCGATCTTGCGGGAGGAACTCGAGCCTCTGGCTGCTGAGAATACGGTGATCATCGATGAGATTCAGAAACTCCCCGGGTTGCTGGATGAAGTTCATTCTCTCATCGAAGACAGGCACCTGCGATTCATTTTGACGGGATCGAGCGCGAGAAAGCTTCGCCGCGGAGGCGTCAATCTTCTCGGCGGAAGGGCGCGTGTGTTGCACCTGCATCCCCTTGTCTCTGCAGAGATCGGTGACTATGACCTTGAACGGGTGCTCAGATTTGGAACCTTACCAGCCATCTATGACTCTGATGATCCGTGGGATGATCTGAAGGCTTATTGTGGGGCCTATCTTCAGGAGGAGATCGCCGCCGAAGGCGCGGCGAGAAAGCTCGATGCATTTGCGAGGTTTTTGCACAGCGCGGCACTTTTTTCGGGGGAACAGGTGAATTACGAGACGTGGGGCTCGGATGCTGCGGTCCCATCGAGGACGGTTCGCGAATATTTTTACATTCTTTCCGACACCTTGATCGGTGAAGTATTGGAGCCCTGGAGGGGTGGCAAAAAGCGGAAGCCGGCCTCTGCGGGTAAGTTCTATTTCTTCGATGTGGGTGTGAGAAACGCCCTCGCGGGAATTCGCGAGATGGCGCCAGGAACGGAGGAATATGGGAAGGCGCTCGAGCACTTCATCTACTGTGAGCTCCGTGCATGGCTCGACTACACTCGCGACGATCGACCTCTGAGCTTCTGGCGGACTCAGGACAATAAAGAAGTAGACTTCGTTATCGGAAATGAGATTGCAGTCGAAGTCAAAGCTACTGAGCTACCCGATCGCCGTCACCTGAAAGGGCTTAGGGCGATTAGCGATGAAAACGACTTCAAGCACCGTATCCTTGTGTGCCAGGCGCCGGAGCCGCGCCTTTCCGAAGGCGTCGAAATTCTGCCAGTGAAGGAATTTCTCTTCAGGCTGTGGCGGAATGTTTACGCCGGCTGAGGCCGAAATATATGGTTCCATACCTCGCATGAAACATGTGCGTTGTGCTGGGCTGGCCAATTCCGCACCTCTTCTGCGGAAAATCTGCAAAAATCCGCAGCATAGTTGCGGATTTTTTGATATTATGAATGCCGATTTGTCGTATTTATGCGCGGCCGGCTCATCGCTTTACCCCTCTTCTTCTAAATGTTTAAGTTCGCTATAGTTGGCTGGCCAGAGAGAGTCGACCAGCGCGTGGACGAGAGGCATCACAGATGCATACTATCCGCCCGCAGAAGGTCACCCGGCCCGCTGTGCGAAGGAATACTATGAGCTTTGAACCTAGGGACCTCTTCGATATCCGCATGTCGGATTTTTTCGAGGCGGCGAAGTCGGGCACGGCGGGAAAGCTGCACCCCCTTCGCCTTGCCGAGGCTGTTCTCTTTCAGCGCAGACAGGCGAAGCGCAGAAAGGCGGCGGAGATGCGAGGCCTCGTGGTGCCGCCCATTCTCATCGCCAGCCTGACGAGGCGCTGCAATCTGAGCTGTAAGGGGTGCTATTCCCAGGCGTTGCGGCCAGCCGGTTCGGACGCCACATCCCCCGAACTCTCTGACGATCGTTTTATGGCCCTCTTTGAAGAGGCGAATGAGCTCGGCGTAAGCTCTATTTTTCTTGCTGGTGGTGAGCCGTTGCTGCGGCGTAGCCTCGTCGAGCGCACCGCAAGCTTCAGGGGGATGCTCCTTCCGCTCTTCACGAACGGCACGCTGATCGACGATGCGCTTCTCGACCTTGCGTCCAAGGGCTCGATTGTGCCCATACTCAGCATTGAAGGCGACGAGAGGCACACAGATGGAAGGCGCGGCCCCGGCGTTCATGCTGCCGCCCAGGGCTGGATGAACGAGATGGCTCGGCGTCGGATCATGTTCGGCGCGTCCCTGACTCTGACCTCGGAAAACGCCGATATCGCCCTCGATCTCGAATTCCTCGAGAGACTCGCCTCCTTGAAAATTTCCGTGCTCTTTCTTGTAGAGTATGTGCCTGTTTCTTCCGGCACTGAAAGTCTCGTCCTCAGCCTTGAGCAGAGGGCACGCCTCAACGAGGCAGCGCGCTTTTCTGGTCTGCCCTTTCCCGTGGTCATACTGCCGGGAGACGAGGAAGCGTACGGCGGCTGTCTTGCGGCGGGCAGGGGCTTCGTGCACCTTTCGCCCGAGGGGAGGATCGAGGCCTGTCCCTTTGCGCCCTTCTCCGACAGAAGCGCCGCAGTCGACTCGCTCGAAGAGGCCTTGTCTTCGCCGATGCTCGCCGCCATCAGACAGCGGCACGGCGAGCTGACCGAGACGAAAGGTGGCTGCGCGCTTTGGAACCGGGGTGGTTGGATCGCGTCGCTGGGGATGTGCTCTGGAAAGGAAGAAGACCATCAGCCGAGAAACGGAGAGGATCGCGGCGGAATGGATTCACTTTGAAATTATCTTGAACTCCATAATGGTAATGAAATCGTCCGGCACATCGGCGTCGTGCATTTCAAAGATGCAGGGCTTTGATGACCCAGTATTTTGTGTCCGCCGAATGTTCTCTTTTGTCGCCTCGCACAGGTCGAGTGTATACATGTCTTCGATATATTTCTGCGGGACATAGATAGTTGCTTTTATATAGCCCTTCCATGCGGACATCCAGACAATCGTTCTTTCTTTTTTCTGTACTTTACACAGCCATGCTTTCGCATCGGTGTAATATTTCCACGTGTATTCCAGATTATTCTTGTCGAAGAGGGCCAGCAGCTTACAATATGCTGTATACGATCGACCGAGTATTCCTTTAAGGACATTAGCGTCGGGATACACATTTCTGTCACGCAATTCGATGTTGTCTGTCGTCGACATCTCATCCTCCTAGGGAATAGATATGACTTTTTAGTTCAGGTCTTGCCATCTTCAGACTCGGAAACATTGTAGTCGCACAGGCCCTTTATTTTACTACAGCACTTGAGATTTTTGCACCGTTCTCTACCCGCTCTGCGTCGTTCACGGCAAGGAGCTGATACCTTCTGCCTGTACGGTCCAGCTTCCGTCGTCCGGAAAGCCTGGAGCGCAGGCGTGCGTGCTTTCAGAGGAGCGCACGGCTGTTGGCATCTGCTCCACCGAGCTCAACGAGACGCCTGTCTGAGTTTCTGTGATTTCGCCTTGTCCCCACCCGCCCACCATGAGCGCGATGGCCAGAAGGAGCGCCCCATTGCCGGGCAGATACACCGGAAGATCGGTTCGCGGCAGTTGCGGATTGTGGCCGTTCGGCCTGTAAGTGTTCTTGGGGGTTTCCATCAAGAGGATGTCCACTGCATCGTGGGTTCTGCCCAGTCTGGCCGCGGTCATGGCCATCGCGGGGAAATCCCAGCCCCAGAGAGATTCCCGATTCCACCTACGGAGGACTGCGTCGAGGCTCCGGGACATATATTCTTTATGGACGGAGAGCCCCGGGAGCACCCCTAGGGGGAAGAGCATCGCAGGGTGGTCCTCGGCGAATGCTTCGTAGGTCGAGGGACAAGCCTCGTGGGCGAGGTATATCTTCCACAGCGGGTCCAGAGGAAGCGGCGCAAGGTGCGCGAGGACTTGTTTCCATTTTTGTGGTACGGATCGGCCCAGAGTACGCATCCAGTCGATTGCGGTCGAGAGCCCCCACCGCCAATATTCGAGTTCAAAGGGTGGATTGAGCGTCTGCTCCGGCCGGTGATTCTCCTGCACGGGGATCAGCGGTGGTCCCAATTCAAAGCGTTGTTTCAACTCGTTCCACCGTGGAAAGCTCGCCATGAACTCGGCGGTGGCCGCCACGATATCCGCATATTCGGTACGGATGGAGCGCTCCGGATAGGCCCTGCGCAGCAGTTCCGCGTACATGATGGGATGAGGTTGCTGCCAGCAGAGGAGGGGGCCGATGGGGGATGGGCTGTCCCTGCCCGAAGGATCGGTCATTTTGGGCCAGCGGGCACCCGCGTAGCCCTGTTCCTCTGCCCGCCGTCGTGCAGATTCGAGGATGCTCCTGTACCAGCCGAAGCTCCGCTCGAAGAGCGCCGGTTTTCCCCAGGGGACGAAGTGGGCCGCATGCCAGTAGTGCATTTCCAGGTGGAACTTGCCATACCAGCTGTTGCAGGTCAGGCCGGTCTCCGCCGGAGGATATGAACCTGCGCACTGGATGGCGGTGAGGTAGCGAGACAGGACAATGCGCCGCTCAAGCTCCCACGCCCGCGAGTCCTTGCTGTCGGCGAGTTCCACGGCGCCTCCTGAGGACCAGAATTCTTCCCAGAATCGCTGCGCCGCATTCTGGATTTCCCGGAACGAGGGCAAATCTTCCTTTATTTCTTTGGCAGAAAAGCAGATCACTATCTCCAAAAAAGGCCCTGAGGCTACGAATTCGAACGCATGCCGCCCCGTCCTCTCGATGTGGGAGTGCTCGCCTTCATGCACCGAGGCATTCACATAGTAGCGATCCTCATCGAGGATTCGCAGCAGCGACACCTTTGTCTTCTCTACCTCGCCGAGCACGCGGGTCTCGTGGCGGTCCTCTGAACGCCAATCGGAGGCGTCCATTTCGTGAGACCCATAGGGGAAGGAGAGCTGCACCTTGAGGTTACCCTGGGCGAGGAGCGGCGACTGGATGCGGATGCCTACCGTATCCTTTTTTGGATGGCAGAGCGTGAGCACCTGCACCGGAAAGGCTCTGTACAAAAATGAGCTTTGCAGTTCCCCGCTCCAGAGGTCCAGAATCTGCTCGATATCGCCGACCTGCGCTGCGGAGAGTTCTTTCCCCTCGAATATAAAACCTATTCTTCCGAGGTTGAGCCTGTGGGGATTGACGCGAAGCTCGTGGTACAGCCTTTCCTGACCCACTGGGTCGGTCATATACCCGCCGGTTCCCCTCTCTGCATCGAAATAACTGCGCCTGAAGCGAGTAGGATCGCGTGCAAAGCCTTCTGTTGCAGGATAGGAATGGAATCCCCACTGCGCCATGGTGCACAGGGGCGTCGCGCCGAGTTCCTTTGGAAGAAAACTCTGCAAACCCGTGATATCTGCAGTAAACGCGAATTCTCCATTCCCCACCGAAAGCGGGGAGAAAGGGTCGGCCGCGTGGAGCACTGGATTGTGGCGCCTTACGAGCGCGTACCGGTCGATCGCCATGGTCTACAGCTCCTCTCCTCTCAGCGCGAGCCACGCTCCTTCTTGGACAACCTCTCTAAAATGGAAGCGCTCATGGGGAGTATCGTTGGGATAATGATACGCAATATAGGTCCTGCCATCAAAGGTCTGAAAAATCATGCCGTGCCCCCGACCTTCCTCTAAGAGAGGTTTTGCCTGCTGCCTCCACGGGCCTTCGATTCGACCCGATTCGGAGCGCGCCACCCCCAGGGCGTATCCCGACCTACCGATGCTCGACCACAGCAGAAATAGATTTTTCTGGTCCGCTTGGTACACAAAGGGGCCGTCGGTGACGCGGGCATCCTCAAGGCCGCTGCCATCCCGCCGCGGTAAGCCTTTTGTCCATGCTCCCGCAGAGCCGCGGAAGAGTAGCCTCGGCTCTCCTGTTGTTCGCCTGAGGTCCGGCGACAGAGGAATCGCCCAGATTTCGCCGTCGTTCACTTGCACCCACTCGTGCGAAAAGATGAGCCACGGCTGGCCGCCCTCTACCCAGAAAGTTCCGTCGAGGCATTCCCATCCGGGAGGGGTCACCGGCCCGGCCGAGTGCACGTCGAAGGGGCCCAGAGGGCTGTCGGCGCGCAGTATCTGCGTCGCCCGCTCGTACCCTGGCGCCTTGAAGCTGGCGAACATATAATACGAGTCTCGGTATCGATAGACTTCCGGTGCCCAGAAATTGTGCGTGCCCCAGAAGCCGGCCTTGGGGCGGAATGCGGGGTACGGCCCGTCCCAGTTCTCCAGATCCGAACTCACATAGACATCGAAACCGATTCCCGGCTGTTTCCATGGGTCAACATCTGTCGTCCCGTAGAGATAATATTTTTTCTCTTCTTGCTCTACGAGCACAAAAGGGTCCCGAATCGCAATTGTCCCTCGTTTCATGGTTGTTCCTTTGGCCATTATATTTGTCCGAAGTCCTTGGGAACTCTCGCTCTTGTGAAAGAGTATAGCCCACTTCGCGCTCTATTGGAGCTGCGCAATGTCAGAGGGATGTCAATAACAGATATATTTTGTCAATATTCCACATGGTGTTTCTGAAAAAGTTGCATATACTTTAATACGCAATTTATTGATTTACAGCAGGTGCGGATGGGGTCGTCTATCTGTCAGGGAGGGATGGATGAACAAAAAAGCCAGGACGAGGGCGATTCGGGAAAACCTTTCATCGTACGCCTTCCTTACGCCGTGGCTCCTCGGTTTTTTTCTGTTGACGCTCTATCCTATGCTCTATTCCTTGTACCTGTCCTTTACGGAATTCAACATACTTCAGCCTCCCAAATGGGTCGGACTGCGCAATTACTTCATCATGTTCATAGGGAACGAGCAGTTCCCTCGGGACGAGCGATTCCTCAATTCATTACTTGTCACGTTTCGGTTTGTGTTCATCTCCGTGCCTCTCAAGCTGGCGTTCGCGCTGGCTGTGGCCATGCTGATGAATCAGAGGCTGAAGCTGATTCCTTTTTATCGGACGCTCTACTATATTCCCACGCTTCTAGGTGGATCGGTGGCCATCGCGGTGCTCTGGCGGAGGCTTTTTGCAGGGGACGGAGTGCTGAACACCATACTTCGCAGCGCCTTTCACCTCAATCCTCCGGCGTGGATATCGAATCCCAAATATGCCCTCTATACGCTGATATTGCTGTCGGTGTGGCAGTTCGGCTCTCCGATGATCATTTTCCTCGCCGGACTCAAACAGATTCCCAAAGAATACTACGAAGCATCGAGCGTGGACGGGGCAGGAAAAGTCAAGCAGTTCTTCGCCATCACGCTGCCGAGCCTGTCGCCGATCATCTTCTTTAACCTGGTCATGCAGATGATCAGCGCCTTTCAGTCTTTTACCCAGGCATACATCGTTTCCGGCGGACAGGGAGGGCCGCTAGATTCGACCATGTTCTACAGCCTCTATCTTTACCTGAAAGGATTCGGTTTTTCTGAAATGGGCTATGCGTCGGCAATGGCCTGGGTACTGCTCATCATCATAGCAGCCCTGACAGCGTTGGCGTTCAAGGTGTCCGGTTCATTGGTGAGTTACGGGAGCGGCGAATGAAAAAGCGAAGTGCAGGGCTGATACGTGCGGCCATCTCCAATGTCATCATCCTCGTGTTGGGAGTGGGAATGCTGTATCCCGTGGTCTGGCTCGTCGCTGCGTCCTTCAAGGAGAGCAACACGATCTTCTCCGACCCCTCGCTGATTCCTAAAACTTTTACCCTGCAGAACTACGTGCAGGGCTGGAAAGGGATCGGTATCGTCGGCTTCGCGACGTTTTTCAAAAATTCTTTCATCATTTGCGGCCTGTCTGTCATCGCCAACGTCATCTTCTGCTCGCTTACGGCCTACGCCTTCGCGCGTCTCCGCTTCGTGGGCAGGAAATTCTGGTTCGCCGTCATGATGCTGACCCTGATGCTGCCGACCCACGTCACCACCATTCCTCGCTACATAATGTTCCGATCTCTGGGCTGGATCGATACCTTTCTGCCCCTGGTGGTGCCGAAGTTCTTCGCGACGGACGCGTTCTTCATTTTTCTTCTCGTGCAGTTCATCCGCAGCCTGCCCAAGGAATTGGACGAATCTGCGTTGATCGACGGCTGCGGCAAATTCGGCATTTATATGAGGATTGTCATGCCGCTCACCATGCCGGCCCTCATCACGACCGTACTGTTTACCTTTCTCTGGACCTGGGATGATTTCTTCAATCAACTTCTGTATCTAAATTCTCCGGCCAAGTACACGGTTCCCATGGGGCTGAGGCTCTTCGTGGATTCTTCCGGCATGTCGTCGTGGGGCCCGATGTTCGCCATGGCGGTGCTCTCGCTGGTCCCTTGTTTTGTTCTGTTTTTCTCGCTGCAGAAATATTTTGTGCAAGGAATTACGACTACGGGTCTCAAAGGATAGACATATTGCATATCAAGAGAGGAGGTTCAGAATGAGAAAATCCGTATCTGTGGCATGTGTGCTTTTTATGTGCGCCGCTGCGGTCTTTGCGCAGACCGTCACGCTCCGTTGGGCGTACTGGGGCAGCGAGTCCCGCATAAAGAGAAGCCAGCAGGCTATCGATCTCTTTATGGCGGCCAATCCAGGAATTGCCGTCAACCCTGAAGTGTCGGGTGGCACCGGCGATCACTTCAACAAGGTCGACACGCAGATTGCCGGCGGAAGCGGGCCCGACATCATCCAGATGGGCGGCAACATCAACGATTACGTAAAAAGAGGGGTGCTGCTGCCGCTGGACAAGTATGTCGGTACCATACTCAACACCTCGGTGATCGACCCGAGCGCAATTGAGTCCGGCACCATCGACGGGCACCTCTACGGTGTTTCCACCGGTGTCACCATGCCTGCTTTGGTGTACAACAAGTCTCTTCTGCAGCGAGTTGGAGCTCCCTTTCCCAAAGTTTCGATGACCTACGCCGAGTTCCGCGCGTACCTCGTGTCCCTCAAGTCGAAGCTCCCCGCCGGAGTGTATCCGATGCAGGATATCGGTGCCCTTTCGTCCAACTCTACCCCCTTCGGCTACTGGACGCGCTACAATGGTACACCGCTGTACAACGCGGCGACCAATTCGACGGCGGTGACTGCGGCCGCTGCGCAGAAATACCTTGAGCTGTTCAAGGACTACCGCGACAACGGGCTTATTCCACCGCCGGATGTGGCGGCAGGCTATGCCGAGACGAACGCCGACACCTCGATGCTCATTGCCGGCAAGGCGGCGATTGGATTCATCTGGACGAACCAGCTCGCCGGATACCAGGCTGCAACCAAAGACGAGCTCGAGCTCATCGAGTTTCCGGGCGCCGCGGCTACCAAAGCGCTCTGGCAGGCTCCGAGTCAGTTCTACACCGTGAACAAGAACTCCAAGAACCCTGAACTGGCGGTCAAATTCATCAACTTTCTCGTGAACAGCCCAGAGGCCGCGAAGGTCCTCGGCAACGACCGAGGCGCCTCGGCATCCGCGACGGCGCGCGCAGCGGGCTCTACCAATGTCAATGACCGCAAAGTGCTCGAGTACCTGAATGTCTCGGGGCCCCACTCTTCAAAGGAAACAGACCATGTGCCGAACGACACCGAATTCAACAGTACGCTCTTTCTCATCTATCAGAAAGTCGCTTTCGGCCAGATCTCGCCGGCAGCAGGCGGACAACAGATTCACGATTTGATCGTGCGGCTGATCAAGAAATAGCGCAGCGGTATCGCTGGAAAAAGTAAGGCGGCGCGCCCGATTGCCAGAGCGGCTCTGGCGATCGGCGCGCCGTTGTTTTTGCATGCGGGCGCGCCGCCGTATTCAAAACGCAACCTCAGAGTGCATAGCCGGGCAAATACTTCGCCGTCGCCTTCAGCATCTGCGCATAGAGCGCCTCTGCTTCCGCGGGCCCTGCGGTCATCAGCGGATCGTGCAGGAATGCAGGGAAGGCGGCCCATGCGTTCCTGGTCAAGGCAGCCCTCAGAATTATATCCTGGGCGATGGCGTGCGGCGCCACGAGCTGCTCGATCTGTGGAGGGAGCCTCCCCGCATGGACTGGGCGCACCGAATCGCGCGAGAAGAGCGCGTTGGTCTCTACGACAGATTCCGCAGGAAGGCCGTCGATTTGCCCTCGATTGGGCAGGTTGACGTTGGTGACGAACGAGCCGAGGCCGCAGAGCGCCTTTATGAGCTTTACACCTTCTTCTCCCGAACGTTTCAGCTCGAATGGTTCTTTTCCGGATGCGTAGCGGGCCGCCTTCTGCTTCAGCGCTTCGGCGTTTTCAATGCGCCACGAGACGGGCGTCAGCGTGAACTTCCACGAGCGGACCGTGGCAGGATCGCGAAGGTACATTGTTCCGGGCATGAACTCGGCCAGGTGTCGGTCTCCCGCCGCGGCGATGAGCCCGTAGCGGCGGAAAAGATCGAACTTGACCCGCTCGCACGAGGCGAAATAGGAGTTGAGCCAGCTTTGGCTCTCGACCCCCTCGTAGCCCGATTCGAAGTGCTCCTCGACGAAGGCCGCATAGTGAGGAAAGAGGTCGAGCGGGCCGTACGATGCCTTGTCGAGCCAGGTGAAGTGGTTCACGCCCAGCACATTGACTTCGATGTCCTGCATGGTGGCGCCGCTCGCGCCGGGGATTTCCTCCTGCGCACCCGAGGTCCGCGCAGCTCCCAGCCGCTCCCGCACCATCGCCGCAAGCAGCTTGCGGGTGCCGAAAACCTCGTGGCAGCAGCCGATCGCTTTGATGCCCGGAAAGACCTCATAGAGCGTGCGCACGCAGAGCGCCATGGGGTTCGTGTAGTTGATGACCCACGCGTTGGGGCAATAGTCGCGGATCGCCCTTGCGATTTCCTCGTACATGGGAATGGTGCGCAGCGCCCTCACCAATCCACCGGGCCCCGTCGTGTCGCCCACGGACTGATAGATGCCGTACTGCTCCGGCGCATGGACATCGGAAGCCATTTCGGCGAATGTGCCGGGAAGAATCGATGCAATCACGAAATCAGCGCCGCGCAGTGCACTTTCAAGATTATCCGCCACTTCGTAGCGCCATTTGCCCACCACATCGGGCCGCGGCAACAGCGCATTCCCTATGCGCGCATTCGTCTCGGCCGCCTGCCTGTCGATGTCGTAGAGCCGCACCACGCCGCGCAGCGACTCTTCCATTGCCAAATCGCTCATGAGCGTCCAAGCCCATCCCCGCGAGCCACCCCCAATGTACGCGATAGTCAAATCTGCATTCATCTGCGTTTTCCTTTCCAGGCTTTTGCGCCAGCACTGCCAGAGCGTATCCGTGAGCTCCCAATTGCCTGCCGGGCCGGCTCAAGGCGAGTGTCAGACAACTTGTTGTGTAAATATTGAATGATATATTGTGCCTTCGAGCATATTCTCGTCCGGCCTTAAAAACTTTTTCATCCATTGAGAGGGTAATGTTCTTCATGTCTCTTATTTATATGCCCCCACTATATGTGCACACATAATCAGTGTCAAGTTGGTTTATTTTAGGGGCTCGGCTGCGGACAGCCTTTATGCATTTTTTTCAGGTTCGAACTTCTTGCACTTGATGTTTGGGATGAATTTATAATGTTTGTCATTTGCCGTCAGGAGCGTCTCTCCTATTTGTACGACAGTTGCTGCTATCAAGGCATCAGCTAAATATATCGCATGACTTAACGCGTATTCCTGAATATAAAACACAGCTCTTGAGGAAATATCACTATCTATATGGATTATGTCGGTATTCCACCGTTGCATCCACTTCTGAAAACGTCGATATTCTTCTTTGTCTTTCATACCCTGAATCAGTTCCATATACGTGACGGCAGATATTGAGAAAGGGATTGCATCCTCTACGACTTTCTTTGCCTTTTCATTGCCGCGGAGGTACCAAATGAGGACATCGGTGTCAATAATCAAAAGCTCCTCCCTTTTCTGAGTTCCCGCACTTGTTCTTCAACGGTTTTTTCAAGAGAATGGGCTTTCCACATGCCGAAAATAGTTTCATTTTCTTGAGGGGATAAGACCTCTTTTTTGAAAGGAACTATTTTAGCGAGTGATTTCCCTCGGTAGGTGATAATGACTTCTCGCCCTTTGACAACATAATCGATAATTTTCCCAGGCTGCATGCGGAGTTCTTTCGTGGTTACTTTCATACGCTTACCTCGTAAAGTATACACTTTATAGTGTATACTTATATCAGATAAACGACAAGTATTTTTTCTTAGGGAGCACTCCTCTAACCTGGGTGTGAGGTCTGAGATGAGCTTAGCGTAGTCCTTGTCTGAGCGGGACATCGCGTCAAAAAATTATGATACAACCAAATCTGGAATTCCAAGGGGCTCTTGAAGGAGGAAGTTTCGCACGAGCCTATGCCGCCTCTCTGGTGAGGCTACGCAGCCCCGCTCACTGCACCGTCACCCAGCGCAGCACCTCTTTCAGCGTGGGCCGCTTGCCCGTCATCAAGATGCCCACGCGGAATATCTTGGCTGCGAGGATGGCCGTGCCCGCTACCGCCGCGATGAGGAGCGCGATGCAGAGGGCTAGCTGCCAGACCGGAGGCGATGAGACGAGGACGCGGACGAACATGACGAGGGGGCTTGTGAGCGGAAAGAGAGAGAGTACCACCACCAGCGTGGAATCCGGGTTTGTCACGAGCGCGCTGATCATGACGAGGGGCACCATGAGAAACATGATGAGAGGCCAGGCCATCTGTCCCAGGTGCTGCTCGTCCTCGCTCGCCGCTCCCAGGGCCGCATAGGCCGAAGCGTAGAGGAAGAAGGCGAGGATGAAGAAGACGACGAGCCAGACCAGGTTGTCGGTCGAGATGCCCACCGGGAGGGAAAGCCCCAGAAGAGGGCCCACAAGGCGCTTGAGGAGAAAGGCCATGGATATCCACACCGCGTACTGCAGAAGACTGGCGAGGCCAAGGCCCAGAATCTTTCCGAACATGAGGTCCCGGCTCTTCACGCTGGAGAGCATGATCTCCACAGTTTTCGATGTCTTTTCGGTGACGACCGAGCGACCGATCATCTGGCCGTAGAGTAAGACCGTCATGTAGATGAGCATGACGAAAACGAGGGCGGTCAAGAGCACTTCGACGAATGCATTGTTGCCGCCCGCTTTCTCCACTCCTCTCTTGTCGAGCTTGATGACTTCGAAGGAGGGCGGGGAGAGAACCTTGGCGACCAGTGCCGGGTCGACGCCGCTCTCCACGATGCGGGCTTCGCGCGCCGTCGCTTCGAGGACGGCGGAGGCCGCGCTGTAGAGCGCTATTTCGGCACCGCTCTTGGAGTACCAGACGGCCTTGCCGCCGTCAGGCCACCCGGCCTCGAGGAAGAGGAATGCTATCCGGGAGCCGTCCAGCACCGAGTCCTTGGCGGCCGCGGCGTCGTCGACATGCTCCACCTCGATGCCCATGCCGGAGAAAGCTGCCGCGAGGGCCTGCTCGACCGCAGGTGGCGCGCCGAAGAGGGCGAGAGGCTTGCCCGAAGCTACGGCGCCTGGCGACTGGGTCAAAAGCGAGGGCAGCACGGTGACGGCGAAGATGAGAAAGGGCCCGATGATAGTGAGGATGACGAAAGTCTTGTTCGCCGCGGTGAGCCTGAACTCGTGGCGGATTACGTGCCTAAGCCTAGACATGCTGTGCATCCTCCCCGCCGACGAGTCGGACGAAGATCTTGTGCAGCGAGGGTGCCACCGTCTCGAAGCGCCGCACCCTGAGCCGACCCGCGAGCGCCCTGAAGAGCGCATCCGAATCGGCGCCCTCCTTCAGCTCGACTTCTATCCAGCGCGGATAGGACACCACCGACTCGACACAATCGAGGTCCGCCACAAAGGCTGCGTCTCCGTCGAACTCAAGCTGAACCGCATTGCGGCCATACCGTGCCTTGATGTCGGCCAAGGAGCCGTAAACCACTTCCTTCCCTTTGTTGATGAGGAGGATGCGCTCGCAGATCTTCTCGGCGTGTTCCATGATGTGGGTGGAGAAGAGGACCGTCACTCCCTTCTGTTTGAGCTCGACCATGACGGCGAGGAGCTCGTCCTGCGCCAGAGGATCGAGACCCGAGAAGGGCTCGTCGAAGAAGACCACCGAAGGGTTGTGGGCGACCGCCGCGATGAACTGCGCCTTCTGGGCCATGCCTTTGGAGAGCTCCTGCACTTTGCGGTTCTTCCACTCGGAGAGCCCGAAGCGCTCAAGCCATGCGTCGATGGAAGGGCGGTAGAGGGCGGGCTTTGCCCCTTTGATAGCAGCCAGGTACTCCAGGACCTCGCCCAGCTTCGCCTTCTTGTACAGACCCCGCTCTTCAGGAAGATAGCCGATCCGGTCCTTGTCGGCCTCCGAGAGGGGAGCGCCGTCGAAGCGGATCGTGCCGGAATCCGGGGCGATGATGTTCATGATCATGCGTATCGTAGTCGACTTACCCGCCCCGTTGGGGCCGATCAGGCCGAAAATCTCCCCGGGCCTTGCCTCGAAGGAGAGGCCAGACACCGCCTGCACGCTCGAGTAGGCTTTGTAGATATGCTCGACCGTTATCGTAATCGGCCTCCTCTATCGACACACAAGTATCGATACACAATGTACCAGTGGCGCCCTCGGAGGTCAACACATCGGGTAAGGACCATTATGTCAAGGATATCGGCAGCCTGAGATTGGCCGTATCGAAAGCAGGAAGCGCTCTATCAAGCCATTTTCCAAATGGGCAGAGCTTATGTCAGATGAGGCGGTCCCCGCCGCGATGCTCGACCGGCTCTTACACCATGCGCAGGTCTTCAGCCTGAAAGCCGCCTCCTACCGCATGAAAGAACGGCTCCGCGTCGGCGCGGTATCTGACGCTGATCGAAGGGACTCCGATCAACCACCTGAGATCACGAAGCTGCCGCGAGAAATCTTGGAGCTCTTGAATATGGATTCAGCTCTCGTCGACTAGTTACAATTTGAAGGGAATTTAGGATCCACCGGAGAGTTTGATCGCCATACCGTACGATTAACAGAATATTATTGTGCGATTTATGTTGACATATTCGAACTATTTACATACAATAATATTGGGAAATATAACAATATTATTTGCACAAGGAGGTTTCAGCCATGCAAATAACTGCAACTGAGTTTAAGAACAATATCGGCAAGTATCTTGTCCTTGCGTCCAAAGAGGACATATATATCACCAAAAACGGCAAAAGCATCGCCAAGCTTACAAACACCAAACAGGACAAGGTCGAAATGGCAAAGTCCCTGTTCGGCATACTGCCCGCCGACGCTTCATTGGAGCAGGCGAGAGAGGAGCGCTTAAGCCGCCATGAACGTATTGATTGACACAAACGTCATTTTGGACGCCATGCTTTCGCGTTCCCATTTTGCCGAAGCCGCGCAACAACTTTTCATTATGGCCGCCGAAGAAAAAATAAATGCGCATATAACCGCAAGCTCCATTACGGACATCTATTACCTTCTTCACAGGTACCTGCACGACAATGAACGGTGCAGGCAGGAAATCTTCAAGCTGATAAAAATATTCAGCATCCTTGACGTTACCGGTTCCGACTGCGAAAAGGCGCTGGAGCTGCCCATGGCGGATTATGAGGACGCTCTGATCGCCGCGTGCGCCAGGCGCGGCAAGATGGAATGCATCATCACCCGGAACGTTAAGGACTTTGGCGATTCACCGGTTAAAGCAGTGTTGCCGGACGATTTTCTAAAAAACAGATAGAAGTTCAGACGTCCGCTCCGCCGGATATCGATTCTTATAATAGTCGGTTATAAATTTCCCAGTTCTTTAGGAATACAGTTAAGAATACGCGTGATCGCTTCATTTTTTCTCTCTCACAACACATGACCACACAGGGACTCCAAAACCGCACAAAAGAACAACAACAGAATGCAGCACAAATGCATCCCCTTCACACGATCCTCGCGCAGATACTCTGA
>JARKOY010000118.1 GCA_029975555.1 Spirochaetia bacterium | reverse complement strand
GCAGATGGGCCGCTGGTTCGGCTACCGGCCGCGCTACCGCGACCTCGTCCGGCTCTACATCGGACGCAACGTACCGGCGCCGAGGCATGCAGTCATCGATCTGTACAAGTCGTTCGAGGCCATCGTTCGGGACGAGGAGGATTTCCGCGACGAGCTCAGGAAGTTCCAGGGCTTCGAGGAGGACGGCCGCCCCCGCGTCCGCCCGATGGATGTTCCGCCGCTCGTCTACCAGAGCCTTCCCTACCTCAAGCCGACCAGTACGAACAAGATGTACAACGCAGAGCTGACCGAGCAAGGTGAGGGTGGGAAGGTCGTCGACTTCAACCAGCAAGGCGAGCATGACGATGCCGTCAACAAGAAGCACTTCGACGCTGTGCAGCCGCTGCTCGACGCGGCCACCAGGATCGGTGACTTCTTCTACATCAATGAAATGGGTGTTCCCAGGCCATGGAGTGCCCGTTACGGGATTGTGGATGCGACCAGCCTTATCGAAGTCATCAGCCAGTTCAGCTGGGCGAACAACTTCAAGGTCGCTCCCTACATCGCATTCATGCACAAAGCCATCGCCGAAGGCACACTCAAGGACTGGGCGGTCATCGTCCCGGAGATCGACTCACTGCCCACGCGAACACTCGAAGGCCGCACCCTGAGAATCATGCGCCGCTACCGGCGCTCAGACCGCCCATGGCAGTTCTCCGGTTCCTCGACCCGTCAGCGCGCGGCGCTACTCGCCGTGTCCAGCGGCATTGACGCCAACACAGTCGACACGGACGGTTACATCGCATCCGCTCTCGGTCTGCCCCAATACGCGCACGTCAAAGCGTTGAAGATCGCAACGCGTGGAGCATTCCTGCTCACCTTCGCCGGCGACAGCACATCACCGCGGTTCCACGATGCGGAGGGGGTCACCGACCCCAAGAAGCTGCCGGATCCCACGAACCCGAAAGACATCGCGACACTCTTCTCGTACGCACTTCCGCTTGCCTCGGCGCCGGCTGGTCGAATCGCCTTCACAGTGCGCCGCCCGGACCGCCCCGACGAGCCCGTCGTGGACGCCGACGCCCAGGGCTGACAGAGTGCCAAGGACGTGGCAAATCCCTTCCTCCGCAACTTCTGCAGCTCTCGGACGTCGGCCGCTGCCTCAGCGCCCCGGCTCGAGGACTTGTTGGCCCGGTGATCGGCCTGGTCACCCGCTCCCCTGATCACCGAGCAGACCGCCGAGCAGGTCTTGACCCGGACCCGGCCGTTGGAAGTTTGGTGGATCTGGTGGTGTTCAATGACTGCATGCCATGGAAGGTCCGTCACGGATAGGTCGCGAACCGACCGATCTACGATCCAAGGATCCCAGGCCACTCCGACGATCGTCAGCGAGGCGACCGTGCCTCTGGATGACGATTGAGCGGACGAACCAGCAAAGCACCTCTAGTTGGTTCCACCCGCGTTCCTGCGGCCGCCTGCCCCTCGCTCAGCTGCTGTTCAAAATGCTCAATGAGCTGACCAAGATGAGCGTGACCGGACGCGACGTAGCTTTCCGCGAGTCTCCTCGGTACCCCCATAGCCTCACTGACTCCAGCAAGGCTATGTCGATCGCCAGCAAGACCGTGCAATAGCTGAAGTGCGGTCCGCTCCGAGTCAGGCAGCATGTTGAGGTATTTGGTCATGCTAGCGACGCCGACAGCGTCCATGGCTTGCTGGGTCTTGAAATCTGGAACCTCAAGTTGTCCGAGATCGGAACTACCGAGAGATGCAGGACGCCGATAGTCTGCATATTGCTGTACCCACTCCTCCGTCTTACCGAGATGCTCGGCTACGGCTGATGAATCCGCCGGAAGACCAGCGGAAATCAGTCGTCCGGTTGTCGAGCGCACGAGTTCCCTGGCCCGCGCTTGATGCGCGTTGAGGTGAAGCTCACCACCTCTGGTAGACAGCAGACTCAGGATCGCGCCCTTGACCCGTGGGTAGGCATAAACAGCCAGACTGCCTCGGTTCGGGTCGTATCGGTCAACAGCGTTTACGAGCGCGACCATGCCTTCCTGCACATAGTCTCCCGTGTGCTGGCCTCCTTCAACGGTGCGCTTCACTACTCCCCTGACCAAACCTGCGTATGACTCCACAAGCTTGTTGCGTGCGGCTATTCCGTCAGCGACCAGCGTCCGCCGCTGTTCTGGAGAGAGTGCCGTAACCAGGGCCGCTGCC
>JARKOY010000108.1 GCA_029975555.1 Spirochaetia bacterium | reverse complement strand
GATCACCCGGATGCTGTCGCGTTTCGAGGTCGGCTCGACGAGCCGGGCTGCGACCAGCTGGAAGAACGCCTCGTCATCGATCACGGTGAACCCGAGCCGGCCCCAGGAGGCCCGGATCGCATCCATCAGGAGTTTCGATCGTGTCCCGGCGACTACCGCGACCGCACCCACCGGCGCACCGCGGGGATCGATACCCGACTCGAAGGCCGGCTGGCCGGCGTGGAGTTTGTCGTGGCCGGCCCGCATCAACGCCACGAGCTCGGCGTCGGTATGGGCCGACCCCAGATGCTCCACGATCACTCGCCGGCCATGCTTGGTCTCCACGATCTGCACCGCGGTGGCACCCCAAGAACGCTCCTCGCCCGTTTGGGGCCGGGCCGCAATAACGGCCTTACGCGCATGCGTAACGAGTACTTGGGTGACACGCCGGGCGCTGCGAGCATTCAGAAATCAACCAGGTTGGGAGCACGCACCTCCGACAGTCGCAGAAATGAGACTCTGCGCACTTGCGAGGTGCCCTCGCGCCTCCTCAACAGCACGGGACACTTCATCCGACCAAGCCCGGAGATCTGCGCGTGACAGTGGTGGCAAGTCCCCAGCAGATGAACCCTCGAGCGAACCCACAAACTGAAGCCCGACTGGGCTGAAGTGCTCAGCAATCTTGCCACGAGAGCTTTCAACCCAACCAATCGGCACCGCCCCTTCTGTCGCAGCCACTACTAGCCCATGAAGCCGATCCCCCAAAGCGAGCAGAGACCCCCTATACACAGCACGGACCACAGCCTCCTGCTCCGAGTGAGAACGGCCATCTGGCCAGTCAATCAGGCGTCCTCCAAGCAGCTGAGCGAGATCGAATGCACGGTCTGCATCATGTTTGACCTGAACAACAACGACAGCTTCCAGCTGCAGCGATTCCAATAGGCCCCTCACCCAGTCGATCCACTCATCACTAGGTGCAGCCCTATCGCCTCGCAGCACCAACGCAAGCGAGTCCCGTACGGACGTGCTCCAACTCACTGTCTCTGAGCCCTCCACGAACGCCCAGTCAGGCCCGACGTCGCCCAGCCCGGTGACCGCTCGGCCCGCTAACGAACGCCACTGAAGAATGTCAGCTGCCTGCGCACTGAACCGGACTAGAGCCCGAGCTAGCTGACTTCCGCCCGCGCGCACAGTCGCGCCAACCCAGATCAACCGACCGTCGTGACGTCGCGAGAGACGGGCGACACAACTCACCACAGCCATCATCGCGGTCCGCTTCACGCTGGGGCGAACCTCACCGGCATTCAGTGCAATCACCGTCCGCCTTGTCAAGGAACTCCACAAAGCACGCAGGAACCAGGCCGCGAAAGATCGAGAGACTCGCACTTCGCGGGAACCAATCAAGCCGGTCAGGTACGCCGGGCTGACGTTCTTCACCCAAGCATGAACGTCACCCCGCTCGGCCAAGGCAGCTAGATAAGGACGCCGCAACAGAGAGTCCCCGATGTTGACATCCTCTCCCGCAAGCCAAGCGAACACCGGCGCGCGAGAAGTGTCCCGGCTCCCTGCTACTGACAACCGAGTTCCCCGTTCTGAGCCAGACGCCGCCCACGGCGCGCTGCAAGCGCACGCCGAAAAGCACTCGAGTACATTCGCCCTACAGCCTGCCAATCTCGGTTCTGGAGATTCGGATGAGAGTCGGGCAAAGTAAGCCTTGCTTGACGCAGCGCGTCAAGCAAGGCCTGCTCAGTCAACCCATCGGCAAACCGATTGACCCACCCCTCGCCGACCTCTCGCGCGAGAGCGTTAGTGGTCCCCGTCTCTGGCACGAGAACCGGACGATCAAGAGATAGCGCCACCAGTACCATCCCGGAATTATGCATTTCGGAATACGGGAGGCAAACAAGCTCTGCGCTCGTGATCTCCGAAACGAGATCAGCGTCTGACACGAACTCTAGCCTTGCCGAGATATTTGAGTGTGCGGCCACAGCCTCCCCGATAACTCTGCGCAATTCCGCCGTGGGCTTACCGACAATTCTCAGCTCAACACCCTCAGGCGCAAGCCCGGCCGCAACCTCAACGAGGCCCTCGATTCCCTTGTAAGGGCGAACAAGACCCGCATGAACCACCCGCCCAGGCACCACCTCGGCACGCTGAAAGCCAGCAAAACGATCCCTGTAGTGACCGTGCGGAATGTGGACGGACGCGCCGGGAGCAACCGTGACAGAATTAATCGTAACGAAGAGCGTTGTCATACCGTCAAGCACAGAGAGGAGCCTCGCCTCAATCCGACTTCCCTGCTCGTGTGGCTTCAGATTGTGAAGAGTTCGAACAACCGCTACACGGCGAATTCGGAGAAGCACAATCAGGGCGACGAAAGCTCCCAGCCGCAAGGTACGGACGGCGAAGTTTGACCCCCGAAGGAGCACCTCTGGCCAATGGAAATGCACGACATCAAGCCGTCGGCTTAAGAGAGTTCGCAAGGAGAGATACTTGAAGACGATGTCGCTATCAGCGAAAGTGACAACCTGGTCAATATACCGGGTGGTCCCATCGGGCGGCCTGGTAGCCTCCAAAACTACGATACTCGTGCGTTCCTTCTGTCTCGGAGTCATGTCCTTCTCTCGCTCTGCACAACACCAGCATCACGCTCAGCCATTACGACACCGTGCTCTAGTCCCAGTGGAGCAACGCTGGGGAGCGTTCCCGCTGGACTCATCGCACCCCCGACAGAGTTCGAACACACAGCACCACCGTCAGCCACTTTACGCGTATGGGACTTCTGCACACATGTAACAGTCACGCTGATAATGAACCACATGAGCCATTGAAACCTGGACTCAACCAGATTCGCGGTAATGAAGAGCACAGACATCTGTACTAGCCACGCCGAATTCAGGGATGCATGTAGCGCGTACTCACGAAGCGACAGAACTACCGCACGCAGCATGATCCAGGCACCCAAGACTGCCCCAACCAAGCCAACCTGTAATGCGATGGTCAGGAGTCCATTATGCGAGCTGGAGACGTACCAGTTAGTATAGCTCCGGATAATTCCCGCTGCCTCATCACCTTCAGAGAAAGCCTGATTCCATCCGTACCCAGCCCAAGGCTGGCGGGCCAATGCTTCGATGCTCCCCCGCCAGATCAGATCACGCCCGCTAAACGTCATATCGCGGTCAAACGAGCTTAGCAGCGATTCGAAATTGATCGAGAATACCACTCCCAAGACTATCAGGAGGGGCGACTGACGAAGGAGCGATCTAGTCACTCCCGCAGAAGAACGCCGTGAAATCCACAAGACGATACCGACCACCACTGCAATTCCGATAGATAGTGCCGCACCAACCGAACCGACCGTGAAAACTGCAATGGCATATGCACCCACCCAGAAAAAGAATCGAAGATCTTTTCGAATAGGCGAATATATGTGCGTCACCATACCTAGAGCTAACAACGTTCCGAACATATTTTTCGTACCATATATTCCGACGAAAACGCCCTCATTCGAACCCGACAATGCTCGCCCAAGAGTAGGGCTGATGAGAGCGAGCGCCGCCGACACGATCAATATGCATTTCACGGCAATGTCGAGCGCTCTGATCAACCTCGGCAGCGGCAGATTGGTTGCTACCATGGCGCCCGAGATTGCAATCACACCCATCACCCCGGCTCCCGCAACCGCCGAAAACCTATCCGTGGTCCACACCGCAGTGAGAAGCAGAAAGGCAGGGAAAGACATGATGATCATGGGAAACGCAAGGCGCGCACCATTCAGAAGCAAGACTACAATGAAACCGACTGTAAATAGAAGTGTTGGTATCTCCGTCAGGACCGTAGGGCGCGAAAAAGCGAACACACACCAGCAAGCGAAGACCGCGGCGACCCCGATCAATCCGGCCGGTTTAGTCATCGAACGCTGCCGAGGGTACCCAAGGGCGGTCATGGGGACCCCGGAGCAAGCGACATTAGTCGCTGCAGCCCACGACGAGGCACAATTCCCGAGAAGCCGATAACAACTGCGCGAAGTGATGGCGCTTTACCCAAGGCCACAAGTCTCCGAGTAATTAGCGCAACTCCTCGTGGGGATCGCGATCCGAGTGCGTAGCGCATGGTTTGCGCTACGAGGAAGTCCGCGTAGGCGCAGGTCGTCATAAGCCCCTCACTCCCGACAGAGTCAGCCCATCGCAGGGATTTCTCCCAGTCATTGCTGGCAGAAATTGAGTTGGCCGAACCTACGTGGATCGTCGCCAATTCGTCGGGATGATGCTGAACGACCACCGACGGCTGCCTTGCGGCACGAAGTAGCCAGTCCCAATCCTGGTGTCGTGGCAGCCGTCGCCAGGGGACCGACCGAGCGAGTTCAGCCTCAACCAACAACGTCGAGGTGAAGATCGACTCGCGGAGGCTGGAAGGCGATCGTCGGTAGAACAGGTACTCGGACACATCCATGCCGGGTGTGATTAGCCTAGCGGGCACGCCGTGCACTTCGGCGTCGTGATCGAAGGTGTGACGGACACGCGAGGATATGATCGGGCGGTTGCCGGATCGTTCGATCTGCTCGGCCATCCGGATTTGTTCAGTCAGCTTGTTCGACTCCCATTGGTCATCGTCATCCAGGAAGGCGATCCACCTACCTGCGGCGTGTCGGACGCCGATCGTGCGCTGGCCCAATGCCGACTGCCGGGGAGCGCGCACAACCACCAACCGCTTATCCGCATCTACATCACGGAGCTGATCGCGTACCGTCCCGCTCTCGGAGTCGTCCACGACGATGATCTCTGCCGGATTACAGTCCTTCTGGTAGATCACTGACTCTACAGCGGCACGGAGTTGCTCGGGCCGCTTCCCGGCGGTCGGAATCACGACTGAGGTCTCGATCACGAGAATGCCCCGTTCACCACGGTGGCACGCGCTACAGCAGGTCGGCGCAGTGACCACCCGGAGCACGGGATTCCTTCGGGAGACACATGGTTATGCTAGCAGGCTTCTAGTCGCCTCAAATGACTCTCACTGCCTCTAGCCTCGAGATTTCGTCGTTGGGGGTTTGAGGGCTGGTTGCGGGATTAGGTGAAGATGCTCCTGGCTTGGGAGAATAGGGCTTGTCAAGAGTCGCTGTTCTGCAAGATCAAGGAGCACCTTCAAGGTGAAGTCTATCGGG
>JARKOY010000094.1 GCA_029975555.1 Spirochaetia bacterium | reverse complement strand
TCGGTGGCCTGGATCCAGATCCCGAGGACATGCTTGATGCCGTCCATGTCGACACCCACGGCGATGTGCGCGGCCTTGTTACGCACGTGCGCGCCGTCACGGACTTTCACGATGATCGCGTCCAGGTAGATCACCGGGTAGAACGAGGCCAGCGGCCTGGCCTGCCAGGCCATGACCTCGTCGAGGACCTCGTCGGTGATCTTGCTGATCGTCTCCCGGCTGATCTCGGTCCCGAGCGTGGACACCAGATGATGCTCGAACGCCTCGGCGAGATCGGCGTCGCGCCGTCGATTGGAACCGTCGTGACTCGTATGACAATGCCCTGGCCGAGATGATCACTGGCTACTACCAGGCCGAACTCGTCTGCGAACCGGGCCAGCCGGGGCCTTCGAAGACGGTCAAAGACCTCGAGCTGGCGACCCTCGGATGGGTGTACTGGCACAACACGTAGCGTCTCCACGGCTACCTCGGCGACATCCCACCCGCCGAGTTCGAGGAACCCACTACGCGACTCTCACCCGACAGTCGCAACCCACATGGGAGGGGCAAGAAGCCCGGGGCGCTTCACTCAACTACGGCAGGCAATAGGAGCATCGCGTGTAAGCGAATCTACTTGTGTTGCGCCCTGCTCAAAAGCCTGCCTCCCGAAGCCACACGTGCACGAGCTTCCATGAGCGCGAACCCGAGCAGATTCAAGCCCGGCCAGCATTCCGGCCGCTCCGCAAACTCAGAGTCTTTGGCCAGACCGATGCCCCAGATCCGATCCCGCGGAGATGCCTCCGCCAGCACACGCGAGCCAGTACCCACCAGATAAGCGCACAACGCAGGATCACTGCCGAACTTCAACACTGAGCCGGTCACCACAATCTCCACCCGATGCCGCTCCCACACTGCCTCGTCAAAACCGCGGACGGTCCGACCCAGATCCTTCGCCTGCGCAGCCGAACGAGCCTGCAAGATCGCGTCCGCCCGAACCCGATCGCCAAACAAATCCGCCTTGCGCCACATCATGTACTGCTCGGCCGAACCGAACGCCTTACCAGCGGCGCTGAACTGC
Organism: Spirochaetia bacterium; assembly: GCA_029975555.1. Lineage (GTDB taxonomy): Bacteria > Spirochaetota > Spirochaetia > Treponematales > Rectinemataceae > Rectinema. The sequence continues at coordinate 5,336 of JARKOY010000094.1, read as the reverse complement.
ACCGGCCACCACTGACTGAAAACCGCCGCACTCAACTCACCGGCCCGCCCGCCCCGGTGACTCCAAAAGAACACAAACTTCAATCGGACGCCCGACTTCTGCACCTCAATCAGATCTTCGACACACCGAGCACCTCCCGCGTCACGCTTCACCGAGACCTCCCGTTTTCCGTGATTCGCTGGAGACTGAACACGCTCCGTAGCTCGCCACCGACTCTAGCCGGGCGCAAGGTGATCAGAAAATGTAGCTTAAGACATATGTACCTGTCTAGGCGATCGCGAGGTTGTGGAATTAAGTGAGCTAGGACAAGTTGACAAGATTAGCCGGTTCCTAGCATCCTTCGCCCTGACGGGCAGCATCCCAGTTTGTGCTGCGCGCGAGGCCCACATCGTGTCATCATTGAAGGTGATCCTTCGTCGCCGAATGCGATCTACTACTGGGATCATGTCAACAATCCGATCAAGATTCGATAGAAAGGCAGTCTTGCTATGGAACCTTACGTGATTCATATTCGGATGGAAGCCGAGCCTTTGGCTCGGCTCCAAGAAGAAGCGAGACGTGCCGGAATGGCTGTCTATGTCGTCGACTTGTCCAGCATCGTTGATGAGGCAGAGCTCACCAGCTATCTTTCTGACATGTTTGGTTTCCCTCATTTAATCCGAGGGCTTGACGCAATCCTGGATCAGCTGTCTGATCTTGATTGGATTGGAAATACCAATGGCTATCTGATGGTTGTGAAGGGCGCGGTTGATTCGTTGGTGAGAGAATCGTTTGTGTGGCTTCTTCCCAGTTTGCTTGACCGTTGGCGTTCTGGCAAGGTGCCGTTTGTTGCAGCTGTCGAGGGAGGAGATGAGACATTGGTGTCGATTCTGTACACAGAAAATCGTAAGCTGGAGGAATTCGGTAGGCTCCGGTGGGGTGCTCTCGATACAGGGGGGGTTGATATCGTCATCCACGGGAACCAATACGGACTCCGCCCGGTGAGTGAATGACAGCACGAACGAGACTGAAAGAGTGATCACCAATGGAAGAGGTTACAGCTTCATTACCATGTTCCCTGGAAGGCCTAAAGGTTAGTCATGTCAGTCACAGCAATCGTCCGCACCGAAGCGGGTATGGAAATCGTTCGAGGAGCGCTGCAGCTTAGTATCAGTTGGTCTTTGCTTGACCCGGAACGGTACCCCTTATTGTCGGCAGTTGATCCCAGCGCGGTAACGCTCTTCTACACACTACACATCCCTTGGCTCCTATCCGAGATAGAGGCTTTGACAGACGCCTCGACCGATCCGGAACAACGGATCGCGCTCGACGAAGCGAGTGCACTCGCCAGAATATCAATAAGAGGCCCCGGCAGATACTTGGTTCTTGAAGGAAATGACAAGTGAGTGCCAGAATTCCTGCCGATTGCCACTTGTTGTGGACGAGTTGGGTAGCCCGGTGGTGTCCTGCTAGATATTTTCCGGGTTCTCCGACCGCGCCGCTACCTCAGTGGCAAGGGCATAGCATTCCCGTTGAGGAGACGGGCCCCAGAGCGAGATATACGACAAATATTGGCCGTCTTCTAACTAAGGCAATTCGCAGTCAAGAAGTTATTGCGACACTAAAATTAAGGAGATAAATAGGTGCCGATTTCGACTGCCGTTCGCAGGGAGAATGGTGAGAACCTAGTGCTAGGCGAATACTCTTTTAGAAAAGAGACTGTCATGTGGCAATCCGAACAGTACCACATGCTATCGATGGTGGATCCCTACGCGAACACTATATTCAATAGTTGGCAAATCCCATGGGTTCAGATAGAAGTCGCGCGCCTCTCCGCAGCATATCTCGGATCAGAGGAATTTGCTCCGCTCGATGAATTGGCGCAGCTATGTAAAGTGGCATTAAAATCGCCTCATCGCTATCTTTGGTTTATCGGAGATTAGCCGCCCTTCGCGATTGACGCTGCAGGGCGGTACAAACGGTTGGGATCTGTGACCGTCGAACGGATCTGATGGACGGAAAGCCCTACATTAGGCACGCCAAGAACGAGGCACGCTATGTCGCGAGGCAGGCAGAGCACGCGCGGGCTCACCCCGACGCCGACTTCGAGTTCGAGATCATTGGGCGTGCGAAGCCTGGCACCCAGCTAGACCGCATGGAGGAGTTCTACATCCGGGAGGGTGGTGGTCCGACCAACCTCAGCAATCCGAACGGAGGATTGGCAAACATGCGACCAGATGAGTGAGCCCCGCTACCTTGCGAGCGCAAGTGAGCGGAGGACTTCGAGGATGGGCTGGCTGCTTCCGGCTTCGTAGCGGCGGATCTGGGCGACGTGGGCGCCGGAGCGGTCGGCGAGCTGCTGGATGAGTGACTGGGTCTTGCGCGCGGCGGTGAGGCGTGCGGCGAAGTTGGTGTCGGTCACGGGCTCGCTTCCTGGGCCACGCAGCGGGGTTGCTGGGGTTGCTGTTGTGGTGACCATAGGTGCCACCTTTGGATGTCGTTGACGAAGCAAAGCGAGCTAGGTCCATTTTTTAGCGAGCGAAGTGACGTTCTTGACAGCCGTTGGCCGAGGCGATGATTCCCGACGCAGAGCTGAGCAGGCTCAAGGCCGAGGTGTCGTCGCTCGTGAAGCGCCTTGGGTTGTTGGAGGCTCCTGACTTTGGAAACGGGGATGGGTGATGTGGAGGGAACTGGCGGATGGGCAGCTGACGACGGGTCGCTGTTCGGTTGAGGAGAAGGCTGCTGCGGTGCGGATGGTGAGGACGCTGCGGGCTGAACTCGGTGTCGCGCTGGGGACGGTGCAGCGGGTCGCGATGCAGCCCGCGCCCAGCGGGACGAGGAGTTGATCTGTCAGCTGATTGAGATCCTGACGCTATGACCATCCAGGATGACAGGTGACGGACACCTCGATGGTATCGATATACCATGAGAGCATCCTTGCGGTCAGTGATGAGTTTCAGTGTCGCCAACCTTGCGGATTGGTGTCCCAAAGATCCGGACTTTGGACTGATGATTCGGCTCATGATCGGCCCGGCCTGCAGTCCTGGCGAAGAGTCCTTCGATCTCGTTGTGTGCACGGGAGGCTGGCTGGCAAAAGAAGCAGCCTTATCCGGCCCGATCGACGCCCGCCACCACCTGGTTGTGGGTTCCTTTGAATGGCCGACTATTCGAGCGTATCTAGAGAGTCGTGTGGAAGCATGTGAGGGCAGCGACTGGGCCGAGGTTGCCAGAAGGCTTTCACGAATTGGCCATTGGGAATTTGAGGACTACCGACCGGCGCCCTAGCCGGGCGCCAGGTTTCGCACGCCTGAGCGGGGTATCCTCGGTTGACTGGCACTTTGGCACTAGTCTCATCACCGGGAGGGACGGCCCTACGGGTCCGTTGGAGGCTGAGCTTCGAGCTGTGGGAATTGGGGTCCGTTGAACAAGAACTGGGATCAGTACGAGCCTTATCGTGCGTGGTCGGTTGCTGAAGAGCGGCTGCGGCGATCAACAATCTGTTCACGAGGAACAACATCTCTGGTATGACTGTCAGGTATGTTCCTGTGAGGTGAGTCATGCCAAGTGAAGCGTCGTACATTGGGGCCTATTGGGGCAACCAGTGGGTATCGGTGGAGTGGGCGGGAGAGCGGCTGGCTGGTTTCTTGGCGGCTCTCGCGGATATCGATCGGTTGCTAGGCACGTGGTTCGAGAAAGGACACAGCAGAGCCTCAGCATTGATGATGCCGATCAAGGCCGATCCTGATTCGCTCAGCCAGCTGTTTGATCGAGATCGTCATCGCCGTGACTATAGCGAGTCTGTGGGGTTCCGAGTCGGCATGTGGAATGGCGCACAGCCTGAAGTGGGTTTGAGTGTGCTGGTTGGCGCTCATCCCAAGACACGTGCGTTCTCAAATTGCCTTGTACTGGACTTACCTGTGCTTGATGAGCGTTCTGCGAGCCTCTATTCGCCGAGCGAAGCCTTGCAGATCTTTCGTGCGGTGATCGAGGCATGGGAACCAGCATGGGCCACCTGGACGACCAGCAGGTTACGTGAAGCCCAGATGCCAGCGCCAAAGGAGCCGGTGGTCGGGTGGCTAACATACTTGGCCGATGTGCATCCTGATGCGGTGCAGGTCGCTGATTGCGAACCTGCAGACGGCGGCGCCTTTATTCGGGCAGCGCAAACCTTCGGGGATGTCGATGAAGCTGCCGTGAGGACCATTCGGCAGAACCTGCAGCGTGCGTCGCTGTTACGTCCGATACCTTCGAGTGATGGCCGGACTTGAGCGGCCCTTCGGGCCTCCCTACGTGTCAAGGGTTAGGTGAGGTGAGGGATTGATTCCAGACCATGGCCCCCAATTGCTAGAATATCGGAAACAACCTGGGAACTACTTCAGATTTGGAAAAGGCGATCTTGTGAATCTTGAATTCTGGCAGCGTGTTCAGCGAACTGGGAAGTCATTCCGGTGATTGCAGTATATCCGGACCGCGAGTTTAAGATATGGGAATATCGGGTCAGTCATAGGTCATTGCTAATCCGCAGCCCGAAGGGGACTGGGGTCAAGAGGAACGTTGACCTGGTGTTCGTTGGTGTTGACTACATGGCGCTACCTAGTCGGCTGCACGGTGTGCTGCTTGACTTTGGCACGGACGACGATCGTATGTCGGTGACCGCGCTTACCGGAGAGAACTACCCTGGCCAGGTCTACGTGCTGGTGTCAGAGGACTGCCGGCACCTTGTTTTTGCTGCAACATGTCAGGTAGGTGAAAACGACAAGGATATCTTTGATACGCCTTTCTGAGAAGGACTAACAGTCGAAGCAGCAGAACTTGGCCCGGCCCATGGATTGCCGGATATTTGGCTCTTATGACCTGAGCGTGGGGTGAGCGTAAACGAAACAGTGGGCACCTCAGGGGACGTCAAGAATCTGAGCCGCGTCGTCGACGGTTTCGACGAGGCGGTGTGGGAGCTGCATCGTGTGGAGATCGTGGTGACCGGGTCGGTGCTGACGTTCGGCAGTCATCCCGCGTTGCGCGGCCACCTGGTGGGTGCTGGCTCGCGTGTGCTGGCAGAGATGCCTCCCAACCTAGAGAACCCCGTAGTGGGTGACCGATTCGGAAGCCTGCGTGATCGCGCTCCGAAGTGCGGCGGTGAAATCGATTCCGCCGGCGAGCTGGGCGATCAGCGACCCGTGCAGCACATCGCCGGCGCCGGTGGTGTCGACCGCCTCGACCTGCGGGACGGGGAAGATGCCCAGTTGCTCGCCGATCATCGCCTGCACGGGCTCTGCGCCGCAGCTGCGTGCCAGCCGTGGGATTCCGAAGCCGGCGAGATCGTCCAGGGCCTGGTCCGGTGTGCTGCCGGGAAGCGCGAA
>JARKOY010000071.1 GCA_029975555.1 Spirochaetia bacterium | reverse complement strand
CGCATCATGGCGCAGCGTCGCGATGTCGGCAGCAGAGCCGATCACCGCCCCACCCATCGCGTCCCCGTGCCCGTTGATGTACTTCGTGAGCGAATGCACCACCAGATCAGCACCATCGGCCAACGGCCGGTACAACGGCGGTGGAGAAAACGTCGAATCCACGCTCAGCACGGCCCCGGCACTGTGCGCGATACCGGCCAACTCGGCGATGTCGGCAACCCGCGTCGTCGGGTTCGCGATCACCTCGGTATGGATCAACCGGGTGTTCGGACGCAGCGCTGAGCGCACCGCGTCCAGATCGGAGGTGTCGACGAAGGTCGCCTCGATGCCGTACTTCGCCGGCAACAGTTCTGTGAACAGCCGCCACGTCGCCTCGTAGGCAACGTCGGACACGATCGCATGATCACCGGCGGCCAAGAAACAGAAGAACACCCCGTGCAATGCAGCCACCCCTGAGGCGAACACGGCCGCGGCCGCACCGCCGTCCATCGCCGCAAGCTTTGCCTCCAACGCCTGCTGATTGGCGCCGGTCGTGCGCGTATACAACAACTGCTCAGGGTTCGACCAGTCGATACCGCTCGGATCATCAGGCAAGAGATATGCATTGGCCATGATGATCGGGGTACGGATCGCCCCCGATCCGCCATCCACGGCATTGCCACCATGCACCGCCCAGGTGGCATCCCCCACCGTCCGCGGATCATGCCTGTCTGGGACGACCATCTTCGCTCCTTCTTCCCGGGTACACCCGTTGTAGCAGACAGCGGACTGCCATCTACGAGCAGTTGCAGCTCCTGCCACGATCCGGGCTCATGCCTCGAGCCGAGGACTCCCGCCCTAGCGGAGCTCAAGAATCCGTTCCGGGGTGGCATGACCGCCACCCTTCATGACGTCCCACACCGCCAAACAGTTACCGACGAGCCGCTGTCGCCGCATGGCGTACCTGTTGCCAGGGATTGGCGCCAGAATCACATTCATGGCCATGGGTCGCAGCATCACCCGAGCCACGAGCCTCTTGGTGAAGGTCCCCTTCTCCAGCAACCAGAGCGGATTTGCGACCTGAGAATAGCCGAATCTCAGATGCGCGGTGCGCCCGCCCGAGTCGGGTCCACGATGCACGGCCACCGCCTCGCGTAGCTTTCGAATCTCGCCGCGAACCAGCAACTGCCGGGCAAGATCGAAATCCTCAAGCCACGAGTAGAGCGGCAACCGCTCGTCAAACCGCAAATCTCGCGCAGCCGCCCAGCGCACCGCAGCGTTGCAGCCATACAGTTCGAAGTGCTCGACTCCCGTTGTGGGCGAGCCAGCGGGCGTAGCCACCCAACTCAGATCAAGGAGCGCCGTCGCCTCCTCCAGCGGAACCTCACGCTTCTCGCCAGCGCCATCCGCCAGAAGAGTTCCCGTCGTCGCAACCACACCAGGATTCGACGCGAAGAATTCGCAGGTACGCGCAACGTAGTCAGCCCGCGGAATCGCGTCATCGTCGAAGAAGAAGACAACGTCGGTGTCAGCGGGAACCAGGTCAAGCGCAGCGTTTCTCTGTGCCGAAGCACCCCGACTCCCGGTGATGAATTGCCATGCCGGGCCCGACGCCCGTGGAAGATCGGCCTCCGTCGGCGCGGAGACAATACCGCGCACCTCCACGCTCGCGTCGTGAATCCGACCGTCAATAGCGGCCAAGGCTTGCTCGCGAGCCGACACTCGACCCACTGTTGCGATAACCACAACGGCCTTCAAAGCCACCACCCCGTTCAGGTAGTCGGTGGGCTTTGCCCGTTCTTCGGAGCTGAATCAATGCTATCGATTGTCCGGTCAATCAAGTGCGGCCAGGTGACTCGTGGTGGGGCCTGCGCGCAAAGCGGTGTCGGCTTCAGGGTTAGTTTCGCGGCTTATGTGCGGACGATGACCACGACGTCCATTCAGCGACCATTGAGCCCCCGGAGAAGACCTCCAAGTCGACCCTCCAACTGAGCGGATTCACGGTCCTCAACGCCCGTACGAGCAAGCGCCCATCGCTAGGCACGAAGCGCCTCGCCGAGGCCGGTCATCCAGCCGTCAGCATCGACGGTGCGAGAGCAGCTCACCGCCCTCGCGGCCCGGAACGGGCCATCCACATCCCCAAATAGTCAGGGCTGATTCCGCCAAGTCCGCCCTCCTCCGCAGGGTGAAGAGCGGTCCGCAGGCACTACTGTCCGCGAACCCCGCCCTTCACCCAAGGCCCCTCGCCTTCCAGGGCGGGTCCGGCCAGCGGTTTGGTAGATGCGACACCAAGCCAACCTCACCATCCACGCGCGACGATCGCGCGCGACTATTCCTGCGCCTGCATCACGACCGGCTCAACGCGGCATGCTCATCGGGCATCTATTGGGTCGCAGTTAGACTGCCGAAGGTTCAGTCCCGAGACTGCCGGAATCAGACCCGTCTTACAGGCACGATTGTGAAGAACCGCTTATCCTCCGGTCTCCCCGACGGACCACTCCCGCGCAGAAAACCAAATGTGCGACACTTCACGAAATCCGAGGGAATCGGCTGCTGTTACCCGCGAGCTTAACTTGGATAGCCTCATCCAGTTGGATTCCCAGCAGGTTAGACAAGGACAAGAGGTATATCGCAACATCCGCCATCTCCGAGAGCAAATCGTCTCGTGAGATCTGCCCCGCTTTCGGCCAGAGAGTCACTTCTAAGAGTTCACCTGCCTCAACGCTGATAGCCTTGCATAAGCTCTCAACAGTGTGGACATCTTCCCATCCGCGTTCTTGGTTGAAGTCAGCTACTTGGTGCTGAAGTTCAGCAACACTCAGATGTGAGCGGTTTCCCATGGCACCTCCCACGCGGCCAGTTGTGCAGGTCTCATCGTCGGACCGAAGTAGAACCAGCCCAACTGCAGGTCTGGCCCAGCAAATCGGTGGAGTCCAAGGCAATTGAACGGGAAGTCTGGCACCAACGCGTCTCCCCCCGCGCCCGAAGCCCCATTACCAATCACCATTACACTCCGTGTCGGAAGCGCAATGTCAGTTGGTGTACGGAAAACCGACCTCCCCCCGCGGAAATAAAACGGTCGATGTTGGTGACCATGAAGAATCGCGTCGAACCCACGTTCCTGAAGCTCCCCAAATAGCTCCGCAGAATCCACCGTCAAGCTGATGGGGATGCCATCGCGAGGCACTTCAAGCTCTTGCACCGGTAGAACGTGATGGTGAAGAACTGCAATGCGCCGGGCCGCAATATGACCGCGCTCAAGACTGCTATTCATGAAGTCGAACATCTCCGCATACCGATGTCGCCCGACGTACCCATACTCCTTAGTCTCGTGACCTCGTAGTCGCGCACTGTTCAGCGCGCCAAACACAACATGTTCATTGGAAGCAAGTCGAAAGTGGTGAAGTCGCTCTATCTCGGGGCCTTTCCAATCCAGAAATACCTTCATGAAGTTCCTGAAAGCGCGCTCATGCTTGTAGTCCATGGTCGGCATGCTAGCGAGCGCATCGAGCGTTTTGAAGTCATGATTTCCGGGAACAACTACCAAATGCTCACGCGTTAGGCCCAGAACACTTAAGAGTTCCGACAGAAAGTCCTCCGCCACGAAGAAGTCATCGGTAGTGCTTTGCGACACTAAGTCGCCACTCACCACGACGACACCCACAGAGCTTCTGGCCAGGTCAACTGCCTCCTGGACTCGATCCAGTAAACGCGCCCGGCTGATTGTGTCGGCAGGTCTCCCTTCCATCTGGTCGAAGCCATGAGATAAGCCAAAATGCAGATCTGAAAGATGAAGAATGGTGTCCCCAGGCGCGTCGACAGATTTCATATTCCATGTCGAAAGCGGGTAAGCTAGCAACTTACCATTCTCCCTACGAACTTCGTAGAAAGTAGGATCGCCAGTCGGGACATCACCGAACTGCGCCGAATATTGGTCGGCAGTTATCCGGTCAATTCTTCGAACCCGCAGCCATGCCGGACACCCCGGGTCCCTATCGCGGTATAAGGATGGACACCGTTCGTCGGGTGCGTGGCTTCGTTCGCCGCCAGTCCGGAAATTGACCTCGTCGACTTCCGCTCGGTAGTATTCCTCGTCCTTACGGTTGACGAAGGCGACCTGGACGATTCCTTGCGTTCTGAGTAATCCCCGAAGCTGCGCCAAAGCATCATCTCGTCGCGGCTCATGCTCCTTTTTCCACCATCCCCACCACACGTAGGAGTTGGGGTCCTTGTCAAGAATCTCGTTATGCAGTTCAATGACTCGACCCTCCTGATTGGAGAACCTGAATACCGCAGTAACCATGGAATTCACGTGCATGCTCGACTCTCGTTAGGTGGCGAAGAGCAGGTCTCGCAGGAACAGATGCGCCGAGGAGCCACCGGCACTCGGAATGGCGGTGGTCTCCCTGCTCAAGTCAAGGAGCATGGCCTTCGCCTGAGCAGTATCACCAACTGCAGCCACTCGATTACGTGAAGTCCACAGCCCAATCATGCCTCGTCGGGGATCGCGCTCCGAGACGGACGTGAGAGTGTTCCTTGGGCAGCCAGCGATTGGTACGAATACTGAGTTTGTGCGGGCAACGGTTTCGAACTCTCGCAGCATGATCACCTGTGGACCGATCTCGAAACGCCGCCACCCGGTGAGCCCTCGATGGACCCCATCCAGATCGTTCCAATCTGCAGGCCCTTGGACATCGCGCACCACTAGGAGATCGGCCGCGCGCCAATCGCCGACATCTGTGATGCCAAGGGCACGAAGCGCATCTTCCTCAAAGCGTGGGGTCTCGTAGACCAATCTGTTGAGGAAAAGTTCAGGCCGTCCGAGCCGTTCAGCAGCCGCCAAGATCTGATCTCGCTCCTCACTGGCGGTCGGACGAGTCAACTCGGGAAAGATCGGCATAACGATAGCGCCACCAGTTCGTACGTGACGTCGGGCCACCTTCAGCCACCTAAGCGCATCGGCCAGATACCACGGCGGGTCTGCCACAACTACTGAATAGAGTGCGCCCTCTGGGAAGGTATCGAGCTCGCCAACGTGCAGAGAGTTGAGTCTGTTGAGGTATCGGAATCGTTCAACCACGCCTGCATCGGCGTCGACCAAGGCTACAGGGCCGGCTTGGGCAAATCGACAGAGTTCGGCTGCAACAGTAGGAGTACCCAAGCAAAGGATATCGCTCCCGAACCCCGCGACTGCTTCAGCCATGAAGCCAACGGACTCGCTATCGAAATACCACTCGAACAGCAGAGGATGCAACTCTGGGCGGGGCGCGTTTCGCTTGCCGGACCGCAGGACCTGCGAGGGGATATGCGAGCGCCCGTACGTCGCCGATAACCAGTCCAAGACTATATCTGGGGTAGCACCTTGCCCCTGCCGCAACAACTCTGTAACGGTCGCGGGTGGGCCAGATTGCATAGCATGCTCAAGCACCATTCCGAGCCGTTCAAGATAGTCGACCTCGGAGCGCGAGGTGACTGACAGGACGCCACTACTGCTTGCGGTTCGAGCATGGATTGTGTCGCATGTCATAGCGCACACTCTAGCTCCCCAAGTCCGACCCGGCTGTGAACCTCGGTCGTGTTTCGAGCCCGCAAATCCCAATGATCGGATCCGCCGGAAGTCGTGTTTGCTGCGCTGGCCCTCAGCGACCTCAAGGCCATGCTGGTTCCTCAGCACGAGGAACCAGCAGCCCCGCCGTTGCGGCAGCTTGCGCTGATCGGTCAAGGTCGTGACGTTCGTGCGAACTCACGCCATCCAGTCGCGTAGTCATCACGGCACCTCTCCCCGCCGTACATCGAGCGCGGCGCGGCGGAAACACTGTGTAACCCACAGTGCCTTTGAGGTGGGGAGTAGCCGCCGCGCGCTTCGCTACGCGACTCTCTCGAAAACCGGGCATACCCTCTTGACTGGCATCCGGCTCGCCAGACTGACTTGGCGCAGTTGCGCGCGGCCAGACGCGAGTGCGTTTCAGAATTCGGGCTTGCCGAAATCGAGGTGGCCGGCCATCTAGCTGTCCGAAAAGGCGATGCTGCACCCGAACCCCGGGGCCGTAGGACGCGCAATGGTCGATCTGTCGGCCCTGATCCGGGTGATGATCGATCCACCGCTCTCCGTTACGAACGCGGCCGATCCGGAGCGGAGTCCGCGGTCGTTGCGGCGGATCACCAGATCTCCTGACTCCCACAGGTGGGCGGGCTTTGTGTTGTTTGTGCTTGTCAGGGGCTCGCGGTTGGTGCTTTTCGGGCACTAACGGGCGGTTAGAATTGGGCTTGTGAGCCCGTATCTGCGGAAAGTGAAGACCCGGTCGGGTGCGACCGCGGTGCAGATCGTGGAGACCAAGCACGGCCAGCGAGTGATCGTGGAGCAT
>JARKOY010000070.1 GCA_029975555.1 Spirochaetia bacterium | reverse complement strand
GCTCCACCCTTCATGTTCTCTAAATGTTCTTTTTGTGCAAAAATATAATATTATAACGTACAATACAAAAAGTCAAATAGTAGGTTATGAGGCAGGGGGAGGAGAGCAGGGCAATAGTTTTTTATAAAAGTCAAATATCAATAAAGCTTGGATGTGTGGATAACTTAACGCGGAGGTGTGACAAAATTGACAACAGTCATGGCTCGGAGTGCGTGCTCATTATCGTGAAAAATCACTACGAACATACATGGAAAATATACTTAGGTCGGAACCTTTAACGGTAGAATACGGAAGTCCCCTGTTTATCATAGTACTTCGGGGCATCTAGCAGTGTATATAGATGAATGCTTATGAGTCTATATACACTATAGTATATTACGTAAAAGAAACATTGTGCGACATTAAACCTATCACGCGAAGTCGAAAGTTTATACGTCTGTTTTGTCATCAATTTTTTCCATTTTACCTCTTGCCGTGGGTTCATTCTCTTGCACTTGTGCCCCGGTCTTTCATTTTGATATTAGTGTATTATTTCTGTTGTGTAATATTGTGCGTCCTTTTGGTCTTTGTCGTCATCCTTTTGTGTCTCTGGGCTAACTTCGGAATCTCCATAACTTGTTGTCGATCATTAGATACGTGATTGGGCCGGCTTGGTAGATGATATGAGTAACCAAATATCTATACGCGAGGAGAACAGAAAGAGAACTAGGCGGATGCATATATCTATCGTGGTAAACTGATATAGCTCTAATGACTGAGTAAGGACGTGATTCTCAAAATCTCCGTATTGGAGGTCAGCTGGTCATTCAGAGGTTAAGAGAGCTATTAAGCGGGGTCGGGCATTTGTGCTAGCTGAATCCTTATGATAATATTTAAGTATGAAGGACAATAAAGTTTTTAGAGTTGTTTTAATAATAATGTTGTTAGCAATCTTCGGCGTGTTGATGGCTATTTATTCGGAAGTCTCCGTTAAGAACGAGCCGGTGAGTAGCGGCTATCTTGACGCGGTTTAAAAGTAATAGTACATAAATAAACAACGAGCCCTTCGGGGCTCTTTTAGGAAGTAACATGGCAAAAGGCTTGGCGTTATAGTTCCCTAACAATTTAGATAGATGTATAATACGTCTATGCTCTCAATACTTCGCCATGTGGTTATAGTTCCCTAACAATTTAGATAGATGTATAATCCTATATATAACAATGATCACGCCTAGTGAGTTATAGTTCCCTAACAATTTAGATAGATGTATAATTTGTTTTTTAATGTACCGTCTGCGTTGTGCGTTATAGTTCCCTAACAATTTAGATAGATGTATAATTGCACCATCATGTGGACTACTACAGGTAAGGTTATAGTTCCCTAACAATTTAGATAGATGTATAATAAATGCCATATTGGACGCAAGTTGGCTGCAGTTATAGTTCCCTAACAATTTAGATAGATGTATAATTTATCATCGTCTACTGAGTAGGTAACGTTAGTTATAGTTCCCTAACAATTTAGATAGATGTATAATGCTATGTTTGCTAATCTAACTAAGATCTCTGTTATAGTTCCCTAACAATTTAGATAGATGTATAATGTGAACTTCTATTTGTTCTCTTAACTTGCTGTTATAGTTCCCTAACAATTTAGATAGATGTATAATGTGAACTTCTATTTGTTCTCTTAACTTGCTGTTATAGTTCCCTAACAATTTAGATAGATGTATAATTGTTCTAGGTAGAATATAAACTCATAGTTCGTTATAGTTCCCTAACAATTTAGATAGATGTATAATCAAGACTTACAACTTCATGCCGCCAGAGTTGTTATAGTTCCCTAACAATTTAGATAGATGTATAATTATTTTTGTACTCATGGTGCTAGCGATGTAGTTATAGTTCCCTAACAATTTAGATAGATGTATAATACAACGATTGGTAAGGCAGACGACAAGCTTGTTATAGTTCCCTAACAATTTAGATAGATGTATAATAACTAAACAGTTACAAGCTATAACCGCTATGTTATAGTTCCCTAACAATTTAGATAGATGTATAATAGAGCAGAGAGTATGGCTCGACAGTATAAAGTTATAGTTCCCTAACAATTTAGATAGATGTATAATACAGTGTCGGGCGTATGGCTGATATTCATTGTTATAGTTCCCTAACAATTTAGATAGATGTATAATGGGATGCCCGGATTATGTCAGCAATCGCACGTTATAGTTCCCTAACAATTTAGATAGATGTATAATTTCGCCTATACAATTGCTAACGCGACGTATGTTATAGTTCCCTAACAATTTAGATAGATGTATAATTTGCGAGTATGGTGACCACTGCGCCATAATGTTATAGTTCCCTAACAATTTAGATAGATGTATAATAATGACGGCGGCTCGTGCTCGACTGCGCTTGTTATAGTTCCCTAACAATTTAGATAGATGTATAATTGATTCGTTGGGCCATTGGGCTTTTCCGCGGTTATAGTTCCCTAACAATTTAGATAGATGTATAATGAATAAGCTACACACCCAGCTATACGAGAGGTTATAGTTCCCTAACAATTTAGATAGATGTATAATTTTAAGATTCCAACTAAGCACACGTCCATAGTTATAGTTCCCTAACAATTTAGATAGATGTATAATTATCAATTAATTAACGGTGATGATAAATGGGTTATAGTTCCCTAACAATTTAGATAGATGTATAATGCCGAGCATGCTGATAATCCAGCTCATTACGTTATAGTTCCCTAACAATTTAGATAGATGTATAATGATTGCATGCTGCCGGAGCCTCATCTCGATGTTATAGTTCCCTAACAATTTAGATAGATGTATAATTTATGAGAGGGCTTTCAAACTCGTGGCTGGGTTATAGTTCCCTAACAATTTAGATAGATGTATAATCGTAACCTTGATTTGATTGAACCCGTAAACGTTATAGTTCCCTAACAATTTAGATAGATGTATAATTTTGCTATTATGTTGGATTTTAATACCGCGGTTATAGTTCCCTAACAATTTAGATAGATGTATAATGCCACAGGGCGCCACAAACGTTGCAGGCGTGTTATAGTTCCCTAACAATTTAGATAGATGTATAATTCAAATACTAGCTCTATACGCTGTGGGGTGGTTATAGTTCCCTAACAATTTAGATAGATGTATAATCTTTATCCACGGCGAGAAGATGAACTTTGAGTTATAGTTCCCTAACAATTTAGATAGATGTATAATGCAAACTGTGGTGCGTACCCTAGATTGTGCGTTATAGTTCCCTAACAATTTAGATAGATGTATAATAGCCAACCATTACTGTTGCGTATCTCGATAGTTATAGTTCCCTAACAATTTAGATAGATGTATAATTCCTGATCAATAACCACACAAACCAAAAAAGTTATAGTTCCCTAACAATTTAGATAGATGTATAATTACTTGGATACAATTCAAAAGGTGGCTACAGTTATAGTTCCCTAACAATTTAGATAGATGTATAATACTTACGAAGAATCACCTCTGAAAAGTGGTGGTTTTTTGTTGGGAAAAGTGTGGCGTTTCTTGCTATGAAGACAATAAAAACGACGAAAATAATAACCATGATCAATCTAGCGTTGTAAATATTACATTCTAGAAAAATGCTAGCTGCTTCGTCGGTAGTAACTCCTCTTGAACAGTCTTTTCACCAACAATAATATGCATATTTGCGAATTGGTGTTCGGTTAAGTAAAGAACGCGCACAGATCCACTATTTGGGGCATTGCGACGGACGCGCATCATGTGCTTCTCTGCCCCATCGCGGTTTGGGCAAAGGCGCGTGTAGACGCTATATTGTAGCATGTCAAAGCCGTCATCCAGCAGGAACTTGCGGAATTGTGCTGCTGCGCGGCGCTCAGCCTTGGTGTTGGTTGGTAAGTCAAATAGTACTACCACTCGCATAATCTTATAAGACATAATCTCCTCGTTAGCTATAGAGGGATAATGACATATTATCATAAGTATGAGTATAAGTCAACAATATTTCATTACTTTTTAAGTCTTGGCAAGGTGAGAAGATCGGCTCGTTCCTCCTCGATTGCTTGTACTAGACTTTCAATGGTATACTCCACTGCATGTTTAATGCTAAATTTTTTGCTATTTATAACAACGAGCTGATTAAGCACGTCGATTAGCTTTTGCCTATCTTCCCTGGTGAGATTAGCATCCTGCTCGCCAATATGAAACGGCGCAATGCATGTAAGAATGTATTGATCAACAGCCGGGCGGAAAGGCTCGATGATATCATCCGCAAGGTTAAAACTATTGAGTTCGCTACGATGAAATATACCTTGTGAAGCAATGAGACCACGGGCCGCGATGTGCCGCGCGATATGACTGCGCACCATGGCGTAGCCATAGTTAAGCGCGGCGTTATGCCACATTGGTTTCCGGCGAGTGGCGTCATCGAGTAGTCGTGAGAAGTATATACGTGCGGCTTGCGATTCGCGATTATCGCTATCGCCAGATTTGACAATCTTTGTCATTGCATGAAGTGGAGCGGCATCATAATCAAACTGCTGCAAGACGTCAGCCTGATTGGTAATTTTTTGCACGATAATCTTTTGCCATAGCTGTTTGCGGAACGGTTGACCTATGGCGATTTGTTGACGAGACACTTTGGCCTGGCGCGAATGTTGACTATAAGGTATTATGACGCTGGATGGCAGGTGTTTGTCGTCGCACACAACCACTGTTGTTCCGTTGCTTGACAACTCAGTTATGAGGTTGGCTGTTGTAAGTATGCCATAACTATCGAGAATTAATGCGTCAATGTCCTCGATGGGCAGTGATACAGTTTCATTTTGCTTAATGACGAGTTGATGGTCTTTCAGACTGAGCTGTGCTGGGTTGGAGATGCCAATTACTTGCCACGCCATAGGGTTATATCCATTTGTAGTTGTCACCGAGAATTGAGATATCGTAGCGTTCGATGGAGACGGCGGAACGGGCGGAAACCCTGGTAATCTTATCTTGATTCGCAGCACTGTGATCTAGTATGCTCGTCTGACCTGAGGCACTGTCATAGCCTCTGTAATACCCTTCAGATATTCTGTTTGCAAAATAAAACCGTACATAATCATTCGGAAATAGCGACGTGACCTTTTCAAACGATTCATCAACATCTGTAAATCCTTTTGGTGTGGGTAGAATCTTAGTCGGTACAGGGCGATTCCTGCCGATTTGATGAGCGTAGACTGGCACGAAGAAGTGCTCAGTTTTCCTTTTTGGATTTACTTTTTTATAGACATCGAGGCGAACCATTGAGCCGTTATTGACGAATGCTTTACCGTCGTTCACAAAGAAGCCTGATGGTTCAGTAGAGTAGACTTTAATAGTCGATACAGGTGCGAGGGGTGTACCGTG
>JARKOY010000058.1 GCA_029975555.1 Spirochaetia bacterium | reverse complement strand
CGAGGCTTCATCAATCCGCGTTCTATCGTACCATTCCTGCTCGTCCTCGATGGTGAGTGCATAGCGCATGGACACAAAGCGCGAAACGGTGTGGTGTTGCATGCGGCCATCTTTAATGAATGCACCCACGTCCTCGCGGGTAAATGGCGCCAGTTTGATGGTAGTATTTTTGTCGATACGAACCGACATTGGCTGTCCTATCATGGGAACTCCTTTTTTGATATAAAAAACGTATCTATGAAATGAATAGAGCCGTCGTGAGTGCTACGCGCGTACGTATAGACCACACTCGGTCTACACGGGGTCACCCATAACAGAGCGACACTTCAATGCCATACTTTCATTATATCAAACATAAGGGTTTTTGTCAAATTCAGTAAGATACAGGCCATACGCTATAACCCCATTCTTCCCTCCTCGCTTTCGTCCTTTTGGACTCATCAGCACAAATACACATTTGTGAAGCGAATATGACAAGCAGACATAGGGTTATAGGAAAACATCACGAGTATGACAAGTGAACCTAAGGTTTTAACCTATATCCACTTGTCATATTCGCTCGGAAGGTCAGCTTGTCGCCAGAGTGTACCTCTGGTCGCTCCAACCCAAGAAGCTGCCGTCCTGATGCTCGTAGGGAACGACTCCCATGTCAGCGAGGAACCAGTCCTGCTGGACGAGCTTGCCGTCGTGGGTCGTGGTAACGACGGACACTCTCCAGTCGTTGCCATGACCGCACTTGTCACCGCGCTTGAACGGCTCGCCGATGACGATCGCGTATGAGCTATTGCCGTTCTCGTTGCAGAGACAAATTGCCAGCCCCTGCTTGAGGTCATCCTTGGTGATGGCCTTCGGGTGCAACGGGCTGCGCGAGGGAGGCTGGGGCTTCTGGGTGAAGGTGAGCTCCACGATCGCCCCGAACCGCTCGCCTTCGTTGTCGTTATGGATGGGCTTCACGCTTACCTCGGATAGCTCGCCTTCATTGTATTGCGTGAGGTAGTCCTCGAACACG
>JARKOY010000035.1 GCA_029975555.1 Spirochaetia bacterium | reverse complement strand
GGGCCGTAGTTGTTCGAGCAGTTGCTGATGGTCGCCTGCACACCGAAGCTGCGGACCCAGGCACGCACCAGAAGATCCGAACCGGCCTTGGTGGACGAGTAGGGCGAACTCGGGTTATAGGGGGTCGTTTCGCAGAACTTCTCAGGATCATCCAACTCAAGATCCCCGTACACCTCGTCTGTCGAGACATGGTGGTAGCGGACGCCGTGGCGCCGCACAGCCTCCAACAAGGTGAAGGTGCCCACCAAGTTCGTCTGCACGAACGGTGTCGGATCACTAAGCGAGTTGTCATTGTGCGATTCGGCGGCGAAATGGACGACCACGTCAGCAGCCGTCACCAGCGAATCGACGAGCCCGGCATCGCAGATGTCACCCACCACGAGTCGAACCCGATGCGTGGGCAGACCAGCGAGGGATTCGCGCCGTCCTGCGTAGGTCAACCTGTCGAGGACGACGACCTCTGCGTCGCTACTGTGTTCCAACAGGTGACGCACAAAGTTGACGCCGATGAACCCGGCTCCGCCAGTAACGAGGTAGGCAGTTGGCATGCGGTCAGACTAGTATGCCGCTTCACCTAAGCCATCACCTGCCCAGCTCCGGACTCCTCGGAGCCTGCGCAGCGATGTATGACAGGATGCTCACATGCGCGGAATCATTCTGGCGGGCGGCGCAGGCACCCGCCTTCACCCCATCACGCAAGCGACCTCCAAGCAACTTGTGCCTGTCTACGACAAGCCCATGATCTACTACCCCCTGTCCACCCTCATGATCGCCGGCATCAGAGAAGTACTCGTGATCACCACTCCCCACGAAGCCGAAGCCTTCCGGCGCCTACTGCAAGACGGCTCGCAGTTCGGCATCTCCATCACCTATGCGACGCAGCCCGAACCCAAGGGTCTCGCGCAAGCCTTCACCATCGGTGCTGATTTCGTGAGCGGACATAAGAGCGCACTTGTCCTCGGAGACAATATCTTCTACGGGCCAGGCCTTGGCCAGCAACTCGCCAAGTACCTTGACGTCGACGGTGCGGCGATATTCGCCTACTGGGTTGCAGACCCGGCGGCCTATGGCGTTGTCGAGTTCGATCAAGACCACCGCGCCATCTCGCTTGAGGAGAAGCCGACAGTCCCGCATTCAAACTTCGCGATTCCGGGACTCTACTTTTACGACGAACAGGTGGTCGAGATCGCCAGCAGGCAGCAGCCATCTCCACGCGGAGAATATGAGATTACGGATGTCAATCGGGCATATATGGATCAAGGGCGCCTGCATGTCGAAGTTCTCCCTCGCGGAACAGCATGGCTAGACACGGGCACATTTGATGCACTAAACGACGCGAACAACTTCGTGCGGACGATCCAAGCAAGACAGGGCCTGCAGATCGGGTGCCCGGAGGAGATTGCGTGGCGGAGGGGGTTCTTGTCCGACGATGAGCTTCGAGTTCGCGCAGAGCGGCTGATCAACTCCGGATACGGCCGCTATCTGCTGAATCTGCTCAGCCGGGCAGGTGCTGTTGCCCCAGCGACAACACTGAATCATTCCGACAGGATGGAGCCCGAGAAGCCATGGGAAGATGCCCGCCATGCCAGCAGCCGGTAAGTATCCGACCGAGTTGAGGCTGCGTGTGATCGCCTGGCGCTCTGCCCGATCGGGGGCGAACAGTCGCCTCGCGGGGCATTCATGCGGATCCATGACCAAGTACCAGGCATCGAGATCTGGAATGACCAGCACCCCCGATCTAGGGGAAGCCAGTGTCTGCTCGGACATGTCCCACGCAGCGAAGTCCTCGGCAATCCGAGGCGCCGCGGTCTCGCATGGGGCAACCAAGAATGTGTTCGCTTCTGAAGGAGCATGCTGATGGCAGGACTCATTGTTCACGAGTGGGCAGAAATGTCCGGTGGTGCTGAACAGGTTGTTGACCAGTTCCTCGCCGAGTTCCCTGACGCCGACTTGCAGGTGCTTTGGAATGATGCACCGAGACGGTATCCTCAAGCTCGTGAAACTTGGATCGCCCGTACACCGCTGAGGCGGAGCAAGCCGCTCGCGCTCCCGTTTATGCCCATCACCTGGCGTGGCTTACGTGCACCAGTGCACTATGATTGGGTCTTGGTCAGTTCACATCTTTTCGCACACCATGCAAGACTGAGAGGGTCGGACAACCCGCCAAAGTTCGTGTACGCCCACACGCCTGCGAGGTACATCTGGTCCCCAGAGTTGGACGACCGCGGGCGCAAGCTCGTCGCTCGGGTTGGGTCTGCGGTCCTGAGACCGCTGGACCGCCGCCGATCCGCCGAAGCTTCGTCGATTGTGACCAATAGCGAATTCACGCGAGCAAGAGTCCAACGCGCCTGGCAACGCGATGCGAATGTCATTTACCCCCCTGTTGACGTTGACTTGATTCGGTCGCAGAGTGACTGGCGAACGACCCTATCGGCTTCAGAAGAGATGATTGCGGCCTCGCTTCCCAACCAGTTCTTGCTTGGCGCATCCCGATTCGTGCCGTACAAGCGACTCGACCTCGTCATCCGCGTTGGGGAAGCATCAGGATTGCCCGTTGTACTCGCAGGAAGGGGCCCTGCCGAAGCCTTTCTCCGCGCTCGGGGGGCTGCATCCTCTGTGCCTGTCAGGTTCGTCATCAGCCCGTCTGACAAGCTGCTCCGCGCTCTCTATCAACAAGCGCTGGCATTTGTCTTCCCAGCAGTCGAGGACTTTGGGATCATGCCAATTGAGGCGATTGCTGCCGGCACTCCCGTGATCGTGGCGAGCCGAGGGGGTGCAGCCGAAAGCGCCCGCATTACGGGCGGCGGGGTCCTACTTACGGATGAGAGCCCAGCGGGGTTGGCATCCGCGGTCGACCGAGTCCAGCTGATCGACCGACGACGGCTTCCTGCATCTGTGGGAAGATTCTCCGTATCGCGGTTTCGCGCTGAGATTCGTTCATGGATTGAGGGCACATTGGGAGGCTCCATATGACGCTCATTGTTGACACCCGCTGGAGCGGGCCCAACGGGATCGGGCGGTACTCCACGGAGGTCCTCCGTCGTCTAGGCACGGGTTGGGAGCCTGCCAAGCTCAAGGCGCGTCCAGGATCAGCGCGGGATCTGCTCACTCCACGGGGGGCTCGCACGGGTCAAGTTCTCTATTCCCCGGGATACAACGCCGGGATTGGTGGTCTTGTGCAGGTTGTGACGGTGCACGATCTGATACACCTTCGCGAGCGATCACCGAAGTACCACGCGTATTATCGGCTTGTCTTAAAGCCCGCAATTAGGCGCGCCGGCATGGTCTTCACGGTCTCTTCAACATCTGAAAGAGCGATCGCTGATTGGCTTGATGACCCGCATGTTGAGATTGTCAATACTGGAAACGGCTGCTCTGCTGAGTTCACGCCGCGTGGATTCGACCGTGAACCTGCTCATTTCCTCTTTGTTGGCAACCTCAAGCCCCACAAGAACTTCCCCGTACTCCTTGCTGCGCTCGGGCAGGTGCCTGAAGCGCGCCTGACCGCCGTTACGCCTGATCCCAGCGCGGTGCGATCCTTAGCACAGACGTTCGGGGTTTCCGGCCGCGTGACAGCAGTGTCCGGCCTCAGCGACCTCGAACTGTGCGACCTCTACAGTCGCGTCGCTGCGACCCTCTTCCCCTCTCGCCTCGAAGGCTTCGGGCTGCCCGCACTTGAGAGCGTTCAGTCCGGCACCCCCGTTGTCTTCTGGACGGGCTGTGACAGTGTCGCCGAAATCGTCGGGTCGGACGGTTTGAGAGTTCAGTCGCTTTCCGACGCTGGCGAGTGGGCAGAAGCGATGAGACAGTACCTCTTCAGCACAGGCCCCTCGGTCTCACCCTCGCGCCGTCACCAGACGTGGGACACTGTCGCCGAAACCGTGAAGGCTAGCTTAGCTCGACGTGTCGGAACATCCTGGGAGCACTGACTATGCCTCTAACAAGCGTGAATGTTGTCGTGCTGACGTGGCGGGAGACTGACCTGACTGTCAGGTGCGTGGACTCCGTCATGGAGTCCCCTCTTGTGAGACGGGTGTATGTCGTCGACAACGAGGCAACCGGTGCGGTTCGCCAGGCGTTACACGGCAGAAGCAAAGTTGTGGTGGCTGAACTCGCCGAGAACACTGGATTTGCACATGGAGTTAACCACGGAATAAGACACGCGCTTAGCGAGTCAGACGACTACGTGCTCGTGATCAACAATGACTCTACCATCGACGCAGAGTCGCTCGCGTTACTGTCGGCCGCGTTGGATGACAACCCTGGACTTGGAATGGTCGGTCCATCATCGTGGTTACCCTCAGGTGAGCTACTGTCCACTGGGGGGAGGATCTCGCGTCTCACCTGGTCGGTCGATGAGCAAAGCACTCGGTCAAAGCCGGACTTTCTGACATGGGCGTGCGTGCTCCTTCGAGCCTCCACCCTTGAGCGCGCGGGGCTGCTTGATGAGCGCTTCTTCATGTACTGGGAGGACGTTGACTTCGGTCTTCGGCTTCGTGATCTCGGGATCGATTTCGCGGTTGTGCCTGCCGCTCGACTTACGCACAAGGTTTCTGCTTCACACTCGAATGCGGGCTCGAAAATCCTCGCATATTCGGCAGCATCCTTCCGATATTTCCTGACTCGGCATGGGGGGATGGCAACGTCCACTGGTTTGATTCGACTCCACCTGAAGCATTTGAGAGCGCTGTTGAGCGGGGACCTCGTTGGAGCAAGATATGTACGCGCAGGATGGAAGATCGGTCGCTCCCCAGATGACCCCGTGTATCGCCAGATCGGCATGCTCTATTGAACACTGAAATATGTCGAGCTGACGACTTTACGTTTTACGACGAAAAGGTTTTACAGGTTGAACGCCGTCCGCACACCGTGCACTCCGTCATTCCAAGCAGATCATGTGCCACCCCACCACGCGAAATTCGCACTACACAGTTACATGCTATACCGAGAGATTGCGAGACTGCTATCAAGACTAACGAGATGCAGACATCTATACCACCGAAAAGAGTCGAGTACGCCGACCTCATCTATAAGACATCCGTCTCCTCTCGATTATTCTCCGCAATGATTTGGCCTATTAAGCGATTCATGAGAACGATCCGCTTCGATTCAATCGCGAAAAAGATTCTCCAGGGTCTCCTATGCATCCGAGATCGCTCAAAGCCCTCGAGAATAATTGACAACCCCCACTTAGCTACATTCTACTCAGAGGCTATAGCACCTCTTTCGGCCGAGGCGTTTGAGAGGCTTTCAGCAGATTGCCAGAAAACCGGCACTAAGATGCTTCAACCTCCAGCCGCAGGCCGAAAATGAATCCGCTCTTGATAGGCGGCTGGGGATACGGAAACCTCGGTGACGAAGTCATCCTCGCTTCATACCTACTAGATTCATCCGCGAAAGGCATCAGCATGTCGGTCGCGTCGATAAACCCCAAGTTGACTCGGCGAGCATTGTTCGGGCACCAATACCTTCAATCCCATAAGATACTTGACGAGTCGGTCATTTCTCTACGAGCAA
This sequence comes from Spirochaetia bacterium, assembly GCA_029975555.1. Lineage (GTDB taxonomy): Bacteria > Spirochaetota > Spirochaetia > Treponematales > Rectinemataceae > Rectinema. Next base: position 3,684 of record JARKOY010000035.1, on the reverse strand, counting down.
GTCTGGGTGGCAAGAGATCATCCTCTATCGTTCTTGCTGGCGGGGGATACTTGAATGGCACTTGGACTACCGAGATTGGCGGAAAGCTCCGCCGCATAGAGGCGCTTTCGGTTACGCAGTCGGTGGCGATGCATGCATCGGAGGTCCATCGAATCGAAAAGTCAAGTTCCGCCGAGGTGCTGCGCTCAATCCTAGATCCGGACCGGGTCTTCGTGCGAGATGATGCTTCACGACGAGCACTGATGGATCTCGGTCTGCGATCCGAAATTCTACCGGATGCGATCAGTCTTCTAGTGCCACATCTTCATTCCCTCACTGTCGATCTTCCATCATTACGCGACATAACCGTAGTTAATCTTCTAGACATCACAGAACGAAATGACCGAGACGAGGCCAGCTTCCATACTTCTGATTGGGTAAGAGACTGCCGCGAACTGATTGCGAGATTAGGAAACACAGTCATAGGGCTAGCCATTGATGATGCCGATGCACTCTTCATGACGAAATCGCTCGGTTTAACGGTTCTGCAACCCACCACAGTAGTTGGACTCACCAGCATTCTTGCCAGCGCTAAAGGCGTCGTGAGCACTCGAATGCATCCAGCCTTGATCGCCCTTATCGCGGGCACACCGACGATTGCGCTTCCCTATTGCGCAAAAGTTGACACCACCCTTGCAAACCTCGGCCTCGAGGGGTACTGTCTCAAATCTGCTGCCGTATTCGACGCAAGGCCAGTTCGCCCCGACAACGAGATGACAAACAGATGGTGGGATAACTATGTGACCTCCAGTTCTGCCCTTTACGAACGGGTGCTTAAGCGATGAAGTTAGGTTCCGCCTTCGGATTTGGAGCAAGTCGCGTTCTTGCAAGTATGTCCCAGGCGCTTTCGCTCATTATTCTCGCAAGAGGGATGCAGCCTGACCGATACGGAATGGTTTCCGCGTACATAGCTTCAGCAATGTTCATTGCTGTTGCTCTCGATCTTGGCACCAGTTCGGTCGTCCTTCGTTATGGAAACAGCCAAACAAGCGAAGGAGACTCTGACTTCTTGCACCGGCAATGGAGTGCTAGCGCGTTGACCACAGGACTGGGTCTATCCGGAGTTTCTATCGCTACGGCGTTTACGCTCGGCGCATTGTTTGTCGGCGGAGTGGAACCTTGGTGGTCAATCGCCACGATTGCAATCTGGGTTGGGTTCGAAAGGGTGTCAGATCTCATGAACGCCTACCATCTGGGCGCACTCAACGAGATGGCGGTCTCGCGGAATCTGGTCTCGCGCCGGATTTCTGCCTTATTCCTCCAGACGCTACTTTTGTTCTTGGTCGAGGACTCACTAATTGCATTTTGTGGCGGTCTCGCGTTTTCCATCGTTGTCAATCTGCCTCCGTTGTTGGTATTTATGCGCAACTCAACCCGATCGAGGCGCTCCGCATTCGCTTATCCATTCAAGGAGAGCATGCACTTCTGGATTGCGGCAACTTCGTCCCAATCTAGAGAACTCGAAGTCCCTGCTGTCTCCCATTTTTCGGGAGCCACAAGCGCCGGGGTCTACTCGGTTGCAGTTAGACTCCAAAGGCCCCTACTAGTTGTAGGAGTCGCGCTAGCTCAACTGCTCCTTCCGCGAATTGCCGGTCATCACACACACCCGATCAGGGGATTGAGAGCTATTCTCATTGCGACTTTCATTTCCCTGCTTGCTTCGACAGCTGCCATTCCTTGGATCGGTGACATATTGGTGTTTGTTCTTGGCAGTCAGTACTTACCCGCAACGGATACGGCACGTATCGCACTATTGTTTTCCGCGCCAATTGCTTTTTCTCCTTCTATTGGTGGCCTACTGCAAGGATTAGGACGGGCAAACGTGGTTGCCCGGGTCGGCATGAGTTACGCTGTAATTTCGATAGTATGTACGTGTCTCGCGAGCATCGCCGGGGGCGCAGCCTTGGCCGCGGCCGCTGTTGGTCTTGTGTTCACGATCAAGTATGTCCATCTCTTGGTACTGGCGCTAGCTTCGTCTCACGACTGATGAGCGCATGCGACGGAGAGTCATAGCCGTTTCCTCGGCCGTACCAGCTATTCCCATGGACGATATCCCGATGTTCGTATCCCTTAGGTACGGACCCAAGATGCTTCCAGCGGAATGGACTGAGCCGCAGCCATCAGCCTATTGGTCCGGCGACATCATCGGCTCTACGCTCCAGGCCTGTGTCAGAGACGCCAGGGAAGTCGAGTATCATCGGAGTATGCGGAGGCCGGAAGTTGAGCGTAAGAGAAGTCTGGGGTCACGCCTAGTTCAGGCACTCGTTGTTGCGGCGATGCTGAGCGGCTTTTTAAATTTGACGCCTACGCCATTCTCATTGGCAACACTTGTCATCGATTCAATCTGCACGCTGATGCTCATGGCGGCGTTCATTATCGCTGCCAAGCGTGGAGGGACTGTCGATGGCTGGATGAGCCTGGCATTTTCGACTGTACTCATTAGCCTGGTATTGGCACTGCACGGGTCGGAGTCGTACCTTCAAAAACTTCTCGCTATCCGGTACTCATGGCTCTACGTCTCGCCAGCAATCTTCATTGCCTTTGCGCTACGATCTCGCGATGAGGTCCTCATGGTCGTCAAAACGGTGATGGCAGGGGGCCTCGCCTTAGCTATCTTCGGCTGTATCCAGTTCATTTTCCGCAGATCTCTACCGGAGTGGCTGCTCTACTCCCGTGACACCAAGCTATTCTGGTACTGGGGAACCGATATTACCCGGTCCACCGGGCTGGTCGGCAACTCGATCGTCTACGGGACTTTGATGACACTTATTTTTACCCTATGGGCAGCAGCATCGACACGGCCGGGGTTAGCTCGATCTAACCGGCTATGGATGCTGGCCGCGACGCTCATTTGTTGGTTTGGCGTGATGGTAAGTTTTTCCCGCGTGGCAATCGCGCTCTCGGCGGTCACGCTTATGGTTGTGCTTGCGCTGGCGGCGATGACGAAAAATGCATCTCGCGCAATTCCGATAATGACCTTTGCGGGTCTCATTATCTGCATTGTTGGCTTGTGGGCTTCAGGCAGCGCTTTGGTTGCGCGGTTCTTGAATGAATCCTTTCTGGTGCAAGGTCTATTCGCAGGTGGGAACGCTTCCGTCAAGGGATCGACCGAAGGGCATGCCGAGTACACGCGCCTAGCTCTCGAGTCATTCGCCAACCACCCATGGACAGGAATTGGTCTGGGATCCCAGAGCCAAGCGTCCGACAACGCGACTACCGCGACGGTCATTACCGATGGTTTCCACTTATCGCTGCTGGTCGAGGGCGGATTGCTGCTTGTTCTACCGACTTTGGCGTTCTTCGTTGCTGTCGCGATCAGATTGGTCGCGGCACGCCATCAAGTCGATTGGACGGACCGTTGGCTCCCGCTTGCCGCGGTCCTCTACCTATTGTCTCAGCTGGCTTTCGCGGGGTTCTACAACACTGGCTTCTACGGCAAGGTCCCAAACCTGATCTTCTGGGTGGTGTTCGGTGCTGCCATCGCGCTCGCCAGACTGAATCAGAGCTGTCAGGGTTTGAAACAGCATGTTGAAAGATCCGTATTACCCCACAAGACACTCGATTCTTAGGCCTGACTTCCACAGGTGGGCGCGCTTTGTGATTGTTTTTGCTTGTCAGGGGCTCACGGTTGGTGCTTTTTGGGCA
>JARKOY010000029.1 GCA_029975555.1 Spirochaetia bacterium | reverse complement strand
CCAGCTGTCACCACCAGCTGAACCAGCCCTCTCTCATGGAGAGCCGGATGCGGTGAAAGTCGCACGTCCGGTTCGGCGGGCGGCCTGGGGAAACGGACCGGGAGCAATCCCGACACCGCGCCCCAGGCCGACCCAACTGGAGGCACACCCGTCGCGGCGACAGGTACGTCACCGTGATCATCGACCTCACCCCGGTGCGCGAGGGCAGAGGGCCCGCTCGGCTGCTGGACATGGTCGAGGGTCGCTCCAAGCAGGCGTTCAAGCAGTGGCTGAGCGACCGTCCCGATGCGTGGTGCGACGCCGTGGAAGTGGTCGCGATGGACGGGTTCACCGGGTTCAAGACCGCCACCGCTGAGGAACTGCCCGACGCCGTAGCGGTCATGGATCCCTTCCACGTGGCGCGGTTGGCCGGCGAGGCGCTCGATGAGTGTCGACACCGCGTGCAACAGGCCATCTGTGGCCACCGGGGCCGCAAGGGCGACCCGCTCTATGCCGCCCGCCGGACCCTGTCCACCGGTGCCGACCTGCTCAACGACAAACAGAAGGACCGACTGGACACCCTGTTCGACGGCGACGAGCACGTCGAGGTCGAGGTCACCTGGAGCGTCTACCAGCGAATGATCGCCGCCTACCGCGAACCCGACCGCGCCGAGGGACGCGAACTCATGGTCAAGCTGATCGAGTCAGTCAGCCACGGCGTCCCCGCCGCGCTCGTCGAGATCACCAAGCTCGGGCGGACCCTCAAACGCCGTGCCGCCGACGTGCTGGCCTACTTCGACCGGCCGGGCACCTCCAACGGACCAACCGAGGCCATCACCGGGCGACTCGAACACCTACGCGGAACAGCCCTCGGCTTCCGGAACCTGACCAACTACATCGCGCGGAGTCTGCTCGAAGCCGGGGGCTTCAGACCCCGACTACACCCTGGATTCGGATGAGCCAGTTATCCTCTGGACGAGGATGGACCCGAAGGCCATGGGATCGGGAGGTCCCGCAGCGGGGTGACGACGAAGATCCATCAGGTGGTGGATGGACACGGTCGACCCCTGTCGACCGTGGTCCCCGGCAGCCAGCGCAACGATGGCGCGATGATGCAATCGGCGTTGGAGGACCTCTACGTTCCCCGGCCTGTCGGCTGCCCGCACACCTCGCCTGATGTGGTGATGGCAGATCCGGGCTACGCTACCGGCGCGAATCGGCGCTACCTGAGTGATCGCCACATCAAGGCCATCATCCCCAAGAAGGTCAACGAAATCGGGTTCCGGAAGAAGAAGGCTCCAAGAGAGGACGCCCATCACAGTTCGTCGCTGGGGCCCACAAGGGTCGAAACGTCGTGGAATGCACCTTCACAACAGCGTCCACGGCCATCGCCTTGGCCATGCTCGCCTTCGGACACCGCCCCACTCTCTCCGGCCAAGCCTGACCCACGGAAGCATCGCAAGAGCCAACACTTGCGTCAGTCGAACCAAGCCATGTCAACGAGGGCCGAATCACGAGCCAGCAGGCGTGTGATCGTAGAGGGGATGTATAGTTTTACTATACTGTCTTGCTGTGCGCGAGCAACACTTGCGCGAAGGGAAAGGTGTTGGTGTCGCTCAAGACCCTTGCTTCGCTCGTGGCAATTTGGCGGACAAACGACGGCATTGAGGCGCTCAATGCCCTGAGTGCGGAGGAGGAGTGGCATCCGATCTAGAAGACCTGCCGCTTCCCACGCGCCAGACTCCATCCAGGCTGGCCGGACGGAGGTGAACGGGTTCGGTGCCCTTGCGAGTCTCATGAAAGATCGATTGCGAATGGGTTGGATCCGTCGCCCAGAAGTGGGCTATTCGGGGTCCCGCTCTTGCATGTCGGGAAGCGCCGGACAGAGGCGTCCGAAAGTTGATGCTCCCGGAGGGAGACAAGACACCCTTAGAGCTTGTTTCGTCAGCGACCACCGGATCTGGAACGAACCCAGCCTTACTGGAGTACGAACCCTGAACGGTTTGAAACAACGTGTTGAACATTGCCGCGTGCGTTTGGCACGACACAGGCGCCCGTTGCTGAGCAGGTCGCACAGTTCTACCCAAGAACTGTCGGGAGGCCTGGTCACAGTTGGACAAGGCGTATTGCCACCCACGCGGGCAATTGTATTGGAGCACACCCTGTCTTGGTCCATCATCACTGGATCTGAGGTCGACGCACGGCAAAATGGTCCAGACGTATGGAACGGACCGGTCCAGCTCCCGCCACCAGAAGACGTCAATTCGCGATTCTTCCGAGGAATGTTACGAATTGACCCCCGAGTCAACTGTAGCGACTAAAGAGAGCCCCCAAATGCGAGAAGCGAGCTTCGAAGCGGCGTCATACTCGGTCCTCATGAGTGTCTACGCGAAGGAAAGCAGTGAGAACCTCAGGTCATGCCTTGATGGAATCATTGGCCAGACAGTTCCCCCAGAGGAGATTTGCATTGTCAAGGATGGGCTCCTGACCCGTGAAATTGAAAAGGTTCTCAGTGAGTACGACAGTGCCAATGCGGGTTTGTTCTCGTTCGTGTCCTACCCGGAGAATCGGGGTCTGTGGCATGCGCTGCGCATCGGCCTTCCCTTGTGTCGCAACGAGTTGGTCATGCGTATGGATACAGATGACCTTTGTGTGCCGGACAGGGCAGAGAAGGAACTCGCGGTTCTGGCCGACCATCCAGAGATTAGCTGTGTCGGCAGCTTGGTGACCGAATTTGTTGGTGACATGACACATCCGGTTTCCATTGTCGAGCTTCCTGAGAAGCAACAGGAAATCCTTCGGTTCGGAAAGTGGCGTTGTCCGTTCCGACACCCGACGCTCGTGTTTCGAAAGTCCGCAGTGATCGCCGCAGGCAATTACCAGAAAATGCCCTTCTTTGAGGATTATGACCTGTTCATTCGAATGGCGGCCACAGGCTTTGAGTTCTACAATATCCAAGAGAGCTTGGTCTGGATACGTGCATCAGACGACTTCTTCGCCAGACGCGGTAGTGTAGCCTACCTGAGGAAGATGCTTCATTTTCGGCGCACTTGCCTGAAGAGGGGTGATCTGTCAGCATTCGGCTTCGTCGCTAGCACACTTCCGCACGCGGTCGTCTGCCTCATGCCGAACACATTGCGCAAATGGGTCTATGAGAAGCTCTTACGGGCGCCAGCTGTGCGTCAGGATCAAGACTAGCGGCGGGTGGGAGCACGATGACGGAGATTATGCACGTTCTCCATAGCGTTCCGGACATGAACGCTGGTGGACTCGAGAACTTCATCATGAACGTCTATCGCAACGTCGACCGTTCGAGAATCCAGTTCGACTTTCTTCAGCACCACAGCTACGACTCATTCTTCGACCACGAGATTCGATCGCTCGGCGGAAGGATCTATCGGTACCCTGTGGTGGAGAACAAGAATGTTCTTGGGTATCAGAGGTACATCAAGTCGCTTCTACGCCAGCACCCCGAGATCCGTGTGGTTCACAGTCACATGTCCAGTCTGTCGTTTGCCTTCTTTGCTGCGGCCAAGAGTGGGGGATGTGCGGTGAGAATTTGCCATTCGCACAGTACGTCTCATGACAGAAGCCTCAAAGGGTGGACGAAGTACGCGTTGTCAAGGTTCGCCGCAAAGGATGCGAATGTCCTGCTTGCATGTTCGACCGAGGCAGGCAGATACCTGTTTGGTTCCCGAGAGTTTCAGGTGCAACGGAACGTCATTGACACGACTCGGTTCGCGTTCGATGCGGTGGCGCGTCGGGAGACGCGGAGACAGTTGGGGGTGAGTGAGGAGTTCGTCGTTGGTCACATCGGTCGCTTTTCCTATGCGAAGAACCACTCCTTCATCGTCCAGATCTTCGAGAAGGTCAGACAGATGAGGCCGGAGGCAAGGCTCGTGCTCGTCGGAGATGGTGAGCCGGAGGTCAAGGAATCAGTCAAGGCCCTAGTTCACGACCGGGGACTGGATGGTGCGGTAGTGTTTCCTGAAGTCACCGACAGTCCGGAGCATTTCTACTCGGCCTTTGACGCATTTCTGTTCCCATCGCTTTTCGAGGGATTGCCTCTTACCGGGGTGGAAGCGCAATGTTCAGGGCTTCCCTGCTTCTTCTCAGACTCAATCACGCCAGAGCTGAACGTCTCCCGTTTCGCCACATACCTGTCGTTGTCCGATTCGGCGACGAACTGGGCTGCACATGTGTGTGCAGCACCAGCGTGCGTCGACCGGGCATTGGGTAGGCAGGAAGTTGAGGCAGCAGGTTACGAAGCGGTGGCGGGTTCCAAGGTGCTCGTTGAGAAGTATCTCGATGGATTCGGAATGTTCTGATGACCAGGACCGCCGCCCAAGACCCCTCTGGGACGGGGCCATTGGCCACCGTCATCGTTCCAGTCCATAACGTAGAAAGCTACATCACTGAGTGTCTCGACTCCTTGTTGCGGCAGACATACCCGAACATCGAGGTCCTCGTGGTCGACGACGGATCGACTGACGATACAGCGTCAGCCGTTCATAGTGCGATGAGCCACGACGCACGTGTTCACCTCTTTCGGAACAAGAACCGGGGAGTGTCCTACAGTCGGAACTTTGGCATCGACCGGGCTCAGGGTGCTTATCTTCTGTTCGTGGACGGTGACGACGTGGTTGCTCCCGACTTCGTCGAGGTTCTTGTGGAGATCCTGGACAGCGCTCGTTGCGACAGCGCGGTCGTGGGGTTTTCCGACCTCGCGGCATTTGGTCACCGAGTCGCCGATCAAGAACTGAAGCGATTCACAGGCGAGGATGTCGTAGCTTCGCTCTTTGGCGACTGCCATGGCATTGTCTGCAACAAGGCATACCGCGCCGAGATGATCCGTGCAGGGCGAATCCGCTTTAACGAGGGCATCTCGCAATCCGAGGACATGTTGTTCAACTTGGACTACTTATCGCGCTGCGAATCTGTGGGGTATCGAAGCGGAGTCCGGTACGGCTATCGGCAGCGTTCCGGTAGTGCGACGAACGACCTCGACAACCTGCGCTGGTTCGATGTGCTCCATGTATTTGATGAGTTTGTTCTGCAGTGCGAGGGGCACAGCCACCTGTCGGCTCATGTGCGGCGTGGGTTCCTCCCGATAGCGTATGAAGGTCTCTACCGCTATCGGCTCCTGGGGGCGGAGGATCTCGCCCTTCTCCAGAGACTGGAGCAAATGCGTCGTTGGTGCGAGTACACGCCGTCAGAGTTCTCGCTCGCCTTCCGAATCAAGATGTTCGTTTTTCGGCACTTCACCGGCGTCGTGATGTGGCGGAGACAGAGACGCGTCTTATGAGCGTCGAGCTTAGTGTAGTCGTGCCGGCCTACAACTGTGAACGATACGTCGGCGAGTGTCTGTCCTCGATCTTGGCTGAGTGCACGACAGAGGTGGAGATTATCGTCGTGAATGACGGCTCGACCGACAACACGTTGGAGGTCTGTCGAGGCTTCGAAGGCCCCCTTGTGCAAGTCCACGATCAATCGAACATGGGTGTCTCCAACGCACGAAATGTCGGCGTAGCCTTGGCGCGCGGAAAGTTCGTCATGTTCGTCGACGCGGACGATGTGCTGGCCCCCGGGTGGTCGGAGAGCGTCTTCCGCGAACTTCGCGGCGGCGAAGACGTAGTCGTCTTCTCCGGGACCGCAGAACAGGAGCGCTACTCGACAAAGGATCTTATCGAATCGATCGTCGGAATACGGGTCAATGAGCAGCTGAAGTGGATATCCTCGCCAATCTCACGAATTTACAACCGCGAGTTCCTCAGGCAGATCCACCTCCGATTCGACACTAGAGTGCTGAACGGTGAAGACGCGCTATGGAACATTGAAGCGTTCGTCCATACCAAGAGAGTTCTGTTCGTCCAAGAGTCGATCTATCGGTACCGGGTGCATCCCACGTCCGCAACGCGCACCTACGATAGCGCCTTCACGAGATCAAACGAGTACTACTTGGCCTCACTCGAGAACTTGCTCATGCAGTCAGGCCTGTTCGTGCCCAGTCAGGTCACGGAGATCGTTGACTTCTCATTCTGTACCAGCGTTGAGCTCATGGTGATTCGTATCGCGAGGATTTGGGCCAGGAAGGACAGGAAGTGGGCTGCGTCGGCGTTGCGGTCGGACGTTGTGGTGCGATCACGAATGAGGCGGGGTATCAGAAGACGCAGCAATTGGTTGCGTCAGAGGGTCATCTACTTGCTTGTCAGAATTCGTCTTGTGCAGTCCGCGGTGACGCTGGTGCGCTTGGGTCTACGACTGTGGAATAATCCAACGAAAGAGAGATGGGTTGCGCTGTGATCAGCAAACGCGTCGGAATAATCACTTTCCATCATTCGTACAACTGTGGTTCGATGCTCCAGGCGTTCGCCTTGCAGACAGTGATCGACCGTATGGGCCATGAGGCCCGTATCATCAACCTTTCCAATCCGGGACAGCGAAGGTTGTACAGTGTCTTGCCCAAACCAAGTTCGATCAAATCCTTGGTGAAGGACATCGTGTTGTTGCCGCACTACGAACGCATTCGACGGAACTTCCTCCTCTATGAAGACTTCATGGCGCGCAACCTGCACCTTGACGGACCTCTCGTCTCAGATTCACGATTGCTCAGTGACAAGGGTCTTGACATAGTTGTCGCCGGGAGTGACCAGGTCTGGAACACCACAATTGAGGACGGAGACGACGCCTACTTCCTTCCATGGGTGACGGACGCGCGAAAGGTCGCGTACTCTCCATCCTTCGGTGCCAAGAATCTCTTGGTTCATTCGCGGGAGCCGGAACGTTACCGGGACTACATCAAAGCATTCGATGCCCTGTCCATACGGGAACGGAATGGGAAGGAGTGGCTCAGACAACTGACGGGACTGGACGTGGACGTGCTGATCGATCCGACGTTGCTGCTTACCCCCGATGATTACGGGCCGATTGAGGACCGATCCTTGGATCTGCCGGACCGCTACATCTTCTACTATTCGCCAGGATACTCAGCGGACATCAACGAACTGGTGCAATGCGTCTCTGCGCGATACGGTCTTCCCGTGATCGCATTCAATGCGAAGTCATACTATCTGAAGGGGATGAACTTCCGCACTCATTTTGCTCTGCCTGATCGGGAAAGTCCCGCAACGTACCTCAGGCTCATCAAGAATGCGACGATGGTGTTCACGACATCCTTTCACGGCACCGTATTCTCGGCAATGTTCCGGAGACCATTCTGGACGGTGAAGAGTGGGGGAATGCTCGGCGACGACGATCGAGTCCTCACGCTGCTTTCGTCGCTCGGGCTGTGTGACAGGTGGACAGAGATTCAACACGATCCGCAGTGTGACTACATGAGCCCCCCCGACTACAGTGCGTTCGAAGAGAACCTCGAGGCCGAGCGGACGGTGGCGATGGAGTACTTGGCACGAAGTCTTTCATAGGTACGGTTGTGAAGAGCGAGAACAAGAACTTCTTGATGAACGTGGTTTACCAGGGGCTCACGCTCGTCTTTCCCTTGGTCACAGTGCCCTACGTTTCTCGGGTCCTCGGCGTTGAGAACGTTGGCATCTACTCCTACACCTACTCCATTGCGAATATCTTCATGCTCCTGGGCATGCTGGGTATCAACAACTATGGAAATCGCGAGATCGCAAAGGTGCGAGACAATGTCGATGCGCTGGCAAGAGAGTTCTCGTCGATCTACGGACTGCAGGTGATCATCAGTGTGGCTGCAGTCGTAGGCTATGTGGTCTATTTGCTCACCTTCGGCTCGCATTACAGGTTGATAAGTGTGCTTCAGCTGGTGAGCGTGTTGTCAATCTGTTTCGATGTGAACTGGTTCTTCTTCGGCTTGGAGAAGTTTAGGCTGTCGATCACGAGGAACTTGTTCGTCAAGGTTGTCTCGCTTGTGCTTATCCTCCTATTCGTCAGAGATAGAAGCGACCTCTGGGTCTACACGGCGATCATGGCGGGCTCGACGGCGCTGAGCCAAGTCTACCTCTTCTGTATTCTTCACCGGTACGTGCGGTTCAAGACGCCAACTTGGAATGCAGCATTCCGCCACTTCAGGGGAGTTATCGTCCTCTTCGTCCCGGTGCTTGCGTTCGGTGTATACCAAGTGCTCGACAAGACAATGCTCGGGACGATATCAACGGTGACCGAGTTGGGATACTTTGCCAACGCGGAGAAGGTTGTCAGCATTCCAATTGCAGTAGTCGCCGCTCTGGGGACTGTCATGCTTCCGAGAATGGCGCATATCTTCGTGGATCGCACGGCTGAGTACCGTGCCACGATCAAGGCATCGATGAATCTTGCACTGATGCTGGCGTGCACAATGGGAGTCGGGATGATGGTGATTGCGGAGGATGCGACGCCGATCGTTTTTGGTCCAGGTTTCGAGAGGTGTGCACCAGTCATCAGGTTGCTGTCGGTAACGGTCATGATCTCCGCTTGGTCGAACGTCGTTCGGACTCAGTACTTGATACCGGCGAACCGGGACTCTGTCTACGTGGGGTCGACGTTGGGAGCCGCGGTGGTCAATGTCTCTTTGAATCTGGTGCTGATCGGGCGTTTCGGCGCGATTGGTGCCTGCGTGGGAACGATTGCGGCTGAACTGTTCATCGCGGTTTACCAGACGATTGCCACGCTGCATGAGCTTGACGCCGTGGCGTATCTGAGGATTCTGGCCGCACATCTTGGGAAGGGAACGGCTATGGCGCTCATCGCGGTGGTGGCAGCTTCGTTCTTCACTTCGCACGGAACGCGGTTGGGTGTGATGCTTGCGTGCTTTGGAACGCTGTTCATGGCGTTCAATTTCCGGTTCATCATGAGGGACTTTCTTGGGGTGAGGAGTTGAAGGCTGGCAAGATCAGGGATCCTCGAAAGGGGGGCATAAGGGAGCTCGTCGTCGTCGGATGCTATTCGGTTGTCCTCATCTGCTCGTTGCTGGGTCATGTACCCAGATTTGGTGGGGATCTGAAGGTGCTTTCAAACAGTGCGTTTGTGATCTTGTTGATGTTGTCGATTGCGGGGCTTCGTGAATACTTGGGGAGAGAGTTCATGTGGCTCGTCGGGTTGGCTGTCGTCGGTGGTTTGGTCGCCATTCAGACGAAGGACTACTCTCTGCTGAAGCTGGTCGTATTCATGGCGGCAGCAAAGGGGGTGGATTTCAGGAGATGTATTCGGGTTGACGCCGTCGTTCGTTCGACTGTCCTAGTTCTGGCGGTCACTCTTTCCCGTTGGGGAACGATCGAGGATTTTGTGTTCTATTCGGCTTCCGGCGAGGTGCGGCATAGTATGGGGTTCACGCATCCCAACCAACTTGGAATGGTTTGCGTCATCTTGTGTTTGGAAATCCTGTATCTGGCGAGCTTCAGACTGTCGGTTGTTCGAGCGCTGGTGATCGTGGCATTGCTGGCGATTGTAGATCGGTGGGCTGTGAGTCGGTCGGCAGAACTTGTGATGGCACTGGGATTGTCGTTAGCAGTGTTCAACGTCTTGTTTTCGGGGGCGTTGAGAAGCAGGTTCTTCGTGAGAATTGCTCAAGTTGGGCCTTTCGTGATGGCGGGACTCACTGTGGGTGGAGTCTGGTTGTATCGTGGTGGTTCACACTTTGGAAGGGCTCTAGATGAGTTGCTTTCATATCGACTCAGCTATATCGTCTACCACTTCGACCTGATGAATGTCAGGATGTTCGGGAACGATATCTCGGTGAATAGTCGGACACTGGATTCGTGGTATGCCTACGTGCTGCTGGCGCAGGGGCTAGTGGTAACCGTGTTGTATTTCGTTGCGACTCCCCGGCTCATGAGGTCGATGTCTGACCGGGGGGACTGGCCTTTGTTGGCGGTGTTCTTGTGCCTCTTCGTCTATGGGGCGAGCGAGCGGCTGTGGATGAGCGTGGACTTTGACGTTCTTGTACTTGCCTATTCGTACTTGCTCTATCGCGGCGCAGGCGTGGGTTCAGACGATCCCGATTCCGATTCCCATCCAGATGCGGGTACTGCGGTTCACAATCCGAGGTTGACCCCGGATTCCGGACACTGACCAACCGGGTTCTGCATGTTGCGGGCCTTTCCGAGGGATGTCTGTGACCTGACTTGGGCCACGATTCCCGGTTTCGATGTTGATCATGGGATTGGCTAGGTGTGTCGTGTTTGGGGTTGCGCACTAATTGGGGGGTTGTGAAGCTATCAGTGTGGCGTATGTGCGGACGGTGATCACCGGGTC
>JARKOY010000028.1 GCA_029975555.1 Spirochaetia bacterium | reverse complement strand
GTGTCGACGCCGCTTGAAAAATGAACAGTTTTGCCGGTGAAAAGTGGACACTCGACAACGATCGGAGAGTGATCACTTTGGAGGATTGGGCGTTGATCAGGAGGCTTGCCGCGGAGGGGGTGCCGAACGCGCGGATCGCTGCGCGGCTTGGGGTCTCGCGGACGACGGTGATCAAGGCGGTGAAGTCGCAGGCGCGACCGGTGTATGTTCGCACGCCGGTCGAGACGTCGTTCGTGACGGTCGAGGCCAGAGTGCGGGGTTTGTTATCCGGCGCCCCGGACATGCCGGCGTCGGTGCTGGCTGAACGGGTGGGGCGGACGGGCTCGGCGTCGTGGTTTCGTGAGAACGTCGCCCGGATCCGGCCCGAGTACGAGTTGAAGGATCCGTCGGATCGGATCGTGTGGGAGCCGGGGGACGCGGCCCAGTGTGACTTGTGGTTCCCGCCGAAGAAGATCCCGCTGGAAGACGGCACCGCCACCTTGTTGCCGGTGCTGGTGATGACGGCCGCGTTCTCGCGGTTCATGCTGGCCGCGATGGTCCCGTCCCGTAAGGTCGAGGACTTGCTGCTCGGGATGTGGCTGTTGCTGGGCCGGCTGGGTAGGGTGCCCCGCCGGCTGATCTGGGACAACGAGGGCGGTATCGGCCGTGGCCGGCTGACCCAGCCCGCCCAGGTATTCGCGGGTACGCTGGCGACCCGGATCGTGCTGCTGAAGCCTCGTGACCCGGAGACGAAAGGGGTGGTGGAACGCCGTAATGGCTGGTTCGAGACCTCGTTCATGCCGGGCCGCGAGTTCGGGTCTCCGGCCGATTTCAACGAGCAGTTCACCGACTGGCTCGACACGGCGAACCACCGGGTGGTGCGCACCACAAGGGCGCGCCCCCTCGACCGTCTCGACGCTGACCGGGCCCTAATGTTGCCGCTACCGCCCGTGCCGCCGGTGGTGGGTTGGGACAATCAGGTCCGGCTCGGCCGGGACTACTACGTCCGGATCGCCAGCAACGACTACTCAGTCGACCCGACCGCGATCGGCCGGATAGTCGACGTTCACGCCGATCTCGACCGGGTCCGGGCCCACCTTGACACCCGGCTGATCGCCGACCATCCCCGGGTATGGGCCCGCAGCCTCACCATCACCGACACCGCTCACGTCGACACCGCCCGACGGCTGCGGCGCGAATTCCAGCAATCACTGCCCCGACCCGCGACCGACGACCTGATCAGGGACCTGGCCGACTACGACCGCGCGTTCGGCCTGACCACCGAGGACCCCCGATGACCGACACCATTGACACCACCAAACAGCTGCACTATCTGTCCAGCGCGCTGAAAGCACCCCGAATCCTCCACGCCGCCACCCGGCTCGCCGACCAAGCCCGCGACGCCGGCTGGAGCTTCGAGGAATACCTCGCCGCTGTCCTCGAGCGTGAGGTATCGGCCCGTAACGCCTCCGGCGCCGACCTACGGATCCGGGCGGCCGGGTTCGGCGCCCGTAAAACCCTCGACGACTTCGACTTCGACCAGCAACCCGCCGTCCGTACCCAGATCGCCGCGCTCGCGTCCGGCGCGTTCCTGACCGAGGCCCGCAACATCGTCCTGCTCGGCCCACCCGGCACCGGCAAGACCCACCTCGCGGTCGGCCTGGGTATCCAAGCCTGCCGCCACGGCCACCGCGTACTATTCGCCACCGCCACCGACTGGGTCACCCGCCTGACCGACGCCCACCGCGCCGGCCGGCTCCCCACCGAACTCGCCCGGCTGCGCCGCTACGGCCTCATCATCGTCGACGAAGTCGGCTACCTGCCCTTCGAACAAGACGCCGCGAACCTGTTCTTCCAACTCGTCTCCAGCCGCTACGAGCACGCCTCCTTGATCCTGACCAGCAACCTGCCCTTCTCCAGCTGGGGCAGCGTCTTCGGAGACCAGGTCGTCGCCGCCGCCATGATCGACCGCATCGTCCACCACGCCGACGTCCTCACCCTCAAAGGCGCCAGCTACCGGCTCCGCAACCGCGGCATCGACACCCTACCCAGCATCCGCACCACCAACGAAACCCACAACTAAACTGTCTCGCAACCGTTCACTTTTCAGCCGTCACAACCGACCACTTTTCAAGCGTCACCGACACATTGTGGGCGTGGAAGCTCACAGGCGTGGGGTTCAGGGGTCAGTGTGATTGAGATTGAGACTGGAGAAGTGCTGCGAGAGTGGCCCCGGACGCGCTCGGCTGCGCGTTGTCGCATGCCGGGTGGATCGTAAGACTTGACTTCCGCAGGTGTGCGCGTTGGCTAATATTTGTCCTTGCCAACGGCTCGCGGCCGATGGACCTGGGGCGCTGGCGGGGTCGGAACCGGCGTGGTGAGCCCGTATCTGCACAAAGTGAAGACCCGTTGGAGCGACCGCTGTGCTCACATAACCTCAATTGCAGAGATGAGCATCTGTCGCGCACGGCTTACTCGTGCATGGACCAGTTGGCGGTCCATCGGCGCAGTCTCCCAGCAGTCAATCAGTCGATGGCTAAGGGCCGAGAGATCGTCGATCTCGAGAACCCGATCCTCAAGATCAAGAGATCGCATCACACCCCGAGTCTTCGGGTCGTAGCTGACGGCTACCACCGGGGTATCCACGCACATCGCAAGTATATTGGCATGCATCCGAGTTCCTAGGAGAAGACGCATGTCCTGGTAGTGGCCAATTAGTTGGTCAGGGGTATCCAGGTCTAGGCGCACCTCTACTCGAGGGCGGCCGATTGCCTCTTCTAATTGGTATGAGATCGCTTCATCCTCCTTGGTCTGCGCGGTGATAACCACCTTCGCCAACGGATCGTAGTCCAGAAGACGCTGGATTGCGTCCACATGAGCGCTGAGATATTGCCGACGAGCTTGGGCAATAGATGTCGATCCGGGGAAATTGTGCTGCCTTATGGAGACGCCCAGTGTATGTGAGGGAAATGCCGCAGCCGCTGGTTGGGTCAAGTGGTCCCTAGCATGGACAAATGCCACGTCGAAGGACACTATCGGCTGATGGCGAAGGGAAACTGCAATATCCCTTAGCATATCGAGCGAAAGTTCTTCTCGGAGGAATATCTGGTTGACGTGCCGGAGGGAAAAGCGTGCTATCGTCCGGTTTACCCCTGAAAAGGGCCCTATTGTGCAAGGACTGAGATCAACCGGCTTATTGAGATAATCTGCGAGATACACCACCGGCAGATGATACAGCCAGTAGGTATCCGTCCATCTGTAGGCGTTGAGATAACCACCTGGCACGCCTATTACTCGATCCGCTCGAAGGATTTCCTGTGCATTGGCCCACAATGACGACCACGCGAGCACTCTAGCAATACGTGGATGCCGAGGCAGGATAGACGCCCAAATCCGGAGGTAACCGATAGTGGTGATGAACATGACCACATGAACAGTTGATTGGACGGACGCCAGCGCGGGCAGGATAGCCACTGCCTTGCCCATCGCTCGTTGAATCAGCGAGTTGGGCGGCACGATCATCGGCAAGACCCTTGCGCCATAGATGTCGCCGTCGGCGACAGGATTGAAGGATGTTAGTGTCGCGTGGACGTCGGGCCATCTGGTCTGGAGGAGGCCGAGGAGCCCTTCCAGAAGCGCGGCATCTCCGCGATTCTCATGGAGGAAGCCTCCAGGTAGGAAGATTCGCAAAACGAGGCCTTTCTCAGGAATTACGCGATCTTGCGTGAAGCAGAAGTGAGAGGAGCAGCGTACGATCGGAGGGAGTCAGAACGAACCTCGCTTCAAGTGCGCCAGCAGTGAGAACCCAAGCCAGGGTGCCCGCGATTGCCTGTAGAAGCGACTCTGCTTGGCCGCCCAGAGAAAGAAGCACAACTGCTGGAACCACACAGGAAAGGATCGATGGGGCGAGGGATTTTCTTAGGAAGTCGCGCCATCGGACTCCGAGGCGGCTCAACCCATGCCGAAGGTACAGCGGCTCCAGTAGAAGAATGGGCACTACGAAGCCCGCAGCGACACCTTCCACTCCCCAAACTCGCCCAAGTAGAAAGCCTCCCACGACCGAGAGGACCATCCACCCAAGGTGGAGTACTGAAAAGACTCTCAGACGTCCCTGTGCGCCCAACATGGGTATTGCGAGAAGGTGTTGGTTGTTGACAAGCATAGAGGCCACGAGTATCTGTGCAGTGGTCGCGGCGGCCGCGAGGTCGGCGCCCACCCAACTCTCGAGCCATACGGGCATGAAGGCGATGAGGGGGACGAGAAGCAGGATAAGGAGTCCGTTCGTGAGGCGGGTCCCACGAACGTAGAAGTTGGTCAGCGCTGCGGTGCCGACCAGGGCGTGTTGCCGGCTAGCCTCAGGGAGCAGCGCCGCGGTGAGTGAGTTTGTCACCTCACGAGAGAGAGTGAACACGCGCTGGGCGACAGAGTAGATGGCCACCATGGATATCGGGAGTATGAGGGAGACGATCATGCTCCCAGACTGCAGGATGACTACTGCCGCCACGCTCATAACCAGCAGGTCAATGCCGAGGCCAAGGAGATCGCGGAATGCCTGCCTATGGATATCGGCGATGCGACAAGAAGCTTCCGGATGCAGAACGCGGCGCAATATCCACGTGGCGGAGCCACCAAGTACGACTGCAGCGAGATCGACAAGAGCCACGCCGACGATGCCGCCGCCCGCGGCGAGCACAACTATTGTCATGAGCACTCGAAGGATTGACTGAGAGATGGCGACCGCGTTTGCGAGATCAAGTCTGCCCACGCCAGCCAAGACCTGACGATGCGGTGCGAGTGTGAGGGAAGCCAGGATAGACGCAACAGAGACGGCTGCTAAGGTAGTGGCTGCTCCAGAAGGCACGCTTGGCCCATTCAGGGTGGGTATGATCGCTGCAAAACTGAGGGCGGCTATGCCCGCCATCAGGATTCCGATACCGACGAAGAACACTGTGCCGGCCGCCGCATAGGAGCGAACTGAGCCTGAGTCCTGTGTTGCCGAACTCCGAGCGATGAATCGGGTTAGGGCAGAAGACATGCCCAAGTCGTTCTGGAAGATGGCTACAACAGCGACAGTCAATGCGTACAGCCCGTACGCATCGGTGCCAACCTTATTGGCAACGTAGGGCACCAGCACGAGCACCGAGCCCATAGCGATAATGCGGGACGCGTACGTCGTTGAGATATTCCTCACCACGCGGGAGTTCATGCTGTGCTCCGAAGCCTCCCAATGCAGAACTGAGCGAATCGATCAGCAGCGGCTGCGGGCGTGTAGGAGGTGAGGGAAGCGCGCCCCTCGTTGACTCTCCTCTGAGCCTCGACAGGGTGATCGCATAGGTACCGAGCGTTATCCGCGAGCGGCTCGGCCTGACCAGGCGGGGAGAACATGGCGAAGCTCTCAGCATAGGCTCGAACTCCACCGATATCGGTTGAAACAAGCGCGCAGCCGCAGAGTGCGGCCTCGGCCGGCGGGAGATGCCAGCCTTCAGCATCGGATGCGGTCATGTAGACACGACTCGACTGATAAAGCGCGACGAGTTCCGCTGGCGTTGGATCCTTCGTGTGATTTACGTATGCGGGCAGCTCGGCCGGTCGTGGGATGGTGCCGAAGGTTCGTAGCACGATCTCAGGGTCCCTTCGGTGGATTGCCTCGAAGGCAGCTACGACGAGGTCCAGTCGTTTGAATGAAACAGCCGAGATCATAGCTAGCACACTCCGAGGACGCTGCTGCTGTGGCGGCCCAAGCCGAAACTGCTCTGCGTCGATCGCATTGGGGATGTAGGTCGCGGTGACGCCGAGCTCAGCGGCCTTGCCGAGAAGCCATGGGGCGATGACTACCTTATCTAGGTTGAGTCGCCATGTTTCTTCGACGAATTCCTGGGGAGCCCCCCAGCTCTCGAAGTGCTGAATGAAGTACACGCCACGCCCTGGAGTTGATTGTTCACTTACGAAAGGTGCGGTCTGACAGGCTGTCGCGACCCACACGTCGTCAGGCTGGGCGTCAATCCTAGGGCGTCCTATCCAAACCTTCGATTTAACAGCTCTGTCTAGCGGGTACCAGCGGACACCCCTGATTGAGAGAAGCGCCTGCTTCGCATACTCCGTGAGGGCATGAGGCCTCGACAGCTGACGGGCTGGCACCGCGATCTGAAACCACATCGCGTGATGGACCTCCACCGCGACAAGATCCGCATAGCAGGATGCCAGATGATTCGCATACTCATAGGCCACCTTGTAGCCTCCCACAGCTCGCCTGGCCAGCCCGGGGAGGAAGAACCGAACGGTTGGCTTGGTCATCGCGACTTGTTCCTTTCACGGTAGAGATGCTCCGCACGGCCAGACGGGTTCCATTCACATCGAGCGGTGATCGCGGGCTAGCCACGTCTCATCATGCCAGACCCCCGGAGTTCCAGTGAACTTCGATCTGGATCTGAAAGCCCTGTCGGGGGCTATCGGCTTTTCGCTGCATTTGTGTGTGTATTGAGTCATGGACGTCGGGCGGAGAGACGGCGATGTCGAGCGCGTTCAGGGCTTGTTCCCAGGTTGGGCCCAGCGGACCCTGCCCTTCCTGTGGGTGCAGGACCTTAACGGGGAGGCAAACGCACTTGAGGGCGGCTTGCCCGTTGGGGAAGTGCCCATGGGCTTTGGCGGCCCTACAGATGCAGGCTTTCACGGTCTCGATCTGGTTCGTCGTGCACACGATCTAGTGGATCTAACGATCGAACTGGATGACGACACGAAATCGGCCCAGGTGTTCAACCACAGCCTCATGATTGCCAGACACTTCGCGCCTCAGGTTTCTTGGAATTCCAGAAATCGTTCCTCGGCCTCATCAACAGTAGCGCCTGATAGACCGGCTTGAGTCCTCAGGAGTAGGTGAAGCTGTTTGCGCATCATGGGCGCCACCAATCTGATCGACCCACTCGACCTGTCTACTCACCGGTGTGCCTTCTGGATAGGAATCGCACTGTTCAAAACACAGTCACGCTGAGGGAGTTCTCCCTTGAGCAGTGGTCCGGAGAGCGGTTCCTTCACGAGCGGTACTCGATCGACAAAGCGCCGCAGCTAGTGCGCACCTTCAGGAACCAATACTGCCCGTACCGTCCTGAACAGAATCATAAGATCGTTCATCAGCGACCAGTTCTCCACATAATAGAGATCAAGGCGAATCGCGTCTTCCCATTCCAGATTAGAACGACCACTGACCTGCCAGAGTCCCGTAATCCCAGGCTTCACCAGAAGCCGCCGACCGTCCCATTCGCCATAAAGGGCCACTTCTCCAGCTACCTGCGGACGGGGACCGACCAGACTCATGGAACCGTTCAAGACATTGAACAACTGTGGCAGCTCATCCAAGGAGTACTTCCGAAGGTATTTGCCGATCGGCGTGATGCGCGGATCATCTGTGACCTTGAAGAGGGGTCGGTCTCCCGTCCCCTGCTGCTCGAGCAGGCTCTTGAGCTGGCGGTCAGCGTCCACGACCATTGAGCGGAACTTGAGCATCTTGAACGGCTCTCCATTCAAACCGATCCGCTCATGCTTGAACAACAGTGGTCCAGGGCTGGTGAGCTTCACAGCCAGCGCCACTACCGCGAGCACTGGCGCAAAGATGACGATCAGTGCCAGCGACCCAAGGACGTCAAACGCTCGCTTGACGACCTGCTTAGTGCCGCTCATGCTCGGGTAGCTGATGTGGAGCAGGGGGAGCCCCGCAACCGGGCGAGTGTGTATGCGCGGTCCTGCGATGTCGGTCAGCGCGGGGGCGACAATCAACTCAATATCGCGCTCGTCAAGCTGCCACCCCAAGTGCCGGGTCCTCTCCGGGGTTAACACGTCCGAGCTGGTCAATATCAGCGTGTCGCTGCCTGTCTCATCAATGAGAGGAAGGATCTCGTCATACCCGACTGCGCGGTAGATGGAATCAGGGACAGGCCGCAGGAATCCGACGGGACCGCCGTTGGATGTCGTCACCTCTCCAACGATCTGATAGCCGCTGTCCGACGCGTCCGCAATCTGCTGAATGACATGGCCGGTCTTCGCGCGGTCACCGACAACGACCGCCCGGTGGAGATTGCGACCCGCTTTCCGTTGACCTCGCAGCCATTGCCGCCAGAACCAGCGTCCAAGAAGCAGAAGCACAATACCGCAAGGAAGCGCGATCACCATGTATCCACGGGCGACTTGCATCCGCAGGAGAAAGGCCGCTATTGCGAGCGCGCCGAATGTACCGAGCGTGGCCCGCATGACCGTCACGTACTCCGCAGAGCCATTGCCTACGACGCGTCGGTCCCAGGCGCCGTCGAACTTCAAGGCAAGAAGCCAGGTACCAACCAGGCCGATCGACAGGAATGTGTAGCCGACACGGAAGCCAAGAACGTCGGTAAGCGAGGCTTCCAGGAACATCGAGGTGTCTCCGAAGCGGGTCAACTGCGCACCGAAAGCACATAGGACCACGATCAGCACGTCGGTCAAGAACAGCTTGAACGCATATGCGCGCTGCCATGACGAGACCCTCTGGCTGGGAGTCCCAGAACGGTAGGGCATGCCTTCGGGTGTCGCCGACTGCTCTTCGTTAACGCGCAAGAACTGGTCTTCGAGAGCCTGCATTTCACTCTCGGCCGAGCTTAGAGCTGACACCATAGACCTCTTTTTGGGGTTAGCGTTCGCTGGTGGGCGCTTCGCGGAGGGTGACGATCTTGCCAGGCTTCTGCTCTCGTCTCGCCGTTCCCCCGATAAGCGATCCGCTGGCAGCTTAACTTGTCCATCCCAGGTCGTGCGAGTTGATCATGAAGCGCTCCTTGAGGGTTGCCAAACCCCTGCCCAACCCTGAGACCTGCTGTTGCCGTCGTC
>JARKOY010000016.1 GCA_029975555.1 Spirochaetia bacterium | reverse complement strand
CAAAACGGGTCCTGGAATACGCCGCGGCCAATCATGATGCCGTTGAGGCCGGGATGTTCGGCCGCGAGTTTGAGGCCGTGTGTGCGGTTTTGAATGTCACCGTTAATGGTCAGAAGCGTTTCCGGGGCGATTTTGTCACGCAGAGCGATAATGTCGTCAATGAGCTCGAAATGCGCTGGAACTTTGCTCATTTCCTTTTTGGTGCGCAGATGAACGGTCAGATTGACAATATCTTGCTCTAAAAGTGTCGTTAGCCAGCCACGCCATTCGCCAATAGAAGTATAACCGAGGCGAGTTTTAACACTCACCGGAAGGCCGGAAGTTTTTGCTGCGGCTATAGCTGCTATGGCAACCTCGGGTTTGCGGATGAGCGCAGAACCGCCCGACTTGATGGCGCTCTTTGCGGGACAGCCCATATTTATGTCAATGCCATGAAATCCGAGTTCGCGACAATGAGCGGCCAATTGTTCCATATCGCCAGGTTCCCCGCCCCATATTTGAGCGACGATTGGCTGTTCGTCCTCGGTTCTGATAAGACGACCGCCAATCGCTTTCTGCCCGGCATGAACCCAGCCCGTGGCGTTCGTAAACTCGGAGAACCAAACGTCCGGTGCGCCTGCCTTCGCAATGACATGGCGAAACACCACGTCGGTGACGGCTTCCATAGGGGCGAGCACAAAAAATGGCCGCGAAAGTTGTTGCCAAAAATTACTAATCATTATATATAGTATAGCATGACTGTAGGTTTAGCTGCCCTACCTCCTCTTTTCTGAGAGACTGTGAAATCGGTCTATACCGATTTCAGCCGAACGCTTGAAGAGAAGTGCCCGACGGCACTTCCTGAGAAAAGTGTGCTCCGAGGAGAATGTGTAGGTCGGAGTGGCATGGATATCGATCTCCTTCGTTATCACCTCGACCTCTTCGACCACTGGCAGCCCGAACTCAGCCGCCCCTACGAAACACTCAAACGATTTTACAAAATCTACATTCGCGACTTCGACGGGGCGAAGGAACTGCGCGACCAACTGATGCGCACGAAAAACACG
>JARKOY010000003.1 GCA_029975555.1 Spirochaetia bacterium | reverse complement strand
CTGAGGAGTCAACAGCAGGTCGACCGAGCGCTCCACGCGCGGCAGGCCATCGAGGTCGTAGGGGTCCTGCGTCGACCCCCACATCAGCCACTCCGTCGCGGGCTGACCGATGGCTCCGTAGTGGAACTCCTTGCCGTCCGTAGCGGCACACAGCACGTTGGGGGCGAAGAACGACGGACCTTCAGGCGCATACACGTCTGCGATGTCCTTCGCGCCTTTCAGCCATGTCACCGATGACTTCACCGGGGTCTTGGCCTCAATCACCACGACCGGCAAGCCGTTGATGAACAGCACCACGTCATACCGGCGCTCGTCCCCGGGTGGACCGAAGACAACCTCGTCGGAGACGACGTAGGTGTTGTTGGCGAGATCATCGAAGTCGACAAGCCGTAGGGGCACGTCATGAGGGGTCCCGATGTACCTGTGGTTCACGTCCCCACGCATGAAGGTCACCAAGCGCTCGTTGGCCACCGCGAGCCCGTCCGTACTGGCAGCCGTGACAGCACCCCGGATGCGTGGAAGCACCTCATCCAGACGCTCCTCGTCCGCGCCGATGGCTGCGTTCAGGACGACGAGCGCCTCCATCAGGTCTTCCTCGATGAGCACGTCGGTGTTGGAGCGCTGGAGGTGGGTGGCCGGCTCGTAGGTCCAGCCCAAGCCGACCAGCCGCTTCACAAGCCAGTCCTGCACGGTGTGCTTCTCATCGAACCCCATCACGCCGCCCCTTCATCGCGGATGAAACCATCGTACGAGGGTGGGATCGCGTGCCCGCCGGACACGAGCGCGTGGAGAATAGTTGAGCGGGCGTCATTTAGCCGCCCCAACTCCTCTTCGCCCGTGGAGATCGCTCTTGACACTTCCCGGAGGGGAGCCAGGTACTGAGACTGGACATCCAGGCTGGGAATCGGGAACCGTAACGCTCGGAAGGTCTCCTTATTGATCTTTCGCATCGACTGGCTGGTGCCACGCGCAACTTCTCGGACCAATCTTCGACCACGTGTTGAGGCTAGGAGTTGTTCGAGGAAGTCGGGCGACACGAGGGCCTCATCAGGCACGATTCGCCACACTAGATCGGGCATGAAGAGGTTTTCAGGCACCCCTCTCGCGATGCACGCGTAGCCCACTGTCTGCGGCGTGTTCGACCTCGTGATGAGCAAGTCCCCTTCGTGAACCTGCGCCTGCGCGGGTAGTTGTGCGGCACCCACTGGCTTGCGGCCATCTGGGCGGAACTTGGCGGGCCGGATCGCTGCAAGGGTGAGCATCTCCTGGTCGGGACCGGGCCCCGACTTAGCAGTTGTGCTCCTTCCGGAGTCAAGTGACCTCACAACCTGGCCAAGCGATATCTCCGGAGCCGGTGGGAGTCGGTCCCTTAGGGCCTGCGCGAGAGTCTCGCTTCGCACCAGCGCCGTCCGAGCGGCTTCCACCATCTCATCAATATGGCTCATCAGGTCTACGATGCGTCGCTGCTCCTCGATGGGAGGCAAGGGGAAGCGGTACGCCTCAATGTCGCTCGACCGGACTGCCGGGTAGTTGCTTCCAGTCTCACGCTCTACGAGCCAATCGGTGAAGGGCTGGTGTCGCACAACCTGCCACACATAGTCCGGCAAGATCACTTGTGGATCATGCGAGCGAAGGACACAGAGACCAGTAGAGGCTACTTGACCGGCGAGAGAAGGCGGCACTTGCCCCATCGCTCGCAGTCGCGGCCTGACGGTTGAGACCACCACATCTTTCTCGTTGATGGGACGCCTGGCCCGTCCGGGTGCTTCTCCGAACGGCATAGCGGCAACCGAGCGGACATCAATGCCTCCATCCCACGAGACCGAGGAGATATCGACATAGCGAATCACTTCATCGGGGGAGACACCGTTCAGTCGTCCAGGGTTAATCGCCGTCACTTCCCCCAATGTGGTTTCAACCCACCCGCTACGCATCGAACCCAGCCGCCCTCAGTCGCTCGATCATGGCCTCCTCGGCAGCAAGACGCTCTGCCCGGGCTTCCTGCCATGCGGCCAAGGCTTCGGTCACGTCGACCGCTTCGGTTTCTGCCCCCGCCACGTATCGCCCGATGTTGAGGTCGTGTCCGTTCGCTTCGATCTCGGACAGATCGACCAGTCGGAGGTTCACTCCGCCTTCACCATCGGGGTCGACCCCTTCGTGGAATGCCTTCAGGATGGCGTCCACGTCATCGTCGCCCAGTTCGTTCTGTGCTCGCCCGGTCTTCACGCGCTCCGTGGCGTCGATGAAGAGCACCTTGTTCTTGCGCTCCTCGACCTTCTCCTTGCGGAAGATCATCAGGCAGACCGGGATGGCCGCTCCGTAGAAGAGGTTCGGGCCAAGCCCGATGACG
>JARKOY010000055.1 GCA_029975555.1 Spirochaetia bacterium | reverse complement strand
TGGCGGTGATGGTCTGGCCGGCGAGGGTGAGGGTGACGTCGCGGTATTGGCGGAAGGTACGCACGAAGCGTTTGATGGTCCATCCGGTGGCTTGTTCGATGTGGTGGCTGACGGCCAGCGCCGCGAACACGACGGCCAGGTGAGCGTCGATCGATTCCTTCTTATGGTGGTAGACCGGGCGGGCTTTCAAATCGCTTTTGGACATCCGGAACGCGTGTTCGACATGCCACAACTGGTGATACGCGCCGATCACGAACTCGGCCGGCTTGTCGAGATTGGTGACATACGATTTCCAGCCGGCCAGGGCTTTCACTTTGGCCTCCAGTTCCCGGTTGATCGACGGACGTGCCCCGGACAAGGTGATGAACCGGTTGCGTTTCACCGGGGTCTTCCCCGCGACCGCGTTCGCGGCTTTCGTGAGTTGCTGGTCGACACCGTGCAGGGTACGGCGGGCCCGATCGGCCCGGTACTGGAAATACACGCTCCGATGCCGGGTATCGGCCTTGACACCCATCACCTGTTTTTGTGACAGCACGAGCTGATCGGGCGGCTCAGCGTCCGGATGCTGTTTGCGCCACTGGCTGATCGCGTACGGGATCTCGGGAATCTTCCCGCCCACGATGAACGACCAGCCGGCATCTTCGATATCTTTCAGGTTCTGCTCGCTCATCATGCCGGCATCGGCGACCACGACCACATCAGCGATCCCGTGGGCCTCCACGAACCCCCGGATCAGCGGGATCATCGTCTTGGTTTCGGCCCGGTTCCCTTCGAACGCTTCAATCATCAACGGGGCACCGGTCGCATCGGTCAACAACCCGACCGTGATCTGTGGCTCCAACCGGCGTTCCTTGCTGAAGCCCGGCTCACGGAACCCGTCGCAACGATGACTGGAAGCCGCCTGGCATCCTTCGAGGACTCCTCTCCATGACTGAAGCAGCACGTGACTCCGAGAGCGCCTGATTGGCCATACCCGGCCCGACGCTGTCCAGCCGGAGTCTGTCGGCACCGAAATGGGTGACATGGGTAGCCTGGACTCTTCGGCGGCGCCGTCTCTCTGCAACGGGCAGATCAAGTACCTCACGGCCCCTCCGCCTGTGGTCCACTTGAGACAGGCTCACTCCACCCGGGCCTCTCGCGTCAAGTAGGGGCCGACGGGTAGTGGATGCTCCGAGAAGTGGCTATCCTTCAACTACGACGCCAATGCGCCGCTGCAATCCGGAGAAGAAGGTCATGACAGAGATTCCCGGTGTGACACGCCGCGACGCCTTTAGCGCTACCAAGAGTTACAGCGGTGTACTTACATCTATGAAGGCACTGAACAGGATATCTCGTCAGGATCAGGTGGCATCTTCACCACCTCAAGATGCCCAGTGAATGGAGACGGCTTTGTCTAAGGTTATTGTGCTCCGGCGTGGACGGCGCTACCAGCTCTCGACAGGGACCATTGCTCCCAGATCCCCTGCGGAGTACCAAGAGCGAATCGTGTCGAACCTCACGAAGGCGATGGGGATGCCATCCCAGGCCGAAGCCGTCCGTCAGTCAGCTCGGGCTGGGTTTGGACAACTTATCGACTAGCAGTTCTCGCCCCAGCGACACCATGCGTCGACCCAGTGCTTCCAGAACCTCGGGATGTTTCTCGGAAACTTGGGTCTGATTGCCATCGTTTGAAACTGCCAGGGTCAGGACCCCGACCACCTGAGAAGTGAACGGCCCTTTGGTGCGGATAGGCACCGCGAAGTACCTCTCCCAACGGTCACTACGACCTAGCGTCTTCGAAAGCAAGACTTGCCCCCGGGTGAATGCCTCGACCGCCGCGTACGGGGAATCTTCCTGAATCGGCACACGCCGAGCAGAATGGGTGTCTGGCCATGTTCCTGTTGAAGACGCCCAAAGTTGAAGATGGCGATTATCCGTTGAAGGTCGCCACCGAACCCACAGCTCAAGCTTGACCCTGTCATCAAGCGCGTTGATGACTAATCGAAGAAGGGGCAACTCGTTGGCGAGCCGCGTATGAGCATGCTGTTGAGCAATACGACGACCCGGCTCTAGATTCGCAGCCTCCCATGCATTCCACCAGTCCGTCAGTCGCCTGTCGTAGTCTGTTCCCGATCCAACTCGGTACATCCGACCGCCAGCAGAAAGCACCGCTGCGTGCGCCACCTCTCGAACGAACTGCGAGGCTTGGGAATAGAAATCAGGCACGATGAGCTCAAGCCCAAACTCTTCTGCCCTTGCGGTGAACTGTCGGGCTATGTCTTCGGCTGATCCAGGGTTCTCAGTCTCGTAAGGCTTGAGTAGTCGCGGCATCGCAGCTCGCGGGTAGACCGCCCATCTCGGAGCAACCCCATCCACAGTCCTAGCGAGCGCTCTCAGGAGAGGCGGATCGTCAAGTCCGCTTCCCAGTATAAGCACGGCCGAGTCGTGGAACTCCGCCTCGATTTCTTGCGCCACATCCTCTTGAGAGTTCTCGTAATCTGCCTCAGAGAAGACAATACCCGTCGAAATGGTGATGATCTCTCGAGGTTCAAGCACGCCATGGACGTGAATAACCGGAACATACTCTTCCGACTGCTCAAGGTCTTCGTAATCACTGCCGACGCTCAGCACAGTTTGCGCCGAGGCTCCCTCCTTGTCATCCGCGACTGGTTCCGTGAAGGGCTCAGCCACAATCGACCTCAATCGGCTGATTTTGTCCTCCCCGTGCTCAATTCGGAGGATGTCTGAAGCTTGTTCCAGGTAATTGTCATAATTGGTGGTCACCACGGTCACATTCGCGCCTGCGGAACGAAGAGCGGAGCACATGAGCACGGTAGCCGCCGAATAGTCCCCCGAGCGCCATTGATTGGTGCGATAGATCTGCTGTGCGATCGATTCTTGAAGTTGCCCTAACGCGTGAGTGGCGCCAAAAGAACGCCTGTAATGATGCCACACTATCGATGCTTGCTGAAGAGGGGGCAGAACATCGGAGAGGGCAAAAAGAGCTTTCCTTTCGGCTTCATCTACCTCGAATCCAGACATGAGATGCCTAATCATGGCCCTCCATGATGCTCCCGTCTCAGAGATGGTGACGCCAGCCCCGACATAGACAATCAAGTTCTTCTGCGCCGCGATCTCCCTGATCAAACGCGCGGTGCTCCGACGTGAAAAGAACGGAGGACGAGTCCGGAGGGCGCGTTCATCTGGATGCATTGATGCCCCTTACGCTGATGAGGGTGGTTATCCCGAGCCTAGCGTCTAGTCCGAGAATTGTCGCGTACTCAAAGGAGTTCCGATGGCAGCGTCGTGGCTGGTCACGAGCAGGTAAGCTCACTGCGACGGATCCACAGCAGGGTCATCTGGACTGCTGTGACTGGAAGCCAGGACGCGTCCAGGATTGCGGCGACGAGCAAGTACGCTCATCGATTCGGTCGAAGCAGGCCTCATGGGCCTAACTCCGGTCACGCCGCGACCCGGATGCATGCGAGGGATAGTGACAACGAGACTTCTGCTGTTCCGGAAGCCTCCAACGCCATCAAGGCCATGGTTGACGGGATCTCCTTGCTGCCCACCGTCAAACTAGGTCTCGCGGACAGCCGCGAGAGGCCCGATGTCGATTCAGGTGCTGATCTTCATGCGCGACCATGGCCATGCGCTTGACGCAAAGCGACTCATCGTCGAGGCAATTCGGAATGGCTGGCCGAGAGCGAGCCTACTTGAACTCGCCGATCTCGCGCGAGATCTCAACCAGGGCAAACGCTGCGCTTGCGGAACGGCTGGGCAGGACCACGCCTGAACAAGCGTCCGTTTTTAGGCATCTCGTCGATTCAGTTTGACATGCTGGATAGACCGTGCCAACAATCGCCACGCATCAGGCGGCGTCGGGGTACGCTCTCCAGCATGTGGCCCGCTACAGCATGGGATGATCAGGAGTGGAACGGAGTCCACGCTCGCGGTTGGACCGTAATGGGGCAGGTTCGCCAAAAGCAACGACTACTGCGAAACGCCAAGCGTCTCGCTCAGAGCCGCCCAAATGAGGATCGTTGGAGCATGGGCGGCCTCATGTCGGCTCTTTCCGCCGAACAAAGCTACAATGACAGATTGGCCAGAAGCTGGCGAGGCAGCTACGCTCTCTTGGCTTTCCTGTTTGCTCCGCCTGACGAACCCACTATCGAGATGCTGAACCGCAGGGGGGTGTACTTCGATGCCCGGACCGGCGATACTTGGGACCTCTTCTTTCCTGGATACTACTGCTCAAATGATCGTCAGTTCGAGAGGCAGGTTCATGACAGTCGCCTGTTGGATGATGGCCACTCTGTGGGTGATCGGTATACCAATAACTGGTATTTTAACTCATTCGATTTCAACGAACTGCGACGGCATGTCGAAGAGTCAACTCGAGGTGGATGGCAGTATTCTGGAGGCTCCGATCTCGTCCTCGTGAATGCATATGTTCCCGAGTTCGGAGAACCAACAATTGACTGGACCTCGACGCAGTCCGGTTCGATTCAGCCCCCAGAGACTCTCGCAACCGTAGTCGAACGCATCTCTCGCGACATCGAGCAAGATAATGAGGATTCGGCATATGGTGTCGGTTCAGTCACTAATGCCACCACGAGAGGAGATAACAACGCAGTGCGGGGCCCGACCCAGGATTTCACGATTCAGGCGCTCGCCGGCATTGCGACCGCACTTGCATTGAAGGCCGCTGGTATCTGAGACCATCTCGCGACGCGAACCCTATTATAGGTCTCGGCCAGGTTGGGCATCCTGATCACGTGGGCCCGGTAGCGGTGCGCGCAGGCGGCCTTGGCGATTGCTGATGCCAGGTAAGATTTCCCCGATCCGGTGAACCCTCGCAACACAATGCTGCGGTGGGTGGTGACGAAGCTGCGGGTGCCCAGTCCGGCGATGACCGAGCGGCCCAGGCCACTCTGGTCGACCAGGTCCAGGGCTCGTAGGTTCGCAGCAGGATAGCGCAGGGCCCTCGTTTCAGCAGTCCGGCGACCTTGGCTTGGGTGAACCCTGTGTAGGCGTCGTCGACGGCCAACGGGATCCGTTCGCTGAATGCTAGTGCGGCGGCGAGTTGGTCGTCTTGGGTTTCCAGGGCCGTCACGACTTCACAGACACCCATTCCCCCCCAACTTGGTCGCGAAAATCGATGACGCTCACTGGTGGTCTCCTGCGTAGTAAGAGGCACCACGCACGAAGCCGATGCTGGGGGTCCTCGACTACCTGGGCCTCGGGAAACCCCCAACCCAAGGATCAGACCGCTGATCAGCGTCACCTATGGGGCCCTGGACGTGTGCCCCTTGGGGCGAAAGTTGTTGTTAGGACCGGGCAGATTGGTAGGCATCGGAATGATCCACGACAACTCATGCAGGCGACGCGCCGCCCGTATCCGAAGGATGCCTGCGATCTTGGGGATTGCACAAGCATCATCGGTCGGCTCGAGATACGGCACAAAGCGACGTGACCTCACCGCCGCCGCACCCCAAGCTTGGTCGTCTCACAGCCTCCGCTCACAGGAATCCGTTCACAAGAGCCACGATGACACCATAAGGAGACCGGGCGTGCCGTGAGAGACTACTATGCGCATAGAAAGATGGCCGCCGGTGGCGCCAGCTCAGTCGCCTCAGACTGCCGAAGGATTCTATAGGAGGTGGCCTTGATGATTGAACTCCCAACTCCGAATAGTGTGCTGACCTCAACCCTCCTGTGGCTTGGCGTTCCGTTCCTACTCTTATTGCCAATAAACTTCGTCTTCTGGTTGGGCGACTGGTTCCGAGCCCTGCAGACCGCGCGCAACGCATTGGTCTTGGCCCACCAATCCGGCAAGACGGTTCGCGACAGTGTCAGTAACCAGATACTCGTCAAGTGGGCAATTTACCTCATCATGCAGGCAGCGTTAGCTGCGATTGTATACTCCAGTTTCCGATTGGCAGGCGCGATGATGGTGCGCGACTCCATGGGACGCAACATTGCTGACGGCAAGTCTTTCACATGGTCAGAGCTGTGGTTCAACTTCACCAGATACGATGGAATAGACCCGTTGGCTGTGCAAGCATTCTGGTTCACCATCGGCTGGCTGATCGCCGTAAATTTCGCGCATCTCGTGAAGTCAAAGCTTCTCATTCAGATCACCCGGTGGCCGAGTACCCTGATCGCTGCGCTATGCGGGTTAGGGGCCGTCGCTATCGGGGCCGTCGGCCTTATGGTGCTGAGCCTTGCCACGTGGATGAACTCACCTGAATACAATATTGGAATGGTGTCACTATACGCCTTCTGGGTTCTTCTTCTTGGAGCGGGCGGGGGCCTCCTTGCCTCGATTCCCGGCCGCGCAGAAAGACTGTTCCGTAGCTGATCTTGTCGGTCTCTAGCCTCCAGCGGGACCCATGCCAACGGGGCCCTGCCGCCTACTCCCCCAGATGCTCCCGCAACGCCCCACCCGCATCCCGCGGCACAAACCCAACGGACTTGATCTTGTCCAACCCCAGCCCACTATGCACAGGACGCGGCGCCACGACCTTCCCCGCCCCAAACTCGGCCGTGCTCTGCGGAGCGACATCCGCCGGATCTCGCCCAGACAGCGCAAAGACATCACGCGCGATCTCGAACCACGACGTGACCGGGCCGTCATTCGTCAGGTTGTAGGTGCCGACCGCAGGCCTGGCAGCGAGCAGATGCGCGATCCCAGCAGCCAAGTCAGCCGCGAAAGTGAGCCGGCCAAACTGGTCATTCACAACCCGGGGTGAGACTCCCCTAGCCGCGAGACTCTCCATCGTTCGCACGAAGTTCTTGCCATCGCCAATCACCCAGCTCGTACGCACGACGTAATAATCCGCAAGCGTCATCACCACCGAATCGCCAGCCGCCTTGGTCGCCCCATAGACGCTCAAAGGACTGAACGGCTCATCCTCGGCATGTATCTCGGCCACTCCGTCAAACACGTAGTCACTGGAGACCTGAACAAGGGTGATGCGGTTCCTGGCTGCGACATCGACGAGGTTCCTGACTCCATCAACGTTGACCGCC
>JARKOY010000143.1 GCA_029975555.1 Spirochaetia bacterium | reverse complement strand
CACGATCGTCTGGTCGTGCGTGCCAGCGGAGAAGTCCGCCACGGTGTCGTCGGTCGCGAACGTCTGGGTGTCCACGAACGTGTGCGACCAGGCGGTCGTCACGCCATCCGCAATGACGTACCCGGTTGTGGCGACCAGGCCACCCGGGAGTAGTCATCGACAGCATGGTGGAGATACCGGTAGCCCCGCGGCCGGACCGCGGCCCGGCCGGTTTTCGCGTGCGCAGAGCCCCGCCCGTGGGCTCGCCACCCGCCACCGTCGGGGATACGGCCCTGTTTCTTGATATCGACATGGACCAGTTCCCCGGGGGCTGTCTTCTCATAGCGCACCGGAACGGTTGGACGCACGGGCAGCCCGGTGGCCTGATCGATATCGGCCAGGGCCGGCCATCCGATAGCGGGCCAACACCCGTCCCACGGTCGAGCGGGGAATGCCCAGGTGGTAGCCGATCCGATGCGGGCCCCACCGGTGAGTGAACCGCAACCCGACGATCCGATGCTCCAGGCGCGTGCTCACCCGGTTCGGGCACAGGTGAGGACGGGAACTGCGATCGGTCAGTGGCTGGCCGGCACGGTAGCGGTCAGCCCAGCGCCTCGCTGTCGCGGGAGCGACCTAGAAACGTTCAGCCGCCCGGCGGATAGTCCAACCGTCATCAACGATGCATCGGGCCAGCCGCAGACGCCCGGCAGGAGTCACGGGTGCGCTAGCGTGGGTCATGGAGGCGTCCGGTCCAGAGATACGTGAGTGTGGTAACCCACATCCTGCCGGAGACCTCCCCTTTCAACTCACCCGTTCACAACCTCCCAAGGAAGTACACCTAGTCCATCCCAGAACTTCAACCTTCACGGCTCTCGGCTCCATTCCCCACGCGTGACGACCGGCCGCCATCCGGCATCCCTTCGCACGATGTCCATTACGTGAGGCACCCTGCCTGCATCCACGAAAACGACAAGGGAAGGTCCAACTGAGCTGAGCGCAGGTACCATGCCCTCAGCTCGGAGTGCCCCCGCCAACGCGTGAACCGGGGCTGCCTGCATCAGCCATTCTTCTGGCTTCGCGCCAGCGCGGTTGTAGGCTGCCAGCCCGTTATTGAAGTGCCCGAGATCCCTCTCGGCTACGCCCTTCATCATGCCAAGTAGCAGCGCGTGGGCTGCTGACTCGGATCGGCTGCCAGGCAAGGGGAGGAGCCCGGTCCAGAACGCCTCATCGGCCGCGCCGTCCGGCCCTCGAAGCACCTCAGGTACTAGGACCACGGCCTGCCACCCGGGGGGAAAGCGGAACCGAAGCGCCATTGACATCGCGTTGCGGACATCGGTGCCATCGAATGCGGTCCGAAGCGAGCTCCGACCGAAGTCAATGGCCGGAGTTGGGTCCAAGGCCAATCGCACGCCCATGGAAGACTGCGCGCCAATCCCGACAGCCGCGAGGGTCGGAACGTCTGCGGGCTCGAGGTCGGACAAGATGCGGAGCCCCTGCAATGCGGCGACCTGCAACTGGGTAGTGCTTCCTAGACCGAGATGTCGATACACACTGCCCTCGACGCTCCAGCTGATCCCCTCGACCTTCAGCCCCATGTGAACTGCCGCGGCGCACAGAACGCGCATATTGAGGAAAGCATCCAACGGAACAGACTCAGCCTGCGCCTGCCGCGACACAACAACGCGGCACGAGAGCTCTGGAACCCCAAACCCCACGCCGCCGCCTACGGCCGGGGTGTCGCTCAAGTCGATTGCCCCGAGATGAATCCTATGCGACACGCGGACACAAACCGACGAGGGATTGCGCCTAACGCAGTGTCCGACATAGTCGTGGAGCGGCTCCCCTCGCAGCTTCATCCGCGTGTCCAACCCGGATGCTGGGATAACACCTCAAACCACTTCGCGGCCACAGGCTCCTCGCGATGTCCTTCGATTGCCCGAAAGTGACGCTCCAGACGAATCCCCGGCGTCCTTGATTCTCGGGCAGTTAACCCCCGGACCAGTCCAGGCACGGCGCGTTCATTTGCGAAGGTGATCGCCCCCGGGACCATCTTGATCAATTCTTTGCACTCCGGGATATCGCTCACAATCACTGCCTGACCACGGACCATCGCCTCAAGCACCGAATTGGGCGAACCTTCGACTCTCGAGGTGTGAAAAAAGACGGCTGCTCTTTCAATTGCTGGGGCCAATACGGGGCTGGGCGGATACACGTGCACCCGTGAATCAAGACTATCGATGAAATCTGCCCACTCCGCTTCCCTTCGTATTGACGGCGCTGGCTGAGCATGGACATCAATTCCTAGCTCCGCTAGGTTGTTAAGCACTCGCGAGAGCTGGCGCGGGTTCTTGCGAGGCTCAACGCGACCGGCCCAGGCGACGGTCCCTTCGGGTGGTCGGCGAGCTATGGCTCCCAAGCGCGAGACCTCTGCATCAAGGAGCAAGTTGGCGATCACGTGCACCCGGGCTCCCGGCAGGGCTCTTAGTGTTCGCGACGCCGATCCACGACTATTGACTACAACCTCAGAAAACGCTTGGCTGACGAGTCGCTGAATCCCGTTGAGATTGCGCTCAGCGTGGTCGGCCGTCGGCGAGCGCCACAAGACCCTGCCTCCCTGCCGCCGGAAAGCTGCAGCAGCTTCCAACTGAGGAGTGGCCGTCCCAGGACCGAAGGAAGTCAACATCGCTTGGTCAGTAACGACGTTTAGTCCCTTTATTACGTCACCCACGTAGGTCGCCCATTCCGTGAGTGTCGCTCCGTTCCGATGGACGCCACTTTCATCACTCGCAGGGGTGAGAATGGAGGTCTCGATGTCCACTCGTAAGCCCCGCCTACGAAGAGCTGTCGCCAGACGTCCGAGAGCGAACTCCATACCGCCGATATGGGGGCGATAGAAGGGGGTGCAGATAACCAATCGTTGAGAATGCACGACCTTACCTCTCGTCCAAGAATGTTGCGAGCTGCTGCACCGAAATCTGACCCAAAGCATGGCTGCAAGGCAATCCCAGCAGCCCTCGCGCTGACTGGGCGGCGATCATGGCTGCCTCTCGGTCTCCCGGATAGAACGAAGAGAACGTAGCAGGGAACGCCCTCGTGTTGAGGCATCTACCCAGGGAGGCCTTCAGAATTGATGACCAGGCATGTACAGGATCGGGCTTCGGAAGCAGCGCTGGCTGCCCGTAGGTGCCGTCAACCAGCAGCAAACGAGTCACCGGTAGAACCGACAAGCCGATGCTGTCGAGCGGCGCAGAGACCCCAACACGGCTTTGAGCTATCGGGGAGGGGTTCCCCATGCCCAAGGGGACTCCGCCAGCTCCCAACTCGACTATCACCGTATCGTCGGCGATCACGGTGCGCCCGCTGGTTGCCCACTCTGCGGCCCATCGAGATTTCCCGTTCCCCACCACCAAGATTCCACCGTCTGTATGGGCCAACAACGCGGCATCCAAGACCAGACGTCCAGAAAGTGCGTGGACCGCGCCATGCGCAAACCTTACGAATCCATAGATGAGGTCGAGCCATGATACTTCAAGTACTTCAATATGCCGTTCATAATCACTCGAGAACCTCAGCGCGAGCGGAAAACTCGAGACCGAGCCCTGATGGGTGATTCGCTCGACGTCAGGAAAGACATGGGTCGCCATAGATAAGTCAGGGGCAGATGTCGTAGGAAACACGCGCACGAGACCATCCGTGGCTATTGAGCAAGTTAGCCGCATTCCGGATCCTCCACAGCTGCCCCCGTCCTTGGGATGTCCACAGCTTAGCTTGGCACAATGCCCATAACCTGACTTGGCTCAAGGTGGCTGGTTTTCGTGTTGATCATGGATCTGGCTAGGTGTGTCGGGCTGGGGGTTGCGCACTAAGTGGTGCGGGTTTCAGGCTTGGTTTCGTGGCGTATGTGCGGACGGTGACCACGGGGTCGAGGGCGACGGCTGTTCAGATCGTGTGGAAGTCGGTGCATGGTTCCCGCGATATCGAGCATGTGGGTTCCGCGCATAGCCCGGCCGAGGTCGAGGTGTTGAACGCGGCCGCGGTGCAGCGGATCGCTGCCGGGCAGGACCCGCTGCCACTGGACCAGCCGGCTGCTGGCGGTGGGCCGGGGATCCAGGTGGTAGGGATGAGGATGGGTCTGCTGCTCGACGCGATCGCCTGCGTTTATCGCCGGATGGGCCTGGATCAGGCCGCTGGTGGGGATGCGGTTTTCGAGCAGTTGGTGACCGCCAGGATCATCGAACCGTCATCGAAGTTGGATGCTGCCCGGGTGCTGGAAGAAGCAGGCGTCCAGCCCGTCTCGTACCCGACGCTGAAACGCCGGCTCCCTACGTACGCTGAACCAGAGTTCCGTCACCGCTTGTCAGGGGCTGTTTCGGTACGGTCTGATCTCGGCCCTGCCGCCCTGGTTTTATATGATGTGACGACGTTATGGTTCGAGACCGATACTGGTGACGGGTTCCGTGAGCCCGGCTTCAGCAAGGAACGACGCCTGGAGCCGCAGATCACGGTCGGGTTGTTGACCGATGCGACCGGTGCCCCGTTGATGATCGAAGCGTTCGAAGGGAACCGGGCCGAAACCAAAACGATGATCCCGCTGATCCGGGGGTTCGTGGAGGCCCACGGGATCGCTGATGTGGTCGTGGTCGCCGACGCCGGGATGATGAGCGAGCAGAACCTGAAAGATATCGAGGATGCCGGCTGGTCGTTCATCGTGGGAGGGAAGATCCCGGAGATCGCGTACGCGATCAGCCAGTGGCGCAAACAGCATCCGGACGCTGAGCCGCCCGATCAACTCGTGCTGTCACAGAAGCTGGTGCACGGTGTCAAGGCCGATACCCGGCATCGGAGCGTGTATTTCCAGTACCGGGCCGATCGGGCCCGCCGGACCCTGCACGGTGTCGACCAGCAGCTCACGAAGGCCGCGAACGCGGTCGCGGGGAA
>JARKOY010000130.1 GCA_029975555.1 Spirochaetia bacterium | reverse complement strand
CTGTACAGCCCCCTGTCGCTTGCCGATATCTTCTGCTATGAGACTCCCCGAGTGGTCAGCAATGACTACGTGGTCAGCTACCACCGCAGGCTCTTCCAGATCACGCGACACACCAAGCCCCTTCCCCGACCCAGGACCCAGGTCATCGTCAGAGAACTCTTAGATGGACACATCAAGCTCCTCTATCAGAATACCGAGCTCGCGCATGTCGAACTTTCCACACCACCACAGAAGGAGGCGCTGGCTCCCTTTTCTGCCTGATCTGAAGGGGACATTTTAAAAGAGCTACAACAGGGGACATTTTAATTGAGTCTTGACAAAGGAACTTGCAGTATATTGACAAAAACTTCTTCTTCCGCTATTTTAATTTTCGTTATTTGGTTTTTATTCCCCTGTAGCTCAGCTGGCAGAGCAAGTGGCTGTTAACCACTGGGTCCGGTGTTCGAACCACCGCGGGGGAGAAACGGTGATATGAGCCATGTACTGTCGATTAGTTTGGTCATTTAGGTGTAATTATTTTGGATTTTTGAGATAGCTTCTTATCTTTCATATAATAGTAACTATCAATTATAGAGTGGTATAAATAATCAGGTATCGCTGTATAATTTTAAAATTTGCAGGGGTGGTTTCTCTAAAAAACTGAAGTCTCCCGACAAAATCAAGTGGGCTGCAGAATAATTGTAGTCTGCTGGCCGTTTTACAAGACCAGCAGCTACTGGATTAAATAAGATATATTCGTGTGCTTTCATTCTCTGTGCATCAGTAAATAGTACAAAGCTCTTAAAACGATCTAACCATACATGGCCGACCAATCCAAAATGTTTATTAAATCTAATTGCAAAGACTGATAACAGCCATTGCATGATTTTAGATATGCTTTCTCCCTGAAGCGGTCTAATTATAAGATGAATATGGCTATCCATAATGCAAAAGGTCTCGACGGCAAATTTGAAACGCTTTTTTGCTTTTCGTAGGAGCGACAGAAAAAGCTCCTTTATCTCGCGTTTTTGAAAAATAAACTCATAGCGATTGGCCCTTGCTATGATATGATACCGGGCCCCCTGTACTATTTGTCTTGGTTTCCTCATACTCATATATCGCTTAACACTACGATATCTGATTGAAATTTTGGAAAATTTTTTGTCGACCTAGGCATTACAGTATTCTGATCCTAAGCTCCGTCCCCAGAACCCCAGAAACTGGCGGGGGAAAAACGGATTGTCACTCAATAGTATTCTCAAGCCGTCCTATGCCTTCTATCTCGACAACGATATGGTCGCCCTTCTTCATCGGTCCAACGCCTGAGGGGGTGCCTGTCATAATCACATCTCCTGGCTCAAGTGTCATAATTTGAGATATATATGCAATTAAAAAAGGAACGTTAAAAATTAGATTCGCAGTGGAAGAAGATTGGCGTATCTCATCATTCAACAAAGCCATAATATGAAGATTGCCAGGATCAATATCAGTTTCGATCCAGGGCCCCAAAGGCATAAAGGTATCGAACGACTTTGCCACTGTCCATTGACCATTTTGTGGCTGCAAATCTCTTGCTGTCACGTCATTGCCACAAGTATATCCTAGCACATAATCAAGGGCTTCATTTTCAGTGACATTTTTCGCTAATTTCCCTATGACAACCACTAATTCTGCCTCATAGTCTACCCTCTTTGACATGGATGGGTATTGTATGGCTTTGCCTGGTCCTAAAATACTTGTAGAAGGTTTGATAAATAGAACAGGAGTAGATGGAATTGTCTGTCGAAATTCGTCGGCATGGTCTCTATAATTTAAACCGACACAGACTGCTTTTTTAGGCATGCAGGGAGATTCCAAGCGTACTTGTGAAAATGGAACGGATTTTTCTTCAGTTTCCCAAAAGACTTCCTTTCTCCCCCTGTATATTCGTATTTTTGGAATATCACGAGACAATACAACATTATCGCCGTCGAATTTTCCATAGAATAATCTTCCATTATATTCACATCGTATAATTCTCATACGCTTTCCTCCTCGTGAAGTTGGTGTGGGGACAGAGGTGCTCCCCCCTGCTCTGCTTCAAATCTGATTCGTTCATACTCTTTGGCAATCCTTGCTGCTACACGTGCATTATTCTTTACAAGTGCAACATTCGCTTCTAATGAATCACCTCCCGTTATTTCTGCGACACGAGCTAATAAATATGGAGTAAGTTCGGCTCCCTTGAAGCCTTTAACTTCAGATTCCTCAATCGCTTTCTCGATCGCTGCATCAATCACCGATTTGTCCATTGCATATTGGACGGGTATAGGATTCGCGATTACAACTCCTCCGCTCAATTCTAAGGCCCATTTGGTATAGAGAAGTAAAGCAACCTCTTGAGGACTATCAAGGTGCTGGGAAAGCTTTATCCCTGATTCATGTGTATAAAATGCGGGAAGTTCCGATGTCCCAAAACCTATGACAGGCACTCCTTTTGTCTCAAGATACTCCATTGTCTTTGGTAAATCGAGGATAGCCTTGGCCCCGGCACACACGACCGCGACATTTGAATGCGAAAGTTCTTCCAGATCTGCCGAAACATCCCATGTCCTTTCGGCCCCACGGTGTACGCCACCAATTCCACCTGTTGCAAACAAATGAATTCCTGCTCTCTCAGCGATAAGCATTGTTCCAGAGACCGTTGTTGCGCCATTTCCATGTCGGGCAACAAGCATAGGAATATCTCTCCGAGAAGCCTTAGTAGGATGAAGGGAGCCATCAGCAAGGCATCTCAACTCATCGTGGGAAAGGCCAACCTTTAGTCGCCCCTCAATAATTGCAATAGTCGCAGGAACAGCACCTTCTTCTCTGACTGCATCT
This sequence comes from Spirochaetia bacterium, assembly GCA_029975555.1. Classification (GTDB taxonomy): domain Bacteria; phylum Spirochaetota; class Spirochaetia; order Treponematales; family Rectinemataceae; genus Rectinema. The sequence goes on along the minus strand of JARKOY010000130.1, from coordinate 33,138 downwards.
TCAACCTCCAAAGCGGTCTCAATGTTTTGAGGCCACGGCATTCCATGTGTTATTATGGTGGATTCAAGGGCAACTATAGGCATGTTCATGCGTAAAGCATCATGAACTTCTTCAGAAATATCGAGATAAAGGTTCATATTTTAATTCCATCCGAATATCATTAATAACATCAGCAAGTTCAGGATAACAGTTTATGATCGTTTTGCACAGACTGTCCTGATTTAATCTTCGATTTACAGGATATTCAGAAGAAGCTGCATAAAGCGCGGCTGCAAGGGCGATTTTGGCTTTGGTCTGGGGACAGAGGTTTATAGATTTAGGTTCACATTCACCACCACTTTTCCCTCTCTTTCGAGCAATCAATCTCTGGTAGATGGAAATCCAAACAAGCGCAGCACATGCTGCATCTCCTGCTCCGGAAAGATTTCTCGAATGGGGACGGAGCTCTGGAGGCGGCAAAGGAATGCTTACTGAACAATCATTCTCAATCACATCTATTCCATGTTCTCCAGTAGATACATAAAGCTCTCTTGGGAGATTAGATGTTCTTCGCATGGCCGAGATAATCACCGAAAGTGATGCATCTTTCTCTGTCCCCGCAATGACCGTTGCCTCGACAATGTTGGGTTTTGCGATATCGAATCTACCAAAGCATCCCCTAAATTTTCTCGCTTTTGCAGAAGACACTGGATCGGCAATAAGCAGAGGTCTTTGAACCGTCTGATTTTTCTCTGAAATATCGATCAATACATTCCTGCTACCGTTCGTACCATATTGGGCAGCAATCCATTCGATGCAGGCCTGGGGTATATTCCCATCCACAATAATGGCTGCAGCACCGTCCAGTAAGGCTTTTTGCTCATTGAGATGCTCTACCCGCATTCGTTCAATAGCACCCATATCAGCAACAGCTCCCACCAAACCTCCGTCCCTCTCAAGAATACAAAGATATGTTGGCAGAGGTACTCTAGGAAGACGCGGACTATAGTCCAGACCTATCCCTGTATGTTCTGTATGGGAAATGAGTCTCTTCCACCCTGTGGAATCTCCCAATACTGTGATCATCTCGGTATGGAGGCCGAGACGTACGAGGTTTTCAGCGATGTTTCGGCCCACTCCCCCTACACATCTTTTTACATACCCAGGATTCGAGTCTTTCATAATATATTCGGTATGACAAAAGGCCTGAATATCTATATTGATCCCACCCACAACAACGCAATAGGGTTGTATTTTCCCATCTATCCGCAACACGTGGTTCCCCTCTACCATCTCTCGTGAATATGATATAGTACCATCTAAACGCAGTATGAGCGAGGTATGTGGTGGATCAGATATTTGACAGGCTTGAAAAATTAGTTCGAGCTTGGATGTCGTCGGCATTGGGCAAAGATTCGGGATACGTGTATTCTCAACATCCAGGAAGTTTTGCAGATCAAGATCTTGCTGATGCATGGGAAGAACTGGAATCCTATCTTGATCCTTCAAAGACTGAGTCTGAGCATCACGCTGATGAACGCCGTCGTCGGGATTCTTCGACATATCAATCTTATGCTGCTCAGCATAGCGATGAAGATATTAAGCGCCGTGCTGTGGAGGATGCATACCGATTTTTGGGGCTTGAACCATATACGCCTTTTTCGGTGGTAAAAATTCGTTATAAAGAACTTCTGAAAAAACACCACCCTGACCGACATACAGATTCTCCGGAAAATTTGCGGACAGCCACGGAGATAAGCGCAAAAATCAATACGGCGTACCAACTGATAGAAACATGGGAAGCATCTCGTGCAGCAAACGCGACATGAGCGCTCTTAATGAAATGGGGTGTCGAAATGGAAGACCAAGAGCCATTATATCTTCTAGATGTATATGCATTTATTTATCGATCATATTTTGCCTTTATTCGTAAACCTCTGCGGAATTCGCGTGGTGAAAATGTCTCTGCAGTGTTCGGCTTCTTTCGGTTCCTTTTTTCGCTTGTTCAGCAGAAAAAGCCCACATTATTTGCTGCTGCGCTCGATTCCATCGGCCCCACGTTCCGCCACAACCAATTCACGTCTTACAAAGCCACGCGCCAGAAAACCCCAGAGGATTTAACCACACAAATTCCTAAAATCGAATCGATCCTTCAAGTCTTGGGTGTTCCAACCATACGATGCGAAGGGTATGAAGCTGACGACATCATCGCGACACTTGCAGCCCAATGTGCAAGAGAAGAGAGGCCTTGTTTTATTGTCTCTGGAGATAAAGATCTGTTGCAGCTAGTGGGAAACAAGACAAAGGCCCTCCGTCCCTCTGAAAATTTTTCTTTTCGAGAAGTAGATGCCTCTGGGGTAGTGGAAGAATGGGGGGTGAGACCAGAGCAGATCGGCGATTATCTAGCTCTTACGGGTGATGCTTCCGACAATATTCCTGGTGTGAAAGGGATTGGAGATAAAACAGCACAGAAGTTGATCTCTCAGTTTGAATCACTCGATGCGATCTATAATAATCTACAGAAGATTGAGCCAGAGTCCCTTCGTAAAAAACTCGAAGATGGGCGAGAAAGTGCATCTATTTCCAGAAAACTTGTCTCTCTATGTTATAATGTCCCTAATTGTCCAAACAATATCATTTCATTGCGGCTTGCGCTTGATCTTCCTGCGGCAGCTCCTCTTTTTCTGAATGAAGATATGAAAAGTTTAGTTCCTGAGGAACTGCGAAAGCAAAAAATTGTTCAAACCTCTGTCCCTCCAGCGTTAGATTCTCCGACTCTTACCACGGATGGACCAAAAGTTCTTGTTCTAGAAACGAAGGAATCTAATTTAAACAATGTTCATGAAGTAACTCAAAAGGAGGAGAAAACAGTAAACTATCAATCTGTCCTTGACGGAGAAAAGCTCGACAAAATAATCAATGCCGCGCTCTCAAAAGGAGTCTGCGCTTTTGATACTGAAACAGACTCTTTGGATGTTCACAATGCCAATATTGTTGGATTCTCTATTTCATTTGAGCCAAAATCGGGATGGTATGTACCACTGATAAGCCCTGATGTGAAATGTATACCCAAAAGCCAAGCCCTTTCCTCTCTGTCAAGGCTTCTTCAGGCAAAACACATGCTGTTGGTTGGACATAACCTTAAATTTGATATCAATGTGCTCGCTGCGGCGGGGACAGAGGTTGCAATCCCTTGCTTTGACACGATGGTCGCTGCATGGGTTTTGGATGCCGAAGCACCTTCTTTTTCGCTTTCCTCGGTTGCGGCCAGGTTCTTAGGGCTCTCTGGGGTTGAATACGAAGACGTGGTGCCCAAAGGACGGACTTTTGCCGATGTACCGATTGAACAGGCAACGCAATACGCCGCCGAAGATGCCGATTTTTCTTTTCAACTTTACTTGCGATTATCAAAGGAGATCGAAGCATCAGGGCTTCACAATGTGTTTTTCAATATAGAGATGCCTCTTCTACCAATCCTTGCGGAAATGGAGCGCAGGGGGATTCGCATAGATGTGGATCGCTTACGATCATATGGCAAAGAGCTTCAAAGAGAACTGGCCGATATCGAGGCAAGGATATTTCAACTTGTTGGGCATGATTTTAATCTGGCTTCTCCGAAGCAGCTTTCTGAGGTCCTCTTCGACGAACGCAAGCTTCCTGTACAAAAGCGAACAAAGACAGGGTTCTCGACAGACACATCTGTCCTAGAAGAATTGGCTTCGCTCGATCCTGTTCCTCAGCTCATTTTACGGCACAGGCTTTTGACAAAACTCAAAAATACCTATATTGAGCCTCTTGCTGATCTTGCAGAGGCGCAAGGGCGAGTCCACACCACGTTCGTTCAAACCGGAGCGGCTACGGGGAGGCTCTCAAGTAGAGACCCCAATCTGCAGAATATTCCCATTCGGGAAGAAGAGGGGAGAAAAATTCGAGCGGCATTCATCGCCGAGCCGGGAAACTTACTCATCTCTGCAGATTATTCTCAAATTGAGCTTGTCGTCATGGCTCATCTTTCTCAAGATCCTAACCTGCTGAAGGCTTTCAGAGAGGGAGTGGACATTCATAAGCGGACGGCTTCCTTGATCTTTGGGATACCTGAAGATCAGGTCGATGCAGACCGCCGCAGGATTGCAAAGACAATAAATTTTGGCGTGATTTATGGCATGAGTGCTTTCAGGCTGGCGCGAGACTTGGGAATTTCAAACACTCTTGCGAGAGAGTTCATTGACTCTTACTTCTCGACATACGCCGGTATTGCCGAATTCATAAAAAAGACAGTCCGGCACGCCCAGGAAAGTGGAATATCGTCGACGCTGTTCGGCCGAAGACGAAGAATTCTTGGCATTAATTCTAAAAACAAGACAGAACAGCAAGCAGCACAGAGGGTGGCGGTCAACACCCCCATTCAGGGTACAGCAGCGGATATCGTCAAAATTGCGATGATAAAGGTACACCGAGCACTCCGAGAAAAAATGCCAGAAGTCCGGATGCTCCTGCAGGTCCATGATGAGCTTATCTTTGAAGCGCCTCAAACCTCCGTCCCCAAAGCGATGGAACTTATAAAAGATGAAATGGAACATGCAGTGCAGCTCGATATACCCTTGAGGGTCAGTGTGGAGTCTGCCACCTCCTGGGGCGACATGCATCTCTAAATTCTTAATCTTAATCACCATAGATATAAGGAGATGAGTCCGATGTGCATCATAGGCCTTACTGGTGGATACTGTGCAGGGAAAAATGAAGTAGCAAGAATCCTCACTCAATATGGCTGGGAAGTGATCGATGTCGACAAGCTCGGACATGCTGCGCTCTTGCAGGTGTCGGATCAGTTGATACGTAGCTTTGGTGAATCCATACGGAAAGAAGATGGGGGTATCGATCGAAAAAAGCTTGGGGCGATAGTCTTTTCTGATAAAAACCAGTTGAACGTATTAGAATCCACGGTGCATCCCGTCATGCTCTCGTTGCTTGACCATGAGATAGGAAAGGCTCAAAAAAATCGGGTAGAAAAGTTGTGCATTAATGCAGCCTTACTGTATCGGTTCCCTCAGATTAAGTGTTGCAGAGCAATCATCGAAGTGCGATCTCCCTTATATCAGAAAATCATGCGGGCACAAGAGAGGGATCATCTTTCTATAGCAGGCGCTCTACAAAGAATAGAAAATCAAAAATATTTATGGAGCATGAGACCACAGGGAGAAATTCCAATATATATGCTGTGGAATGTGGGGACTTATGCCGAATTGGAAGCCAATACGGCTGTATTATTAAGGAAGTTTGTAAGTGACGATAGAAAACAATCCATTTTAACGGACGATGAGTTCTGCCGATAACATTACTGTAGAGGTGCAGAGATGTCAGATCGTTCAAAGAAGATCATCTGGATTGCAGTAGCGGTAAGTGGATTTGCGCTTGTAGTCTTTTTGACCGCTTTTATTCTGTTTCCGCCCAATGATATCTCGAAATCGAAGCCTTTCGATTTGACCGGAAGGTCACCGGCAAAGCCTCTGTCCCCTAATGACTTTTCTGCGTTCCCGAGCATCGTGGTTCAATCATCAGGAGAAAATGCTCAGGTTACCGACACTACTCAAACCGACAGCACCAATGCGCTAAAGCCGACAAGCTCGGTGGTTGTTGTCCCTGCTCCGTCGACAGATCAAAAAACAGAAAGTCGTAAACCACAAGCCACCATCTCTGCTGAACTAGACAAAAGTTCCACACCATCGAAAACTTCTCCTACATCTGCGCAGCCATCAGAAAAACCTTCAACATCACCGCCCGATTCTTCTTCTCCAAAGACGACTACCACCAAGTCTTCAAGTCCACTTCCAAGTTCAGCTGCAGGCAAAGACTCTTCAAATCCTCCGTCCCCGCCCACGCCCAATCCGCCTAAGGCTTCCGCGCCAACTTTTGAATATTGGATCCAGGTGGGAAGTTTTTCAGAAAAGGGCACGGCGGAGAAACTCCGCAATGAATTCGTCTCTCGAGGCATGAGTACAATTATTGCGACGAAAGAGATCGGCGGCCGTACGTATTATCAAGTGAAAGTTGGCCCCTATGCCTCATCAGAGGAGGCTAAGAAATGGCTCCTCACGGTGAAGGCTGTGCGTGGGGCGAGCCAGGATGCTTTTGTGACGACGCGCTGAGGAATAAAGCTCTGTCCCTCACGCCCCCGCGCGACCTCGACCTTCCCTCGGTCTTTCCTCCTGCATAGAATTTTAAACCAACCTCTGTCCCTCGATTTACCTCGATTTATCATTTGACAGCCGGCGGTTTGGAAGCTACACTTTTTCCAGCGCGGGAGTGCTGTCGGATTTGATCCGTCTTGATTCTATAAGGATGAGGGAGGCACCCAATGAGAAAGATTTTTCTTGGTCTCGTCGCAATGCTTATGCTGATTCCGCTTGTCTTGCCCGCCACCGCACAGGCAAAAAAGCCTTTAAAGGTGGCATTCGTCTACATCGGCCCGCCGGGTGATCTTGGTTGGACGTATGAGCACGAGCGGGGCAGGCTCGCCTTGCAGCAGTATTTCGGCGATAAAATCGAGACAAAATATGTCGAAAATGTGCCGGAAGGCCCTGATGCGGAACGCATTATTCGGCAGTATGCAATTCAGGGTTTCGATGTCATTTTTACTACTAGTTTTGGATATATGGATCCAACGTACGCGGTCGCCAAAGAATTCCCCAAAATCATTTTTGAGCATTGCTCTGGCTATAAAACAGCCCCAAATATGGCGACCTATTTTGGTCGCATTGAAGAGGCTCGCTACCTGACAGGAATTATCGCTGGTCGCATGACGAAGTCGAACAAAATCGGATACGTCGCAGCCTTCGGTATCCCCGAAGTCGTGAGAGGTATCAATGGCTTTACGCTTGGGGTACGCTCGGTGAATCCGAACGCAAAAGTTCAAGTTGTGTGGACAAATACCTGGTATGACCCCGTAAAAGAACGGGAAGCTGCAGTCGCTTTGCTCGACGCTGGCTGCGATATTATTGCTCAGCATCAGGATACTACGGAACCCCAAAAAGCCGCACAAGAGCGCGGAAAGCTTTCTATCGGCTATGATTCCGATATGGGCAAATTTGTGGGGGATACGGTGCTCGCCAGCGCCGTTTGGAACTGGGAAACATATTATATTGCCACCATTCAGAATGTGTTGAATGGTACGTGGAAAACGCATCAGTTTTGGGGTGGTCTTAAAGACAACATCGCAAGGCTCTCGGAGCTGAGCTCACGAGTACCTGCAAATGTCAAAAAAGAAGTCGAGGATGCTCGCAAAAAAATCTTAGGGGGTTGGAGTATTTTTACCGGTCCGATAAAAGATCAAACCGGCAAGATCGTGTATAAGGCCGGTGAAGTAATTCCCGACGACAAACAGCTTGCTATGGATTGGTTTGTCGAAGGGGTTGTCGGCAAGGTGCAATGAAACATTCCGTTGCCGGTATGCGTCCTTTAGGATCGCATACCGGCCTTTTTGTATCCTATGGGAAAAAGCTCGAGTGGAGGATCGAGGCGACAAGAGATATCGCGGTGCTTATATTCTCTAATAAAAACAACCACAGGAAATGTCGATGAAGAATACGCCCACACCCAAAGTTGACATGCGAAACATCTCAAAATCGTTTCCAGGGGTTCTTGCCAATGATTGTGTCGATCTGAAGCTAAACAAGGGAGAAGTGTTGGCGCTCCTCGGGGAGAATGGAGCGGGAAAAAGTACGCTCATGAACATACTCTGCGGCCTTTATCGACCGGACAGCGGTGAGATATACATCGACGGCAGGCAGGTAGAAATCCGCTCTCCCCGCGATGCACAAAAGTATGGCATAGGTATGGTGCATCAGCACTTTAAGCTCGTCGATTCGATGAACGTACTCGAGAATATCATCCTCGGCCTTCACAATGAACCTTTTTTTCTTGACTTGAAACGGGTACGGAATCGGCTTGTCGGACTGGCAACCCAGTATCATCTCGATGTTGATCCGGATGCGAGCATCTGGCAGCTCTCTGTGGGTGAACAGCAACGGGTCGAAATTCTGAAACTCCTCTATAGAAATGCCGACATATTGATTTTGGATGAGCCCACGGCTGTTTTGACGCCCCAAGAGTCACATGAGCTCAGTCGGGTCGTACATGTGATGAAACAAGAAGGCAAATCTGCCATTTTTATCACCCACAAAATGGAAGAGGTGATGGAATTCTCAGATCGTGTGATGGTCCTACGGAAGGGAAAAGTCGTCGCTGAGGCGAGCACTGTGGAAACAACGCCGAGAGAGCTCGCCCGAATGATGGTTGGACGCGACGTGCTGTTCCACATCGAAAAAAAAACCGCGAACCCAGGCAAAGTCGTACTCGAGCTCACCCATGTTGAAGCGCTCGGGGACAGAGGTTTGCCTGCGCTCAAAGATATATCGTTTCAGCTCAGGGCCGGAGAAATTCTCGGCATTGCGGGTGTCGCAGGAAATGGACAAAAAGAGCTTGCCGAAGTGATTACTGGACTGAGACGGTCTACAAAAGGAAAACTCCAGATCAGTGGCGAAGATATGACCAATAGGTCCCCGCGTGAAATTATTCGTCGTGGGGTAGCGCATATCCCTCAGGACCGGACATCGGTCGGCGCCGTGGGAGATCTGAGCGTCGCTTCGAATCTGGCTATGAAGCGATATCGCTCGAAGCCGCTGGCGGCAGGTTTTTTCCTTTTGCCGAAAAGGATGTTGGATCTTGCGCGGATACTTATCGAAAAATTCCGCATCTCGACACCTTCCCCTAAGACGCAGATCAAATTTCTCTCCGGCGGCAATATTCAGAAAACGATCCTAGCCCGTGAAATCGAGGCTGCCAAAAGCGTGATGGTTGCAGTTTATCCTTCGCGGGGGCTCGATGTCGGCGCCACAGAAACAGTTCACCGTCTGCTTGTGAGTCAGCGTGATGCTGGGCTTGGCGTACTCTTCTTTTCCGAAGATTTAGACGAGCTCTTGCAAATTTCAGACCGTGTCGCAGTGCTTTTCGAGGGGAGAATAATGGGCATTTTTGATACAAACGCAGTAACCATTGACCGCCTAGGGATGCTTATGGCAGGGATGACCGAGGAGGCAGACGCATGAGGTTTCTCTTTGAAAAACGAAAATCAACCTCTGTCCCCGCGCTCATCCTTGTACCGATTGTCTCTTTCTTGGTCTCTTTGGTGTTGACCGCAGTGCTGCTGGGGGTTTTCGGCGCAAACCCTTTCAGGACTTTCGCGGCGATGGCCGTGGGGGCCTTCGGGTCCTCTCACGGTTTTGCGGAGACGCTGGTGAAAGCGATACCGCTCATGCTGACGGGGCTCGGCGTCGCGATCGCCTTCAAGATAAAATTCTGGAATATCGGCGCCGAAGGACAACTCACGATGGGCGGGGTTGCGGCAGCGGGGGTCGCTCTTTTTGGTGAGCGCCTTTTCCCGGGGCATTCTCTGCTCTTCTGTGCTCTTTTGGGTGGGCTTGTGGCAGGGGCTCTGTGGGCAGGCATTCCCGCGCTCTTCAAGACTTCGCTTAAGGTGGACGAGACGCTTGTCACGCTGATGATGAACTACATCGCGATTCTCTACTCTGAGTTTTTGTACTACGGGCCGTGGCGGGATCCAAAGGGATATGGTTTTCCGGGTTCCCGGATGTTCTCGGCGGACGCATGGCTTCCGCGCATCATGGGGCGTGCGCACGCTGGTATATGGGTTGCGCTCGCGCTTGCAATACTTCTCTGGATTGTCCTAAAGCGTACACGGTGGGGGTTTGAGCTCCAGATAATCGGCGCCAGCCAGAAAGCGGCGAGGTATCAGGGCATTGCGGTTGAGCGGAATGTTGTGCTGGCCGTCGTGCTCTCCGGTGCGCTGTGCGGGCTCGCGGGTGCATTTGAGGTGACCGGCATCTCGCACCGGCTCCAGCAGGGACTTTCGATCGGGTATGGTTATACCGCTATCATCGTGGCGTGGATGAGTCAGCTCAATCCTTTGGCGGTGCCCTTCGTCGCGCTCGCGCTTGCTGCGCTTGCAGTGGGCGGCGACCAGGTACAGATGATGATGGGGCTGCCTGCCTCGATGGGAGTCGTGATGCAGGGGCTGATTCTTTTTCCGATGCTCGCTGGTTCTCTCTTCACTGAGTATAGGCTGAATGTGGTCAGGACCGAGCAAAAAGCGGCCTGTCCTGACCCGGTCAAGGAGTAAACGAGGAGTACATGTATGGAATTTCTCACTTCGATTTTGACGATCACCATCCGCGCGGGGACGAGCCTCACGGTCGCGACGATTGGAGAAATTCTTACGGAGCGCAGTGGTACCCTCAATCTGGGAGTCGAGGGTATTATGCTGATGGGCGCGCTTTCCGCATTTGCCACTGTCTTTTACTCTCACAGCCTCGTGCTTGGATTTCTGGTGGCAATCGGCATCGGCGGGCTCCTGGCGCTCCTGCACGCCTTTCTGACCACCACGATGAGGGCGAACCATGTGGTGTCGGGGCTTTCCATCACGCTCTTCGGCACTGGATTCTCTTCGTTCTTGGGACAGAGGTTGGGGCCCGCGACGAACAATTTCCGGCTCGTCGGACTGCGCGCAGAACGAGTTGTGCCGCTCGACTCAGCATGGATCAAGCAGATTCCACTCCTTTCTGCGTTCCTCAACCAGGATATCATTACCTATAGTGTGTACCTTCTGCTCCCTCTTTCGTGGTTTTTCCTCTATAAAACAAGACCTGGCCTGTGGCTGCGGGCTGTAGGAGAGCATCCACAGACTGCAGATGCGATGGGAATCGATGTGACGAAAATCCGCTATCTCTATACTGTGATTGGAGGAATGCTGATCGCTTTAGGAGGGGCTCACCTCTCGCTTTCCTATACGCCGGGTTGGTCCGAGAATATCACAGGGGGGCGAGGATGGATTGTCATCGCGCTTGTGATCTTCTCAATGTGGAACCCCGCCCGTGCGGTGTGGGGGGCGCTGCTCTTTGGGGGGATCAACGCCGTGCAATTCCGTCTCCAGGCATCGGGCACGAGCATTCCTGCCAACTTTCTCAACATGCTTCCCTATGTGGGTACAATAGCCGTGCTTGTGCTGATGACGTGGTGGGAAGCGCTTTCAAAAAAGGTCGGTGCGCCCGCAGCGCTCGGGACGTCGTACATGAGGGAAGACAAATGAATAGAGATATCATGGATGCGGCTACGGGGAAGACCCCCTGCGATGTGAATTACACGAATTGTACAGTGGTCGATGTTCTTTCCGGCCGCTTTCTCGAACACTCGACGGTCTCCGTGAAGGGTGGGTATGTCGTCGGCATCAACGATGGGTTCACCGCGCAGGACACTATAGATCTCGAAGGGATGTTTCTGGCTCCAGGACTCATCGATGCCCATGTGCACATCGAATCTTCTTTGCTCACGCCTGCAGAGTACGCCAAAGTCGTCGTCCCTCGAGGCACCACGGCCGTGATCGCTGACCCCCACGAGATTGCAAACGTGATGGGCTACGACGGCATGCGCTACATGCTCAATGTTTCGCAGAATATTCCTCTCGATGTGTACTTCATGGTGCCTTCGTGTGTGCCAGCGACGGATTTCGACACTGCGGGGGCAGCGCTATATGCCTCAGACATGCACCAATTTTTGCAGGACCCCAGGGTGCTGGGCTTGGGTGAGGTCATGAACTATCCAGGAGTTCTGGCCCAGGACCCCCAGCTTATGGATAAAATTGCGCTCTTCATGTCAAACGGAAGGCCTATCGACGGACACTCTCCGGGATTGCGCGGTGCGAACCTTTCTGCCTATATTGCAGCGGGCATAGGCTCCGACCACGAGTGTACGACTCCGGAAGAAGTTCTGGAGAAAGTGGGCAAGGGCATGTACATCATGCTGAGGGAAGGCTCCACCGCAAAAGATCTGCGAGCGCTGCTGCCGGCGCTGCGGCGGGAAAATGCTGCCCGCTTCATGCTCTGTTCGGACGATCGACACTGCAACGACTTGCGCGATGAAGGACACATGGATTTTTCTCTCAGGCTCATGCTCGAGGCGGGGGTCGATCCGATCGATGCTATTCGCATTGCGTCGAGCAATGCGGCGCGCTGGTTTGGAATCCCAGCGCAGGGCGCGATTGCTCCTGGATATAAGGCTGATTTCATAGCCTTCCCATCCTTTAAAGACTTCGAGGCAAGAGTGGTCATCAAAAGAGGCAGCGTCGTGGCCCAGAATGGCGTTCTTGTCCATGATGTTCCCACTTCCGCAGCGACTATCCGAGATTCGGTGAACATCAAGTGGCTCACGAAAGAGGATTTTGCGATTCCTGACAAAGGCAAGTCCGTGCGGGTGATCGATGTCCACAAAGAATCGCTCCTCACTGGCCATGGCATCGCACAGGTGCCTGTCAAAGATGGCTTTTTGGTGTCGGATCTCGCCCGCGATATTCTCAAAATATTTGTGATTGAACGGCATACAGGCTCAGGCAATATCGGAAAAGGATTCATCCGCGGTCTCGGGCTTACGCGCGGAGCGATCGGCAGCACGATAAGCCACGATTCACACAATATGATCATTGCAGGCGTCGACGATGTTTCGATTTTCAAGGCAGCCCGCCACCTCAACAAAATTCGCGGGGGTCTCGTGTATGCGGTGGGAGATACCATTCTGCTCGACCTTCCCCTCCCCGTAGCGGGCCTCATGAGCGACAAGTCGGCGGATTTCGTGATCGAGAGGCTCAGCGCCTTCGAGAGCCTCTTCAAAGAAGCGGGGCTAACCGCGACATCCCCGCTCATGACGCTGTCGTTTATGGCGCTGCCGGTGATTCCAAGCCTTAAGATCACCGACAAAGGACTCGTCGACGTCGATACATTTGAAAGGGTCTCTCTCTATGTCGACTAAACGACGGCGTTGAGGTATGGGAGACTGGAAGCGCTTCTGCTCAAATTATGCTATACTCTCTTCATCAGGAGAAACCACATGGCTTTGCTGAGCCTGAAAGTTAACAGTACATGGCGAGCATTGCGTTCTGCTGAAGGCGCTCCTGCGCTCGATGTTATTCGGGAAGAACTGGGGCTGACCTCGACAAAAGAAGGCTGCCGCGAAGGCGACTGCGGCGCGTGCGCGGTGCTCGTCGGTGAACATGTCGGCGATATGGTGCGATACGGCGCCGTCCCTTCATGTCTTCTTCCACTCGGAACGCTGCGAGGCAAGCATCTGCTCACGCTGGAGGGGTTGGTTGAGGGGACAGAGGATGGGCTTACCCCTGTCATGCGCGCCTTCCTCGCTGAAAATGCGAGTCAGTGCGGATTCTGTACGCCGGGGTTCATCATCGCGCTGACTTCCTGGCTCGCGGAGCCTCGGGTGCCAGACCTTGCGGGAGCGCTGCAGGCAATTGACGGCAATCTCTGTCGCTGCACGGGGTATGGTGCTATCCGAAGAGCTGCGGCGCGCCTCGTCGAGCGTTTCAAATATCTTCCTCTGGAACCGATGGCCCGTCTGAGAGCTTTGGTTGAGGTCCAGGTGCTTCCCCCCTCGGTTCTCGAATTTGCGGCAGAATCGACAAGAGAAGGAAGCTCTGTCCCTCGCCAAAATTCGGAAACTACCTCCTTACCGCGCGGAGAAGTCGCACCCCACGCGGTGGTGGGTGGGGGTACAGATTACTATGTGAGAAATCCGGAGCCGGAAAAGGGTTTTTCTCCGCTCTTAACCCAAATATTGCCTGAATTTGGACAGATTCGCTATGTCTCTGATCGTGGAGAGCGGTGGCTCGAAATCGGTGCGGCTGTGACCGTACGCGATTTCTTCGCCTCGCCTGTCGTACGGGGTGAGGTTCCCGGCATCGAGCGCTTCGAAACGATGTTTGCAAGCACTCTGATCCGAAACCTCGCCACCGTAGGAGGAAATGTCGTCAACGCTTCTCCTGTGGCGGATATCACATCGATGCTGCTCGCCCTTGGTGCCCAGCTCGTGATTGTGCCTGAGACAGGAACCGAGGACAATACTGCAGCGCTGCGCCTCTGTCCCCTAGAGCAATTCTTTTTGGGATATAAAACGCTTGATCTGTCTGCCGGAGAAGTTCTGAAGGCGATTCGAATACCTGTACTCGATGAGCCCTCATCGCGTCGGTTTTCATTCGAAAAGGTGAGCAAGCGCAAGAATCTCGATATCGCAGCCGTCAACACAGCCATCTCCTTCCGCTTCGAGGGAGGACGATGGAAGGATGTACGGGTCAGCCTTGGGGGTGTAGCCTCTGTCCCCATGCTCAGCACTGAGGCGATGGATGTGCTCGAGGGGGCCTCGTGCGATGTGCTGGACGGAAAATCCCTCGCCGGGCTTGCCCGAAAGGCTGCGCAGGCGGCAGCATCGTCCATCTCGCCGATTGGCGATGTGCGGGGGTCCGCCGAGTACCGGCGGCGGATGGTCTATCAACTCATTCTGGCCCATTTTGTGCGCTTGTTTGAAGCGAGCGGCATAGCCGAGGAGTTGTTTCCATGAAAACAGAAAACATTGGAAAGAAGAATAACGTCAGTTTCGAGAGGGCTGCTCCGGTCCACACCGCGAGAGCGGCGGACTCGATAAATCCCTCTATGGTTATTCCTGAATCACTGCCGAACGTTCTCGGACAGACGCAGTACATCGACGATCTTCCCCGCCCCGCTGGCTGTCTCCAGGCAGTGGTCCGTCTGTCGGACAGTGCCCACGCACGTATCCTCGCGATTCGTACCGAAGAAGCGCTCGCCCTCGACCCTTCAGTTCGGGTCATTCTGGCGAAGGATATCCCTGGGACGAACCAGATCGGCTTCAACAAGCCCGACGAACCGCTTTTGCCTGAGGAAGAGTGGGTATACTGGGGACAGCCCATCGCGATCGTAGTCGCCGCAACGCGCCCTCTCGCACGGAGGGCGGCCAGCCTTCTGCGCATCGAGAGTGAGCCTCTGCCCGCGATCACCGATCCCCGCGAGGCTGCTGCGCGCGGAGAGTTTATTTTTCCGCCGCGCACCATAGCCTGCGGCAACACGCAGGAAGCGTTCTCTCGGTGTGCGTATGTGGTCGAAGGCCGTGTCGAGTCCGGAGGACAGGAGCACGTGTACCTCGAGACGCAGGGAGCCATTGCGCAGGTGGTGGATGGCCGTCGCGTGCATGTCATCTCCAGCACGCAGGGGCCTTCGGGCGTGCAGCGGGCAGTGGCGCAGGTCCTTGGTGTATCCATGAACATGGTCGAGGTCGAAGCGAGACGCCTCGGAGGAGCCTTCGGCGGCAAGGAAGACCAGGCGGCGAATTGGGCCTGTATGGCAGCCGTGGCTTCGTGGATCACGGGAAAACCCGTTGAGCTCTACCTCAATCGTAAGGACGACATGCGCGCCACAGGCAAGCGCCATCCTTATTCGAGCGATTTTCGTATTGGGGCAGATAAGGATGGTACGTTGTTGGCCTTCGAGGCGGACTACTACCAGAACTCAGGTTTCTGCTGCGACCTGTCGGCGGCGATCCTCGCACGGACGGTGCTCCACGCGACGGGCGCCTACCACATACCCAACGTGCGGGTAACGGGCTACATGTGCCGCACGAATCTCCCTTCATTCACCGCATTTCGAGGCTTCGGGGCGCCACAGGCGTTCTTTGTGATCGAATCGGCGATGGATGCCCTCGCCCAGAAAATGGGCATCGATCCTGTGGAGCTCAAACGGCGCAACCTTTACAAGGAAGGCGACCGGACGTATTACGGCATGACGCTCGAGCGCGTGCGCGCATCAGAGGCGGTAGAGCGTCTTCTGAAAAAGGTCGACTATCCTTCCCTCAAGGAGCGAATCGCTCAATTCAACGCTACGCATCGGCTGGAGAAAAAAGGCCTTGGCCTCATCCCTGTCGCCTTTGGCATTAGCTTCACGAAGCTCCAAATGAATCAGGCAGGGGCGCTCGTCCACATCTACACCGATGGCTCGGTGATGGTCTCCACGGGGGCAATCGAGATGGGCCAGCAGGTTGCGCGCAAAATTGCACTGATTGTCGCACGCACGCTCGGTGTGCCCGTGGCCAAGGTCACTGTCCAGCGCACCACGACGCTCACCGTCGCGAACACCGTGCCGACCGCGGCAAGCACGGGTTCTGACCTCAACGGCATGGCGGCAAAGATCGCGTGCCAGGAGATCCGAGGGCGCCTCGTCAAAAAAGCTGCAGAGCTTCTGCACGCTCTTCCCGAGGAAATCGACATCAAAGAAGGGGCGATACTCCAAAATGGCTCTCCGAGCGCGCTCACATGGCAGGCACTGATCGAGGCGATGCACGCATCCCGTCAGGATCTTTCTGCGCACGGCTTCTACGCGACTCCCTTCCTTGAATACGACATGCGCACCGAACGAGGCCGGCCTTTTGCCTACCACGTGTATGGAGCCGCGCTCGTCGAGGCGAGCGTGGACACGCTCCGCGGGACGTACTCGCTCGACTCTGTCTCGGTGGTGCACGATATCGGGGAGAGTATCGATCCTTCGACAGACCGAGGACAGATCGAGGGGGCGCTCGCGCAGGGACTTGGCTGGGCTCTGTTGGAAGACCTGCGCTTCGGAGCGGATGGACGGCTTCTGTCCGACACTCTCTCGACGTATAAAGTGCCTGACGTATCGTTCATGCCATCTTCAATCGACATCGAGTTTTTGCCTCCGATTGAAAATCCTACCACCCCTTACAACTCGAAGGCTGTGGGCGAACCGCCGCTCCAATACGGCATCGCAGGGTACTTCGCCGTGCTGAACGCCATTCGTGCTGCGGTCGGCCGCTCCGTAGCCTACTACAATCTGCCCCTCATTCCGGAGAAGGTTTCGGATTTGCTCGCCTCAACGCCCTGCACCCAGGAGCCCATGGAGCCACAACGGGGACAGAGCTTCAATGAGACAATCTCGAAAAAGGGAGCATGACATGATCATTGCGAATGTGGCCGCCGCGCTTCCGGGGGAGCGCGATTTTCGACGCGTCGACATCATCATAAAGGAAGGTAAGATTGCCGCGATCAGAGAGGCGAAGGATTTGAATGCCCATGGCAGATCGCCCGATCCAAGCCGGGATGCCAACGAAGAAGTCCTCAGCGCAAGGGGGCTCCTCGCATTTCCCGGCGCGATCGATCCTCACGTCCACTTCGATGAACCTGGCTTCACGCACCGCGAAGATTTTCTGCACGGCTCCGCGGAAGCCGCCCGCGGCGGGGTGACCACCGTCATCGACATGCCATGCACCTCACTCCCGCCGGTCACGTCCCCTCAGGCGCTGGAAGAAAAACTCTCAATTGTGAGGGACAGAGCTCTGATCGATTTTGCCTTCTATGGCGGCATCACCGGCAACATGAAACCGGAAGATATCCCCGGCGTAGTCGAAGCTCTGGCACCGCGGGTCGTCGGCGTCAAATCTTACTTTATCTCGGGCATGGAGACCTTCCCTGCGGTCGATGAGGCTCAGTTTGCCGCCGCAGTTCAGGCCTGCGCCAAGGCCGGCCGGCCTCTTCTTTTGCACGCGGAAGACCCCGATGTCGTCGCGGCGGCGACAAAAGAGCGGGCTTCTCGTCGGGGTTCCCAGCCCCCCCAGTGGATCGATTACTATGCGTCGCGTCCGATGGACGCAGAGATTGCGGCCGTACTCAAGGCCTTAAAACTGGCCGGACAATACGCGAAGAGCGTGCACATTGTCCATGTCGGCACGGCCAAGGCGGCGATCGCGGTTTCGGAGAGAGGCGCGACATGCGAAACATGCCCGCACTATCTCGCCTTCGATGAGAGCGATTTTACCCGCTTCGGTGCAGCGCTGAAAACCGCTCCGCCGGTGAAGAGCCCTGAACAGAAAGCGCTCCTTTGGCACCTTCTGGCCGAAGGGAAGATCGGGTTTGTAAGCTCTGACCACGCAGGGGCTCCGGAATACGAAAAATATACGGACGACCCGCTCACTGCATACGGTGGCATTCCAGGTACAGGCACGTTGTTCTCCTATCTGCTCTCGGAAGGCCTCTTTGCGAAACGCCTTACCTTGGACCGCTTCCTCGAAGCGACGAGCGGAGGCGCAGCCCGACGATACGGATTGTGGCAGGCGAAAGGGTCTCTTCTTCCCAGCAAAGATGCCGATATCGTGCTCGTCGATCCGGAGCATACGAGCCGCGTTGTGCCCTCGACGATGATGAGCAAGAGCACCATTACGCCCTTTGCCGGCATGGTGCTCTCTGGGCGCATAGAAGGCACCTTTGTGCGCGGTACGCCGGTGTATGCATCGGTCCGCCTCGCAGCCGCACTCGGTTCACAAGGCCGAGCCACACTATCGAATGAAGCTGGCATGATCCTCGTACAGCCTGGTTTCGGCAAATTTCTTACCTGGGGGTATCGATGAGTAAAGTGATGAAGACGACCTCGCTGCCACAGCTTCTTGCGCGCATCACTGGCGAATACCTGGCGAAGCGCACGATCTTCGAAATACCAGAAGCCACATGGCTCGATGTCTTCGAGCAAGAGTCCGAAAGCACAGGCCTGAGCGTCATGTCATCGAACGTGAGCATTCCTCTGGGACCTGCCGCAGGCCCGCATACCCAGATTGCATCGAACCTTGTTGCGGCCTATCTGTGCGGGGCCCGCGTATTTGAGTTGAAGACCGTCCAGGAAAACGACCGTCTCGATATCGACAAACCTTGTATCGATGCGCTCGACGAGGGACACAACGTCGAATGGTCGACGGAGCTCACGCTCGAACAAGCCAGGACGGAATATCTGAATGCATGGATCGTCATCAACCTCTTAGCGCGCATGTGGTCACACAAGCCGAACGACTTCATTTTCAACATGTCGATCGGCTATACCCTCGACGGAATCAAACGTGAAAAAATGGACGCCTTCATCGAGGGAATGCGCAGGCCTGAAGCGGACGATGGTTGGGAGAAAGCAATTCAAGAACTCCGCACGTTCATAGAATCATCGACGTTTGTCCAGGCATTCGGCCAAACTGCCCTCGAGCGCGCCCGGTCGATCGCGGAGCACATGCCAGTGAGGCCCGTCCATTCTGTGACGCTCTCCACCATGCACGGCTGTCCACCGGACGAAATTGAGCGCATAGGCCGCTACCTCATCGAGGAAAAGGGTTTTGATACGTACATCAAACTCAACCCGACGCTCGTAGGCTACGACAGGGTGCGCGACATTCTCGACCGGCTCGGGTGGAGCGACATTGTTCTCAGGCGCGAAAGCTTTGAGCACGATCTTCAGTTTGACGCCGCAGTGGAGCTCATCCGCTCGTTGAGCGAGACTGCAACAGCCCGCGGCAGGCGTTTCGGCATCAAGCTGTCCAACACGCTCGCCAACGTCAACGATGGCGCACGGCTCCCGGGTGGAGAGCGCTACATGTCTGGTCGAGCTCTTTTCCCCATCACCGTGAATCTTGCCGCGCAGCTCGCCAAGGCTCTCCCCGAATATCCGACGCGCTTCTCCTACTGCGGCGGGGTAGCCGCGTACAACGCCGCCGAGCTCATCAAGGCTGGCATGGGTCCCCTCACCATCGCCACGGACCTTTTGAAACCCGGGGGATATCAGCGTATGGCCCACATGGTCGGAGACGTGCTCAACGCCCTTCCCTACGCGCCAGAAAAGCCAGATGCAGAAGCCCTTGAGGTCCTGGCGGCCGGCGTCTTTACCTCACCGTGGTACCACCGTGACTGGAAAGAGGGCACCGCCTCGATCGCAGGCGATTTGCCCCTGTTCGACTGCTTTGCCGCCCCTTGTGTGGAAGCATGCCCCGTACACCAGAAAGCGCCTGCCTACATCGGAGCAACGGGTTCGGGCTACCCCGATCAAGGCCTTTCCATCATACTTTCGGACAACCCGCTTCCCACCATCACAGGAGTACTCTGCGACCATGTCTGCCAGGAACACTGCTCGCGCGTAGATTACGAGGGGGCGGTGCGCATCCGGGATGTCAAGCTTGCCACGGTCAGGGCTGCAGGCTCTGCGGCGAAGACCGACGGCCCCGTCTGGCCACATCCCGTCGTGGGCGCAACCGCCGTCATCGGCGCGGGCCCTGCTGGCCTCGCCTGCGCTTGGTACCTCGCCCAGTACGGGCAGAAGGTGGTTGTGTTCGACAAGCGCGCTGCGCCCGGTGGCGTGCCTGCGCACATCATTCCTTCGTTCCGCATTGGAAGGGAAGACCTTGCCGCGGACGTGGACCGACTTACGCGGCTCGGGGTTGAGTTCCGCTTCGGCGTGGAGGTGCGTTCCCCCGGAGAACTTCGTGCGCAGGGGTTCGACACGATCTTCATCGCAACCGGCGCACACAAGGCAAAAGAGCTCGAGCTCAAGGGAAAAGGAGTGCGCGTGATGCACGCCCTCGACTTCCTCGACATCTGCATGCGCGAGGGAGCGGAAACCTTCCTGGGCACCGCCAGGGTGCTGGTGGTGGGAGGCGGCAACACCGCCTGCGACGCGGTGCGCATGGCCACCCGCATCCCTGCGGTTCAGTCGGTCCTCTGGTCCTACCGCCGCACCCGCAGAGAAATGCCGGCAGACACCGAAGAACTCGGCAATGCGCTCAGCGAGGCTGCAGCCTGCAACCGTCAGCACACTGCGGATGCCACAGGCGCTGCCCTTGCTGCCACTGATTCCATCGCTCCTGGCGCAGGAGGTATTCATCTCGCATCCCCTCTCCTCGAGCTCAGCCTACCTGAACTGATCGAGCCAGGGAACGTGACACTGCGCCGCATGAAACTGGGCGAAAAGGATACATCAGGCCGCAGGCGGCCTGTCCCCAGCGACGAGACATTCGGCGTGCCCTGCGACCTTCTCATTGCGGCAGTGGGCGAAGAGCCAGATACTGACTTCCTGCGGGCCTTTGGCGTTGAGGTGGACCGGCATGGACGACCTTGCGTAGACACCACCACCCTGGAAGCCTGCCCCGGCGTATTCGTAGGCGGCGATGCCCGGAGGGGGCCCTCGTCGATCATCGCCGCAGAGGCCGACGGCCGCGCTGCTGCCCTCGCCATCCTTGCACGCAAAGGCTTTGCAACCGCAACGCCGGATTACCGCGCTCCTGCCTGGTCGCCTGAAGCCCGCGCGGCTCGGGGGCGCATGCTGCCTTCGCTGGACCAGGGGGACCCATCCTTTGCCGCCCGTGAGGCCGAGCGCTGCCTGCACTGCGACTCGGCCTGCCTGCGCTGCGTAGAAGTCTGCCCTAACCGCGCGAATGTGGTTTTAGAAACAGGTCGCGACTTCGATCAGCCAGCGCAAATCCTGCACATCGATCGTCTGTGTAACGAGTGCGGCAACTGCGGGCTTTTCTGTCCCTGGAACGGCGAGCCCTTCAAAGGCAAACCTACCATCTTCGACACCAGAGAAGAGCTCGTCACATCGCGGAATGCAGGTTTCGCTTTCTGCGACGATGTTGAGCACCCTGTCTTGGCACTCCGGACTGTCGTCGGAGGCCCCCTTATGGAACTTCCATACTTTGCATGGAACGGCGCCACCTCACGGCCGACCGAGCGCCAGATGATCGCACTGGCCCGCACGGTATGGACCCATCACCGATATCTCGTGGAGGTGCACGCATGATCCTGTTCCGGAACGTACGCATTGTCGAACTTGAGCCGCCCTCGGTATCGGAACTCACCGATGTTGCCGTCTATGAGCCGGGCGAGGGGGAGGCTGCCGGCACTGTGGCGGCCACAGGTCCTCGTCTGCACGAACGCTTCCCCTCCGCCACGGTCGCAGGGGACGGAGGATATCTTTCGGCAGGACTTGTCTGCGGCCACACACACCTCTACTCTGCCCTGGCGCGAGGCATGCTGGTCGACATTGCGCCATCAAAGGACTTTGCCCAGCTCCTCGCCCATCTCTGGTGGAGGCTCGACCGGGCCATCGATCCTGAAATTCTTAAAGCGAGCGCCCTTACAGGCTGTGCCGACGCGCTCAAGGCCGGCGTCACGTGCCTCGTGGATCACCATGCAGGCCCCGAATGCATCGACGGAAGCCTCTCCATCATCCGTGAAGCCTACGAAACCGTGGGTGTGCGCGGCATACTCTGCTACGAGACGACTGACCGTAACGGCATGGCGGGTGCCAAGGCAGGCGTGGCCGAAAACCTGCGCTTTGCGCGCGAGGTGGACGCGCTGAGGTCGTCTGGCGCAAAACCCTTGGTCGACGCTTCGATTGGCGCCCACGCGAGCTTCACGGTTGGCAATGAGACACTGGAATCCCTGGCTGACGCGGTGCGGACCACTGGCAGAGGCATCCACATTCACCTCGCAGAAGACAAGTTCGACGCCGTGGACGCGCGTCACCGCTTCGGCAAGGATCCCGTGGAGCGTATCGAAGCTGTCGGCGCTCTCAACGATCGGAGCATCATCGGGCACGGGGTGTGGCTCTGTCCCTCGGAGGTCGACATCGTGAATGCGCGGGGGGCGTTTCTGGCGCACAACGCTCGATCGAACATGAACAACGCCGTCGGCTACAACAATCTTTTGCCTGCCTTCCGCAATGTAGTGCTGGGTACGGATGGCATGGGCGCCGACATGCTCGAGGAGTTCAAGTTCGCCGTATTCCGACACCGAGAAAGCCAGGGGCCCTGGTGGCCGGGCGACTTCCTCAAAGTCCTGCACCGGGGCAACGAGCTTGTCGGACGCTACTTTGCGCAGGACTTCACGTCTGCCGCGCGCTGTGCATCCGACAACGGTGATGTCCATGGCGCCCGCGACTTCCCTGGCTTCGGCACGGTCAAAGAGGGAGCCCCCGCGGACCTCGTGCTCTGGGACTACGATCCACCCACCCCACTCACTGGCGACAACATCGCCGGACACTTCGCCTTCGGCTGGTCCAGCCGGAGCGCGAGGACTGTCGTGGTTGCCGGTGCCCTGAGGATTTTAGACCACCGTCCGCTGTATGATGATGCGAATATCCAAGCTCTGGCCCGCAAACAGGCACTGAGGCTCTGGAAACGTATGGAAGAGAGGTAACGCATGGATAACAAAAAAATTCTCGAGAAAGCCCGTCAGTACCGCGACTACACCGCGCAGAATCTGAGCAAGATCATTCAGGTTCCCGCCTTCTCCACCACCGAGAAAGACCGCATCTACCTGCTCAAACAGCTCTCTGAAGAAGCTGGCATGGAGGATCTGTGGATCGACGGCCTCGGCTCCCTCCTCGGCCGAGTCGGCAAAGGAACGAAAAAAATCGTGTTCGACGCGCACATCGACACAGTCGGCGTCGGCGACGAGTCGCAGTGGAAGACACCGCCCTTCTCGGGCCTCATCGAGGACGGCCTCGTCTACGGCCGCGGCGCCTCAGACCAGCTCGGAGGTGCCGCTTCCATGATCACCGCCGCGCGCATCCTCAAGGAGCTAGGTTACACCGGAACATACGAAGTGTGGTTTTCCTTCACCGCGATCGAGGAAGACTGCGACGGCATGTGTTGGAAGTACCTCATCGAAGAGGAGAAATTCGTGCCCGACTTTGCAGTGTCCACCGAACCGACATCCTGCAGGCTGTATCGTGGACACCGCGGCCGCATGGAGATCCAAATCGACATCAAGGGCATTTCCTGCCATGGCTCTGCACCCGAGCGTGGAGACAGCGCCGCCTACAAGGCTGCCCGGGCCGCCCTCGCCATCGAGAAGCTCAACGAACGCCTTAGGCCGGATGAGGACAACTTCCTCGGCAAAGGCACCATCACCGTGAGCCAGATCAACGTCCACGGTCCCAGCCAGTGTGCCGTGCCAGACCAGGCCATGCTTTACTGCGATCGCCGTCTGACCTGGGGAGAAACCGACGAGGTAGCGATCAAACAAGTCGAGGATGCCCTGCGCGAAGCAGGTGTGACCGACTTTGTGGTCCACATGCCTGACTACCGCAAATCTGCATGGACTGGGACCGAGTACCACCAGGAACTCTACTTCCCCACATGGAAGATTCCAACGGATCACGTGCTCGTCCAATCTGGCCTTGCTGCGTACAGAGCCCTCTTCGGCCAGGAACCTATCGTCGACAAGTGGACCTTCTCGACCAATGGCGTGGCCATCTGCGGCCGTCACAAGATCCCCGTCATCGGATTCGGCCCTGGCGACGAAGCCCAGGCGCACGCGCCCAATGAGATCACCCGCATTGACGACCTCGAAATCGCCGCGGCATTCTACGCCGCCCTGCCCTACGCGCTCGAAGCGTACGCGTGAGTGGAGTCAGCACAGATGCAGTGGCATTATCGCTGTCCCTCTTGTGGCAGAACCTACGCCATCGAGCCTGGGCGCTACCTGTGCGATGCCTGTGCAGATGAGCAGAAGCCCGATGAGCCCCTGCGCGGCGTGCTGGAGTGCACCTGGGAGGGGACAGACCCCGAACCGGGCTCTGTCCCCCTACCGGTGGAAGCAGGCTACTTTCCTCCCATTCCGGTAGGGAAGACCCCGCTCTGGGCCCCGGCGCGCCTGCGTAAGGAACTCGGCGTGCCGAACCTCTGGCTCAAGGATGACACCTGCAACCCTTCGGGATCCTATAAGGATAGGGCGAGCTGGCTCGTCGCCGCCTTTGCCAGGAAATTCGGCATCGGCGAGATCGTGCTCGCATCCACGGGCAACGCCGCCTCCAGCATGGCATGCATCGGCGCGGCGGCCGGCATCAGAATCAAGGTCTATGTGCCCAAGGCGGCGCCTCTCGCAAAACGCGTACAGATTCTGCAGTACGGCGCTGAGCTGGTTGAGGTTGACGGCACTTACGACCTCGCCTTTGACCAGTCGCTCGCGTACTCGAAAGAGACGGGGGTACTCTCGCGCAACACCGCGTACAACCCCCTCACCATCGAGGGCAAGAAGACCGCGAGCTTTGAGATCGCGCAGGACTTAGGCGGGGCGCTTCAGGCCGACAAGAGAAAGAACTGTTCCAGCCCTAGCCTTGTCGGCGACGGTGCACCTCTGTCCCCCCGGGCTGCGCCGCATCACGGCGGGAGCACCCTCGTAACTCAGACGGCGCCGAGCAGTGCCGGTGCGCCCCAGGACAGCCTTCCCCGCTACCGCGCCCCAGACCATGTGTTCGTGCCCACCGGCGACGGCGTCATCATTGCTGGTGTCATCCGAGGCTTCGAGGACCTTCTCAAGCTTGGGTGGATCGACCGTATGCCCACGGTGTGGGCAGCGCAGGCCGAGGGCTCCTGTGCGATCGCGCGTGCCCTCGCCAGTGGCCGCTTCGAAGCAGTGCCATCCTCCACGATTGCGGACTCGATCTCGGTGGACATCCCGCGAAACGGTTACTACGCGCTTGATAAGCTGCGGACTCACCATGGGCGCGCCGTCGTCGTGAGCGACACCGAAATCCTCGAAGCCCAGTGGTACCTGGCGCGCATGTCGGGTCTCTTCGCCGAGCCCTCCAGCGCCTGCGCATTCGCAGGCTTTCTCAAGGCGCGACCCGAGCTCGCCCCCGATGCCCACATCGTGGTCATGCTCACCGGCAGCGGGCTCAAGGACATCCGTTCGGCGGCCAAGGCTGTGGGACTTGACGTTTAATGCGTTTCCTCTGCGAAGGCTTGCCGCACTGAAATCTCTACCCCTAGGACGGCTGCAGCCTCGCGTTGCATGAAAAAGCCTTCAGCGTTTAGGATCGAATGCATCAGGGAAACAGGGATTGCGATCCTCGATTATGCGTGCCTCGGGATGAGAGAGCGCCTCGATCGCCGCGGGTTCAACCGCAAAGAGGGCTTTATAGATTTGAGCATTCCAGTATTTGGGCGTCTTTGAGGAGCGCGCACTGAGCAGACTGGTCACGTCGTCCTCACAAAGCGAACCACAATCGCACGTGTCGGAAGCAAATTTGAATGACCAAAGAGTTCCATACATTGGAACGAACGCAAAGGCGGACTTTACGCACAAAAAAACCTCACGTAAGGTTTTTTCGATGCATGCGTAGGCGACAGGCCTTGCAATCGGCGATTCCCCATGCATGGCGAATACGCCCTCGGCCCCACGCAGGACTCTCTTCACCTGAGCAAAGAATTCTTTCGTATAGAGCTTTTCGGAAGGACCGAAAGGATCCGTCATATCCATGAGGACGACATCGAAAGAAGCTTCGGAACATTGTTCTACATACGCGCGCCCATCTCCTATCACGATCTCCACTCGAGGATCATCGAATGCGCCGTCGCTGATCTGGGGCATATATTGTTTAGAAAAAGAGACGACCGCCTCGTCGAGCTCGACCATGACGGCCTTCCTGACGGTTCTGAAACGGAGCACCTCGCGCAGCACACCTCCGTCCCCACCTCCGACGATAAGCACATTCGCGGGGGCGGGGTGCGAAAGCATCGCGGGAATGACGAGCGACTCATGATAGCGCTCCTCTCCTTTTTGGGTAACCTGTGTGATGCCGTCCAAGAGGAGTACTTTTCCGAATTCAGGGCTCTCGGCGAGCTCGATCGTTTGCCACGCGCTGCGCGTCCGCACAAGCACCTTCGAAATATCGTAGAAGAAACCGCAATGAGGATTGAGGCGCTCGATTATCTTTTTCATAGATCAACCCCGCGTACCACTACTTCCCACACAGGAATGCGATTCATTGTTTGCCAGCGCGCATGTTGAGATTTCTGGATTCAAAAATTTCCTGGATTTCGTGCAAGAGTGCGCGCTTGATCCGTTCTTTTTCCTTCAAATCGAGGGTCGTCACTTCATCGCCGAACAGAAAATCCTTGAGGCGAATCTCTTTTTTGCGCATCTTGGTATGAAAGTTGTTGTCTGAAAGAATATTGATGTCGTACGTGACGTAGCGGTCGAGTATTTCTCGGTCGATGTAGTCCTGGATAGAAGAAATGTCATGGTCGATGAAAACCTTGCGCCCTTTGTGGTCTCGCGTGAAGCCTCTGACCCGGTAATCGATGATCACCACTTCGGAATCAAAGCTTTCGATGAGGTAATTGAGCGCCGAAAGCGGAGATATCATGCCGCACGTCGAAATGTCGATGTCGACGCGAAAGCTCGCCAGCCCCGTCAAATGATGGTATTCAGGATACGTGTGAATGGCGATGTGGCTCTTGTCGAGATGGCCGACGATAAAGGAAGCGGGTACCTCGCTCTGTTTGGTTGAACCTGTATGGGGATCGGAGTCCGCCGCACCGGCTGGATGTACCGAAGTCGGCACCTCAGCTGAGTCAGATACATCTTCATCATCGTTGCGCGGTCCTATGGGTTGAGCATTCTCAGACTTGATGTGCTCATCCGCCACAGGAGAGCCTTCATTGATGAGCGCAACGACACTCGCACCGCGCGGATCGTAATCCTGCGTAGAGACACTGACCAGTTTTGCGTTGATTATGCGCGTGACATTCTCGACAATCTCTTCCAGACGCTTGGAATTGTATTCCTCATCGACATATTCGAGGTACTCGATCTGTGATTCCCGCGAACGGGCATAGCAAATGTCATAAATGTTGAAGCTGATCGATTTTGTTAGGTTGTTGAATCCTTCGAGTTTGAGTGTTTTCCCTTTTACCCGTTTGACCAATCTGAAGCTCCTTCCCTATAATCGCCGCTTCAAATCATCTGCGAGCGTATGCACAACAAAGATATAGTATACATGTTTGAGACAGCAAGGTAAAGAAAGATACTCCTGGAGAAACTTGCGCGGGAGCGATTTTTGCAAAATGGCATGGCACTCTTCTAAAGGTATCTCAACGCCTGCGGTCATGAGCGTGTCGCTCTAGCGTATGCCCGCCCCTCCCCAATTCCATAAGGCTGTGGTATACTGCAGACTGTGTTGTTGTGCGGTCAGGCCAGCTTTTGCATTGCCAGTTTCAGGTTTGTCATTTCTTGCGGCCATCGCAGTGCATGGGTAGACATGGCGGCGCATTAGACCAGGGCCGTGGTACTTTAAACACAATGTCGTACACCAAGGAGTTCAGCATGATCGATCTCAGTGTCAACGAATCTCAGCGCAGAAAGAATATCGAACGTTGCCGACAAAAAGGCATCCTCCTTCCCACCTTCGCGCAGATGCGCGATCCCTCGAAAATACCCTCGTCGATCGTGGGCGAACTCTCGAAGATCGGCCTGTGGGACGTGCACCCGCGTAATCTCTTCCGCGTGAACTGGCACAACGAGCCAAAGGAGTTCGGCGGCGGATTCGGCAAGGTGAACTTCCTCGAAATTCCCCGCGCCATCACCGGCACGAAGGCGCGCATCGTCGGCCTCGCGGGCAAGTGGTTCCCGACCGGCGCCCACAAGGTCGGCGCGGCCTACGCATGCCTCGCGCCCGAGCTCGTCACGGGGCGCTTCGATCCCACCACCAAGAAGGCAGTCTGGCCGAGCACCGGCAACTACTGCCGCGGCGGCGCCTACATCTCCCGATTGCTCGCATGCCCCAGTGTGGCCATTCTGCCCGCGGAGATGAGCCGCGAGCGCTTCGACTGGCTCAAGACCATGGCCGAAGAGGTCATCGCCACTCCTGGCTGCGAATCCAACGTCAAAGAAATATTCGACAAGTGCGTGGAGCTCCAGCGCACCCGTCACGACGTCGTGATCTTCAACCAGTTCGATCAGCTTCCCAACCACCTCTGGCACTACGCGGTCACCGGCCCCGCCATGGAAGAAGTCTTCCGTGCGATCGGCGGCCCGAATGCCCATGTGGGCGGTGTCGTCCTCTCATCGGGCTCGGCAGGGACGCTCGGCTCAGGCTCCTACATCAAGGAGCGATTCCCTGGCGCACGCCTCGCGGTCGGCGAGGCCCTGCAGTGTCCCACCATCTTGGAGAACGGCTTCGGCGGCCACCGCATCGAGGGCATCGGCGACAAGCACATCCCATGGATCCACAATTTCCGCGACACGGATGCGGCGATCGGCGTCGACGACGAGCTTCCGATGCGTTTCATTCGCCTCTTCAACGAGCCAGCAGGGCGCAAGGCCCTCATCGAGGCGGGCGCTGATCCGAACGTGGTGAACAGACTCGACTGGCTCGGCATCTCGGGCGTGGGCAACCTCATCGCCGCGATCAAGTTCGCCAAATACTATGAATTGAGTGAAGATGACATTGTCTTCACGATGTTCACCGACTCCATGACCATGTACCAGTCCAGACTCGCAGAGCTCACCGCCGAGCGCGGGCCATACGATCAGCGCCAGGCAGATCGCGACTACGACCGACTGCAGGGTCTGTCGGTGGACTATGTGTTCGACATGACGCACGTGGACCGCCGCCGCGCCCACAACCTCAAGTACTTCACGTGGATCGAGCAACTGGGCAAGGATATCTCCGAGCTGCGCGCGCAGTGGGACGACTACCGCGCCTACTGGGGCGGCCTCCACGCACAGGTCGGCGCGCTCGATGCGCTCATCGAGGACTTCAATGCGGAGATACTGAAGTGATTCTCCTTCGAGACTGTTTCGCGGTGGCGGTGCCGACGCGCGGTACCGACGCGACAGGCGACACCGCTACGCCAGCCTGCTCGCAGCCGCAAGACCGCCACCGCTTCGATCTCCTTCGCGGCGTCGATATCCTCATCGACGACAACCGCATCGTGAAAATCGGCACGAACCTCGCGGCGCCGAACGCACCCGGTTTCTCGCCTGCGGGCGCCTCCGCCGGAGCGCCTGTCACCGTCATCGACGCGTCTCGTCACGTCGTGCTGCCGGGACTCGTCAACACGCACCACCACTTCTATCAGACCCTCACCCGCAACATGCCTGCAGTGCAGGACGCGAAGCTCTTCGACTGGCTGGTCTACCTGTACGAAATCTGGAAGTTCCTCGATCCTGAAGCCGTGTACTGGTCGAGCATGCTCGCGATGGCAGAGCTGGCAAAGACAGGCTGCACGCTCACCACCGATCACCACTACCTCTACCCGGCGGGATTTGCGGGGGACATACCCTCGCTGCAGTTCCGCGCAGCGGCCGATATTGGCCTCAGGTTCGCCCCCACGCGCGGCTCCATGTCGCGCTCGAAAAAGGACGGGGGGCTTCCTCCCGACAGCACCGTCCAAGATGAAGACATCATCCTCGCGCACAGCGAAGAGACTCTGCGACTCTTCCACGACCCCGCGCCCGACGCGATGCGCAAGGTCGCCCTCGCGCCCTGCTCGCCCTTTTCTGTAAGCGAACGGCTCATGAAGAATTCAGCCGCCCTCGCGCGCAAGTACGGCGCGCGCCTGCACACTCACCTTGCCGAAACAAGCGACGAGGACGACTACTGTGTGGAAGTCTACGGCCGCCGGCCCTTGCAGGTCATGCGCGACTGCGATTTCGTCGGGCCCGATGTCTGGTATGCGCACGGCATCTTCTTCAACGACGAAGAGCTCGACTTCCTCGCCCAGACTGGCACGGGCGTGGCGCACTGTCCTTCCTCGAACATGCGGCTCGGCTCAGGCATTTGCCGGGTGCGCGAGATGCTCGACAGGGGCATTCCGGTCGGGCTTGCCGTGGACGGATCGGCATCGAACGACACCTCGGACATGCTCGGAGAGGCGCGCCAGGCGCTCCTTCTGCAGCGCATTAAGTACGGCGCCACAGGCCTCAGCGCGGGCGAGGCCATGGACATCGCCACACGAGGCGGCGCGCGGCTTCTCGGCTTCGACCAAACCGGCACGATCGCCGAGGGAGCCCTCGCCGACCTCGCCCTCTTCGATGTGATGAAACTCGAATACGCCGGTGCACTCTCTGATCCGCTCGCGGCCCTCCTCTTTTCAGGCTACAACCACGGGGTCGACCACCTCATCGTCAACGGCAGACCGGTTGTGCGCCATGGACTTCTCGTGGGAGCCGACGAGGAAATGATTCGCCGCAACGCGCTCTCCGCCTGCGAGCGCATGTACAAAAGAGCGGGCATTCTGTGAACATCAATATGGAGGACTAGATGGATACATCGACCATCCGCTCGATGATCGAGCAACTGCGCAGCAAACGCATCGCTATGCTAGGCAAGGACTTTCTCCTCACCTGGGAAAAGTCACCGGAGGAAATCGAGGCAACCTTCCTCGTCGCCGACATCCTGCGCGCCATGCGCGAACAGAACATCAGCCCCCGCGCCTTCGACTCAGGCATCGCCGTGTCGAACTTTCGCGACAATTCGACGCGGACCCGCTTCTCCTTTGCTTCGGCCTGCGACCTCCTCGGCCTCTACGTTCAGGACCTCGATGAGGGCAAGAGTCAAATCGCCCACGGCGAGACCGTCCGCGAGACTGCAAACATGATCAGCTTCCTCACCGAGGCAATCGGCATTCGCGACGACATGTACCTCGGCGAAGGCGACCGTTATCAGCGGGAAGTCGGCAAAGCCCTCGACGATGGCGTTGCAGCCGGTGTTCTGCCCTCCCGCCCCACCATTGTCAACCTGCAGAGCGACATCGACCACCCCACCCAGTCGATGGCGGACTTCCTCCACCTGGCCCACTACTTTGGCGGCCTGGACAAACTCAAGGGCAAGAAAATCGCCATGAGCTGGGCATACAGCCCCTCCTACGGCAAGCCTCTCTCGGTGCCCCAGGGCGTGATCGGCCTTGCGAGCAGATTCGGCATGGACATCGTCCTGGCTCACCCAAAGGGCTACGACCTCATCCCCGAGGTCGTGGAGATGACGAAACGGCAGGCGGCTGCCTCGGGCGGAAGCTTTACCTACACCGACTCTATGGACGAGGCCTTCAAAGTCGCGGACATCGTCTACCCAAAGAGCTGGGCGCCCTATGATGTCATGCTTCGCCGTGTGCCCCTGCTCCACGCCGGCGACAAGGACGGGCTTAAAGCGCTCGAGAAGGAGGCGCTCGCCAACAACGCCAAGTTCAAGGACTGGGAGTGCACCGAGGAGAAGATGAAACTCACCAAGGGCGGGAAAGCCCTCTACATGCACTGTCTGCCTGCGGACATCTCTGGCGTATCCTGCGAAGCGGGCGAAGTCGCTGCCAGCGTCTTCGACCGCTACCGCGACGACACCTACCGCGAGGCGAGCTACAAGCCCTACATCATCGCGGCGATGATTCTCCTGGGCAAATTCGACCGTCCGGCCGAACTCCTCGACCGTCTCGTGGCACGGACGAAGCCGCGCGTGTTCTGAGCATAAAAAAGGCAGACCGTCAGCCAGGCGGCCTGCCTTTCATTCATTCCTTTTCACATCACTTTTTCGATTTCAATTTCGCCGTGGAACCCGACAATTTTTCCTTGAGCAGTTTGAACTCCTTCGAGCCCGGCTTGATCCCCAATTCCTTCGCCAGCGCGCCCCATCCCTTCGATTTGTTGCTCTTGTAGAGATCGATGATGACGCTGATCGGCTTGCCCGACAGCTTCGAAAGCGCCGCCGCGAAGTACACTTCCGCAGGCGAAAGGCCCTGCGAAAGGGCGAGCGTAATGCTTGCGGCGGGCTGCCCCCACGCAAAACTCACCTCAGCCTGAAAACCAGCGAGATTCACCTGCGCGCTTGCGTTCAGACTGTTGAGGCCCGCATCCAGATCCGCGTCGCCGAGTCCGAAACTGATCGTCTGGGCAAACGCGCCAGTCCCGAGAATCAGCGCCATAAAGAGTACCACCGCCACACTTCGATTCTTCATGCTTGTACCGCCTTTCTCACTCTGAGTGTTGAAGTCGTTCATGTATATATACTCTGAGAACCTCAGCCTGGTTGCAGACAATATCCCGCGAGGCGAAGAGGAGCGTGACCTTGCCCTCGCGGGCGCGTTCGAGCAGCACCGCGACCTCTCCGGGCCTGGAATCGAGCTCAGCGCGGTAGCGAGCCACAAACTCGGCCCACTTCGCGGGGTCGCGCTTTGCGGGGTCGTGCTCACAGAGACGCCTCGTCTCGGCACTCGGTGCAATGGCCTTGAACCACAGGTCCGCCCCGACCCTCTCCTTCGTGAGCCCGCGGGGCCAGAGTCGGTCCACGAGGACGCGGTAACCATCCGAGGGTTCACGCGCGTCGTAGACTCGCTTGATCACGATATCGACCATTTCGCGTCCTTTCCGCGCCCTTGCGCCGTGCGCGCTGCGCAATGACGAGCGAGCAAGGTACGAGTATGCCAGAAATAGCCCCTGCGATCCACACACCACGCTACTCCTCATCGGGGTAAACAGGCTCAAAAAAACACCTCCCCACGTTTGAATCAAAAGGCCTCAAAGGCTGCGTCATTGTGGTGGAGGTGAACAGCATGAAAAAACTACTTGCAACCCTCGTGGCGCTGGCCTTCGCTGCTGTCGCGGCGATGGCCCAGGGGCCGGCCACAGCTGGCGCCATAGAG
>JARKOY010000124.1 GCA_029975555.1 Spirochaetia bacterium | reverse complement strand
GGCAGTCGGTGCGGTGCTCGCCGCCGAGCGAGCACTCGGACGCGAACCTGTCGAGATGCCGCGCAATAACCCCGGCTACGACATCCAGTCCACCGACCAGAGCGGCTTCGTCCACTACATCGAGGTCAAGGGCCGCATCGAGGGCTCCGACACCTTCACCATCACCACGAACGAGATCACCTTCGCCCAGACCCAAGGTGACCGGCACCGGCTCGCCCTGGTCGAGGTCTCGACGAGCGGTGCCGACAACGACCAGTTGCGTTACGTGAGCGACGCCTTTACCCACCTTGAGCCATCCGCGACCACCCGTTCCTACAACGAGGTCTGGCGGGATTACTGGGAACGCGGAGGACCACCGCGATGACCCATCCACCGACAACAACCAGACCTACGCCAGCGAGAGAAGCACTGTGACCAACGCACCCAAGAAGAAGCTCATCGAAGTCTCGCTACCGCTGAATGCCATCAACGAGGCTGCCCAACACGAGAAGTCCGTGCCTCGCAAAGGGCACCCGGCAACGATGCATCTGTACTGGGCGCCGAGACCTCTTGCGGCAGCCAGGGCAGTGTTGTTCGCGCAGCTGGTTGATGACCCTTCTTCGCGTCCAGAGGAGTTCGCTACACCCGAGCAGCAGGATGCTGAGAGGGCACGCCTGCATGCGCTCCTAGCCGAGCTGGCGAAGTGGGAGAACTCAAATAACAAGCCACTACTGGAACAAGCACGGCACGAGATTCGACGGTCCACACCGGACCGTCAGCTTCGATTCCTCGACCCTTTCGCTGGCGGAGGCGCGATACCTCTGGAAGCCCAACGACTCGGTCTGGAGACCTTCGCGTCCGACTTGAATCCCGTAGCGGTTCTCAAGACCCGAGGGCTGCTGGAGATTCCAACAAGGTTCGCAGATCAACCACCTGTCCATCCCGGTGCCCAGGCGCTCTCCGTCGACTGGGCTGACGCATCAGGTCTCGCCGAGGATGTCAGGAAGTATGGCGCCTGGCTCAGAGACGAAGCCTTTGCTCAGGTCGGAGACAGCTACCCGAAAGTTGTAGCGCCGGGTGGGACGGAGCATACGGTCATCGCCTGGCTCTGGGCTCGCACCGTACGGAGCCCCAACCCGTTCAATCCGATCGAGACGCCTCTGGTGCGTTCCTGGTGGCTCAGCAAGAAGAAGGGCAGGGAAGCCTGGATCGAAGCAAAGGTCGTGGATGGAGCCGTCAAGTACACGATCCGCCATGACAAGTTCGGTCCGAGCAAAGACGACGACGGCACAATGCGACGTGGTAATGCCATCGCGCTGGGCGACGGCACGGTGATCGACAACGACTACATTCGCGCAGAGGCAAGGGCCGGACGTCTAGGGGTGCACCTGATCGCGATTGTCGCGGAGGGCGAGCGGCGCCGACTCTATATCGAACCAAGCGAAGAGCACATCCAAGCTGCACTCGTGGACCGACCCACGGACGTCCCCGACCAGTTGATTCCCACCCGCAACCATGACGTGGATCGTCTCCCGATGTACGGCATGCCGACCTGGGCGGACGCCTTCACGAACCGTCAGCTTCTGGTTCTTACGACTATCAGTGACCTCATCACAAAGGCTAGGGACAAGGTCATCGCGGACGCGATCGCTCAAGGCATGCATGAAGGCGAGAGCTTTGAGTCCGGTGGGCGCGGAGCGGTTGCCTACGGGGACGCCGTCGCTACATACCTTGCCTTTGCCCTTAGCAAACTGTCGGACTGGTCATCTTCGATTTGCAGCTGGATTTCGGGAATCGAAGGGGTGCGAGACACCTTCGCCCGCCAAGCTCTTCCCATGGTCTGGGACTATGTCGAGATCAACCCGTTCTCGAACTCAGTCGGCCACTTCTATACACACGTGGACTGGGTGGCGGCTGGCGTCGCAGCCATGCCGATGGGAACCAGCTCTGCGGCAGGTCGCGTTCAGCAAGCAGATGCGGCCACTCGTGACTACGCCGGTTACGTTGTGAGCACTGACCCGCCGTACTACGACAACATCGGCTACTCCGACCTCTCAGACTTCTTCTACGTGTGGCTTCGTCGCTCACTCGGCGGTGTCCACCCAGATGTCTTGGGGACCCTCCTCACCCCGAAGGACGGAGAACTTGTGGCGAACCCGAATCGCCACGGCGGTCGCGATGGGGCCGAGAAGTTCTTCGTCCAAGGGTTCAATCAGGTCTTCCGACGAATCCGCGAGGGAGCGGAGCCAGGCATCCCCATGACCGTCTACTACGCCTACAAGCAGCAGGACACCCGCGACACAGGAACTTCCTCGACTGGCTGGCATACGCTCTTGAGCGGGCTAATCGAGTCAGGGTGGGAGGTCAACGCAACCTGGCCGATGCGTAGCGAGCGCAGCGGCCGAATGGTGAGCGTGGGAACAAATGCCCTTGCATCATCGATTCTCTTGGCCTGTCGCCCCCGAGAGGCGACCGCGAGCGCCACAACACGTCGCGCATTCGTCGCTGCGCTGAAGTCGGAGTTGCCCGAGGCGCTCCGAACGCTTATTCAGGGTTCAATCGCGCCAGTGGACTTGGCCCAAGCAGCGATTGGCCCCGGGATCGCGGTTTTTTCCCGATTTTCGCGTGTCCGGGAAGCCGATGGATCAGATATGAGCGTGAAGGATGCCCTCCTGCTAATCAACTCCACGCTGGATGAAGTTCTCGGTGAGCAGGAGTCCGACTTCGACCCCGATACACGGTTCGCGGTGAAGTGGTATCGGCAGTACGGCTGGGGCCAAGAGAACTCAGGAATCGCGGATCAACTCGCACGGTCTTCGGATACGTCGATTGGGGCACTTGAGCGCGGCGGCATCTTCGAGGCGAAGGGTGGCAAGGCACGCCTGCTCCCGCCGGTCCAGCTCGAAGGAGCTTGGGATGCAGCAGCCGACGAGCGGGTGAGCGTCTGGGAGGCGACGGTTCGTCTCGCCGCGGTGATGGCGAAGGACGGTGCCGACAAGGTGGCTGAGTTGCTGCCGTCGGTGCAGACGCGCGTGAACCTGGATGCGGTGAAGGAGCTGGGTTTCCTGTTGTTCCATGAGGCCGAGAAGAAGAAGGATACGAAGGACGCGATCCTGTTCAACGGCCTTGTGAGCGCCTGGGGCGACGTGACCGAGCAGGCGCGAAAGTACGCCTCGATGCCGCGTTCTTCGCAGCAGGCGTTCGACTTCGACGAGGACGAGGATTAGCTCATGCCTGGCAGTCGAGATCGAGCTCAGAGCGGTGACGCAGCGGTGCACCGCTCTGGCGCTGACCTGACTCCGTTCCGTGCTTTCGCGGAGTCGGTCAGCGCCGAGGGCGGCGAACTCGTAGAGCAGGTGTCGGCTCTGATCGACCAGGCGCAGGCGTTCGCGGCCGCGCAGGTGAACGCCACCTTGACGCTGCGGAACTGGTACATCGGTCGATTGATCGACGTGGCAGTGCTGCGCGAAGGACGCGCCGGGCACGACCAGGAACTTGTTGCATCACTGGCGCAACAACTGACCTCACGGTACGGCCGAGGCC
>JARKOY010000123.1 GCA_029975555.1 Spirochaetia bacterium | reverse complement strand
TTCAGTTGCAGGATTCAGTCATGCGTCAGTTGGTTGAGGCGGTTGCGGAATGACCCCGAACCTTGACCCGCAAGACATCCAGCTACCGACACCGCCGGCCTGCCCCACGTGGTGTACCGATACGCCCGGTCATGACTGGATAAACATCACCGCCATGACAGACCATGAAGGCCGGCCTTGGTTCTCCCGCTGGCACGAGACCAAGAACCTGGCCGTGGTCGACACCTTGGAAGGTGAGCGTTTCACGTTGAACATCCAGGCCCAGGAACTCGTCAACGTAGACGGCGACATGCTCACCGAACCGCCCATGCTGGCCCTCAGCATGCCGAACGAGTACCAGCCGATGACTGCGGACACTGCGCGCGCTCTGGCAGCCGCCCTGAACGAAGTAGCAGACGGGCTGGACTCCCTATAGGCATGAATGTTGTGGCACGTCCTGCGGGCATCCTCGCACGCCTCAGGGGTATGTGCGAGAACGCGCCTACCCCACTAGCTAGATAGAAACGGCCGGGCTCTCCCCCGCCGTGCCCCTTCCGGCAAAAAACGGGGCCGCTCTCCGACCGAGAACAGGATCACGTGCGCAAAGGCAGAGTTGTCTACATCGTCAGACGGATCGGATCGGCCCTGTCGGCCAGTTTCACGATGAGAGCGGGCGGCGTTGGGGATCCTAGCGTTGGACGGGCCGTGAACGTCGCCGGCACGTTCGGACTGAGGGTTAAGGGGGTGTCTAGCCCGAACCCCCGTATCTCGGGAGAGTTGACGAACTCCTCGATTGTGACGGGTTCGCGCGAACTCAGTTCCCATCGCCGTTCTCCGACTCGGGTCAACGTGAGAATCGGCCGTTCTAGACCGGCGGCGACCTTGCGCAGCGATGCTGACTGCGCCTCAGACTCGGTGGCCAGTCGCTCAATGGCGGTGAGGGTGCTCGTAGCGTGGTCGCGAGCCGCCTCGGCTGCCTTCTTTGCTTCTCTTGACAGGTGTTCTCGCCACCACGCGAAGCCTGCGCCAAGTAGAGACAACAGGGCGGCACCAGCTGAGATCCAGGCGGCAACTACGTCAGGGCTCATATCTGCATCATCTCAGGGGCGTGCTCGAGAGATGGTAGACGCCTAGTCACGGCCCGAGTGCTGAGATTTCTGAAGCACCGCGGTCTTGCCTTGCGTGCTCTGGAGGTATCGACGCTCCGCTCTACTCAGCCGCTCGGGACGTGACCTGTGTGCATGATGCGACACATCTGATCGCCGCGCAGCTTGTAGGCATGCTCCGTTTTGGTTGCGACGGCGCAGGGCATGCGGCCGCGCGATGGAGCCAGCGCGGGCTGCCTGACTCAGAATGCCCTTTGATTGCGGTAGTCCTGGGCATCCTGATCGTCGAGGTTCTCAAGAACCGCTTGCAGCGCGGATTGCAGGACTCGGTAGTTCGAAGCACCAGGGAGTGCGTCCAGTGTGGCGCCGCGCACTCCTCTTGCGTCAAGACCCTCAATGATGAGAACTCCCATCGGTGCACGATCTTGGACTCGCTCGATACGTTGCCCGACAAGGCACCGAGATCGCATCTTAATCTTCTCGAGGCTCTCCTGAGTCATGCCCCACTTTTTCCTGCAGTCGGCTTCCCACTCCGCGCGATCTTCGGGAAGATCCACAACGACGGCTTTGCCCTTATCCCAGGCCAGTCCAATGATTCCTTCGGAATCCGGATATGATTTCCGACCTGGTTCATTGAGAGTCATCGAGTGAGAGAAGCGCGCTAACAAGATAAAGCAATTGTCGTTGTGGCGGTAGACAGACACTCGCACCTTGGACATATCAACATGCAAATCTTCCATCAATGCTTCAAGGTTTGAGCGAAGAACTTCCTGCAGCGCCACCCCGCGCTCTCTTGCCGCTGCTATTGAGCTCTGATGTTCCCCGATCAGCTTGGACACTCTGGGGGCCAACTTCAGGCCGATGTATAGCCCGACCGCGGTGAGCGCTACTCCGGGCCAGAATAGCCAGGGCTGAGACGGACTGAACGCCAAGCCAACTCCGCCCATCGTCTGCAACACGGCAGGCGTGTAATACCCAGCCTCTTTTATCTTTGCCCACACTCGCAATACCGTTGCGTCGCCGCGAGTGCATTCAGAATCAACCGCTGTCGACACTATGCAGGGATAAGTTCCGTAGCACGGCTTTGGATTGTGTGACGAAGAGAGACGTAAATCTCAGCACTCAGTTCCTCGCCGAGTTGCCTGATCGTCTCCTCTGCATCCTCAAAACCGTCTGTGCTTAAGAGGATCTTGATTCCGATATTCCCTGGTGCACCCAGGAAGACCTCGAAGTCAAGAACCGATGGGTGCTCATCAGCGAACCGCCCAACAGCGTCGGCGACTATCTCGCGTACCTGCTCGACTGTTAACGGCGTCTCGAATGTGAACTCAGACTCAGCCCTGATCTTCACAGCGCTCACCACCTTGGTTCCTGTTGTTGCCACCAGCGTAGGTTACGAAACTGTCAGAGCGGCGGCTTCCCACGTAAACACGGCATGTCAGGTTTCCCTGCTGCTTGCGCAGCCTAGTGGGTCGCCTCGCGCGCGCATCGTCGGCCCACCTGTTGCACTCGGGGGCCGGATGATGGAGGGCTTCAGCGTGGGTGAGCGTACAGGTCATGTCCAGCCGGCCGATAGGCTCCGCGTCAGGCTGCTCACCATCGCTCACCGGGCTGGGACTGGCAGCGCGCCGAGCAGACCAGCGGCCAGGTCCACGACGGTGCTGGAAGGTAACGACGTGTTCGTCGAGCAGATGGTCAGTGGGGCGCGCGGCCTCGCCAGCGGGAAGCCGACGCGACCGGGCATCTCAAGGCCAGCCAATCTGCCAGCAACCTTGCCGGTCGCAGTTCCAGATGTTGAGTCTTGACGCGCGGCCTGATCCGCGCTCATCACGGCGTCCGGGTGCGGCTGATCGTCGGGCTGCGGTGGGTTGAAGCGCTTTTTGGCTACCGGTCGGGGCAGGCCAGTCTCGAGCTTGCTCCACCGGATGTCTTTGTCTCTTCTCTTCATGGTCGTGCCTCGGTGAGCGGGTTAGCGTCGTCGACGTCGTGGCGCGGGCGGTGTTGCTTTCGTGAGCGCTGCGCGTACTTGTGGGAGTTGGCTGCTGCCCTCGCGGGCTTCTTCGTGTGCCCGCATCCGCGCGTAAGCATCTCCGCCTTCGGTGGTCCATCGTCGGATCAGTGTGTCGGCTACAACTTTCGCGGCGTCAGGGCTGAGGGGTGTCGCCTTGCGGCGCGGCCTTTCACCTGCGCGCGGCGCGTTGCGTGCTTTCTGCGCGACGCTATTCCCAACCCAACTCCACTGTCTGATGGCCGATGCCGATCGGGGCGGGACCTCTAGATAGGGCATTCCAGGGCCTCCCGTCAGAGTTGCACCGCGGC
>JARKOY010000051.1 GCA_029975555.1 Spirochaetia bacterium | reverse complement strand
GTCGCTAGTAATCGCAGATCAGCATTGCTGCGGTGAATACGTTCCCGGGCCTTGTACACACCGCCCGTCAAGTCATGAAAGTCGGTAACACCCGAAGCCGGTGGCCTAACCCGTTTGGGGGGGAGCTGTCGAAGGTGGGATCGGTAATTAGGACTAAGTCGTAACAAGGTAGCCGTACCGGAAGGTGCGGCTGGATCACCTCCTTTCTAGGGAGCCCATTGTGTCTGATCGGGTCTGACTGGGCCTGGCGGATGGTCCTGCTTACCTGCCTGTTCGTGGTGGGGGTGGGAGTGGGTTTTGGTTGTGGAAGCATTGATCGAGTCTTTCGCGCATGGTGCGCATTTGTGGTGAGTACTGCCGGCTCCTGGTTGGGGGTGGGTGTGGAAAGTTGTGGGTGTGTGGGTGTGTGGGGGGTGTGCACGTTGTTGGGTTCTGGGGCTTTCACCTGGGCCTGTCTCCTTGGTTGGGGGTGGGTGGGTGGTTGTCTGGACGGGATCCCTGCTGGGGCTGGTTGGCTTGGTGGGGGTGTTTGTTTGTTGTGTGAGAATTGTATAGTGGACGCGAGCATCTTTGTAGATTCTTGTTTCAATATTCTTTGTTTGTTGGTGACAAGCTACTGAGGGCGGTCGGTGGATGCCTTGGCATCGAGAGCCGATGAAGGACGTTGCAACCTGCGATAAGCCATGGGGAGTTGGTAAGCGAGCTGTGATCCGTGGATGTCCGAATGGGGAAACCTCGAAAGTACCGGAGTCATGTCCGGCGACCTCACCTTGAATGTATAGGGGTGTGGGAGGGAACGTGGGGAAGTGAAACATCTCAGTACCCACAGGAAGAGAAAACAATTGTGATTCCGTGAGTAGTGGCGAGCGAAAGCGGAGGAGGCCAAACCTGGTGTGTGTGAGAGCTGACAGGCGTTGCATGCTGGGGGTTGTGGGAGCTGCTGGATCGGGCTGTTGACTGGTCGGCGAGTGATCAAGGATTCATGAAGGCGAAGCCTCTGGGATGGGGCACCATAGTGCGTGATAGTCGTGTAGCTGTATGTGGGTCTCTCGTGGCAGTTTTCCCAAGTAGCACGGAACTCCTGGAATTCTGTGTGAATCTGGCGGGACCACCCGTCAAGCCTAAATACTCCTCGATGACCGATAGCGGACAAGTACCGTGAGGGAAAGGTGAAAAGTACCCCGGGAGGGGAGTGAAATAGTACCTGAAACCGGCCGCCTACAATCCGTCGGAGCCTCCTTGTGGGGTGACGGCGTGCCTTTTGAAGAATGAGCCTGCGAGTTAGTGGTGTGTGGCGAGGTTAACCTGTGTGGGGTAGCCGTAGCGAAAGCGAGTCCGAAGAGGGCGTTTGAGTCGCATGCTCTAGACCCGAAGCGGGGTGATCTATCCATGGCCAGGGTGAAGCGATGGTAAGACGTCGTGGAGGCCCGAACCCACTTGGGTTGAAAACCGAGGGGATGAGCTGTGGATAGGGGTGAAAGGCCAATCAAACTCCGTGATAGCTGGTTCTCCCCGAAATGCATTTAGGTGCAGCGTCGCATGTTTCTTGCCGGAGGTAGAGCACTGGATGGTCTAGGGGGCCCACAAGCTTACCGAAATCAGCCAAACTCCGAATGCCGGTAAGTGAGAGTGCGGCAGTGAGACTGTGGGGGATAAGCTTCATAGTCGAGAGGGAAACAGCCCAGATCATCAGCTAAGGCCCCTAAGGGACTGCTAAGTGGAAAAGGATGTGGAGTTGCGAGGACAACCAGGAGGTTGGCTTGGAAGCAGCCACCCTTGAAAGAGTGCGTAATAGCTCACTGGTCAAGTGATTCTGCGCCGACAATGTAGCGGGGCTCAAGCAGTCCGCCGAAGCTGTGGCACTTGCACGTGTACTTGCGACTGTGTGTTGCCAGGTGTGTGGGTGGGTAGGGGAGCGTCGTGTGTGCGGTGAAGTGCCGGGGTGACCCAGGTGTGGAGTGCACACGAGTGAGAATGCAGGCATGAGTAGCGAATGACGGGTGGGAAACCCGTCCGCCGATTATCCAAGGGTTCCAGGGTCAAGCTAATCTGCCCTGGGTGAGTCGGGACCTAAGGCGAGGCCGACAGGCGTAGTCGATGGACAACCAGTTGATATTCTGGTACCGGTGAAGCAACGATCCTGCCGAGGCTGGTGATACTAAGCACGCGAGGCTGCCTGTCGGTCCCTTCGGGGATTGTGGGTGGTTGAGTCTGTGACCTGAGCTGGTAGTAGGCAAGCTGCGGAGGGACGCAGGAAGGTAGCCCATCCCACGCGATGGTTGTCGTGGGCTAAGATGGTAGGCCGGCACGTAGGCAAATCCGCGTGCCTTAGTGGCTGAGAGTTGATGGCACTGATCTCTTCGGGGGTTGGTGTGGGTGATCCTATGCTGCCTAGAAAAGCTTCGTGAGCGAGTTGTGAGCCGCCCGTACCCTAAACCGACACTGGTGGATAGGTAGAGAATACTGAGGCGATCGAGAGAATCGTGGTGAAGGAACTCGGCAAAATACCCCCGTAACTTCGGGATAAGGGGGGCCTGATCCGTGAACCCATTTGCTGGGGGTAGCGGTGAGGGTCGCAGAGACCAGGCCCAAGCGACTGTTTACTAAAAACACAGGTCCGTGCGAAGTTGTAAGACGATGTATACGGACTGACTCCTGCCCGGTGCTGGAAGGTTAAGGGGAACCGTTAGTGCGCAAGTGCGAAGCGGTGAACTTAAGCCCCAGTAAACGGCGGTGGTAACTATAACCATCCTAAGGTAGCGAAATTCCTTGTCGGGTAAGTTCCGACCTGCACGAATGGAGTAACGATTTGGGCGCTGTCTCCACCACGAACTCGGCGAAATTGCACTACGAGTAAAGATGCTCGTTACGCGCAGCAGGACGGAAAGACCCCGGGACCTTTACTATAGTTTGGTATTGGTGATCGGTACAGCTTGTGTAGGATAGGTGGGAGACTTTGAAGCAGGGACGCCAGTTCTTGTGGAGTCAACGTTGAAATACCACTCTGGCTGTTCTGGTTATCTAACCTAGGTCCATTATCTGGATCAGGGACAGTGCCTGATGGGTAGTTTGACTGGGGCGGTCGCCTCCCAAAATGTAACGGAGGCGCCCAAAGGTTCCCTCAGCCTGGTTGGCAATCAGGTTTTGAGTGTAAGTGCACAAGGGAGCTTGACTGTGAGAGGGACACCTCAAGCAGGGACGAAAGTCGGGACTAGTGATCTGACGGTGGCACGTGGAAGCGCCGTCACTCAACGGATAAAAGGTACCCCGGGGATAACAGGCTGATCTTGCCCGAGCGTCCATAGCGACGGCATGGTTTGGCACCTCGATGTCGGCTCGTCGCATCCTGGGGCTGGAGTCGGTCCCAAGGGTTGGGCTGTTCGCCCATTAAAGCGGCACGCGAGCTGGGTTTAGAACGTCGTGAGACAGTTCGGTCCCTATCCGCTGCGCGCGT
>JARKOY010000115.1 GCA_029975555.1 Spirochaetia bacterium | reverse complement strand
TTCATCATCGGGATTATCGAACGTGAGAGCCCACGTTGCTTGTCCGCTCTGTCCCGTTGTTTGACTCGAACTTGCGGGGCTTTGCGAGGCCGCACCAGTCTGGTCAAGATCAAATTCCCAGCCCGAAGCAGCTGTGAAACTGCCGCCGTAAGCCTTGGCTTGCTTCTCTACCGTGACGGTCGCTTCACACTTCAGACCCTGGGCGAAATCCTCCAGGACTCCCTGAAGATTGGTCCAGTCCGTCACAACGTAGTCGAACTCGTTCAAACTCTTGCCTTCTTCGAATCCGCTGGGCCCAGAAATCGATGACAGATTGTGGCTGGACAACCCCGCACCGATACCGACGGTTAGGACCCGAGATCCTGCTTGCTTAATCGTGTTAGCAGAAAAAATGGCTCGCTCAAGCTCGCGGAAAGTTGTGAGACTACCGCTTCCACTGAGTTCACTGGAACCGCTCCGGCCCGAGAAGGTCGGATTGCCATCAGTCAATACGATCACAAGGTCGTACTGATGAGTCGTAGCCCCGAGCGCGACCTGGTACAGCCCGTCGTCCCAGTTCGTTCCCTGGTTCGTTATGGTCCAT
This sequence comes from Spirochaetia bacterium, assembly GCA_029975555.1. Taxonomy (GTDB): domain Bacteria; phylum Spirochaetota; class Spirochaetia; order Treponematales; family Rectinemataceae; genus Rectinema. The sequence goes on along the minus strand of JARKOY010000115.1, from coordinate 597 downwards.
GCTCGGTAGTTATCGATAGCTGTCATCAGCTCGGAATGCTGCGTATCAACGTTCATCGGCTCCGGATAGTTGGAGGTACTGGCGCGCGGGGAGACATTGCCGAAGCTGAACAACGCCGCTGTGGAACCAGTGCCCTGGAGCGAGTTGATGAACCCTTTAGCCGCATCGCGATAGCTGTCCGCAGCACCGGCATTCGCCACTGAGCCAGACAAATCCATTAGAATCGCAACATTCACGCCGACGCTGCAACCCGTAGCCAAGGCAGGATTGGTGACTCGATTTGCCACATATCCACTTCGATCGTCCCACTCGCCACTATTCCCGCTCTGGCTTTGCGGGACGGAAACCGCGCCACCACTGTTCGGGAGTGTGTATTCGAGTACGTAGTCCCGATCTACGAAGCTCCCAGAGCTGCCTGTCGTGAGCGCCTCCAGGGGGTCATCCAGCCTGGTAGCGGCAACGGACCCCGGCACTGGGGAGAGCTCCCTGATGTACGCCACGCTTCCGGCGACCATTGCTGTCTGCGGAAAGATGCATTTACCGAGATTCGTGGAACTGATCTCGCAGGTCGCCAAAGGGTCGCTCGCGGATGCGGAG
>JARKOY010000112.1 GCA_029975555.1 Spirochaetia bacterium | reverse complement strand
CCAAGGACGGCGGCCCTGGTGGCAGCCATAAAAGGGGTGGACTTCATAGTCACAAATACTGAGGTCGAGGCGCTTCTCTTGGAGAACACCCTCATCAAAAAGCACCAGCCCCGCTATAATATCAAGCTCAAGGACTCCTCTCGTTATGCCTCAATTCATCTGACCGACGAAGAGTTCCCCCGGATCAGAATCTCCCGCAAAGCCCAGGGCCCGGGCTCATTTTATGGTCCCTTTGTATCCGCCAAAGAGAGGGGATTTGTCTATCAGATAGTTCGCAAAGCCTTCGGCCTGCGCACCTGCAAGCGCCTACCCAAGAGGGCGTGTCTTCGCTATCATCTCGGCCACTGCTCAGGCCCCTGCATAGGCAAGATTACGAAGAAGGACTACCAGGCAAGGGTCCAGAGAGCTAAATCCGCCCTGAGCGGCAGAACAGCTGAGCTGATCAGCTCTATGAAAGAGGAGATGACGGGCCGGGCCAATCGGCAGGATTTCGAACGGGCCATAGAGTTGAGGGATGAGATCAATGCCCTTGAGCGGCTTTCGGAGCGGCAGAGGGTAGAGCAGAACCGCAAGTACGACCAGGACGTCATCAGCTACTTGATGGATAAAGAAATCGTCTATCTCATGCTCTTCAAGGTCTATCGGGGCACACTGGCGGGAAAAGAGGAATACCAGTTTCCCTCCAGCGAGGACTTTCTGGAGGAGTTCGTTGTGCAGTACTACTCGGAAAACGAGCCTCCAGAGGAGCTGATCGCCCCGGAGCCATTCGATGATTCTCTGGAGGAATTTCTGGCTCACCTGAAGGGTAAGAAGGTTCGGGTCACCGTCCCCAAGCAGGGGGAGAAAAAGGAGCTTCTCTTGCTCGCCCAAAAGAACCTGGAGATCAGCGTCTTCGGCGATCGGGCAAAGCTAGTAGCTCTGCAAGAGGCATTGCACCTGCCCAAAAAGCCCGAGGTCATAGAGTGCTTTGATATCTCCCACCTGGCCGGCTCATTCGCCGTGGGCTCGATGGTTCAGTTCCGGAGCGGCAAGCCGGATAAAAGCAACTATCGCCGCTTTAAGATCAGGGATGTTCAGGGTGGAGACGACTTCGCCTCCATCGCCGAGGTGGTGCGCAGGCGTTACTCCCGGCTGAAGGAGGAGAACAAGGAGCTTCCGGATCTGATTGTCATCGATGGAGGCGCAGGCCAGCTCAGCTCAGCCTTAAAGGAGCTGCGGGAGATGAGGGTTAAGGTCCCCATCATATCTTTGGCCAAAAGAGAGGAGGAGATCTATGTGCCCGGGCTGGAAGGGCCACTGGATATAAAGAAGAATGAAAA
>JARKOY010000098.1 GCA_029975555.1 Spirochaetia bacterium | reverse complement strand
AGAAACCCCCGGTCTGGACAGCCCGCCCACCGCGAACGACACGCGGCGATCCATCACACCCACATGCCACAATCAACAACAGACCAGCGGACAACCCACGGTCCGACCATCATCAGACCACCAATGAAAGATCGAGGTTAGTGCTCGAAGAGCACCAACCGCGAGCCTCTGACAAGCACAAACACTCACGAAACACGCGCACCTGTAAAAGTCAGGAGATTAAGAACTCGGATGCGCACTAAATTGGCCCAAGTCGGGTTCTACTATCCCGCTCCGGAGAACATGAAGAGGCACGAGAAGAATTCACACACGCGGTGCAGTCGAGACCTGAATGTGCTCTGGGCTGGCTCAACCTCGGCTCAGAGCTGATACCAGCGTACCTGCCTACATGAACGGGAGCCCAACTCGAGGTGCCCTAGAGCCAAGTAATGCATCCAGCAAAGAAAGGCACTGGAGGTCAGTCAGCGAGCAGAGGTAGTCCAACACGCACCGTTTCCTTTCTTCCTCTGTTTGCGCAAGCGCGTACAAATCCTGAAGACGCCTCGGTGCGCGCCTACGATCCTTTGAGTCGTTTATCCACTTATCAAGTAGTCCAGCAAGTGTCTTGAGTGCCGCAGCCTGCCCGCGCTGAATCACCGCAATATCGGATCTTGAGATTACGTAGTTCATTGTGATGGCCTTGAATATCTGAAGCTCATGCCACTGTCGCCTATCGACCGACAAGTGCGGTCCCCCGGCCCACAAGGGCTGCTCCGACAGTTTAACCGCCAGAATATACCTGCCAATTAAATCAGAGGTGGCTTGACGGACTGTCGGCTCCACTTTTGGGCTAGTCAGGCGCGGGAATTCGTCGGTCAGTTTGGACCGGACATAATCTGCAGCCTCTAAGAACATGCTGTGGTCGTAGTACTCCACATTATTCTGCGAAAGACTGGACTCAAGCTTCTCAATAGGGCTCGGCGACTGGGGGGGCTTTTCCGAAACCAGGTGGCGCAGTTCCTCAACCACGAGCGAGCTGTCTAGAAGACCGGATAAGTAGAAATCTTCAAGATCATGAATCGCATATGTGATGTCATCAGCAATATCCATGATGGAGGCTTCCACGGTCTGCGTCCCCGCGCCAATGCCGGTCGCAAACTCTCTGACACGTGGCAACAGGTAAGCTTGACTATTATAAAAGCTGAATTTGCTCCATTTCTTGCGATAGTCCGAATCGTTGTCGATTTGATCGTCATGATTCTTGTGGCGTTTAGCTCTAACCCAGGGATACTTGGCAATGGCCGCGAGAGTGGCGGATGTTAAATCGAGACCCAAATATTCAATCGATCGAACATTTCCGGTTGTAACTATTCGCATCGTCTGCGCGTTGCCCTCAAAGCCGTCATCTAGATGCCACTCCTCTCGAGCGATCTGATCTAGCGTTTCCTCGCCTATATGGCCAAAAGGCGGATGGCCCAAATCGTGAGCCAGGCCGGCAGCCTCGCACACGTAGACATCTATCCCTCCGAGCTTTCGAATCAATGCCGAGCGTTCGCGTTGTAAAACAGTTGCAGCAATCGTCCTTGATACCTGCGCTACTTTCTCGGAATGCGTCAGCCGATTGTGCCAAGTCGGGTAGTCGCTATAGGGGGTGAGCACCTGAGTGACCCCATCAAGACGCCGCCAAGCCCAGGAGTAGGTAATTCGGTCGCAATCGCGAGAGGACTCGGAACGCACGTCACCCTCGCCCTTGGCTCTACCGCTCTCTCGCCGATCTCTCTTACGGGCCACATCTGGGGTGACTTTCGCTGCCGCGCGGGCTGCAGTAGTGCGGGGCTTCGCACCGGCGTGGGTGGCAGAGCTGGCTCTGGATGCGTTGGCTCTAGGTGCGTCGGCTGGCCGCTGTGCGGCAGGGCTTGGCATTCCGCATCAGAGCCTTCTCTTGCGATTCTTGCGGCGGAGGCGAACTCGGCCATCTGGCTTCTCAACCAAGTCGAGTGAGGCCAACGCCACCTTGACTGTATCTCGATAGTAGGGCCCTGAACGAGCAACTTCGTCAATCAACTCCCCGCGATTGATTGGACCGTTGGCAAGCGCAGCCTTCGCCAAACGCCTCGCCCGTTCCAGATCGCGATCAGGGCATGCAACTGTCATCTCTTCGTCCCCTCCTCGTTCCATGACTCGAACCGTAGCGTCAGTCTCTGACATCTTTGTGTTCCCCCGACCTGCGGGCAGTATTTTGACACCTCTCCTCTTCTCTCGTGGCAAAGCTATGCTGTCCGACCAGCACATTCGTGTTGACTCTCCGGAGACTCACCGAAGTTCACCCGAAATGGTGGAGGCGTTCATCAAGCTTCCTCACGGTCACCGTCTTCTCAACTCTGGCACAGCGCGATAGCCGCAGGAACTGACTATGCCGACCGCAAACAGCCATGCGCTCGCTGCGATTGATCGCGAACGGATCGCGGAGACAAGTACCACTTAGCACCACGCACGCGGCGAAGCGACCACGGGGACGTCATTCTACTTTTCGACCGTCATCGTCAGGCAGAGCCGCTAAGGCCTCAAACCGGCTGTCACTCATCCTCTGGGCAAACACCATTAGCCTCTCTTCGACGGGCGCGTCCTCGGGGGTCAAGTGAATGATGGGAAGTGGTCTCGTTGTCCCCCGCCTGATAACCCACGAGCAGACTAGACCTCTACCACCGGCTTGCGCGAGTTGATCATGAAGTGCGAACGCGTATGCAAGCGTGTGCAGCTCCCGGAGCATCGCCGCTGGAGTGTGAAGCGCTGCTCCCCCCCGTCCGATGAGAGTCACCTGCACTGCACGGGACTGTACAGTTAATGGTGCAAATCTGCACAGGCCGTGGCCGTAGATGGCGCGACCGCGCTCCCCGGCCCGATGAGAGTCGTACAATCCTGGCGGCCGGTGTCACCGTCCCAGGGTGTCGAGCCAGCCGATCAGCGACGTGTCTGTGGTCCAGTCCGGCAAGGTGTCTGGGGTCAGCGGCTGGTGGGCGCTCTCGATCGCTTTGCGTTTGGTTTCTGCGTCTGCGCGGGCGTAGATCTCAGTGGCAAATACGTCGGCGTGGCCGAGCAGGTCGAGGATGCAGATCAGGTTGACGCCGCCTTTGCACGCGTACATCGTGACCGCGCACCCGACCCCCGAGCGCGGTGATCACGTCTTCTACAGCAGGACCGCGGACACCCCGATCGACCAGTCGACGATCTACGTGCGGTTTCGTGGTTGCCTGGCCGGCGCGGGTATCCATCTGATCGCAAGAAGGTCAACGAACCCCGCAGCACGGCCCATGAATACTGCGAACAGCCTCTGGGCTGTCATCGCGTGACTGGGAGACCCAAATCACGCCCCCAGGTACTCCCGCAACGCCCCACCCGCATCCCGCGGCACAAACCCAACAGACTTGATCTTGTCCAACCCCAACCCGCTATGAACAGGACGCGGCGCCACGACCTTCCCCGCCCCAAACTCGGCCGTGCTCTGCGGAGCGACATCCGCCGGATCTCGCCCAGACAGCGCAAAGACATCACGCGCGATCTCGAACCACGACTTGACCGGGCCATCATTCGTCAGGTTGTACGTGC
>JARKOY010000078.1 GCA_029975555.1 Spirochaetia bacterium | reverse complement strand
CTACGATTGGCACGAGGACTCCCGGGGAAGTAGGAGTGACTAGATACCAATCCGTCTACCCCGGGAGCCCTCCCACCGTCAGGACCGACACGCCAGCCGCCACACCCTCGTCGGACACCACTTTCGAAACACGACCTAGTGGATCCCGCGACCGTGGGGGGCATGGGCATTCCTGTCATGGACCCACTAGGCTTAGGCACGTGCTTCAGCGTTCAGTTGCGATCATCGGCTCCCGTGGCTATCCGAGCTATTACGGTGGCTTTGAGACCGCGGTGCGGCAGGTCGCGCCGTACCTCGCGGAGCACGGTTGGCAAGTGACCGTTTACGGCCGTCCGGGTCAGACCAAGCCGGAGGACCCCGACAGGGACGAACGTGTCTGCAGCCTGCTCACTAAGGGAATCGAGCGCAAGTCGTTGAGCACTCTCAGTTACGGTCTCACCGCAGCGTTGGACGCCACACGACGCCATCCCGATGTAGCACTCGTGTTCAATGTCGCCAACGGTTTCTGGTTGCCGGTGCTCAATTCTCGGGGCGTGCCTACAGTTGTCAATGTCGATGGCATGGAGTGGGAACGCGCGAAATGGGACCGGTTGGGAAAGGCGGTATTCCGTCGCGGCGCCCAGGCGACCGCAAAGCACGCTCACCGGATTATCGTGGACTCCAGGGAGATTGGACGGCGCTGGCTGGAGGACTTCAACAGAGACGGCGATTTTATCCCCTACGGAGGTGAAGTACCGGAGGTGCTGCCGGTCGAGACCGACCTTGAGCACCATCGCTACGCGCTGATCGTCGCGCGGTTCGTGCCGGAAAACACCGTACCGGAGTTCCTCGTCGCGGCAGAGACGATCGCCCGGGAGCACGAGGTCGTCATCGTGGGATCCTCGGGCTACGGTGGCGAGTTGGATGCGCGAGCGGCTGCGCTCGCAGCCGCGAACCCCCGGGTACGCTGGCTGGGGCATCTGAGTGATGACCTCCGGCTGTTCGCCCTCTGGCAGCACGCCGGCGCATACTTCCACGGCCACAGCGTCGGTGGCACGAACCCGGCGCTGGTCCAAGCGATGGCATGCGGTGCACCGATCCTTGCGCGCGATACGGTGTATAACCGCGAGGTGCTCGCCGATGTTGGCCGCTTCACGACAGCGGATCCGACCGCCATCGCGAGCGCGGTGCTCGAACTGCTCGCTAACCCGACCGAGCAAGAGAGACTAAGCATGGCTGCAGTCGCCCGAGCACGCAGCGACTACTCGTGGGAAAGCGTCTGCGCCGGGTACGAGGCGTCACTGTTGGCGGCTATCGAGTGTTCAGACTGAGTCGCGCCACCACCATCTCTCGCGCGACGTGATCGGCACTCACCAGGCGGTCAACATAACGATTAAGGTCTCTCGCGCGACGTGATCGGCACTCACCAGGCGGTCAACATAACGATTAAGGCGACACGCCATAGCGTGATAGCTACTCGAGACCGGAGAATTCCGACCCCATCTACACCCCCGCTTGTGAAGCGCCGCTTTGGTTTCCCAGGAGCCTAAGAAGATAGCCGCCGTATCCGGAGTTGATCAGCCGTGCTGCTCGAGCGCGAAGTTCATCGTCGGAAAGGAATCCTCTCCGCCACGCAACCTCCTCAGGGCACCCGATCTGTAGGCCCTGTCTTGCCTGGATCGTACGCACGAAATTGTTTGCGTCGTTAAGTGCATCAAATGTGCCCGTGTCTAGCCATGCTGTGCCGCGAGGGAGAACCTCGACATGCAGGCGTCCTTGGTTCATGTAGACGCGGTTAACGTCCGTGATCTCGAACTCGCCGCGTGGAGAAGGCGCGAGGGCGCTGGCGATCTCGACCACTTGCTCGTCATAGAAGTAGAGCCCTGGAATCGCGTAGTTTGAACGAGGGCTCTTCGGTTTCTCTTCAAGAGAGAGAGCGCGATGGTCTTGATCGAACTCGACGACGCCGTAGGCGGTGGGATTGGCAACCCAATAGGCGAAGACTGCTGCACCGTCCACTTCGCGGTACTTGGTGAGTTGTTGGCCGAGCCCAGGCCCGTAGAAGATGTTGTCACCGAGAACAAGCGCACTCTTGTGTCCTCGCACGAAATCAGCACCGATCGTGAAGGCCTGCGCCAAACCCTTGGGCTCGGGTTGCGTGGCATACGTGATGGAGATGCCG